>JBEKAQ010000005.1:0-130502 GCA_050015835.1 Bryobacteraceae bacterium | reverse complement strand
ATCCGTCTGAACGGTGCGGGGAACGGAAACTACCGGCGCATCCACGGAAGTGAGCGCAGTCGCCATGATCAGGCCGACTCCTGAAAGGATTGCGTCTTCTTCTGCACGATGTTGATTCCGAGCAGCAGGACAAACGAAGCCAGCAGCATGACCACCGCGATAGCCGTCGCGCCCGCGTAGTCGTATTCTTCCAGCTTGTTCACAATCAGCAGCGGCGTGATCTGAGTGTGCATGGGCAGGTTGCCGGAGATGAAGATGACCGATCCGTATTCTCCCAGCGCGCGGGCAAACGCCAGCGCGAATCCGGTCAGGAGCGCGGGACGCAACAGCGGGAATATCACCCGGCTGAACACCTGCCAGCGGTTCGCGCCCAGGCTGGAGGCGGCTTCTTCGAGCTCGCGATCGGCGTCCCTGAGCACTGGCTGCACGCTGCGCACAACGAACGGGAGCCCGATAAACGTCAGCGCGACCACCACCCCAAGCGGCGTAAAGGCCACCTTGATTCCCAGCGGCGTGAGATAGCGCCCCAGCCACCCGTTTTCGGTATACAGACTGGTGAGTGCGATGCCGGCGACGGCGGTGGGAAGCGCGAAGGGCAGATCGACCAGCGAATCCACCAATGCCTTACCCGGAAATTCGTAGCGGACCAGAACCCAGGCTACCAGGAATCCGACCGCCACGGCGATCAGGCCGGCCACCAGCGATGCGCCGAAGCTGAGACGATACGATGCCACCACGCTGGGCGACGTGACCACCTGCCACATATGAGCCCAGCTCGAAGACACCGATTTCAGGAAAACCGCGCTCAATGGCACCAGCACAATCAGGCTCAGATAGAGCACTGTGTAGCTGAAGGTGGGCCAGAATCCAGGCAGGATACCGGGACGCCTGAAGGATGCGGGCATCAGCTTCCCGGCGTATAGATCTTGTCGAACACGCCGCCGTCGTCGAAGTGCCTCTTTTGCGCCTTTTGCCAGCCGCCGAAGGTGTCGTCGATGGTGAAAAGGTTCACCTTAGGGAAGCGGGCGGCATATTTGGCCGCGACTGCCGCGAGGCGCGGGCGATAGTAATTGCGTGCGCCGATCTCCTGCCCTTCCGGCGTATACAGAAACTGCAGATAGGCTTTGGCAATTTCGGTAGTGCCGTGTTTGGCGGCGATCTGGTCCACCACGCTGACCGGCGGTTCGGCGAGGATACTGATGGAAGGCGTGATCACCTCGACTTTATCTTTGCCCAGTTCGTTGAGAGCCAGATAAGCCTCGTTTTCCCAGGACAGCAGTACGTCGCCGATGCCGCGCTGCGCGAATGTGGTGGTGGATCCGCGCGCGCCCGAATCGAGCACGGGCACGTTCTTATAGAGGCGGGTTACGAAGTCTTTAGCTTTGTTGTCGTCGCCATTGTTGCGTTTGAGCGCGTAGCCCCAGGCGGCGAGATAAGACCAGCGCGCGCCACCCGAGCTTTTAGGGTTGGGGGTAATGACGGCGATGCCCGGCTTCACCAGATCGTCCCAATCCTTGATGTGTTTGGGGTTCCCTTTGCGCACCAGAAACACAATGGTGGAAGTGTAAGGCGCGGAGTTGTTGGGCAGGCGCGTCTGCCAGTTGGCGGGCAGCAGTTTGGCCTTTTCGGCAATCACGTCGATGTCGTATGCAAGGCCCAGGGTGACGACATCCGCCTGCAATCCGTCGATTACGGCGCGCGCCTGCTTGCCCGAGCCGTCGTGCGACTGGGCGATCCGGACATCCACGCCGGTCTTCGCCTTCCACTGTTTGGCGAAGGCGGCGTTGATGTCCTGATAGAGTTCGCGCGTCGGATCGTAGGAAACGTTGAGTAGCTTAACCGGATCCGCGGCTAACAGAGCCGAGGCGGCCGCGAGCGTCAGCGAAATTGCCGTTCTGAGCTTCATGGGAAACGGATCCTTTTAAATGAAGTTGAGCTGGAATCTGAGGATCAGCACCTGCTCCGGCAGCTTGTTCAGACCCCCGGCAGCGCCGCCGCCGAAAGCCGAGTGCCCGTAGTCGAACGAGAATCTTACCAGCCGGTTCAGGTACCAGTTCACGCCGCCGACCCATTCGCGATCCGTCCGGGCCGATGTCGCGTCGGACGCGAGACCGTAGTTGAAGAGCCCCTTATCGATGCTGAAATCGCCGGTGCGGATCGCAATTTCCCAGGCGCCCCAGCCGTGATTCAACGGATCGAAGTTGTGATCCGGGGTGGGGCTGAGGAAGCCCTTCTTCTCTCCGGTCAGGATATAGGAGACCTCGGTTTGCCACGCGCGCAGGCCGATCTCGCGGCGGACGTTGGATTTCTGGAATTCCTCTTCGCCGAGCGTGTACTCGCTGAGAAGCCCAAAAGCTCCCGCATAGTAATAGGCCTGGGGCGCGAGCGTGGTGCGGTGACCGGCGGCGGTAACGCCCGACGCGAACGTCACGAAGTTGTTCTGGCCGAACGTCTTGTACGAAGGTAGAGCGATTCCATCGACATTGCCGCCCTGCGCGCCGAGCCCAAAGCCGAGCCCCTCAAGGTATTTATTCTGATCGGGCAGAAACGGCGTCGCGAAGATCCGGCCCGCATAGTCGCGGTGGCTGCTGGGCGAAGTGTCGCTCAATCCGTTATCCGGCACGCCGTTGAATACGCCGATCTGGTAACCCACGCGCTGGTCGACGATATCGCCCGCGAACTGGAAGCCGATATCGCGGCTGGGCACCAGCAGGGTAGGCAATCCGCGCTCGACGAAACTGGTGTCGTCGTCCGATTGCAAACGCTCGAGGCCGACCGGAGGTTTGAACTTGCCCACACGCAGGGCGGCGTGCTTGAAGTAATTGAGCTGCGTATAGGCGTCGTAGATGACCGTCGTGCCCTGACCGAAATCGGGACGGAAGAAGAAATCGACGTCTTTATAGACTGTGCCGGAGAAGGTCGGCCGCACGCGGCGCAGCAGCATCTGATCGGTGGTCCCGGCATCGCCGTCGCCAACGAAACTGCGCGTATCCACCTGGATGTCGGCGCCGATTTTGAGGGCGAAGTTGCCATCGTTGGATTTAATGCGAAAGCCCGTGGTGTCGGCCGTGACGCTGGCCTGATTGTTCGGCGTTGGGACCAGGTTCTCGACTTCCGGGGTGGCGGCGTTGTTGGCCTGCCGCACTGCGGCGGCTCTGTTCGACTGCGGGCCCGCGGGCGCTGCGGCGGCATTCTGTGCATTCAGCCTGGCCTCTAAATCCGCGAGCCTTGTCTTAAGTTCCTGAATTTCCTGCTGCATGGCCGCCTGGTCGGGGGTCTGGGCCCTGGCCGGCAGAGATCCGGCGCTGAGAACCAATATCAGGGCGTACCACACCTGAAAGTAACGCATCTTCGAGATCTGCTCCTTAACTAGACTAACCTGATAGAGTTACTGTAGTATGCGAGCAGACTGATTGTCAACTAGTTCGATGGGGATTTATATGGACAGGCAGAAGCGCCTGCCCCACATTACTTCTTAAGTGCGGCGGGCCAGTTCACGACGACGGTCATGGGTACGGTGTCGGTTCTCTCCACTGGCGCCGGGATGAGGAATTTTCCCTCCTTGCTGACGTCGAAACCGCCGCCGAAGCCCGTGTTTCCAGGTTCGATCCGCGCGTCGAACAGGGCCCGCGGCACGCCGGCTTCGAGCTTGTTACCCGACGCCCTGATGTCAACCGCCATCATCTTGTTATCGGCGCTGACGAAGAACAGTTCCTTGCCGTCACGGCTCCAGACCGGGTTGTTGCCGCCGTTGGTGGAAATCTGCCACTTGCCTCCCGGATTCGGAAACGTCATGACATACACTTCGGCCCGTTTGGTTTCAGTGGAGCGGTAGGCCAGCCACTGGCCGTTGGGCGAGACCTTCGCGGATCCTTCGACAAACTCAGTTTGCAGGTAAGGATAGGGCTTGCCGCCGGAGCTTCCTGGGGCCATCGGCGCCACCCAGATGTCATCCGAAGTTTTTGGCGTCGCAAAAACCGTTTCTTCCAGCAGGAAACGCCCATCGGGAGACCAGCAGGTGGGGCGCTTGACAAACCCGTCCTTATCCACCACTTCGTCCTGACCGGTGCCCCCGGTACCCTTCCGATACACGGCGGGGCCATCGCGATTGGAGTAAAAAGCGATGTAATTGCCATCGGGAGACCAGACCGGGAACGCGTTGTTTTTGGAGTTGAACGTGAATCGGGAATCGGTGCCGCGGGCCAGATCGTGCAGCCAGATATCGTAGAAGCCCGTCTGCGCGTCGCGGCGATCGAAGGCGACGGTCTTGCCATCCGGGGAGATCGCCGGCCAGCTCATGTCGACCGGGCCGCCGATGGTTCCCAAAGGCTTGCCGGAGCGGTCGAACCAGGTGAGCCGCTGCAAGCTCTGGCCGAGGGCGCCCGAGGTATAGGCCAGCACGCCGTTCTGAGACGCGGAGAACTGGCCGTAATGCACGGCCTGGGCTTGGGTATCCACCTGCTCGGCTATCGGGAAGACGTCGCCCGTAGTCTGCAATTTGCCCGCATCGAATGGCTGCGCCATAAGCGTGTGCTCCCGGAGGAACAGCAGGTAGCCCTCGGCCGAACCAACATGCGATGCATAGACCGCGTTGGACCTCGCGAACATCAGCCGGCGGCGTTCCGGGGATTCCAGATCGCCGATGTAGATGGCGGTTTTCTCAACGTCGGAGTTGGTGGCGGTGTAGAGGAAATGACGCCCATCCGGCAGAAACCAGGGAAGAACGTGACTGGCCTCGCCCGATGCCTTGTCCAGTGCGGTGACGGCTACCGGAATCCCTCCGGTGGCCGCGACCCGGAAGAGCGGGCCGTTCCGCGGGGTAAACAAAATGGTGCCCTTACTGCCCCATGTCCCACCGTAAGCGCCCGCGGAATCGCAGAGGCTCAGAGCCGGGCCGCCCGAGACATCGATTTTTCGCACCTTGCGGCCGGCGAAGAACCCGATGGAGCGGCTGTCGGGTGACCAGAAGGGTAAACGCGCGTTTTCTGTGTACAGAAGCCGTGACGTCAGGGAATCGAGGTCGCGCACCCACAGTTCGCTCTTCCCTTCCACAAAAATTACATACGCGATGTGGCGGCCGTCGGGCGAAACCGCCGGAATACTGTACTGCGAGAACGTTCCTTTCTCGGGAGGCACGGTGAATCGGAGAACCGGCTCCGCAGGCTTCGCGCGGAAATGGACGAAGGCCAGTGCAGCCGCGATCAGGGCGAGGATTGCTGTTGCGGCCATCCAGACTTTGTTGTGCGGGCCCTTGGCCGACACGGGCAGATCGGAAATCTGCCCCACCTCACCCACCAGCGGCATGGCGTCGCCGATGTCTCGGAGACGCCGTTTTGGATCCTTTTCCAGACACCTCCGCAAAAGCCGCTGCACCGTCGCCGGCGCCAACGCCAGATCCGGCTCTTTCATAATCACGGCGGCCAAAGTATCGGAAACCGTCTCGCCCTCGAACAACCTCCGCCGCGCCGTCATCTCATACAAAACCACGCCAAACGCCCAGATATCCGCGCGCTTATCGACCGCCTTCGCGCGCGCCTGCTCCGGCGCCATATACCCGGCAGTGCCCAGAATCGTTCCCGGAACCGACATGATGGTCGGCGAATCGGAATTGAACGGAGTCGCCTCGGCGGCTTTCGCCAAACCGAAATCCAGCACCTTCACCGAACCATCGGGCCGGATCTTCACATTGGCGGGCTTCAGATCGCGATGGATGATGCCCTTTTCATGCGCCGCTTCCAGCGCATCGGCAATCTGCCGCGCGATCGTCAGAGCTTCTTCGAGCGCCAGCGGACCCTCGGCAATGCGTTCCGCCAAAGTCGGGCCCTCGATGAACTCCATCACCAGGTAGTTCGGGCCCACATCGAACAGCGTGCAGACGTTCGGATGATTCAGCGAGGCGATGGCGTGCGCTTCCACTTCGAACCGGTCGCTGAACTGCTGGGCGGAAATCTTGATCGCCACGTCGCGGCCGAGCCGTGTATCGCGCGCCTTCCATACCTCGCCCATACCGCCTTTGCCGATCGAAGAGACGATCTCGTAGGGCCCGAGTTTGGCGCCAGGTTTTGCGTCCATGTCTTATACATCCAGGAGGTTCCGCCTGGAGTTGGTCCAGTTTACTACAACTGCTAAACTTTCGATTTGGAATGACCGAAGCCGGATATGCCCGCGCAGACGTTCTCCGCATGCTCAACGTCTCCGAGCGGCAGTTGCGGGCGTGGGAAAAACAAGGCTTCGTCAAAGCCGCCGGAAGCTACGGTTTTTCCGACCTGCTGGCGCTTAAAACGCTTCGGAAGCTGCGCGAGCTGCACATCCCGCCGCGGCGCATCCAGCGCGTCATCGAGGCGCTGCGCCAACGCCTTGGAGACGTCGAGCACCCGCTGTCGCAGCTGCGCATTTCGGTCGAGGGCCGGCGCATTACCGTACACGTCTCCGGCCAGAAGATGGAGCCCCTCAGCGGGCAATTACTGTTCGATTTCGATGCCCAGGAGATGGCAAAGCTGCGTTCGTTTCCGCTCGAGACCAAGCCTGCAGCCCCGGACCCAGGGCGCGAACAACAAGCCGAGTTCTGGTTTCAGCGCGGGCTGGCGCTCGAAGACACCGGCGCGCCCGTGAACGAGGCCGTAGCCGCCTACCGCAAAGCCATCGAGTTCAAGCCCAACGCTCCGGGCGCGCTGGTGAATCTGGGGACCATCGCCTTCCGCATGCACAAGTTAAAAGAGGCCGAAGCCCATTACCTGCGCGCCGTGGAGGCCGATCCGGACTATCCGCTGGCCCATTTCAATCTGGGCAATCTGCACGACGAGCAAGGCAGCGTGGAAGAAGCGCGCAAGTATTATCTGAACGCCATTCGCCTGAATCCGCGTTATGCCGACGCTTATTTCAACCTCGCCCTGCTGTGTGAGCGGAATAATGAAATACTGCGCGCCATCGGGCACTGGCAGGCGTACCTCAAGCTGGATTCCACCAGCTCCTGGGCGGGCGCCGCGCGTAAGCAACTGGACCGGCTTAAAAAGACCGTGCGCTCGAAATAGCGGCCGCTACTTCAATTCCTGTTTGATCAGGGGCGTCACCGAAGCCACATCGAAGACGCCGTTATAACGCCGTCCGTTGAAGTAAAAGGTCGGCGTTCCACTGACGCCCGCCGCTTCGCCTGCCTGCTCCTCTGCCTTGATGCGACTGGCATATTTGTGGCTGTCCACCTCGGATTTGAAACGGTCGATGTCGAGATGGAGCTGCTGCGCGTAGCCCAGCACGCGTTTGTGCGAAAGGTCGGGAAAGCCCGCATACAGCAGGTCGTGCATCTCCCAGAACTTGCCCTGCGCCTGCGCCGCCAGGGCGGCTTCCGCGCCGAACTCCGCGTCCGCATGGTCGTCGAGCGGAAACTGCTTGAAGACGAGTCGAACGTCATTGGGGAACTGGCGCAGGATTTCCTTCGTCTCAGCCACCGCCTTCGAACAGTAGGGGCACTGGAAATCCGAAAACTCGACGATCGTCATGCGCGCCTTGTCGGGCCCCCGCACGGGATCTCCGGCAAGCGAAATCGCGACCGGATCTTCCAGAACCGGCGGAGGCTCCGCAGCGACTTTCTTGAGATCGGCCCGTATATAATCGGCGCCCTTGCCGTCCCCGATGTCCTTCACCACGGCTGCGGCCAGCTTGCGGCTGACGGCGCAAGTGGGGTCTTTGACGCGGCATTCGGCGATCTTCATGGAACACCCGCACGCGCAGGCTTCGGTTCGCATGAGCCGCAGCGCCGCTTGCTTGCGCGCGCCGGTAAGGCCGTGCCAGTCAACGCCGGGAGGATCGGTCTCCGCCTGCCATGTTGCCTGCCCGAAACACAGGACGGCAACGAAGAAGGGAAGTATCGGATTGCGCAGGGTCACATGTTTATCTTCGCAAATCTTCCCTGCAAATTGCGGTGCCCGGTTTACATTACCCGGCCATCGCGGAAACCCGGCTCATATCGGGGATGGGGAGATTGTGCCGGGACCGGCCGCTCGAGCCGCGGTCCGCAAATACGCCGGAAAATCCTGTTACGTCGATCCTGTCGCTGTTCGCCATCGTGGCCGCATGGTCCGGCACGCTCAAACTCGCGCACGTTGCCGGGCCAGCTATGTTGCGCCAGCCGGCAGCGCGCCCGGTGCGTCAAACCCCGAATTTCTTTCCCGTATTCCGCGGCAAAACGCGCAACGAAATGCCGCTCCAGCAGCGGCATTTCCTCCATGCGGTCGGCCAGCCGCCGCTTTCCTTGTGGCCACAATGCACACTACCACTTCTCGGGCGGGACGCCTGCGCGATTCGATGCGTGTGGTGCCCCACAGGCGTAGCGATTTAGCGCAGATCGGCCCTCGCCGATTCCTCAAACGCTTCAGGATCAGTAATCGGTGAGCGAACCAGGACCGGTCGGGCGATTGCACCCTTATAAGGTGAGTCCCGTGGGGGATTCAGCGAGGTAAATACCATGTCAGAAGTAAGAGTCGAAAAGCGGCCAGTGCCGGCCGCGCCGATGTTTCCCGTCGGCCGGTTCTTTGGCATGAACCCGTTCACTATGATGCGGGAGTTCACCGACGAAATGGACAACATTTTCAACGGTATCGCTCCTGCCACCCCGGTTACCCCGGAGGTCTGGGCCCCGAAGGTTGACGTCCAGCGCTGCAATGGCAATCTGGTCGTAACTGCGGAACTGCCTGGATTGAAGAAAGAAGAAGTAAAAGTCGAAATGACCGAAGATGCTCTGCTCCTCCAGGGCGAACGCAAACTCGAACACAAAGAGGATCACGAGGGATACCACCGGTATGAGAGGAGCTATGGTAAGTTCTATCGCTCCATCCCTCTTCCCGAGGGTGTCAAAACCGAAGCGGCAAAGGCCGAGTTGACTGACGGTGTTCTGAAGATTACCGTGCCCGTGGCGGAAGCGAAGAATGCCGCCCGTCAGATTCCGGTCGGGGAAGCTACTGAAAAGAAGCCTCTCGCCGCGTGAAAGGGCATGCGCCGATCAGGCGCGTTAGGTGCCTGACCGGCGTAAACCATGGATAAGAAACCCAACGCAACGAAGCAGCGGTGGATGGCGCTGGCGAATTTCGTTACCGTAATCGCAGCCGTCTGGCTGCTGCACAGTGTGTTCAGCGTCTCCACCGCTGCTTCGAAAACCGTCTCCTATACCGAATTTCTCGATGAACTGCGCGCCGGCCGGATCGTCGAAGTCCAGGTGGACGACCACAGCCTGACTGGCCAGTTGAAGTCGGGCGATAAGTCGAAGCAGCCGGACATGATCGTGGCTAACCGGGTTCCGGGCATGGACGACCACGATCTTCTGAAAGAGTTTCAAGACCGGCACGTAAAGGTCACCGGAAAATTCGAAACCCGGTCGATGTGGCTGGATGTGCTGCTCACCTGGATGTTTCCGCTCGTGCTGCTGGCTGCCCTCTACGGAATCGGTATGCGGCGTTTCGGCCAGGCCGGGGGCAACGTCCTGACGTTCGGCAGAAACAAGGCCAAGATTCACGATCAGGCCGACACGGACAAAGTTACTTTCAAAGACGTCGCCGGCGTCGATGAAGCCAAAACCGAGCTCGAGGAAGTGATCGACTTTCTCAGGCAGCCGGGGAAGTACCAAAAATTGGGAGGGCGCATTCCCAAAGGAGTGCTGCTCGTCGGCCCGCCCGGTACCGGCAAAACGCTTCTCGCCAAAGCCGTCGCCGGTGAAGCGGGCGTTTCCTTTTTCTCCATCTCGGGCTCGGAGTTCGTGGAAATGTTCGTCGGCGTGGGCGCGGCGCGAGTCCGCGACCTGTTCGAGCAGGCGCGGCAGAAAGCGCCCTGCATTGTCTTCATCGACGAACTGGATGCCATCGGTAAATCGCGCACGGCCGGCCGCGCCATTGGTTTCAGCAACGATGAACGCGAGCAAACGCTGAATCAACTCCTCGCCGAAATGGATGGCTTCGATACCTCGCAGGGCGTGATTCTCATGGCGGCGACCAACGCGCCCGAAGTACTGGACGCCGCGTTGCTGCGTGCCGGGCGCTTCGATCGCCAGGTGCTGGTCGACCGCCCCGACCTGAGGGACCGCATCGAAATCCTGAAAGTGCATGCACGCAGGATTGTGATGGCCGACGACGTGAACCTCCAGGCAATCGCCGCCCGGACTCCTGGAATGGTGGGCGCCGATCTGGCCAACATCGTCAATGAAGCGGCGCTGCTGGCGGTGCGGCGCGGCGGCGAGCGCGTCGGCATGCGCGATTTCGAAGAAGCCGTTGACCGCGTGATGCTGGGCCTCGAAAAGAAGAGCCGCGTCATGAGTCCGGAAGAGAAAGAGCGCGTGGCGGTTCACGAATCCGGTCATGCGTTGGTGGCGCTTTCCGTAAAGAATGCCGATCCGCTGCAGCGCATTTCGATTATTCCGCGATCCATTGGGGCGCTCGGCTACACATTGCAACTGCCCACCCAGGAGCGCTATCTGATGACGCAGGCCCAACTCGAGGATCAGATCGCCGTTCTGATGGGCGGACGCGCGGCGGAGGAGATCGAGTATCAGGGCATGGTTTCGACAGGAGCCTCCGACGATATGCAGCGCGCCTCCGAGTTGGCGCGCCAGATGGTGACCCGCTTCAGTATGAGCAGCCGTCTCGGCAAGCCGATCTGGGGACGTTCTCTGGCGTCACAGTACCTGAATGCGCCCTTCGAGCCCGAGGAGCGCAATTACAGCGAGCAAACGGCCGAAACCATCGATGAAGAGTTACGCCGCATTCTGGACGAGAACTACCGGCGCGTGATGGAAATTCTGCTCAAAAACCGCGGACCGATGGAGCGCATCTCGCACGAGCTGATCGATAAGGAGACCCTCGGCCGGGAGGAACTCGACCGGCTTTTAGGTACACACGAAGAGGCGCTGGCGGGCATATAATTAAGTCCGCATGAAGAACCCCACGAAGTTTGCCTGTTGCCTCGCCGCATCTGCCTGCCTCTTGTTCTGGGCCGCCACGACTGTCGCCCAGACCCCCAAACCAAAACGCGTCAACCGCGCCATCGAGCTGCTCGAGCAGGGCCAGCCCATCTATTACACCGGATCCCACAGCGGCACCAACGGCACCTTCGAGCAGGGTAAGGAGGACGCCGCCACCTGGGCCGATTACATCAGCTACGACATGGAGGCCGCGCCTTACGATATCAACGGCCTCACCGCATATATGAAGGGTCTGGCGGCGGCAGGTCCCACCCGCACCGGGCATCACACGCCGGCTGTTATCGTCAACGTGCCCGTCCGGGGTACCGATGAAGCCACCGTGCGCGCCAACTCCTGGATGTTCGAGCAGGTGCTCGCCGCCGGCGTCCACGGCATCCTTCTTTGTCACGCGACCACGGCCGGCGCGGTGCGGGCTCTTGTCGAAGCCGTCCGTTATCCCAGCCATGACGGCATGCGCGGCGCGCATGGCGCCGAGACCGCGGCCAAAATCTGGGGCATCTCCGCGGCGGAGTACTTGCAGAAGGCCGACGTCTGGCCTCTCAATCCCAATGGCGAACTGATGCTCGGCGTGAAGATCGAGGATAAGTATGGATACGCCCATATGGAAGAGATTGTCAGGGTCCCCGGCATCTCTTTCGGCGAAGGCGGCCCGGGCGATATGGCGCTCTCGTTCGGCTTTTCCAGTCAAACCGATGCGCGGGCGAAAGAAGTTCAGGACAATATCTTCCACGCCGCCAAAGCCCAGCATCTTTATTGGCTGGGAGTGGGTGCGGGAGGGGGCCGGGGCGGAAATCTGGATGCGGCCATCGAGTCGACCATTAAAGAAGGCCACATGATCGGATCGGGCGAGCAGATCGCGGCGGCGGGCCGCAAGTACACCAAACGCCCCCTGCCCTATTGATGCCACCATGGTTACCGAACCGCGACCCGGACATCCCCTTCAGGGGTGCCGGCTCGTGAGGGAGTGGCGCTCAGGAGCTCCAATGCGAATTTTTCCGGCTTTCTTCTTACTTGCCGTCGTTGCTTCCGCCCAAACTCTGACCTGCGACCTGAAATCCTACAAATCTCAGGAGGGCCTTACCGCGAATCTGCGCGACTCCGTTCTTGAACTCCAATGGTCGGGAGAGCGCGGCGAGCAGCTGCGGGTCGGCTTCACCATTCGCAAGGGCCAGCCGGTAATCCACGAACTCGCGGCGCGAAAGGCCGGAGGAGCATGGGTGATCCTCGCCCGCGATGTAACGCCCGAATTCCAGGTAACCACAGGGAAGCGGCGATTGTCCGGCCAGCAGGTGCCCCCGCTGAAACAACTCGGCATCTATACCCCCGACGTGATCGAGCGCGAAAAATGGAACGCCTTCTGGGACGCCCCGCTGAGCATCCCCGGCGCCGCGGGGTCGAATCAGGCCATCGATCTGCCGCGCAAGCCGGAAGAAGTACGCCGCGCATGGGCCACGTATCATGCCACCGGCTGCGAAGTGAAATCCGACGGCGCGCGCATCGAAGTCACCTTCCCCGGCCTCGATCTCGGCATCTTCCAGGGCCGTCTGCAATACACGGCCTATCGCGGAGTGAATCTGCTGCGGCAGGAGGCGATCGCCCAGACCGAGGAACAATCCGTGGCCTATAAATATGTCGCCGGCCTCAAAGGATTCCGCATTAACGACGACACGCGCCTGATGTGGCGCGATACCGCCCGCGCCTGGCAGGATTACGAATTCGGCGGCGCACCCAACACCGATGCGGTGGCGTTGAAAGCGCGCAATCGCCTCGCCATCGTGGAAGAAAAAGGCGGTTCGCTCGGGTTCTTTCCGCCTTCTCACAAATTCTTCTTCTCCCGTGAAATGGAAACCAACCTCGGCTACGTTTACTACCGCAAGGACGACGCGCAGTCCTTTGCAGTAGGCGTGCGCCAGGCGGATCGCGAAGAAGGCTTCAAACCTTACGGAGTTTCCGATGCCGTGTGGAAGCATCGCGTCTCCGAATCCCGCGAAGAGTTAGACAACTTCGCGCTTTACAACGCGCCTCCCGGCACCTGGCAGCGCATGCCCGTCTATTTCTATCTGAGCCCGGAAAGTGGCGCCGCCACACAGCAGGACGTGATGGCTTACACCCATGACGACGTGTATAAAGCCATGCCCGGCTTCAAGGTGCTGGTGAGCCATTTCCACTTTCATCTGAACGAAGAACTAACCGATCAGGGCTCCCTCGACTACCGGCCGCCCTGGGTCTCCGTGTTCCGCGCACTGGGTGTCAATATCGCGATTCTGGCCGATTTCCACTCCGATTCGCACCCCGGCGATACCGGAAAAATCCGCCTCGACGAGCAGAAGGTCTATTTCGAAGGATCGGAGCGGCTCTCCGACCGCAACTTCCTCGTGATTCCCGGCGAAGAGCCCGATGCCAACTTCGGCGGACATTATATGTTCGTGTTCCCTCAGCCGCTCTACTTCACGCACGTGATGGCGGGACGCCGCAACACCGGTCCCGCGCAGCCCTTCGTCGAGAACATTCCAGGCTACGGCAAGGTCTACCACACGGCCACTGCGGCCAATGAATTCGATCTGCTCAAGGAGGAGCACGGCCTGGTGTGGCAGACCCACCCGCGCACCAAGAGCTCCGCCGGGTATCCCGACGCCGTTAAAGATAAGGACTTCTTCGTGAGCGATCGGTATCTGGGCGCATCGTTCCAGTCGCTGCCGGTGGATCAATCGGAGAAGCGTTTATGCGAAGCGCGCTGCCTGGGCCTGCTCGACGACATGAATAACTGGACGGGCCCGCGCTACATGATCGCGGAAGGCGACACCTACACGAAGTATCCGGACGACGAGACCTACCCGCAGTTAGTGGTGAACTACGTGAAGCTCGACCGCGTCCCGAAGTTCAGCGCCGGCTGGTCGCCGGTTCTGAACGCCATGCGCGCCGGCGATTTCTATGTGACAAGCGGAGAAGTCTTGTTCCGGAACTGGAGTCTCGAAGGCACGGGGGCGCAACGCTTCTACAACGCCGAGGTCGAATGGACGTTCCCTCCGGAGTTCGCCGAACTCGTCTGGGGCGACGGCAAAACGACCGACCGGAAGATCGTCTCGCTGACCGATCTGGCCCCCATGACCAGCCACAAATTCCACGTGCCGTTCGATCCGGCGGGTAAAAAGTGGGTGCGCTTCGCCGTCTGGGATTCCGCCGGCAATGGAGCCTTCACCCAACCCGTCCACCTCAACTAGCTGTCGCTTCCATATGGTCATCTGACCATGTGCTATCCTGATTCTGCGTACATGCCCGGTCTCGTCGTCAACGCCACGGACTTCAAGGCCAAATGCCTCGCCATTCTGGACGACGTCGACACCAACGGCATTACGGTCACCGTCACGAAGCGCGGGCGTCCGGTGGCTACCATCAGGCCGGCGGCTGATCGATCATGGAAGCCGCTCAAGGGAACCCTGGCCGGGAAGGTCAGGATCCCGGACGATATCCTCGAAGCGGATCGATCCGATCTCTGGGACGCCGTGCGCGGCAAATAGCTTTCGGAAACCGTGCTTCGATACCTTCTCGACACGAACGTGGTGATACGGCGGCTGACCGAGCCAAAGAAGCTCTCCCGCGAGCAGACACGAATCCTCGACGATCTTGAGCGCAACGGCCAGCCGTTCGCCGTCAGCGCCATCACGTTGCTCGAGATCGCCGTTCTGCTCGGTGATCGCAGCGGAAGGATCAAGGGAGACGTGGGCCAGATACTCGACGCGCTCGATCACCCTCTCTGCCGGATCGTTCCTCTCGCGTTTGAGGTGGCCGCCGAGGTAGCTGCCATCGGAGGGACTCTGCGGGATCCTGCCGACCGGACCATCGTGGCCACGGCGCGCGTCCACCGGTTGAAACTCCTCACGTCGGACGAGCGAATTATCGATTCAGGACTCGTCGCGGTGATCGATTAGCGCCAGTCACCACGATCACAACTTTCTTCTACTGAAAACAAAGGTCTTATCGCCGCCCCGCCAAGTCCCGCACCACGCTCATGGGCTAATGGGCTCAGATGACACTCAAATGCTCAACCCGCCGCCTTTTCGTCTGCCAAATCCCGCCTCAAACGAAACAAGCAAAATCGGCCAAACAGAGCCAATTGACCACCCTAACCCCAACAAAACAAAACAAATGGTCCGACGCAAATGGCTCTGCAGGGTCCCATTTAACCCAATTGCAGACCCATCCGACCCAATCCATCCGGCCCGCCATGATAACCTTGAGGTTCCATGGTCTGCAGTTAGGTGTTTTGCCGTTAATATGTCCGCTCGCGTGAGCGAAGCCTTCGTCTTGCAAACCTACCCTTTCAAAGAAGGCGATCTCATCGTCAGTTTCCTGACCCGCGATCTGGGCAAGTTACGAGGCGTTGCGCGCCGCGCCAGGCGTCCGAAAAGTGGTTTTGGCTCCGCGTTGGAGCGGCTTTCGCATATAAGAATGTCTTATTTTCAGCGAGAGAATCGCGAACTGGTCAATGTTGACTCCTGCGAGCTTCTGCAATCGCAGTTTTCCCTTTTAGGCGACTTCCCCGCCGCCTGCGCCCTCGATTTCTTCGCCGAAGTCTCCGAGCTACTGCTGCCTCCCGCCGAGCCCAACGAGAAGTACTTCCGGCTCCTGACAGCCGTGCTCGATTATCTGCGCTCCGGCGATCCCGGCGCCGTCTGGCGCTCCGTCACGTACTTCAGCACCTGGACCGTGCGTCTCGCCGGTCTGCTCCCCGATCTCGACGCCTGCCTTGGCTGCGGCTCACCCCTGGCCGGCCAACGCGCGTACTTCAGCCGGCCGCACGCCGGCCTTTATTGCAACGATTGCCGCCGGGCTCTCGACCTCCGTAATACCTGGGAACTCGACCAGGATTCGCGCGCTCTCGCTCAGGAAATCCTCCGCACTCCCATCGCGCAGTTGGCCGAACGCTCCTGGGCGCAATCGACGGCCGCTAATCTGCGCCGCTTCCTCGCGCAACAACTGGAAACCCACATCGAGAGAAAGTTGATTACCTTCCCGGTTCTCGAAGCCGCCGCATAATCGCCATGCCCGATCCGAAAGTACCCACATTCCAGGAGAACGTCTTCAGACTGAAGAAGTACTGGAGCGACCGCGGTTGCATCGTGCAGGAGCCTTACGATGTGGAGGTCGGCGCCGGCACTTCATGCCCCGAGACCTTCCTGCGCGCTCTCGGGCCCAAGCCGTATCGCACCGCGTACGTGCAGCCCAGCCGCCGTCCCGCCGACGGCCGCTACGGCGACAATCCCAATCGCCTCTACAAGCACATGCAGCTGCAGGTGATTCTGAAGCCCACGCCCGCCGACGTGATCGAGCAGTACATGGGCAGCCTCGAAGCCATCGGAATCGACCTCCGCAAGCACGATCTCAAGCTTGAGGAAGACAACTGGGAGAATCCTTCGCTGGGCGCATGGGGCGTCGGCTGGCAGGTGATGCTCGATGGCCTCGAGATCACGCAGTTCACTTACTTCCAGCAATGCGGTGGAATCGATCTGGATCTGGTCCCCGCCGAAATCACTTACGGACTGGAACGCCTGACCGCGTTTCTGCAGGGTGTCGACAGCGTGTACGACATCGAGTGGACGCCTGGTGTGAAGTATCGCGACGTGCGTTACAAGGACGAATTGCAGTACTCGGTTTATAACTTCGAACTGGCGCATGTGCCCACGCTGTGGAAGCTTTTCGAAATCCACGAAGCGGAAGCCAGACGCCTCCTCGATCTCTATAAGGATTCCGAAGAAAAGTCGCGCTTCCCCTTACTCCCCACCTATGATCACGTGTTGAAGTGCAGCAATCTCTTCAATACGCTTGATGCGAGGGGAGCGATCAGCGTCACGGAACGAGTAGGGGTTATTGGCCGAATTCGCCGTTTGGCTGTAGCCGTAGCCGAATCGTGGATTGAGCAATCCGGAGCTGCCCAATGAACCTGCTCCTCGAAATAGGCTGTGAAGAAATTCCCGACTGGATGCTTGCCGGCGCCTTGTCTCACCTGAACGATGCCATAGGCGGAGTCATCGCCCAAAACAAACTGGGCAATCCAACCCTGCGGACCGACGCCACTCCTCGTCGCCTCGTCGCCCGCGCTGAAGGCCTGATCGCGCAACAACCCGACACCGAAGAGCGCGTCTGGGGACCAGCCAAATCCGCCCCGCCCGCAGCCGTAGCCGGGTTCGCCAAAAAACAAGGCCTCGCCCCGGAACAACTCGAAATCCTCTCTGACGGCAAAGCTGAGAAATACAGCTACATCCGCAAAATCCCGGGCCGCTGCGCAATCGATATTCTGGCCGAATCGCTCCCCAGCCTGATCCTGAAAACCCCTTTCCCAAAAACCATGTACTGGCCGGGCAAGGGAGGCCCACGCTTCATCCGCCCCATTCGCTGGATCGTGGCCCTCTTGGGCGACGACGTAATCCCCTTCGAAATCGCCGGAGTCCAATCCGGTCGCGAATCGAGCGGACACCGCAAACTGGGCGCCAACCGCTTCCCCGTCACATACGAGAACTTCGAACGGCAGCTCCGCGAGAACTTCGTCATCCTCTCCGCCGAAGAGCGCCGCGAACGCATCCGCGCCGTCCCCACCAAATACCGCTGCGACAAACCGCTGCTCGAAACCCTGGTGAACCTCACCGAATGGCCCACCCCCATCACCGGAATCTTCGACCCTGAATTCCTCGATCTGCCCAAAGAAGTTTTGATCACCGTGATGCGCTACCACCAGAAATACTTTTCCGTGGACGCGCCCGACGGCAAACTGGCCAACCAATTCGTCGCCGTAACCAATACCGATGGAGATCCCGAAGGCCTCATCCGCCACGGCAATGAGCGAGTCCTGCGCGCACGCTTCAACGATGCACGCTTCTTCTGGAACGCCGATCAAAAAAGGAAACTCGCCGACCGCGTCAACGATCTCGCCAACGTCACCTTTCAGGCGAAGCTGGGAACCTACCTCGATAAGACCGAGCGCATGATCGCCCTTGTCACGGAGCTTGGAGGCGATGCCAACGCCCAACGCGCCGCCCTGCTCTCGAAGGCCGATCTGACCACCGAACTCGTCAAGGAACTGACCGAACTGCAGGGCATCATCGGAGGCCTCTACGCGCGCGCCCAGGGCGAACCCGAAGAAGTGGCCATCGCGATCTACGATCACTACCGCCCCGCCAGTATGGAAGACCCGATCCCATCCACGCGAGCGGGCCAGCTTCTCTCCATAGCCGATAAACTCGACACCCTCCAGGGCTGTTTCAAAGTCGGGCTGATCCCGAGTGGCTCAAAGGATCCCTTTGCGCTGCGCCGAGCCGCCCAAGGTGTCGTCCGCATCCTGGTGGAAGCCAACCTCCGCCTCAATGTGGGACAGGCGCTGTCGCCTGTCCTTTCGGAGTTTTTCGTAGACCGGGTCCGCCACTACTTCCGCGAAGTTAAGGGCTTCCAATACGACGAAATCAATGCCGTACTAGCCTCCGGCTGGGACGATCTGCCTGCGGTCGAAGCACGACTGGTAGCGATTCAGAAGATTCGCCCAACCGACGACTTCCTTGCTGTTGCCGCTAATTTTAAGCGAATCAAGAACATTGTCCGGCAGGCTAATTTCATCCCCAGTGGGCCTATCAATCAAGACCTCCTCGAGCCTGGACCCGAGATGGCACTGTACGAGGCCCGCAAGGCAGCCAATTTTGGAACGACCCTCCACAGTTACAAGGGCATTGAGATCGAGCTTACAGAACTTCGATCTGAACTGGACCGCAACCTAAGGGCAATTGTAGAGTTCAGGCCTGCGCTTGATCTCTTCTTCGACAAAGTTATGGTGAACGTGCCCGACGCGGCCGTTCGCCACAATCGGCTCACGCTGCTCCACACTATGCTGGCCGAATTTTCCACCATAGCCGATTTTTCCGAAATCGTAACTTCTTCAACATCCTCTCAGGAGAACAAATGAGCAAAAACGTGTATTCGTTCGGCGGCGGCACGGCCGACGGCGACGGCAAGATGAAAGATGTACTCGGCGGCAAAGGCGCCGGGCTGGCCGAGATGTCCCGCGCCGGGCTGCCCGTGCCCGCCGGCTTCACCATTGCGACTCAGGTTTGTAACGCCTACTTCAGGAGCGGGAAGCAGATCCCGCCGGACGTCCAGACCGAAATCGGCAGGGCCCTCGCCAAACTCGAAAAGCAGATGGGGCAGAAGCTCGGCGACGCGTCGAATCCATTGCTGCTCAGCGTGCGCTCGGGCGCAAAGTTCTCCATGCCCGGCATGATGAACACCATTCTTAACCTGGGCCTGAACGACACCACCACCGCCGGCCTCGCCGCCAAAAGCGGTAATGAGCGTTTCGCCTACGACTGCTATCGCCGCTTTATCCAGATGTTCGGCGAAGTGGCGCTCGAAATCGGCATGGAAAAGTTCGACCACATTTTCGACACCCGCAAAACCAAAGTCCGGGTCAAGCTCGATACCCACCTCACGGCCGAAGATCTGAAGGCCATCATCGCCGATTACAAGAAACTGGTGCTCAAGGAAACCCGGAAGCCTTTTCCCGAGGATCCCCGCGAACAGCTCAACCTCGCCGTAGGAGCGGTGTTCGGCTCCTGGTGGAACCCCAAGGCCGCCTACTATCGCACCATGGAAAAGATCCCCGACGATATCGGCACCGCGGCCAATGTGCAGGCCATGGTGTTCGGTAACATGGGCGACGATTCCGGCACCGGCGTCGGCTTCACGCGCGATCCCGCTTCCGGCGAAAAAGTATTCTACGGCGAGTTCCTCATGAACGCGCAGGGCGAAGACGTGGTGGCCGGCATCCGCACGCCGCTGCCGATTTCCGAGCTCGAAGCCGTCTCTCCCGAGGCCTTCGCGCAGCTCAAACAGATCACCACCAACCTCGAAAAGCATTACAAAGACATGCAGGATTTCGAGTTCACCATTCAGGAGAAGAAGCTCTACATGCTTCAGACCCGCAATGGCAAACGCACCGGCCCCGCCGCCGTTCGCATCGCCGTCGACATGGTGGAAGAAGGCATGATCACCAAGGCGGAAGCCATCATGCGCGTGGCGCCTTCACAGCTCGATCAACTGCTGCACCCCGTCTTCGATCTGAAAACCCTCAAGGATCTGGTCAGACTGACCACCGGTATTTCCGCATCGCCCGGCGCCGCCGTGGGCCGCGTGGCGTTCTCCGCCGAGGACGCCGTCGAAATGTCGGCGGTCGGCCCGGTGCTGCTCGTGCGCAAGGAAACCACCCCCGACGACATTCACGGCATGGACGTAGCCAAAGGCATTCTCACAGCCATCGGAGGCAAGTCGAGCCACGCGGCCGTGGTGGCCCGCGGCATGGGACGGCCCTGCGTGGTCGGCGCGGGTGAAATCCGCATCGACGAAGCGAAGAAGATTTTCACCGCGCAGGTCGACGGTAAATCGGTCGTCGTGAAAGAAGGCGAGTTCATTTCACTCGATGGCACTACCGGCGAAGTCTACCAGGGCCACGCGAAGACCGTCGAACCCAATCTCGAACACGATTTCGTCGGCAAATTTATGGGCTGGACCGACGAATTCCGCGGCAAGTTCGGCGTGCGCGCCAACGCGGACATCCCGCGCGATGCTATCGTAGCCCGCCGCTTCGGCGCCGAAGGCATCGGCCTCTGCCGCACCGAGCACATGTTCTTCGCCGAAGACCGCCTGCCCTTCGTGCAGCAGATGATTCTGGCGCGCGACGAAAAATCCCGACGCAAAGCGCTCCAGAAGCTCCTCCCCATGCAGCGCTCCGATTTCGCCGGGCTGTTCAAAGCTATGGACGGCTTCCCGGTCGTCATCCGCACGCTCGATCCGCCGCTGCACGAATTCCTGCCTAAGCGGGAAAACCTGATGGTCGATGTGGCCCTGCTGCCTCACGCCGGCACGAAGATGAAAAAGGAAATGTCGGCGAAATACTCGATTGAAGTCAAGGATCTGAAGAAGGGCCTGCCCGAACTCCTGCACCGCGTCGAAGAGCTGCACGAATTCAATCCCATGCTGGGACATCGCGGCTGCCGCCTTGGCGTCACCTATCCTGAGATCACCGAGATGCAGGCGCGCGCCATCTTCGAAGCTGCCGTCCAGGTTTCGAAGAAAGGTATCAAGGTGCTGCCTGAAATCATGATTCCCCTGATCGGCTCGGTGGAGGAATTCGATAACCAGAAGAAAATTGTGGATCGCGTGGCCGGCGAAGTATTCGCGAAGGCTGGGCGTGAGGTTCACTACATGGTGGGCACAATGATCGAAATCCCGCGCGCCGCGCTGACCGCCGATCGCATCGCGAAAGAAGCCGAGTTCTTCTCCTTCGGCACCAACGATCTGACCCAGACGACGATGGGGCTTTCCCGCGACGACTATACGAAATTCCAGAAAGACTACGAGAAGGAGAAGATCTTTAAGGCAGATCCTTTCGCCGTGCTCGATCAGGAGGGCGTGGGCAAGCTGGTCGAGATGGCCGTCAAAGCGGGCCGCGCCGCGCGCAAAGATCTCGAAGTCGGCATCTGCGGCGAGCATGGCGGCGAGCCGAGCTCGGTGCAGTTCTGCCACAAAATCGGCATGGACTATGTGTCCTGCTCGCCTTATCGCGTGCCTATCGCGAGGCTGGCCGCAGCCCAGGGAGCGATATCCGGAGATAAGTCCGAAGCCAGCCGCACCGCATAGTCCTCGGTGGCCGATGGTTAGCATTGACCGCAGCGCCAATCCTGGGGAATTATAAATGGAGGATTGACGCTAAGCATGTCTAACTGCGCTCGGGAATTCTTAAAGGACGAAGGCGGTCAGGACCTTATCGAATACACCCTTTTGATAGCGTTTGTCTGCCTCTCCTGCGCCATCATCTTCTCCAACGCCGGGACGAGCGTGGACAACATCTGGAAGGATGCTAACAAAACCCTCAGCAACGCCGCCGTTGCCGCTGGTAGTTGATCCACGGCAGATATCTCTCGACAGGATTGACGACGGGTCCGGTTGTAGTGAAACATACAGGTGATGGCACTCCAATCGATTAAGCGTCTTCTGGACCTGCTGAAAGACGACGATGGTCAGGATCTCATTGAATACACGCTGCTGATTGCGTTCATGTGCCTGGCTTCCGCAATCCTCATCAGCGGCTCGGGAGCTACCAGCACCAACACCATTTGGAAGGACGCGAATACCGTGTTGGGTAATGCCGTGACGGCAGCGAGTTGACTCTGCGCCGCGCTATTCGCCGCCGCGTCCCGACGCGCTGAGCTGATAAAGCGCATCGAGATCCGCCCGGAAGTTCTCGAGCACCTGCTTGCGCCGCACCTTCATGGTGGCCGTGACCTCGCCGTGCTCCATGGCGAACTCGCGGTGGACCACGCGGAAGCGTTTCACCTGCTCGAAGGGGGCCAGTTGCCTGTTGATCCGGTTCACGATCTTCTGCACTTCCGCAATCACCTGCGGCGCCTCGTGCAGGGGAACACCGCTCTCATTCGCGCCGGCAATACTTTCCGCGACCGGCGCGTGGATGGTGAAGAGAGCCACCAGGTGCGGCAGACGGTCGCCGGCCAATACCACCTGGCTGATCAGCGGCTCGAACTTGAACAGCGTCTCGACGCGCGCCGGAAAGATCTTCTTGCCGTTCGAAGAAACAATCAGTTCCTTCTTACGTCCCGTGATGCAGATGTAGCCGTCGGCGTCGATGGTCCCGATGTCGCCCGTGTGCAGCCATCCGTCGCGCAGCAGTTCCGCCGTCGCCTCGGGGTCTTTGTAATAGCCCTTCGAGAGACAAGCGGCCCGGATCAGCAATTCGCCCTCTTCGCCGATGCGGAATTCAACGCCGGGCAGAGCCTTCCCGATGCTTCCGGGTTTGGGCGCATCGAGCGGATTGAGCGCGGTGATGCCGCCTTCGGTCAGCCCGTAGCCTTCGATAAGAGGCATGCCGATCGCCTCGTAGAATTCGGCGAGATCGGCGCTCAGCGGAGCGGCCCCCGAAGCGGCCACGCGCAGTCGGCCGCCAAAGCGCTCCCGGATCTTACTGAAGATCGCCTTGTTCGCGACACGCAGGGGCAGGCTGATCCGCCAGGGAACAGGTTTGCCGCGACGCCTGTATTTCGCCGCGCCGAGTCCCAGCCCCACTGCGGCGAAGAAGGCCTTCTGCGCCAGCGCAGGCTTCTTCAGCACCTCGGCTCGGATGCTGGTATAGATGCGCTCCCACACGCGAGGCGGTGCCAGAAAGAACGTCGGCCTTACAGCCTTGATCTCACCCGGCAGCTTGCTGAGGCTTTCGGCGAACGACACCGTCGAGCCACTCAGGATCGGCAACAACTCCACCACGACGCGCTGCGCGATATGGGCCGACGGCAGGAATGCCACCGTGATGTCGTCCGGAGAAAGCGGCAGCACGGCGGGCCCCATGTTGAGGTTGGCCATCAGAGAGCCATGCGTGACCATTACCATCTTGGGCTCGCCGGTAGCGCCGGAAGTCAGATAAAGAATCGCATTATCGCCGGGCGCGACTTCAGCCGCGTACCTGCCATGCCGCCGAAGCTGTGCGAGGGAAATGGCGCCTTCCGCTTCGCCTGTCAACAGAATGATGTGCCCGACCGGTGCGTCTTTCAATTTCGCGAACATCTTCGGGTCCTCGACGAAGAGGGCTTTGGCGTCCGCCCGCGCCATGGTGGCCTTCAGCTCTTCGGGCGGGTAGCTCGGATAGAGCGCCGCCGCTACCGACCCGTTCATCAGAATGCCCTGATCGGCCAAATAAAATTCGGCGCGGGTCTCGGAGCAAAGGGCCACATGGTCGCCATAGCCGATTCCCAGCGCGAGCAATCCGCCCGCGATCTCCTCGGCCGCTTCCAGATACTGATTCCAGCTCCACGTGTGAACCTCCTTGCCGATGGGCTGGCGGAGCGCCAGCCGATCTCCATACTGTTGCGCGGCGTGGCGCAGAAGTTGCGGGATAGTCGCGGGTGGTGTCATGACCTTGTCTGTTCTACAGTTTCTCCCACCAGTTCGCCTACCCGCTCCTGCAGCATCTCGGTGAGTCTGGCGCGGTCGTGCAGCTTCATTCCCGTGGTGTCGATGGGGTCGCCCACATGCAGCTCGATCGTCCCCGAACGTACCATAGCCGAATGCATGGGCAATATCCTGCGCGTGTTGACGAGGCCGATGGGCACCGCCGGAACCTGCGCTTTAATGGCGATGTAAGCGGCGCCTTCCTTGAAGGGTTGCAGCCGTTGCTCGGAGCGCCCGCCTTCGGGAAACAGGAGCAATGAGACGCCATGCTCCGCGATCAGCCTGGCGCCTTCCGACATGGCCTTGATGGAAGCCCGGGGATCGTCCCGAACCACCGGCAGATGCCCCGCGCGCCGCAGATGCCATCCGAGAAAAGGGATGGAAAACAGGCCGTTCTTGGCGAAGAAGCGAAACTGCAGCGGTACGGCGCTCAGCACCGCCGGCGTGTCCATGTAACTGGCATGATTCGACACCAGCACGTAGCTCCGATTCGGATCGAGTTTCTCGATTCCATATGCTTCACAGCGTATGAATCCGCAAGCCAGCAGGATGTGCGACCACACGCGCGCCACCCGGTGCTGAGTGCTGCCCGCACGATCCCACAGGGAGCAGATCATGGAGATGGTTCCCATGGCGATGGTGGCGAGAACGATCGCCGGAGCCGAGAATAACAGTGCGCGCAGCTTCCACATTACGAATGATGGGCGTCTTGTAGACTGGTTGGGGAACTGGAAGGAGTCATCATGAAGAAAACCCAATATCTCGCAACTGCCAGTGTACTTCTGTTGGGGTGCGTTTCCGCCTCGGCACAGAAGAAAGGCGACGCGGCCAGGGGCAAAGAAGTTTTCGATCAGTGCAGTGTGTGCCACAACGCGGACAGCGCCGACCGCAAAATGGGTCCCGGCCTGAAAGGGCTGTTCAAGAAAGGGAAGCTCGAATCGAACGGCAAGCCCGCTAACGACGCCAATGTGCTGGAAAAGATCAACGAAGGCGGCAACGGCATGCCGGCTTATAAGGACATGCTCACGGACGACGAGAAGGCTAACCTGGTCGCGTACCTGAAGACGCTGTAAATGTGGGACAGGCTCGACCACCGGCATCGACGACCATAGCGCCTCATCCAGGATAAGACTGGTCTGTACGTCGTTGCACCGGGTCAAGCCTGTCCCACATTTTACTTGCTCTGGGCGACTTCGATGGCCTTCTTCAGGATGACGTCGTCGGAAGGCTTTTTCGCCGCGGGAAGCGGCTCGGGTGCGCTGTCGTCGTCGGAATCGCCGATCGCCGGCTCCGATTCGCCCACCAACTCATCCGGGGTGACACCGTTGTCCTGAATTGACTTTCCGTCAGGCGTGTAGTATTTCGCCGTGGAGAGGATGATGGCGCTGCCATCGTCCATGGTGATAGCCTGGCGGATGGACGCATCCCCGTAGGTGTGCTCGCCCACCACGGTGGCGCGCTTGTCGCCCTGCAGGCCCGCGGCGGCTACTTCGGCGGCGGCGGCCGTGCCGCGGTTGGTCAGCACCACCAGAGGCAACGCAGTCACATCCTTCTTCGCATCGGCCGGATAGTCCCTGCGCGGGTATTTCTGGCCCTGGACGTAGGTGATCAGACCTTTGGAGAGAAAGAGATTAGCCAGATCGACGCCTTCCTGCGGATCGCCCTCGGCGCAGTAGCGCAGATCGAGAATCAGTTTCTTCGCGCCGTCCTTCTGTAACGAAGCCACGGCTGAGGAAACTTCCTTCACCATGCCGTTGGTGAGGGTATCCGCTTTGATGTAGCCGATCTCGCCGGGCAGCATCTTCGATTCGACCGGCGGGTAGGCGATCACGGCGCGCGTGAGAGTGAGCTTCTGCGGCTCCGGTTTGCGGCGCAGCACCGAGATGTCGATGGTCGACCCAGGCTCCCCGCGCAGCAGCAGGTTGGCGTAGGCAAGCGGCATGTCGCGCGTGGCGATTCCTTTGATCGATTCAATGAAGTCCCCGGTGGTGAGCCCGGCTTTGTCCGCCGGCGAATTGGGCACCACGGACACGATGGTGATGTAGCCGAACTTCTTCGCCAGCACCATGCCCAGCGCACCCTTATAGGTGTCGAAGTTCTTCAGATAGTCCTTGTACTGGTTGGCGTTCAGGTAGCTGGCGTAGGGGTCGATCGATTCCAGCATGCCGGTCATGGCGCCGAGCGTAACGCTGCTCATATCGGGCTCTTCGACGTACTCGCTCTTGATCCGGGAGAGCACTTCCGAATACACGGAGAGGTGCTTGTAGACGTTGTTGCTGGCTCCAGGATCCTCGGCCGGGGCGCCCTTGCTCACCACGCCGCCGAGCAGCAGCAGCGCTACCAGGCAGGTGGAGGACATGACCACGACAAACTTCGCTCGGGTGTTCATATGTAAGGTTTGACGCGCAGCCCCCGCGAATCGGTGCGACTCCGCTACTTCAAATTTTTGCTATATCGATTATAGACCGTCGCGTAGAACTGCAAAACCACCAGCGCCAGAAATCCAATTCCCCACAGGTCGAAGGCGAGACTCCCGGGGAAAGCGCCGGATTGACGCCGCGCCCAGACGGAGAGCCCGCCGAGCACGCCGACGAAGAGCCAGGCGACAAGCAGAATCAGCATCGGGGCGCGCCGCCACAGCGTCCTGAACCTGGCGGCCAAATTGCCGCCTGAAGGCGCCGGAGCCCCCTCATACGCAGCAATCACTACGCGGCCGAGCGACTCCGCGCGCAGGTAGTTGGCCAATTGTCCGGTCTCGTAAAAGCGATTTGCCAGGGCCAGAACGCAGGGCGCATCGAGGCCTCCGGGGATCAGGTTTATCTGGGTGCGCCCGTCGACCAGCTGCGTGGCATTCGTGACGACGGCTTCAGCGGACATTCGTGCGTCGTGGCCAATCCGGACCAACAATCCCCGAATCTCATTCTGGATGGGCTGCAGCGAGGGCTCGTGGGCCACCGAATCGGCGGCTTCGGGATTCAGCCGGACCCACTCCGTGATGGACCGCAAGGCGCGGGGGATGTCATGCGCCGCAACGGCTTCGCCCGCCGCCCGGATTAAGCCATCCAACAATTCCGGCGCAGGATGCGACCGAAGGAGGTTCTGGATCGAAGGCGTGGCCAGTTGGCCCAGCAGTGTCCCGATGCTGTCGGCGCTCGGCGGCCCGGGGTGCGAAAGCCGGACGGGAGCGCCGGCATTCGGCAATACCGGCCCCGGCGGCTGGGACGTCACGCCCGTGATATTCACTTTGACCATTGCATCATAAATCCACCTGGCCCGTGTACACTGAATTGCCATGTCGCGGATGTTTGAGGAAATACGGCAGCAGCCGGAAACGCTGGCGCGGACGCTGTCCTCCGAACTGAAGAAGATCGAGAAATTCCGCGCCCTGATGGGCCGGCGGAAGCCACGTCTGGTGGTGCTGGCGGCGCGCGGCACCTCCGATAATGCCGCGCAGTTCGGCCGCTACCTGATTGAAATCACCACAGGCATTCCGGTTTCGCTGGCCGCTCCGTCGATTCACACCCTTTACGACGCCCGGCTGAACTACAAGGAAGCGCTGGTCATCGCCATCTCGCAATCCGGCGAATCCACCGACACCAACATTGTGCTGGAGCACGCGCGCAAAGCCGGGGCGGTGACGGTGGGGATCACCAATGAACCGAAAAGCGCGCTGTCGGGACTGGCTGAATACGTGTTCCTGGTGCGCGCCGGGCGCGAAAGAAGCGTGGCAGCGACCAAGACCTACACAGGGCAGCTGATGGTGCTCTATCTGATCGCCTACGCGCTGGGCGCCAAGATCCGCCTGGCGGATCTGCAGGCGATTCCCGACCTGGCCGCGACCGCCCTCACGCTCGACAAGGACCTGTTCGCCCCCTCGGGACCTACCTGGGGTTCCATGCAGGAGATGCTGACCACTCTGCGCGATCTGAAGGCCGAGACCGTGGTGATTACCGACCGGCGCAATCCACCGGCGGCGAACCTCGCGCCTCGGGTGATCTCGGTGCCGGCGCGGATCGCCGAACTCTATACGCCGATTCCCTACATCATCCCGGCGCAGTTGTTCGCGGCGGCGCTGGCGGTGGAAAAGAATCTGGATCCGGATCGGCCCAGATCGCTGAGCAAGGTCACGCGAACGTTGTAAACCGCCGAGGCCGATTACCAATCGGCCGCAGACTACCAGTCTGCCCCACGTCCTTCGGCTCCATAATGGATTTTGCAGCGGCGACGATCTTATATTCTGCAGCGCCTCCGCGTGTTGCTTCAGCGGCGCGTGCGGTCCCGCGTGACGACCGTCGGCGCCCTCTTTGTGCTGGCCCTGGCATTGACGGGAGCAGGCGCTTTTCTCTCGGCGAACAATCTTCTTTTCCTGGTATTCTCGGCCATGCTGGCGCTGTTGCTGGTGTCGGGCTTTCTGAGCCGCCTGGTTCTCTCCGGCCTCGAACTGGAACTGCTGCTGCCGGAGCACGTGTGCGCCCGCGTGCCTTCCCCGGCGCGGTTGCGGATGCGCAATCTGAAGCGCCTCACCCCGTCGTTTTCGATTGAGCTGGCGGGGCGGCGCGATCCGCTGACAGCCCTGCCTTCCATCCTGACGGGGCCCGTCTATTTCCCGCTCATCCCCGGAGGCGCCGTGATTGAAGCCGCCGTTCCCGTCACTTTCCCGCGGCGCGGCCGGCATCGCGAGAACCTGTTTGTCATCTCGACCCGGTTTCCGTTCGGCTTTCTGCGCAAAACCACCACCGTGTCGCTGAGCCGTGAAACGATCGTCTATCCGTCGCTCGAGGCGCGGCCGGACGCGGAATTGCTGCTTGAGGATATCGCCGGTGAGGTGGAAACCAACTTTCGCGGCACGGGGCTCGATTTCTACCGCATCCGGCCCTATGAAACCACCGACAGCGCGCGCATCGTGGATTGGAAGAGCACGGCCCATACCGGCAATCTGCAGGTCCGCGAATTCTCCCAGGAGCGCCAGCGCACGGTGGAAATCTATCTGGACCGGCGCGTGGCGCCGGGCGGGAACGATTGGTTCGAAGGCGCGGTGGAGCGGTGCGCCTTTCTCGCGTGGCATCTTTCGGAGCGGGACATCGAGCTCTGGTTTCGCTCCCAGCGCTTCTCGTGCGCCATTCCGGACGGGGGCGAGGTTTACGATGTGCTGAAGTACCTGGCGCTGGTGGAGCCGGTGGGATATTTCGCGGATCAGCCCGCGGAAGCGCCGCTCGACGCCTCGAGTGTACGGATCGTGTTCAGCGCGCAGCCGGGCGAATTCGAGGCGGAGGGCTGGATGGCGGCGCCTCCCTGCCCCGGTTGACGGCCCGCGCGAAACCTTTTCCCCTTTCGATGCGACAATAGCTTTGTGCGCAAGTGTATCCTGCTCGTGGTGTTGGGTGTTGCGGCGTTCGCCCAGCAGGCCCTGACCATCGACAAACTGGTCCAGTTCATCACCTCTTCCATCCAGCAAAAGCTTCCCGATAAGGAAGTGGCGGCCGGCGTGGCGGGCATCCGGCTCAGCGAGAAGCTGGAAGACAGCGTGATTGAAGAGCTGCAGAAGAAAGGCGCGGGGCCCAGAACGGTGGCCGCGCTCACGCATCTGGCGGATCAATCGGCGAAACTGCCCGCGGCCGCCGCGCCGGTGGCTCTGGCGCCCAAAGTGGTATCCACCGGTCCGCCGCCCCCTTCCACGGAGGAGCAGGAGAGGATACTCCGGCAGGTGCAGGAGTACGCGCTCGGCTACGTGACGTCGCTGCCGGATTTTTTGTGTCTGGAAGTGACGCGGCGCTCGGTTGATATGCACGCCCAGGCAGGTCAGCCGAATTCCTGGTCGCCTTCCGACCGGCTGGCCGAGAAGCTGAGCTTTGTGGATCACAAAGAGAATTACGAAACCCTCACCCACAACGACAACGCCATGTACGGCAAGTCGTGGGAGGCGGTGGGCGGGGCGCTGTCGCGGGGCGATTGGGCGTCGTTGCTGAACGTGATTTTCGAGCCCCGCACGCAGACCGAGTTCCACTGGAAGCGGTGGGGCAATCTGGACGGGAAACTGTATCACGTCTATGAGTACCGGATCGATGAGGAGCATTCCAGCCTGACCATCGATCACGACCGCAAGGAGAAGGTGACCCCGCCGTATCATGGCGATATTTTCGTGCCGGCGACCGGTCCCCAGGCGGGGAGCATCTTCTGGCGGATTACGGTCGAGCCCGAGATGCCTGCCAGTTTCCCGATTCAGGACATCCACGAAACGCTGAAATACGGCTATGCGGAGATCAGCGGGCAGAGCTTTCTGCTGCCGCTGGCCGCGGACGTGACCATGCGGACCGGCCGGATCGCCAGCCGGAACGAGATCGATTTCCGGAAGTATCAGAAGTATTCGGCCGATACTTCGATCACGTTCGATTCTTCGGACGACGATTCGCCGAAGAAGTGAAGCGGAAAAGTTAGGTTCGTTTCTACGGAACGGCCGTTTTTCCGGGCGTGCGGTTTCCTTAAGGTTCAATGAGTTAGCGCCGAAAAAAGCCAATATATTTGGGTTCCGGGGATTTTGGCGGCGGGGATGGTGAGAGGGGTGGGCGCTGGTTGGGGAATCGAAAATGGGCGCGTGGCTCTTCATCCATCCGCATCCTGGCATCCGTGGGACGGCATAGCGGCGGCGGTCACTTGTAAGTCACTGTGGCTTCAGGGAATTATGTTTGAAAATAACGGGACTGGGTTGGTCACGGGCTCCTCCACTTGTTTCGACGGGCGCAGCCATCATGCGGAAAATTCTCGCCTTGGGCTTTGAATCCGGCCCGACCCCCGCGGATTTTCGCAGCTTGATGTGATATCTTCACGGATTAGGCAAACACGATCGCGACTGGCACACGCAAAAAGATGCGCCCATTCGACGGGAGGCATTCCGTTTCGGTCTCCAATTTCCGGTCGTTCAATCAGGAGCAGAGCCGTTCGCCCCATAGATGACTCCAGCCCGCAAGGCGCGAGAGTCGGAATTCCGAGTCGACCACCCTCGATCTGCAGTTCGTTGCGCACGATCGCCTTTATCGATATGGCGTCAAGCTCGACGATGCCCAAGTCCGTGAGGAATGGTTGGTTCGGATTTCCAATGGGCACGAGAGGTTCTGTACGAGCGCGTAGTCGGCCCAAAAGGTGAGGTGCAGGTTGAGCTTGGGAAGATCTCAGACTCGAACGAAAAGTTCGACGCGCTTGCCAAAATCGGTGGCCCGCGAAATCAGTCGTTTCTCGCGACGATATGGTCGACGCTGAGTTTTGAGGAAATCCCGGAGGAAATCGTTTTCGCGTACGTGTGGTTCGTTTTTTTTCCGCACCTGGTCTCGCCGCAACAATCTGACCGTGACCTCAGCCGCAGACTCACGAGCGACCCCGATCTTCTTGAGTTCGCCAGTGAATTTCTGAGGTCTTCTTCAACCGGGGTCGACCATCTCGCGGTGGTCCGCACACCATTGAGCGAGGAGGAGTTCGCCGCGCTGGTCCCCGACAACGCCTTTGCGGACGATTCCAATCTCTCGGAGAATGAATCCTGGGAACACTCGCTCCCCAATGGAGACGTGGTAAGAGTGGAGCGAAGCGATGGCCTTCAATACTCGAGATTGAGACTCCAGGCTGCCCACCATACGGGATCGGGCGAAACTGCTCCTTTGGACCTGCAGCATGAGTCCGATGGCACCCGGAGGCTATTGCAGCTCATTCCAGCGCTTCACACACTGAGGCACGCCAGTGTGGTTTATTTCATCGACGAGGTCGACCGAAGCCTGCACCCCATGCTGGTCAGAAATTTTCTCGAGCTTTTCCTGAACTCGTGTCGAGGCGACTGCCGCCAGCTGATCATGACCACTCATGAATCGTCGTTGCTCGACCAGGAACTGCTTCGCCGCGACGAAATCTGGTTCGCTGAGAAGGATCCCTCCGGCGCTACCAGCTTGTACTCCCTGCTTGACTTTAAAGTCCGGAATGACCTGGAAATTCGCAAGCACTACCTGCAAGGGCGATTCGGAGCCGTGCCGTTTCTGGGAGGCGCCAGCCGTCTGATGGAAGACGAGGGTCAGCCGGCGTGAGCCTGCTCCACCGCGAACCCAGGCCGCTAAGCCGGGATCGCATTCGCTATCGGGACGACCGGCTCTTTCTCATTGTGTGCGATGATCGCTATGCTCCGCCTCAGTACTCTGAATTTTTCGAGATTCCGCGGGTACGGATCGTCGTGGATGCGACCCTCGACTCCAGGTCCGCGCCCCAGCATGTTCTTCGGCGACTCCTTGCGAAGCAAGCGGAAATGGATCTCGACCCCGACGACGAATGCTGGTTAGTTCTCGACACGGACCATAACCTGGAACCGAATCACCGGGCAAACTTCGCACCGGCCATCCAGGAGGCGAAGAAGCTGGGAATTTTGGTTGCGCTGAGCTACCCGTGTTTTGAGATGTGGCTACTGCTGCATCACGCGACCGAGCACGAAGCCGCGGGGCTTGAGAACTGTAGCGACGTTCAAGCTCTTATCCGTGCGAAAGTCGGCTCCTATAACAAGACGAGGCTGCGGCGGGAACATTATCGGGATGGCTCCGCGGCAGAAGCAATTCTCCGGTCGGAACGGCTCGACGCAGTCGTTCAGGGCGGCGACATTCCGCAATCGCCTGCGACGCGGGTTTACAAGTTGCTGAGGGCGATCATCGACAAGAGCTTGCCGTCGCAATTGCCGCCAGAGCTGCGGAAATTGGCTTAGTCATTCCCCGCGCCTCGCGAAGTTAGATAATATTCACGATGCCCACAATCACTGCGCATACCGTCCTTCTGAAAGATCTCTGGAACGAAGACGAGGCCGCCAGGCTCGCCTCCGGCCAACTGGCCCTTCTGCGCTACCGTTCCAACCTGCTCGGAGCCGACCTCCGCATCACCAACTTCGGTGGCGGCAACACCAGCTCCAAGATTTCCATGCCCGATCCCTTCACGGGCAATTCCGTCCGCGTTCTCGCCGTCAAAGGCAGCGGCGGCGACATCGGCTCTATCAAGGAATCCGGTTTCGCGCTGCTCTATCTCGACCGCCTCGAACAGCTTAAGGGCATCTATCGCGGCGAGGCCTTCGAGGACGAAATGGTCTCCTTCTACCCGCTCTCCGCGTTCGGCGAAAGTAAAGTGGCCGCCTCCATCGATACCGCGCTCCACGCCTTCCTGCCTTACGATCACGTCGATCACCTCCATCCCGATTGGGCCATCGCCATCGCCGCCAGCGCCAACGGCGAGCGTAAAATGCAGGAGTTCAACAAGGCCTTTGGCCGCAAGATCGTCTGGCTCCCCTGGCAGCGTCCCGGCTTCGAGCTCGCGCTCATGCTCGAAAAAGCCGAGCGCGATAACCCCGGCGCCGAGGGCATTATTCTGGGCAGCCATGGCCTCTTCACCTGGGGTCATACGCAGCGCGAATGCTACCTCAACAGCATCGAGACCATCGACCAGATGGGCCGCTTCATCGCCGCCCACGAAAAGAAAAAGAGCACCGTCTTCGGCGGCGTCGTCCAGCAGCCGGTCGCCGATCGCCTCACCGTGGCTGCCGCCATTCTGCCCACCCTGCGCGGCGTCGCCTCATCCAACCGCCGCCAGATCGCCCACTATGCCGATCACGAAGACGCTCTCGCCTTCGCCGGCTCCGTCTGGGCCAAAGAGCTCTGCGCACTCGGCACCAGCTGCCCCGACCACTTCCTGCGCACCCGCATCAGCCCTATGTTTGTCGATTGGAAGCCACGCGAGGAAAGCATCGAGGTTCTCAAGTCGCGCATCGCCGAGCAGGCCGTCGGCTACCGCGCAGCCTACGCCGAGTATTACAACGCCTGGGCGAAACCCGATTCGCCGAAGCTGCGCGATTCCAATCCCTCGGTCATCGTGATTCCCGGCCTCGGCCTCTTCGGCTTCGGCAAGAACAAGAAGGAAGCCCGCATCACCACAGAATTCTTCATCAACGCCATTCACGTGATGTCGGGAGCGGCGGCTCTCGACGATGGCAATGTGCCGAATCCACTCCCGCAGGCGCGGTTCCCGGAGCAATCGCGGCACTTCGCCACCGCCCATAATTACGTCGCGCTGCCGCGCCCCGAAGCTTTCAAAATCGAATACTGGGCGCTCGAAGAAGCCAAACTGCAGCGCATGCCCGCCGAAGCCGAGTTCAGCCGCAAGATCCTGCTGATTGTCGGTGGAGGCAGTGGCATCGGGCGCGAGGTTGCCATCATGCTCGCAAAGCGCGGAGCGCATCTGGTAGTTGCCGATGTGAATGAAGCCTCCGCCGCCGCAGTCTCAGGTGAGGTCGCTAAGCTCACGTCGACGGAAACGGTTTCGCACACGGCCGTCAATCTGTGTTCGTCCGAAAGCCTCGCCGCGGCCATCCGCCACACCATCCTCCGGTTCGGAGGCATCGACGGCATCGTCAACACTGCCGCGATCTTCCCCGTCGGCGGCCCGGACGGCCAGTTGACCGAAGGCCAATGGAGCACCACCTTCCAGGTCAACGTTACCGGCAATTATCTTCTCGCGCGCGAAGCGAAAGGGGTCTTCTCGGACCAGAAGCTTCCGTCCACACTGGTGCTGACCAGCTCCGCCAACGCAGTGGTTTCGAAGCACGGCAGCGAAGCCTACGACGTAAGCAAAACCGCGCTCAACCATCTGATCCGCGAACTCGCCGTAGGCCTCGGCCCCATGGTACGTGTTAACGGAATCGCGCCCGCGACCGTAGTCGCCGGATCCACCATGTTCCCGCGCGATCGCGTAATGCAATCGCTCGCCAAATACAAAATCGCCTTCTCTGAATCCGAATCCACCGAAGAACTGCGCGACAAGCTCGCCAACTTCTACGCCCAAAGGACGCTGACCAAACGTCCCATCCTGCCGAAGGATTGCGCCGCCGCTATAGTATGGCTGGCCGGTGAAGAAAGCGCCAAAACCACGGGCCACGTCATCCCCGTCGATGGCGGACTCCACGAGGCATTCCTCCGCTGATGTCGAATAAGCAAATCGTCTCCGATGCGCTCGCCGCGGGTGAGGGAGTAGTGCGCCTTGCCCCCTGCTGGGTGCCGCGCGCGTTCCTCATGCCGGGAGGACGGCTCAAACTCGACCCACGCGATCTCTACGCCCTCGGAGCCCACCGGGGAGGCATCGACGAGCGTTGGTTTTCCTCGACGACCAAAGCCGCCAACGGACCCCTGACGGCCGAAGACGAAGGCCTGAGCTACATCGAATTCAACGGCAAAAAGGTTCTTCTGAAGGAAGCCATCGAAAACGAACCCGATGAATTCCTCGGCGATGGCAACTGGAACGTACTCTGCAAGTTCTTCGACAACCTCGGCCCCATCCCGCACCACCTGCACCAGAACGACGAATACGCCGCCCGCGCAGGTCAGAAAGGCAAACCCGAGGCCTACTACTTCCCGCCGCAATATAACTTCAAGGACAACAACTTCCCCTACACCTTCATGGGTCTGAATCCCGGCACCACGAAGGACGATATTCGCCGCTGTCTGGAAAAATGGAACGACGGCGATAACGAGATCCTCTATCTCTCGCGAGCCTATAAACTCAAGCCCGGCACCGGCTGGCAAGTGGATCCAGGAATCCTGCACGCCCCCGGCTCCCTCGTCACCTACGAGCCGCAGGTGAACTCCGACGTCTTCGCCATGTACCAATCTCTGGTAGAAGGCCGAGCCGTGCCGTGGGACCTCCTCGTGAAAGACGTTCCGCCCGAGCATCATCACGACCTCGACTACCTGATCGAAATGCTGGATTGGCCGGCCAACACCGATCCCGAATACGCGGATCATCGATTGTTCCATCCCGCGCCCGCGGCATCGAGCGAACACGAAAAATGGGTCGTCTACTCAACTCCGTACTACTCGGCTAAAGAGCTCACGGTGCCGCCCGGCCGTACGGTGACGATCAAAGACGCCGCAGCCTACGGAGTGATCCTGACCTCCGGCTACGGGACCTTCGGGAAACATGAAGTAGAAACTCCAACTCTGATCCGCTACGGCCAGATGACCAGAGACGAACTCTTCGTGACTAAGGATGCCGCTGTTAACGGAGTCAAAATAACGAATACCAGCGAAACCGAATATCTGGTCATGCTGAAGCACTTCGGGCCGGGCAATCCGGACGCGCCGGCAAAGAAGATTTCATAGTGAACGCCGACTACCTGGCATTTGATATCGGCGCGGAAAGCGGCCGGGCAATCCTGGGAGAGCTGCGCGCCGGCATTCTCACGCTGAAAGACGCAGTGAGGTTCCCCAATCTCCCGGTCCGTCAACCCGGCTCGCTGCGCTGGGACGTCCTCCGCCTCTGGTCCGAAATCTCAAAGGTGATCGAGCATCCGCCCGCCGCACGCCTGGCAGGAATCGGAATCGACACCTGGGGAGTAGACTACGCACTCATCGGAGAAAAAGGCCAGCTCCTCGAAAATCCGTACCACTATCGAGACCACCGCACCGACGGAATGGTAGAGGCTGTCTGCAACCAGGTCGCCAGAGAAAAGATTTACGCGATAACCGGCATTCAGTTCATGCCGATCAACACCCTCTACCAAGTCTTCGCGGCCTCGCGCACCACCCCGCGCCTGCTCGAAGCCGCCGACGCCCTCGTCACCATCCCCGATCTCTTCAACTACTGGCTCACCGGCAATCTCGGAGCCGAATACACCAACGCCACCACCACCCAGTTCATGAACACCCGCACGCGCTGCTGGGCCATCGATCTCTTCGAAGACCTGGGACTCCCCGCGCGCCTGCTGCCGCAAATCTTCGAACCCGGCACCGTTATCGGCCAATCGAGCGGAACGCCGGTCGTAGCGCCCGCCTGCCATGACACAGGCTCGGCCGTAGCCGCGGTCGCAACATCAGGCAAAGCCGCTTTTCTCAGTTCGGGAACCTGGTCGCTGCTCGGGACCGAAGTCGCGGCCCCGGTCATGACACCCCGCGCGCTGGAGCTCAACTTCACCAACGAAGGAGGCGTTTGCGGAACCACGCGTCTGCTCAAGAATATCGGCGGACTCTGGCTGCTGCAATCCTGCCGCCGCCGCTGGGCAGAAGCCGGGCGCGAGTTTTCTTACGACGAACTCCTCCAGGCCGCAGCCGCCGAAAAGCGATCGTTCACTTCGTTGATCGATCCCGATCATCCGTCGTTTCTGAATCCCACCGAGATGGTTTCGGCCATTGCCGATTTCTGCCGCAAGACCGAACAGCCCACGCCGGACACGCCGGGAGCCTGCACCAAAGCCATTCTCGAAAGCCTGGCCTTCAAGTACCGTGTGGTTCTCGAATCGCTCGAAGAACTAACCGGCACCGAGTTCCAGGAAATACGCATCATCGGCGGTGGAGCGAAGAATCGCCTGCTCAACCAGTTCACGGCCAATGCCACGGGCCGTCCGGTAATTGCCGGCCCCGTGGAAGCGACAGCACTTGGCAATATCGCCATGCAGATGCTGGGCACCGGCGCGGTCGCCTCGCTCGCCGAAGCGCGCGCCGTGATCGATCGGTCCTTCCCCACCGACCGGTTCGAGCCCATGGACACGGACCAATGGAATGCCCAATATAAGAGGTTCCGGGCCCTATGCTGATCTCCCTCTTCGTCGCCTGTTATAACGACACCCTGTTCCCGGAGACCGGCAAGGCTGTCGTGCGCGTGCTGGAGCGCCTGGGCCACACAGTCGAGTTCCGCGCCGCCCAAACCTGCTGCGGGCAGATGCACTACAACACCGGCTATCGACCCGAAGCCATCTCGCTGATGCGCCATTTCCTGGAAGTTTTCAAAGGCGCGGAGGTCATCTGCATCCCTTCGTCGTCCTGCGTCTCGATGATCCGCGATCACTTCCCGAGAATGGCCGCCGAAGCCGGATTGCAAAAGGAGGTCGACGATCTGCTGCCGCGCGTGTACGAATTTACCGAACTCCTGATCGACAAGCTGGGCGTGACCGACGTCGGAGCCACGTACCCGCACTCCGTCACGCTCCACACCTCCTGCCACGCCCTCCGTTCGCTCCATATCGGGGACCGGCCGAAGCGCTTGCTCGAAGCGGTGAAAGGTCTGAACCTCATCGAACTGCCCGACAGCGATCAGTGCTGTGGATTCGGCGGAACTTTCGCCATCAAGAACGCAGACGTATCGGCGGCCATGCTCGGCGACAAGATGCATTGCATTCTCGACACTGGCGCCGAGGTGTGCACGGGAAGCGATAACTCCTGCCTGATGCATATCGGCGGAGGGCTCGCCCGTCAGGAGCATGGCGCGCGCTGCCTGCACATCGCGGAGATTTTGGCTTCATGAGCATTCGCGTCGGACAATCCGCGAGCGCGCCCGCTTTTCCGAAGGCCGCGAAGACGCTGCTCGCCAACACGCAAATGCGCCACAATGTGCGCCGCGCCACCGACATCATCCGCAACAAGCGCGCCCGCGTCGTGGCCGAGATGCCGGATTGGGAAGAACTGCGCAACTCCGCCCAACAAATCAAACAGCAGGTACTGAGCAATCTCGACACGTACCTCGATCAGTTCGAAAAAAACTGCACCGCCGCCGGCGGCCGTGTCCACTGGGCCCGCGACGCAGATGAAGCGAATCAAATCATCGTCGGAATCATTCAAAGCCACCAACAGACCGAAGTGATCAAGGTCAAGACCATGACCTCCGACGAGACGCAGCTCAACGTGGCCCTCGAGGCCGCCGGCATCACGCCGTACGAAACCGATCTGGCGGACCTGATCATTCAGCTCGGCCACGACAAGCCGTCGCACATTGTGGTTCCGGCGCTACACAAGAACAAAACCGAAATCCGCGAGCTGTTCCTCGACAAGATGCATCTGAGCGAACTCGGAACGCAGCCCGAAGACCTCACCGCGGCCGCGCGCACGTACCTGCGCGAGCGATTTCTGCGCGTCAAAGTCGGCTTCAGCGGCGCCAACTTCGCGGTGGCGGAAACCGGTTCGGTCTGCGTGGTGGAGTCGGAAGGCAACGGCCGCATGTGCGTCACGCTGCCGGACGTCCTGATCACCATGCTGGGAATCGAAAAGATCATCCCGTCGTTCGACGATCTCGAAGTCTTCCTGCAACTATTACCGCGTTCCGCCACCGGCGAGCGCATGAACCCATACAACTCCATCTGGACCGGCGTGGCGGAAGGCGACGGCCCGCGCGAGTTTCATGTGGTGCTGCTCGATAATGGCAGAACGAAAATTCTCGCCGACGAGGAGTCGCGCGAAACGCTGCACTGTATCCGTTGCGCGGCCTGCCTCAACGCTTGCCCGGTGTACCGGCAAACCGGTGGACACGCCTACGGGTCGATTTACAGCGCGGGCTGGCCGACTCCGCACGCGTCGGATTAGGGCAGAAGCTCCTGCGCATCGCGCACAAGCCTTTTGCGCATCTGACGATGGCCGCATGGACCGATAGCCGCGACTTTCCGGCCATACCGAAGGAATCGTTTCGCGAATGGTGGTCCAAACGATGAGCGCGAAAAGCGAAATCCTGAAAAACGTGCGCCGAGCGATTGGAGAACCGTCAAGCTCGCCGCCGATTCGCCGCAGCTACATTCAGGAAGCGCCCGTCGATCTCGCTCAGTTCGCGTCGAGGCTGGAAGACTACAACGCGGGCGTGTACCACTGTTCGGCCGGGGAACTGCCCGCCGTGATCGCACAGGCAATGGCCGCGCGGGGAAAACAGAGCCTCGCGATCCCGCCAGAGTTCCCGTCCGACTGGCTGCCGCCTGGGATTGGCTTCGTTCGGGATCGGGACCTGACGTACGAAGAGCTCGACGCGTCGGAGGGAGCACTCACCGCGTGCACGGCCGCGATCTCCTTCACCGGAACCATCATCCTGAGCCACTCCGCGCATGAAGGCCGCCGGGCATTAACTCTCATTCCCGATTACCATCTCTGCATTGTGAGGGAAGATCAGGTGGTCCAGACGGTACCCGAAGGCATTCGAAAACTACGCAACATCCGAACCCGGCCCATCACGACGATCTCCGGGCCCTCGGCCACCGCCGACATCGAAATGACGCGCATCAAAGGCGTCCACGGCCCGCGCACGCTGGATGTGGTCCTCGTGAGTAGTGAGCCGTGAAGGCGCTGATCTACGGCGCGGCGTTGTTGGTTCCCCAGTTCGTTCTCCTGGCACAGGCGGAGAAGTTGCCCGACGGACGGGGCAAGGCGGCCCTCAAAAGAGTCTGCGGGGGTTGCCATGCGCCGGAAGCGGTGATCGGCATGCGCAACAGCCGGGAAGGCAGGAAGGATTTTGGTGGATGAAATGGTCACTCGCGGAGCCACGGGGACAGAGCGCGAGCTGAAAGAAATCGTCGATTACCTGGCGAAAAACTTTGGCAGGCCGGCTATGCCGCCGCGGCTTGTGCGAGCGCCAAACGGGGTCGGCCCACACGCGCGGATACCCGGTCCCTGATCCAGCGGTTGGCTGGCATCTCCACCCACTCGAACGAGATCGCCGAAACCAGAATGACCAAAGCGAAGTAGAGCAGGGCGGCCACGCCGGGCAGCAAGTGCAACGGTCCATGGACCGCCCAGCGCCCGTACCACCAGAGGACCGGAACATGGAGGATATACATCGAATAGCTCGCCTTCCCCAGGTACTCGGCGGCCTTTGTCGATAGCATTCGCGCCATGGCGCCGCCGCCCAACGCCAGGCCGATCAGGGCCACCACGTTGAGCGGGCGCAGTCCCGTGTTGACGTCGCCGTAAGTGGGGTCCATGACGTGTGGATAGACGATCACCAGAGCCCCCGCCATCAGGGCCGGCAGATAAAACCAGTAGCCGCGCCGCGTCATGCCGGTTTCGACGAATTCGAAAATCCGCGCCGCGGCGATGCCGGCCGCGAAGTCCGAAAGATGGTGAATCGGCTTCCATGTCCAGGGGACGTTGGCGTGCGCCAGCAGAACCGGAGTCACGATGGCAGCTGCCAGCACGGCCGCGATGGTGAGCCGCCCGGCGCGGCGCAGCCACACCAGCAACAAAGGGAAAAAGAGATAGAAGAAGAATTCACACGAGAGCGACCAGGCGGGGGTGTTCCAGCCGACGTTCAGACCACCCGTCCAACCCTGCAGAACGAAGCCGTAGTTGATCAGCAGTCCGGCCTTCTCCGAACCGGTGCGGCCGGGCCGGATCATGACGTCGAAGATGAACGGCGAAACGACAAGGAGGCTGAGCAGATAGACCGGATAGATTCGCGCCAGGCGCGCCGCCGCGTACTTTACGAGGCCGGGTTTGTCCCATTGGGCGCTGGCGTAGCTGCGCGCCAGCACGAAGCCGGAAAGGATGAAAAACGTCTGCACCGCGAGGTAGCCGCCATGGATAAGGCTTTGCGCTGCCAAAGGCAGGGAAGCGGTCCAGCTCTCGAGCATCATGCCTTTTCCCGCGATGTGGTGCAGGATGACCCAGATGGCCAGTACGAAGCGCAAGCCGGTCAGGGCGGGCAGGTAATGGGTTTTAGTTGGGGTGATGTGTTTTATTGTACCTTTAATGGGAGGAAATTTAATGTCAATCAGTCAGACGCTGCTTCCCGAGTTCGATCAGGAAATGGCCAGTACGCGCAAGATCCTGAACTGCGTTCCCGAAGATAAGTATTCATGGAAACCCCATGAAAAATCGATGACGCTGGGCCGCCTGGCCAGCCATGTGGCCGAATTGCCGCACTGGGCCGTCGAAACGATGAATCGCGAGACCCTCGAATTGACGCCCGGCATGAAGCCCTGGATCGCCGCATCCCAGGCTGGGCTGCTTGCGGGATTCGATCGGAACGTGGCCGAGGCCCGCGCCTTAATCGCGGGGGCCAGCGATGCGGATCTGGCCATCGAGTGGTCGCTGATCTTTGGCGGGCACAAGGTACTGACCATGCCCCGCGGCGCCGTGCTCAGGAGCGTGGTGATGAACCACCTCATTCACCACAGGGCGCAACTGGGCGTTTATCTGCGCCTGAACGACGTGGCGATTCCGGGGATGTACGGGCCTTCGGCGGACGAAAACAAGATGTTCGGTTCGGCGAACGCCTGAGCCTCACGGCTGAGGCTGGATTTCCATCAGATTGCCCATCATCTGCTGTTCGTTGGCGGAATAGCGGTTGCGAAATTCCTCGCTGTTCATATGGGCCCGGCGGTCTTCGTCCGACATAGGCGCCATGCGCTGCATCTCCTGGTTCAGCACGGCCTTCCGCTCTTCCGGCATGTTCAGATACTGCTGAACGGATCGGCGCACCTGATTCTGGCGCTGGGGTGGAAGACTATTCAGAAGCTCCTGCCGGGTGCGAACGCGATTCTGCTGGGCGGGCGGCATTTTCGCGAATTCCTGTAGATTCTGTTCGATCCTTTGGCGCCTTGCGGGCGGGAGGTTGGCCAGCGCCTTCTCCCGCTCCTCGGCGGTCATCTTTGACAGCCGGTCGATGGCGCGTTCGCCCGCCGCGGGCGTGGCCGCTGCCGGTGCGGGAGCCTCCGATTTGGGGGCCTGTTTCGGGGCTTTGGTTTGGGCCTTGGCTTTGGCGGCGGCCTTGGGAGCCGGTTTAGGCTTTTGAGCGGGCAGCGCCGCGGGCGCCATCAGGTTTAAACCCAGCAGGCCCCAAAAACCCAGACGCAGTGGAAGTGCGGCATGACGGTGCGTCATCGTCAATTACATGGTCTTTGAATTCTTAGCTTCCGGATGCGAGGCGGAATCCAGCTGCCGCAGCAATTGTATATCGTCCAGCGCTTTTTCCGCCTGATCGACTTCCGTAATTGAAACACCGGAGGCGCCGGCGACACTGGTTGCAGTGGGAGTATTGGCGTGGTCGAGCACAAACCCAGCTGTGATGACGCACATCGCTGCCGCCAGCGGCAAGGCAGGCTTCCAGGCCCCGAAGCGGAAACCGTCGATCAAGCGCCGGTACCAGGGCTCGGCGGCAATAGCATCGATGCGCTGCCAAAGCGTCCGGTTAAAGCTCTGGCCGACCGGCTCCGGCTGCCACGCGTCCAGCGCGGTCCAAATCACGGTTTGTTCCGCAAGAAACGCGGCGCAGCGGGCGCAGTTCTCCATATGCCGCTCAACCTGGGCGGACCTGGCCGGGTCCAGACGTCCCGCCGAATAATCGAGCAACAGATCGGCCGTGTCATCCTGATGCAAATCCGCAAATAGTAAAGGGCACTTCATCGCGGGCCTCCCGTGACCATATACGCAAGCCTCGCTCGCAGCGTCTCGTAAGCGCGGAACAGCAGGCTCTTCACCGCCGATTCCGAGATTTCCAAAACGCCCGCGATTTGAGAATACTCCATTTCCTGGTACTTATGCATCAGGACCGCTGCGCGCTGTTTCTCGGGCAGAGTGGCAATGGCGTCCCTCACTTCCTGCAATCGGGTCTGATACACCATGCGCTGCTCCACCGAGAGCTTCCGATCGGGCACCTCGCGGGACGGCATCCCGCCGCTGCGATCCTCATCCAGCCGCTCCTGCGACCTCTCATGCTTCTCATCCCGCAGCCAATTCAACGCCAGACGGGTGGCGATGCGGAACATCCACGTGGTAAACCTGGCCGTCGGTTCGTAACTCCCCCGCGACCGATAAATCCGCAGGAACACCTCCTGCGCCAACTCTTCCGACACCGGCTGCTCCTGCACCATGCGATACAGGAAATGAACCAGCGAGTTCCGGTGCTTGTCAAGGAGAACACGGAAACTATCCCCATCCCCGTCCCTCACACGGAGCATTAAATCGGCGTCCGGATCGGGGGCCGCTGAGGTTCCTATACCTGTGTTAACCCGCGGCCACATGGATAGTTTCGGATGGACGGCGGAATCCAGTACCCTTATTCCCGCTCGCTGCGTAGTTCCCGTTCGCTGCGTAGGGTCCGCCCCATCAGACGGCGGATGGCCTCGACGGGCGGTCGCCCCAAGTTTAACACCGCGTGCATCTCCTGTGCGATGGGCAACTCCACTCCATGACGATCGGCAAGTTGTATCGCTACCGAGGTAGTCCGGACCCCTTCCGCCACCATGGGAGTGGCTTCGATAATCTGGCCAAGTTTAAGACCTGCCGCCAGTTGCAGGCCGACCTGGCGGTTACGGCTGAGGTCTCCGGTGCAGGTGAGGACCAGATCCCCCAAGCCCGCGAGTCCGGCCAGCGTTTCCGCTTTGGCACCCACGGCCACGGCCAGGCGCGTTAATTCGGCCAGCCCGCGTGTGATAAGGGCGGCGACTGCGTTGTGGCCGAGCCCCAGGCCGTCGCAGATCCCCGCGCCGATGGCGATTACGTTCTTCAGAGCGCCTCCGATTTCGACTCCCACCGGATCGTCGCTCGCATAGACGCGGAACGTGGGTCCGGAGAAGCGGATTTGAATCTCTGCCACCAGTTCCTCATCCTCCGAGGCGGCGACGAGCGCAGTCGGGCTTCCCGCGGCCACTTCGCGGGCGAAGGTGGGGCCGGAGAGCACGGCAATCCTGTAATCCGGACCCGTAACCGCGCGAATCACCTCCGAGATTCGTAATAAGGAACCCACTTCGAGGCCTTTAGTAGCGCTGACGATGCGCATTTCCGGGGTGAGAGAGGGCGCCATACGGGTGTAGAGGGCCCGAACTACGTGGGAGGGCATGACGCTCAGCACGAGACCCGCCCCCGGGAGCACCGCATCGAGTGTGTGGCTGGGGATCACATTCGGCGGGACCGGAATGCCGGGCAGGAAGACCTCATTGATCCGGGTCGAACGTATCTGTTCGGCGATTTCCGGTTCGTGGACCCAGAGCCGGATTTCTTCGAAGCGGGGCGACAGGATGCAGGCCAGCGCCGTGCCCCAACCGCCCCCGCCTATGATCGCAAGGGTTTTCAACCGTCTGTCCTGTTGAAGCGGAACACGCGTTCGTTGCCCGCGCGGATGCGTTCCATGTTGTCGCGATGCCGCCAGACGATCAGCGCCGCCGCCCCCCATGCGGCCAACAGGACCGGCCAGGCGGAATGCAAAATCATCCAGCAGGCGATGGGAAACAGCCCGGCGGCGATCACGCTGCCGAGCGAAAGGTAGCGCGTCCAGGCAACCACCAGGACGAAGAGCAGAAGCACGGCTGCCAGCGGAAGAGGGGTCAGGTAAGCGAAAGCTCCGATGAAGGTCGCGACCGCCTTGCCTCCTTTGAACCGCAACCACACCGGGAAGGCGTGGCCGAGGAGAGCAGCGAGGGCCGCGAGGCTCATCCAGAGGACGCTGCCGCCAGTGAGCCGAGCGGCCAGCCATACGGCGAAAAATCCCTTGGCGGCATCGAGCAGCAGCGTCAGGACGCCGGGCAGCGGTCCCGCGGTGCGCAGGACGTTGGTGGCGCCGATGTTCCCGGAACCGGCCTCGCGGATGTCCGATCCGGTCATGAGCTGAACGATGATCCAGCCAAACGGGATGCCCCCGATCAGCCAGGCGAGCAGGACGGCCACTGGACCCATCACGCTGCGCCCGCCAGCGGCCAGGATGCCAATTTTGTGTAGACCGAACCCGCGCTGCCCGGTTGGCTCAGGAACAGGCTGAAATGCTCGGCCGCGAAAGACCCGAAGTCGAAGTTTGTCATGGATGCGACGCTTTCACGCAGCTTACGAACCGCTTCCCGGCTCTGGTTCTTCCCGATCCGCGCCAGCGTTACGTGGGGTGAATAAGGCTTGTCTTCGCGCGGGCAGCCCAGCGGCTCGAGCGCGTCGTTGATTCTCTTTGCCAGTTCCGCCAGGCCCGGACCTGAGTTTACACCCGCCAGAAGTACCCGTGGGTGGTGCGGGTTGGGCAAAAAGTCGAGACTCGAAATCGCCAGATGCAGATTTCCCGGTGGGTCGATGGCGGCGAGAGCGTTCCGGAGTTCCGCAAGACGGTTTTCGGGCCACGTCCCGATGAATTTGGTGGTGATGTGGAGGTTTTCAAGCGCAGTCCACCGAAGATTCGCGGCCGCGCGCAGCGGTGCGATCGTGTTCAACAGATTTTGCGCCACCTGATCGTCGATCGAGATCCCCGTAAAAAGCCGCATGAAGGGCGACCAACATTTTACTGGAGCGGCGTGGTTGTTTATTCTGTGATCGAATGGCTCGCGTGCTGATCGTTCACTGGAGGCCGGAGGAGGCGGGTCCATTGGTCGCGGCCTGCCGGGATGGCGGCATTGAAGCGGACTATGACGCCGAAGCTCCTTCCGGGCCGGCGGTCTGCCGTGCGATTCGCCTGAATCCACCGGATGCGGTTGTCATCGATCTGTCGCGTCTGCCCAGCCATGGGCGTGAGATCGCGGTCTGGATGCGCAGCCTGAAGGCGACGCGGAATATCCCGATCGTGTTCGTAAACGGTGAGGCGGAGAAGGTCGGGAAAATTCGCGAGATGCTACCCGATGCGACGTTCAGCACCACGGCATCTGTTTGCAAGGCCGTCGCCGCCGCTTGCCGGAAGCAAGTTGCGGACCCGGTGCGGCCCGCTCCCATGATGGAGCGCTTCAAGACCAGAACTGCCGCACAGAAAATGGGGATCAAGGAGGGCATGAGTGCGGCTGTCATCGACCCGCCACGCGATTACCTGGCCGTGATCGGAGAGCTGCCGGACAACGCATGCCTCGTGGAGAATCCGGATTCCGTCGAGCCCGTGACGCTCTGGTTTGTACACGATCCCGCGGGACTGCACGCCGGCTTGAGCAGAATGCGCTCCCTGGCGGACCGGACGAAGCTCTGGATTCTCTGGCGGAAGGGCTCCGACAACGGGATTACGCAGAATGGCGTCCGCGAGGCGGGGATCGACGTGGGCCTGGTGGATTACAAGATCTGCTCCGTGGATGGGCGCTGGAGCGGCATTCTCTTTGCGCGGAAGAAACAGTGATCGGGCCGATTCTGCGCCGTGGTTTCTATCGGCGGGCCACCGTCGATGTAGCACGGGATCTGCTGGGGAAGATTCTGGTGCATGGCGAGACTGCCGGCACGATCGTCGAGACGGAAGCTTACCTGGGGAGCGACGATCTGGCGGCGCATTCCTCGGCCGGTATTACGGATCGCACGCGGGTGATTTTCGGGCCGCCTGGGCATGCCTATGTTTACCTTTCCTATGGCATCCATGAATGCATGAATATCGTTGCCGAGCGCGCGGGCGTGCCGGGAGCTGTGCTGATCCGCGCGCTCGAACCGGTAGCCGGGCTGGATATCATGCGCTCCCGGCGCCCTGGCGCACGAACGGATCGGGATCTGACTTCCGGGCCGGGCAAACTGACACGCGCCCTGGCGATCACACGGGCGCATAATGGCGTGGATCTGACACGCGGCGATCTTACCGTGCATGCCCCGCTGCATAAGCATCCCCTGGAGATCGCGGTTACGCCCCGCATCGGAATCTCGAAGTGCGCGGACTGGCCGCTGCGTTTCGTTCTTAAAGGCAACGCCTTCGTCAGCCGCCGGGTTTAGGGCGATTTAGGGCTGCCGAACAGATATCCCTGCATATAGCGAACCCCGAGGAGCCACAGATTTTCCATGGTGCGAGTCCTGTCAACTCCCTTGGCGATCACCCTGGCGTGCGTGCCATCGCCGATTTCCACCACCTTACGGATGGTTGCGGCATGCACCGGGCGTTCGATCGACCGGACCAGGCTCTTATCGAGTTTGATGTAATCGGGCTGCAGATCGCAGACCGTTCTCAGTGAGTCGGCATGACTTCCCACACCGTCCACCGCAAACCCAAAGCCGCAGTTGCGCATGAAATCGCGTATATCGAAGGAACGATCCGGATCGCTTGCCAGATCGGATTCCGCAGCTGTGAAGACGATATCCCGCGGGAGCATGCCCATCCGACAAAATTCCTGGATGCGGATCTCCTGGACGCGGATCAGTGAGGGTGCGAAGTTGATAAACCAGGGTCCGTTGTGCGGCTGCGCGGCTACCGCCTGGATGACAACCTCGCAAGCATGACTATGGGACGCAGGGTCCTCGCGGAGGCGGGCGGGCTTAAGGATCTCCTCGTCACTATGCAGGCGTCCGTCAAATGTGCGCAGGGAGCAATCGTAACCCAGAACGCGCGGATGGCCGGCTCTGTTGGTCACCCCACTGGTATCGACGATAGGCTGGAACCAGGTTTCGAAACGGTCCTCGCGCAGTGCTCTCCCGAACCAGGTTGTGAAGAGATCCGACTCCAACAATAAGCTGGACATTGCTGATTAAACATCGGTGGATAAGCGGGAAATCTTTAGCTTCCAATATGTTCCGAATCGGCATGGGACACTGGAATTCACGGATGAATCGAAAAATCTACTATTGGAAGCTGCGCACCACCGAATTGCAACTGGGCGAACGGACTCTCATTATGGGCGTTCTGAACGTCACGCCCGACTCGTTTTCGGATGGCGGCCGCTTCACCGATCCGGATCGTGCGTACGCACGGGCCATCGGGATGGAAGAGGAGGGCGCCGACATCATCGATCTGGGGGCCGAATCGACGCGTCCCGATTCGAAACGCATTTCGGCCGATGAGGAGTGGCAGAGGCTGGTGCCTGTGCTGAAGCGATTGCGCGGGAAGCTCGGCATTCCGCTTTCGCTCGATACCTACAAATCGGAGATTGCGGAGCGCGCGCTGGAATACGGTGTCGAGATTTTGAACGACCCGAGCGGCCTGACCTTCGACGCCGAGTTGGCGAAGGTGGCGGCGAACGGGAACACCGGGCTGGTCCTGAATCATATGCGGGGATTGCCCGAGACATGGTCAAAGCTGGGACCGATGCCGGACGTGATGGGCACTATCGGCAAGGATCTGGAGGCGACCATCAGCCGCGCCCGGCACGCTGGCGTGGAGAAGAACCGGATCGTGGTCGACCCTGGGCTGGGTTTCGGCAAACGCAAGGAGCAAAACTCGGAGATTCTGGCGCACCTGGGGCGGCTGGCGGCGCTTGATTATCCGGTGCTGGTGGGGCCGTCGCGGAAGTCTTTCCTGAATCATGGCGCGGGGAGCGAAACGGCGGGCACGATCGTCTATGCAACCGCAGCCGCGGTAGCTGTGGCGATCCTCAACGGCGCGCACATTGTGCGGGTGCATGACGTGAAGGAAATGCGCACCGTGGCCCAGGTGGCGGATGAAATCGTCCGCGCCGGAATCGTTGTTGCGAAGCCCGAGGAAGAGGCTGGCCAGCGCCCCGCGGCGGCGCGTCCGCGTTCCCAGGGGCCGAGGTTTCTCGGCGAAGAACGGGCGATCCCGACCCGGCCGCCGCTCTCGAAGCCTGCGCCGGCGATGCCGGTTAAGAAAGAAGCGCCGCCCCCGGTTGTGGAGGAACGTCCCGCGGCCGTGCCGGTGCGCAGACCGCCGCAGGATAAACCGTCGAAAGGATGGACTCCGAAACCGCTGGTGCGTGCAGGTTCGGAAGATCGTTCGCCACGCCGGGATAAGCCGGGCGGTTGGAAGGGTGATCGGCCGACGCGCGGGCCATCGCAGGGCAAGCCGGCCTATCGCGGCAGCTCGCAGGATCGGCCTTCGCGGGGGCCAGCACAGGGCAAACCGCCGTATCGGGGATCTTCGGAGGGGCGCCCGTCCCGGGGAGATTCGCCGCGTCCGCCTTTCCGTGGACGGGAGAATCGTCCCCCCAGCGGACCGAGGGGGGACCGCCCCAATCGGCCCACCAAACCGCCGCAAGGCAAGCCACCGGGAGGCAGACCACCACAGGGCGGTCCGCCCCGACGGCCGTTCCGGAAAAGACCGTAAGCCGCCAGACGTGTCTGCTCCCGATCAGGCTCGCTACTGTCCCTTAAACAACTCCAGCAGTTCGGTGACCTCCGCGCGAACCGCGCCTTTGAGAGTGGGCTCGCGGTCGGGTGCCCATTGCGCCGAGTGCGGAGCGGGGCCGGGAATGCCGGACTTCCGTATTTCCTCGAACCTTGCCGGGTTGACCGCACCAATATGCAGCAACGCGGAAGGGACTTTGCCCGTGACCCAATAAGCGGAGAAATCCTCCGAAGTCATCTTCGCCGGCATCTCGACAACATTTTTGTCGCCGAGGCCGGCCCGCAGCGCCCTGGCGAGGCGCAGAGTGAGCGCGGGATCGTTGTAAACCACCGCCGCGTCGACATTGGAAGGTACCCCGACCTCAGGCTCCCGCGGGGCGGCGCCGTGAATTGAGCCCACCGTGATCACCACCGGATCGGTGGGATTATTCTCGCGCGACACGATGGTCTGCAGGGCCAGCACAATGCGCGCCGCAAGGACAATCGGATCCACCGTATTCATCGGCATGGCGGCATGCCCGCCGCGCCCGTGGACGATGATCGTCACCGCATCCGCCCGGGCACGGAACGGCCCCGCATGATACCCGATAGTCCCTGCCGGCATGGTGTCGTCGTCGTGCAGGGAAAGGGCGAAATCGGGACGCGGAAAGCGCGCAAAGAGCCCGTCCTTCAGCATAGCCGCAGCGCCGCCAAGGCCTTCTTCGGCGGGCTGGCCTACCAGCATCAGCGTGCCGTGCCAGCGATCCCTGTGTTCCGCCATCAAACGCGCGGCGCCGGCCCATGCCGCCATATGGATGTCGTGTCCGCAGGCATGCATCACTGGAGTCAGTTGACCGTCGGCGTTCCTGACGACGGCCTTGCTGGCGAACGGCAGCCCGGTTTTCTCCTCAACAGGCAAGGCGTCGAGTTCGGTGCGCAGCATGACCGTCGTGCCGGGTCCATTTTTCAGCACTGCCACGATGCCGGTTCGCCCCACGCCTGTGGTGACCTCATAACCGAGGGCTTTCACGCGCGCGGCAAGTTTGGACGCTGTCTCCACTTCCTGGAACCCCAGCTCGGGGTTTTGGTGAAGGTCGATATACAGAGCTTCGATGTCGGGATAGATGGCGTCGACTTCGGAGGCCGAAGGCGTGGTCCACGCTGTCCGGCTCGTGCCGTTTCCGGCGAACGCAAGCAGCGCCGGAAGCACCAGAGCGGGATAGCTCATCGGATTCTCCCCGCGCTTTTAATCCCCGCTGGAGATGTTGAGCAGAACTTCCTCGGCCTGCGCGGCCGTGAAGCTCTCCACTTTGGCCGAGTGGTTCATGGAGCAGAACTTCGGCCCACACATAGAGCAGAAGGCCGCTTCCTTGAAGCCTTCTTCCGGGAGCGTTTCGTCATGCATGCTGCGGGCGGTTTCGGGGTCGAGCGAAAGTTCGAACTGTTTGTTCCAGTCGAAGTTGTAGCGGGCGCGCGATAAGGCGTCGTCGCGATCGCGCGCTCCGGGGCGATGACGGGCCAGATCGGCCGCGTGGGCCGCGATCTTGTACGCGATGATGCCCTGCTTCACATCTTCGCGATTGGGCAGTCCCAGGTGCTCCTTCGGCGTCACGTAGCACAGCATCGACGCGCCGTGCCATCCGATCATGGCCGCGCCGATGGCCGACGTGATGTGGTCATAGCCGGGCGCGATGTCGGTCACCAGCGGGCCCAGCGTATAGAACGGCGCTTCATGGCACAGATCGCGCTCTTTGACGACCTGCATTTCGATCTGATCGAGCGGAATGTGCCCCGGGCCTTCGATCATCACCTGGACGTCGTACTCCCAGGCTTTTTTCGTCAATTCGCCCAGGGTTTTGAGTTCAGCAAACTGAGCGGCGTCGCTCGCGTCCGCGATGCAGCCGGGACGCAGGCCGTCACCGAGCGAGAAACTCACATCGTACTTCTGGAAGATCCTGCAGATTTCGTCGAAGTGCTCATAGAGCAGATTCTGCCGGTGGTTCTTGACCATCCACTCGGCAAGGATGGCCCCGCCGCGGCTGACGATTCCCGTGATGCGCTTCGAGGTGAGCGGCACGTATTGAACGAGGACGCCCGCGTGGATTGTCATGTAATCCACACCCTGCTGCGCCTGCTCTTCGATCACTTCGAGCATTACGTTGATGTTCAGGTCCTCCACGCGGCGCACGCGGGAGAGCGCCTCGTAAATGGGCACGGTACCGATGGGCACGGGCGAGTGGGCAATGATCGCCTTGCGAATTTCGGGGATGTCGCCGCCGGTCGAAAGATCCATCACGGTATCGGCGCCGAACTTCACGGCGTACTCCAGCTTGTCGAGCTCGTCGGTGATGTTCGAAGTGGTGGCCGAGTTGCCGATGTTGGCGTTGATTTTGCAACTCGAAGCGATGCCGATGGCCATCGGCTCGAGATTCGCGTGGTTGATGTTGGCGGGGACGATCATGCGCCCGCGCGCCACTTCGTCGCGCACCAGTTCGGGCGAAATGCGCTCACGACGCGCCACGTATTCCATCTCTTCGGTAACCAGACCCTTGCGGGCGTAGTGCATCTGGGTCCGGACGGTGTCGGACCAACGTTTTTCAACCCACTGGCTGCGCATCATGATTTAGTGTATGCCAGAGCGCCCGCTTTGGGGAATCGTCCGCGCTCTCACGATCGCGGCTCGGTAATAAGGTTGCGGGGAGCGATCACCAAATCAGAGGCTATACTCAATGCTTGCGGCGCATTCTGTGGCTTTTCATCCTCGTTTGGCAACTGGGGGCCGGAGTGTCGCCGGAATTTGCGGCGCGGCGCGAGAAGCTGCGGAAATCCATACCGGACGGCGTGCTGGTTCTGTTTGGGAATAAAGAGAGCGACGATCTCCATTACAGCTTCTTCCAGGAAACCAACTTTCTGTATCTGACTGGATGGGAAGAGCCGGGCGCGATTCTGATCCTGACTCCGGAGCCCGATAAAGACGGCCCGGGATGGATGGAACGGGCCCGTGCGCCACGCGAAATTCTATTTCTTCCGCAGCGCGTGACGAGCCAGGAGAAGTGGACCGGGCGCAAGCTGGGGCCGGACGATGCGAATGTATCGAACATCACGGGATTCTCGACCGTAATGCCGGCGGAGCGTTTCGAATCGCAGTTGCGGGCGCTGCTCGATATTTATCCAAACATCTATGCGCTGGCTGGCGACCCGTCCGCCGCGGCCGTCGAAAAGATTGCTCCGTTGCACACGGTGGTCGATGCCCGCACGCCGATCGCAACCATGCGCATGCAGAAATCGGCGGGCGAGGTCGGCGCCATCGAGAAGGCAACGGCGGCGTCGGTCGAAGCTCATCGGGCCGCTTGGCGGATGCTGCGCCCGGGAGAGTACGAATACGAGATCGCCGCCGTGATGGTGGGGACGTACCTGATGGACGGGTGCCGGCGCAGCGCGTACGCGCCGATTGTGGGGTCCGGCCCCAACTCGACTACGCTGCATTATTCAAAGAACTCGCGGCGCATGGATGCGGGCGAGGTGGTGGTGATGGACGTAGCGGGCGAGTGCGATAACTATGCGAGCGACATCACGCGCACGCTGCCGGTGAACGGTAAATTTACGGCTCGGCAACGCGAAATTTACGATGTGGTGCTGGGCGCGCAAAGGGCCGCCATCGCAGCCATCAAGCCGGGAGTAACGATCAACAGGTCCACGCCGGGCAGCATCTATAAGGTCGCTTACGATTACATCGACACGCACGGCAAGGATCTGCATGGCGATCCGCTGGGCAAGTATTTCACCCACGGCCTGTCGCATCATGTGGGACTCGACGTACACGATGCTTCCGATACCATGGCTCCCTTAAAGGCCGGGATGGTGATTACGGTGGAGCCGGGCGTTTACATTCCAGAGGAGAATATCGGGATTCGGATCGAGGACATCGTGTTGGTCACGGAAACGGGCGCGAAGGTATTGAGCGCCGCGCTGCCCACCGATCCCGATGAGATTGAACGTGCGCTGGCGCAGCGGAAATAGCGCGTACCTTATACTCGCGTTGCTGATGCCGGCCTGCGCCGCCATCGGGCTGGTATTGGCGTGGACCTCTCTGGGCCTCGAGTTCGACAATTACGCGTACGATTTTCTGTTTCGCGCGGAGCCGGCCGCGCCCTGGCAACCGAGTTCCATCATCCTCGCGATCGATGAGCGGACGCTGGCGGAATACGGTTTTCCGGCAGGTCTGCGGACCGCTCTGGCGGATGGTCTGGATCGCATTCAATCGGCCCGGCCCGCTGCCGTGGCCGTGGATACAATTCTCTTCGACGCTGGAGAAGCGGACCCAAGCCAGAAGCTGGAGGAAGCATTCTCGCGCACGCATAATCTGATACTTTCGGCGGATCTGCTGCCCGATGGCAGTGGGTGGGAAGAGCCGATCGCGCGTTTCAGGAAGTATGCGGTGGAGGTGGGCCAGGTGCATGTGGCGCTCGATACTTACGACGCCATCAGCAGGGAATTGCCGCTCGAGAAAATCGCCGGCCGGCAGCGCTTGTGGGCGCTCTCGCTCGCGGCGTATCGCGCGGCCCATGGCGCGGAGATTCTGGAGTCGCCGGACGACCTGACGGTGGGGAGCGTGCGCATTCCGTCGAGCATTCGGGACGAAGCCCACCAGCGCCATGGCAGATTGCTGGGGGACGAGCGTCTGATGCGCATTCGCTTCGCGCCGAAAGGGCTGATTCCCTCAATCTCGGTGGCCGAGCTCGATCGCGATCCTGCGCTCGCCTCGAAATTTGCCGGTAAGGTGGTTTTCGCCGGCGTGACCGCACAGACGGTGGGGGACCGGTGGATGACGCCGGCTTCGAGCGGCGTCATGGCCGGCGTCGAAATGCATGCCGACGCCTACGAAACCATCGCGCGGCAGATGTTTCTGGTGGATGCGTCGCCGGTGGCCGTACTCGCGTTCTGTCTGGCCCTGGTGGCCTGCGCGGGACTCATTTTCGTGTTTCTGCCAGGGCGTACCGCCAATCTGGCGGCGCTGCTTCTGATAGCGGCTTCGCAGGCCGTTCCGGCTGCCGCGTTCGCGCGATCGGTGGTGTGGCCGTGGCTGCCCGGCACTTTATCCGCGGGTCTGGCTTTGGCCATGGCGGCGAGCTGGCGGCATCTGCTGGTGCGGCGGGCCCTGGCGCGGGCGGGCGAAGAAAAGAATCGCTATCAGCAGGCCATGCAGTTCGTCACCCATGAAATGCGCACGCCGTTGACGGCGATTCAGGGTTCGAGCGAGTTGATCAGCCGCTACGGCGCCATGCCGGAAGCCAAGCGGAAGCAGATGGCGGAGCTGATCAATTCGGAATCGAAACGCCTGGCGCGCATGATTGAAACGTTTTTGAGCGTGGAGCGTCTGACGGCGGGTGAGATGGAGATGAAGCAGGAGCGCTTCCCGCTGGCCGCATTGGTGGAGCGCTGCACGGAGCGGGCGCGGCCGTTCGCGGATCGCAAGCAGATTGAAATCGAAATCAGCGCTTTGCCGCCGGACGATTTGACGGGCGACCGCGAGCTGATGGAGTACGCGGTCTACAATTTACTGACGAATGCCGTGAAATATTCTCCGTCGAATACGCGCGTGAAGGTGTTCGGCGAAGATGATAGAGGAGACCGCGTGCGCCTGTCCATCGAGGACCAGGGCATCGGCATGGATAAAAAAGAAGTGAGCCGGATTTTCGAGAAATTCTACCGTACGAAACGCGCCGAGCAATCGGGCGAGGCGGGGACGGGCATTGGACTTTCCATTGTGGAGCAGATTGTGACACAGCACGGCGGGGCGATCCATGTGGAATCGGAACCGGGCAAAGGCTCGCGGTTTACGCTGGTGCTCAAGCGAGCCTTATGAGCGACCAGATTCTGGTGGTGGAAGACGATCCGAGCGTCCGCACCACGGTCGTTACGTTTCTCGAGTTGGAGGGCTTTGAGGTTGAAGCCGTCTCGAACACGCGCGATGCCATCGAGCGCCTTTCGCAGCGCGGCTATCCGCTGATCATTTCCGATATTTATATCGACGACCGCACGGGCATCGACGTATTGATGGCGGCTAAGAAGCAGGATCCGGATTGTTCGGTGATCCTGATGACGGCGCGCGGCACCATGGAAACCGTGATGGCGGCGACGCGCAACGGCGCTTTCGATTATCTCGCCAAGCCGTTCGAGCTCGACACGCTGCTGCAGGCGGTGAAACGCGCCATCGAATCCCGCGAGCCCAATGACGACGATGTAGAGCAGGAGGAACTGCCGGAGAGCGAGATGATCGGCAGTTCGGCGCGCATGATCGAGATTTACAAAACGGTTTCGAAAGTTGCGCCCACCGATGCGACGGTGGTGATCGAGGGCGAGACGGGCACGGGCAAGGAACTGATCGCGCGCATGATCCACCGCTTCAGTTTGCGCGCGCTGCAGCCTTTCGTGCCGGTGGATTGCAGCGCCATTCCGGCCGCGCTGCTCGAGAGCGAATTGTTCGGGGCCATGAAGGGCGCGTTTACCGGAGCGGATCGGGATCGAGTGGGCGTATTCGAATCGGCCAACCGGGGCACGGTGTTTCTGGATGAAATCGGCGATATCGACGCGGCGTTCCAGGTGAAGCTGCTGCGCTTCCTGCAGGAGCGCGAGATACGGCCAGTGGGCTCGCCACGCGAGAAAAAGGTGGACGTGCGGGTAGTAGCCGCGACCAATCGGGATCTGCAGAAGATGGTGGACGAGGGCAAATTCCGCCAGGATCTGTGGTTCCGGTTGAACGTGGTACGGCTGGAATTGCCGCCCCTGCGTGAGCGGCGCAACGACGTGCCGCTGCTGGCGCATTTTTTCGTGGGCAAGTACAACGCGCGCTATAACCGCGACGTGAAGCTGACGGAATCGGGCCTGAAGGCTCTGAAGGATTTCACGTGGCCGGGAAACGTCCGGCAGTTGCAGCATCTGATCGAACGGCTGACGATTCTGGCGCCCAACGACCGGATCGACGCCGAGTCGGTGCAGGACGCGATCTCGGCGATGGAGCCGAAAGATGGCGGCGGCGAGACGCTGGCGGAGACCGAAGCCGATCAGATCCGCAGGGTGTTGGCGGCAACGGGCGGGAACAAGAGCCGCGCGGCCGCGATTCTGGGGATCGAGCGGAAAACCCTGTACCGGAAGCTGGAGCGGATGAAGATCTGACGGCCAGCCGGATTGAAACTGCTAAAATCCGTTTGAATGCAGCGATTTCACATCGGCGCGGTCACTGACGAGTTTTCGTCCGATATCACGATTGCCGCCGGAGCCATGCGCGAACTCGGCATGAAGGGCGCGGAATTGCGCGTGGTCGGGGACAAGAACGTCATGGACCTGACCGATGCGGAACTCGGTCGCGCGGTCGATGTGTTGCGCCGCAATGGTCTCGAAGTGATCTCCATTGCTTCGCCGCTTCTGAAATGCTCGCTGCCCGATGCGCCTGAAATCGATGCGCGCTTTCAGCAGGACATCTTCAATTCGAAACACACTTACGAAGATCAGCCGCGACTGGCCGAACGCGCTTTCGAGATCGCGAAGATCGCCGGCGCGAAGATTGTGCGCGTGTTTTCCTATTGGCGGGTGATCAAACCGGAACTGGTCTTCGAGCGCGTGGTGGATGCGTTGCAGGATCTTTCGGACAAAGCGGGCAAGCACGGATTAATCGTCGGGCTCGAAAACGAACACGCCTGTAATATCTCGACCGCGCACGATACGGCGCGCGTGCTGGCCGCCGTCGATCACGAGAATCTGCAGGTGGTGTGGGATCCCGCGAATGCCTATGCGTCGGGAGAGAAGCCGTTTCCCACCGGCTACAGGCTGCTCGACGTAACGCGCATCGGGCACGTTCATGTCAAGGACTGCACGATGCGCGGGCATCAGCCCCTCTGGTGCGAGCTGGGCAAAGGCGACATCGATTGGGAAGGGCAGATGGACGCGCTGGCCGAGGATGGATACAGGGGCCTCATTCATCTCGAGACCCACTGGGCGGGGCCGCACGGCGACAAGCTGGAAGGAAGCAAAATCTGCGGACGCAATCTGCGCCGGCTGGTGGAAGCGACGGCGCTCTGAAGCTTCGTAAAATGGAGCTGCGACGTAAAATAGAAGTTTCCTTATGATCTCCCGCGCTGAAGCCATCGATATGTTCCAGTCCGACGATCTGATCGGCATCGGAATGGAGGCGGATGCGATACGCCGCAGGCACCATCCCGACGGCATCGTCTCTTACATCATCGACCGCAACATCAACTACACGAACTTCTGCACCGAGTACTGCAGCTTCTGCGCGTTCTATCGGCCGATGGGACATAAGGAAGGCTACGTCCTGCCGCGCGAAGTAATCTTCGACAAGATTCGGGAAACCATTGATCTGGGTGGGACGGGCATTTTGTTCCAGGGCGGCCTGCATCCCGATCTGAAGATCGAGTGGTATGAAGATCTGCTGCGCGCCATCAAAGCGAAGTTTAATATCTGGTGCCATTGTTTTTCGGCGCCCGAGATTACGAATATCGCGGAGGTGAGCGGGCTCTCGCTGCGGGACACGATTGCGCGATTGCGCGATGCCGGCCTCGATTCCATCCCCGGCGGAGGCGCGGAGATTCTGGATGACGCCGTACGCCATCGCATCAGCCGCCTGAAGTGCGGCACCGACGAATGGATCGACGTGCATCGTACCGCGCATTCACTCGGCATGCGCACCACCGCGACGATGATGTTCGGCTGCGGCGAGACCATCGAGCAGCGCATGAATCATTTCGATATCGTGCGGCAGATCCAGGAAGACACGGGCGGCTTCACGGCCTTCATCCCGTGGTCGTTTCAGCGCGAACTCACCTCGCTTGGCCGCTTCATCAAGGAAGAAGCTACGGCGGTGGAGTACCTGAAGACTTTGGCGATTTCGCGCATCTATCTGGAGAACATCGTCAACATTCAGAGTTCCTGGGTTACGCCGGGATTAAAGACGTGCCAGATCGGCCTGCGCTTCGGCGGGAACGATGTCGGCAGCATCATGATCGAGGAAAACGTGGTTTCGGCGGCCGGCACGCACCACCAGGCGACCGAGGAAGAATTGCGGCGCATGATTCGCGATGCGGGCTTCGTGCCGAAGCAGCGGGATACGCTGTATCGCACGTACTTCCTGAATTGAAGACCGACTCCCTTACGGTCGCGGCTCTGAAGGAATCGGTTCACGCCCGGGCAACCGGGTAATTGAGCGATTCCATCAGCCAGTCGCCGTTCTCGCGCACCGCGGCGCGCAGGGTTTCGACCAGCTCGTCGCGCCGTTCAAACAGCCGGTAAGGCTCGCGCGCGGCATGCTTCTCCATCAGCGCCTTCACGATGAACGGCATCACGATGGAGTAATCGGCAGGCAGGCTTTCCGTCGATTGCCGATAGGTTTCTTTATCCACCTTGCCCCACGTCACGGCCTCCGCGGGCGGGCATGACGAGAGCGATCCATCCGTCACCGGCGCCGTGGTGATCTGTACGTCGAACTCATAGCCGCGCACATTCGGCAGCCCCAGCACCTGCCCCAGCGCCGGCTCCGGTTGCAGATTGAAATTCTTGGGCACACCGCCGCCCAGGATCAAAGTCGCGATCGCCTTCGCGCTGCTCCCGAATAATCCCCAATGGTGGTAAGCGCAGGCTTCGAATACTTCGGCGTGCAGATCCAGATCGAAGGCGTAGTCCGCAATCAGGCCCGCCTGTTTCATGGCCCACAGCTTCATGGAATTCAGGAAAACGCTGCCGTCCGACGGCGCGCCCACGAAGATCGGCACACCCAGCTTCTGGCACGTGGAAAGCAAACCCGGGGGCACGCCGTTGCGGCGCTCCTGCTCGTCGTAGAACTGGCCCAGGCGGTAGCGCAGTTCCGTACCGGTCATTTTTCGCTGGAACTCGGGGCGCTGCAGGACGGCGGTCAGAAACCTGTCCTGATCCAGCAGGACCTCTTCGGCGAACCCCATATCCGTGACGCGGATCACGCCCTCTTCGCGCAGCGCTTTGTCGTCGCCGAAGATCGGCACCTCATAGATGGCATCTTTCGTATGAGCGTTCAGGCTGCGGTGCCCATCGTGATAGCAAACGGCGTCGGTGGTGCTGATGTAGGCCACCCAACCGGTCTCGAGCAGCGGAATCAGCCAGGCCTGGTGCTGGCCGGAAACCGTGATCGGCCCGGAGATCGAAAGCGTAATCGGGCAGCCCTGGCCGATGGCGCGGTCGAGTATGTTGTAGACCCTCCGCAGGATCGCGCCCCCGAAAGCCGGCAGGCAATGCTCGAAAATTTCGTGGACGGTCTGGCACTGGTCGACGCGGCGCACCCGCACCGGCCGGCGAGGATCGTGATGCATGCAGATACGAGTTTACTGAACGCGAAAATCCCAGATGCGCGCGTCGATTTTGCCCTCGTTGTATTCGATCACGGCGTACTCGCCTTTCGGCAGCGGATCCTGCGGCCAGATCTTGTAGAGACCGCTCTCGGTGAGTTGTTTGGTGAAGGTGGGGACCACATCGCGCTCTTCCGTATAGATGTTCACCATCGGCTCCACGGTGATGCGCTCCACAATTCTGTAGCCCTTCAACGGAGTCAGTTTCACGATGGCAAAGCTGTCCGTCAGCGAGAGCTGGATGTAAAATTCCGGGCGCTCTGCGTTGACGATGGTGTCCGAGTGCTCGTTGGCTGTTTCGAGAGTCGATTTTCCCGCCACCATCGGGACCAGGGTAAGGTGCTGCAGCACGGTGCGTTTCTTGTTATCGTGCACGCTCGCGTCGGCCAGTTTGAAAATCCGCAGGGTATCGTTCTCCAGCGTGTAGACGCCGGGATCCTGGGGAATTTTCCTGATCTCCCTGCGCTGATCCGCAGCCGCCTCATCTTCTTCGGAAATCATTTTGGCGTGCCGGTCCAGATCCTCCTTCTTTGCCCCGGCTTCCGCATCGGTGCGTTTCAGATCCACCAGCGCGGCGGGCATCTCCTCCCAGTCGCTGCGTTCCACGCTGTAATACTTCACGCGATCCCCTTCTATTTGGTATTCGCGGACCAGCTGGAACCCGCCATCCTTCATGTAGAGCTTGAAATTGGCGGCGGCGAGAGAGACGGCGAATGCCAGAAGGAGGAAAACTGCCTTGCGCATGGTACCTGTATTCAAGTTTACGCCTCCGCAGTGTGGCCTGTTCCCAATATCCCTATAATGGAGGGCGAAATGAAACATCGCAGGTTGGGCAGAACGGGTTTGGAAGTGAGCGAGATCGGATACGGGGCGTGGGGCATCAGCGGCAAGCAATGGATCGGCGCAACCGATAAAGAATCGCTCGCAGCGTTGCATCGGGCGATTGCAGCGGGGGTCAACTTCATCGATACGGCGCTCGCGTATGGCGAGGGTAAGAGCGAGCAGTTGGTGGGACGGGCTGTCGCGGACGCTGGCCAGAGGGTTTTTGTCGCCACCAAGGTGCCGCCAAAGAATCGCTTGTGGCCGGCGCGGCCGGGGATTGGAATCGGCGAGGTCTTTCCCTACGATTACATTCTGAGCTCGACGGAACAGAGCCTGAAAAACCTTGGTGTCGACGTCATCGACCTTCAGCAGCTGCACGTTTGGAATCCGGATTGGCTGGAGCGCGACGAATGGCGCCGGGCATTCGAGGAGCTCAAATCGTCGGGGAAAGTGCGGTACGTGGGAATCTCCATTAACGATCACCAGCCCGACAGCGCTATCGGCATCATCGAGACTGGCCTGATCGACACGGTGCAGGCGATCTACAACATCTTCGATCAATCTCCCGAGCGCACTCTCTTTCCGGCCTGCCTGCGCCACAACATCGGGGTGCTGGCGCGCGTGCCGTTCGACGAAGGATCGCTCACTGGCCGCATCGACGAGACCACCACGTTTCCGGCAGGCGATTTCCGGAACCACTATTTCCGCGATGACCGGAAGAAGCAGGTGGCGAACCGTGTGCGGGCGATTGTGAAGGACCTCGGCGTGGAGGACGTGAGTCGCCTGCCGCAAATTGCCATGCGCTTTTGCCTTTCGCATTCGGCGGTTTCGACGGTGATCCCGGGCATGCGATCGGTTTCGAGCGTGGACTCGAACGCGATGGCTTCGGGGCAGGGACCGCTGCCGCCGGGAGTCCTCGAAATTCTGCGCCGCCACGACTGGGATCGCAACTTCTACGTTTGATTTTCAGTAGCCTTCCCAAACGTAAGCGAAGAAGCGGCGCACCTCAGTGAAGCCGCAACGCAGATACAGGTCGACGGCTTCTTTATTGGCGGTGGTCGCGGTGAGGCTGATGCGTCTGGCTCCGGCCGCGTGCAGCGCCCCCGCCGATTGACGGAGCAACTCGTATCCCAGTCCTTTCCTTTTGCCGAGGGGGGTCACGCAGAGTTGGGTGACGTGAGCGGCTTCGTCGGAGACAAAGCTGGAGAGAACGATACCGGCCATCCAGCCCGTCGCCCGGTCGAATGCGACCAGGGAAGCGGGCCGGTAAAACGTGCCGCAGCCGGGAAACTGAACGATGTTCCCAAGAAAACGGTGGGCGCCGGCAAAAGTTCTGTACTGGTCGTTGATCTGGGAGTCGATATGGGAGTCGTAGGCCAGGGATATGACGCTGGCGGCCGCGTCGTGATGATGATCCTGCCAGGGTTCGATGCGGAAGCGGTTCACCGCGGGATTTCGAGCGGGTGGCAACGCGGTGGAAGCGTCGATTCTCATGAGCAACCTTTCAAACAGGCGGACGAAGCGTTCGCGTTGCAGGGCTTTGGCGGCAGGCCCCTCGACCAGCATCAACTGGCTCTCGATGCGGCGCACCTGCGGGGTCGCGATCAGGCTGTCGAGCAGGGTTCTGAAGAGACGGATTTCGGCATCGCGCTCGCGCCAGCCGGGCCGCACATAGACGTCGCCGATCAGCCCCTTATGCTCTTCGAGAACCGCGTAGCCGTAGCCGGCAACTTCGCCGCGATCCATCAGGGCGGCGCCGGCGAGAGCGCGCTGATCGGCATAATGGCGGACGAGATCGGCCGATTTCGTGAAGTCCCAGTCGAGTTCCTGCTCCCACTCGGCTGTTTCCTCGAGCAGCAGAGGATCGAGTTCGCGCGCCCCCAGCCTGCGGAGATCGACGATCTCGGGGCCTCGCGTAACGGGATCGACCAGTGCCGCCATCGCAACGAGTATAACGGGCGCTGGTCGGGCTCGGCGGCCGCAGGCCGGATGCGGCGCTGCGGAGAGGCGTCCCGGCAGCACGAAATGCTCGTCACCGCGCGGTTCCCGGCGAAAGCGCACCAGATCGGGCGTGGAGCCGAAACTTGGAGATTTCTTCGGCTGCGTCCTCTTCGCCTTTCCGGCTCTTGACGCAGCCGATGCCGCTGAATAATCTCAGGAGTCTTCCGCGATCCGGCAAGACTGCCTACCCGTGAAAGCCTCCTGTTACAGGAGTGCGACACGGCTTCCTGCATTATCATGAGTACATGGTTCGATGGCTCTTATTCGCATCTTTGGCGGTGACGGCATGGGCGCAGACGACAAGTCCGGTCTCCGCGGAGGCCGAGAGCCGGCTTCGCGAGCGGATCGGCAAGTTCTACTCGTTGTTAGTAGAGGGCCGCACGTCGACGAAGGCTTACCGGCAGGCGGAGGAACTGGTCGCGGAGGATTCCAAGGACAGTTACTACGTTGCCAAAAAGCCGGACCTCAGCGAGTTCCATATCGCGAGTATCGAATTTACCGATGGGGGCCAGAAGGCGAAAGTGGTGGTCCGGGCGAAAGCACGAATCATGATGATCGGCGCGGGCCTGCAGGAGTTCGAAATACCCGTGAAGAGCACGTGGAAGCTGGAGAACGGGGAGTGGATGTTTTACATGGACCCGGTGAGTCTCAGCGAAACCCCGTTTGGAACCATGCATCCGGGAACTTCGGGTACGTCCCCCGACCTGGCGTCGATGCAGGCAGCTCAGCCGAGCGTGGCGTCACTGCGCACCAAAGTGAAAATCGACCGCACAGCGGTAGTTCTTACACCCAATGCGCCGGTTCAAACGGTGACGATCAGCAACGAGTTGCCTGGCCCGATCGATATAACGATGGACGACCTGTCGAGAAATATTCCGGGTCTGACCGTCTCGATCGGCGCCACTCACGTGGAGGGCGGAAAAACGACGGAAGTGAAGATGGAGGCCAGGCCGGGAGCGGCGATCGCCTCGACCGTTCATCTCTTTGCCGCGCCGCTGAACATTCAATTCGACGTTCAGGTGCGCACGCAATAGCCTGCGCGTCAGTTCCCCAGCGATTCGAAGTTGTTCGCGGCCTCCGCCGCGGCGCGATCAGGGGGAATCACGCTTGCCAGGTAGGGCAGGGAGACGCGCCCCGGCTCATCCGACAGGTAGGCGAAGCCATGTGCGTAGAGGAAGTTACACTGCGCGATGATATAGCCCTGGAAGCCGATAGCCACCTGACTCAATAAAAAGGCTGCCGCGGTTCCCGGCTGCAATTGGGCGGGGAACGGCGCCGGCGGCGGTACCGCGACATTGGGATAGGGCGCACCCGTTCCGTAAAAGCTGAGCGTACACGTGCCCGGCGAGCCACCCTGCGCCCCGAGCGTGCCAAACGGGTCAACGCCCGTGTTGGCGATGGCTATGCCGGTATCAAAACCCAGTTCGTTCGAAACATACGGGAACAGCAGCACGGTCTGGCAGATGGAGAACATGTTCAGCGTGAGTACGGGGTTGGTCGAGGGGGCGAAAGCGGGAATGTCCGTAACGCCGGCGCCGGCCACGGGAGCCGGTACGATGGTGACCATAATGGGCGCGGTTGGAGCCGTGGTGAATCCAGGCGGCGCGGTCACATAACCGTATGCGTTGAACGACAGGTTTGAAACGGTGTTATCGGCCGTGGTGACTTCATAAAACGCAGTGACCGTGCCATTGGAGCTGCCGCGGTACGGGGCCGAAGGAGCCCCGAGCCATCCCGCCGGGGTGCCTGCGGCAACGGGAGAGATAATGCCTGTGGCCGTGCCGGTAAGGGTGAGGACCAGAGTGTTGCCCGCATTCGCCAGAGTCAACGGCAGATAAATGGTGACGTTCTGGGGAACGTTCGCAAAAGAAAGCTGGAAGCGGGTACCGTGGGTGGCTTGACCAATCAGGGCGTTGGTGCCCTGCACGACCGTGGTGCTGGTGGTATTCGAACCTTGTTCCGCAGCCGTTACCTGGCAGGGTGAAATGCCACCACAGGTACCACCGGTAGTCTTCGTCTTAAAGGCCGCGTTGAACAGTTCTTTGACCGTTATCTGGAATGAATACGTGTTCGTGGTACCGTCTATCGCCGTAGTGGGGTTGCCGACGCAGGTGGTATAAGGGAGGACATTAGTGCCGGCTGTCAGAGCGGGGACCGAGAAGCCCTGTTCCACAATGCCGACCTGGACCGCGCTCGGGGAAGCATAGTTCAGAAAGCCCTCGCTGGTTATGACAACACCCTCCGTGATGGCAAAGCCATTGCTGCTCGGCGCGGCGTGCGCATTCACGCGAATATTCTGGAAAGTAATTGTGTAGTTATCGTTGGCTGGGAGGGCAACGCTCGAAAATGTGATGGTGGAGCCGTTAACGGCTCCGGCGTACACCGCGGAGGACCCCGGGACAGTCGTATCGTTAAGATTCAGCAGCGCATCGGAGAGAGTAGCGCCTCCGAGGGTCAGCACCTGACTCGCTACCGGCTCGTTGAGTGCGATCATGACAGTCGCATTGGCGATGGCTGGCAGCCCACCGGGCGAGGTCAAAACCAGATCGCCGACCAGAGCGGTGGTGTCCTCAAAACGATCAATGATGATACCCCCGGGTACCGTCGGCACACCGAAGTTAAGGGTCTGACCAAAGGACATGGCGGCAAACAATACCGCTCCCCCTAACAGATGAACGATTCTACCAGAACATGTCATCGGATCCCCCTTTGTGGCGCTCCAGGCTTTGTGGCGCTCCAGGATTGCTTTGTGATTTAACTTATGCCGTTATGAAGAGGTGAAATGCGAGAAGAGGGAGCATGGTTATGCCCCCTCTTCTCATTGCGATTAACAGGTCTGGAACAGGTAACTAGTTCCCGGTCGATTCGAAGCCAGCCGCAGCTTCCGCCGCGCCGCGACCAGGATTCAGGACTTGCGCCAGGTATCCGAGAGCGGTACTGGTCGGCGCTCCGAGTCCACCGTAATCGATATACGCAAAGCCATGTCCATAGAGGAAGTTGCACTGCGCAATGATGTAGCCGGTGAAGTTCGGGACGACGCTGCTGAGCAGGAACGTACCGGTGTAGTTGGGGGCCGCCGGCGACGGAAGCACGCCGAGCTGCGGTCCCTGCAGGAAGGGCGCCGCCGTGGGGCCAGGAACTGTGCCGCCGCCGGAAACGCTGCCGTAGAAGTTCAAGGTGCAGCCGCCGGGAGCGCCGGTTCCCGCACCGGCAGAACCGAGCGGATCGGTACCGGTGTTGGAGATGGCGATACCGGTGTCAAAGCCTGCGCTGCTGACAAACGGGAACAGCAGGTCGGTGGCGCAAGCCGCGAAAGCATTCAGGGTGAGGGTCGGATAGTTCTGGTTGGCAAACGTTGGGATGTCGCTCCCCGTGGTCGGAGCCGGCGTCAGGCTGGCCGTGATCGCGGGGGTCGGGCTGGTTGAAAACCCTGCGGCGGCGTAAACGTAACCCACCACAGCGAAGGATAAGTTGGCAGTGACGTTATCGGAAGTCGCTACGTCGTACCACGCGGTGATCGTGCCGTTGCCGCTGGGGGTGTATGGGGCAACGTTAGGACCGGCCCAAGCTCCGCCGGCGGGCTTGGGGTTGGTGGCCGTGGCGAGCTTCTGGGCACCCGTAGCACCTTGGGTGCCAAGGGTCAGGGTAAGGTTGCCGCCCCCGCCGAGTGCGGTCCCTACGATAGTAAGCGGAAGGTAGATGGTGACCCCGCTCGGAACGTTCGAGAAGACAACCTGCCAGCGATCGCCGTGCGTCGCCGCGCCGATAGCGGCGTTAGCGCCAGCACCATTCTGGACGGTGCCGTTATTGAGGGTGATCGCAGCCGGGTTCACGTTGGAACCCTGGTCCGACAGTGTCACCTGCCCTGCGGATGCCTGAACCTTGAAGGCTCCACTAAAATTCTGTGTTTCGGCGATCGAAAACGAGAGAATGGGGTTGGCGGCGCTGCTCGGGGGGTTCCCGGTGCAAATATAGTAAATCGCGGGGTTGGCAGGAAGGAAGGGAGCGCCATTTGCGTTGGTCGCCGAAAGCTTGGGCACGCTAAAACCCGTTTGGACGACGCCAACCTGAAGCGGCGTGCCCAGGTTCGAGTAATTCAGAAAGCCAGCCGTGGTGATGGTCATTGTTTCGGTGATAGCGAAACTTGACGTGCCACTCGGGGCGAGGCTCGCATTGACGCGAACGTTCTGGACGGCCACGTTCGTGTCGGCGGGAATGTTAACGCCGGTAAAGGTGATAGTGCTGCCGCTCACCACACCGGCGTAAAGAGTCGCGCCGTTGTTCAGGCCCGTTGCGCTGGCGGTCGCGCCCACATTTAAGAGCACTTCGGAATACTTTCCGCTGCTGAATGTTTGGCTTGTAACGGGCTCATTGAGCGTCACGGTGACGGTCGCATTCACTACCGCCGTGGGGTTGCCCGAGGCACCGACCACGAAGAACCCGTCGCCAACCAGCGCGGTGGTGTCTTCGAACCGATCAATGATGATTCCTTCCCCCTGCGGGGTCTGCGGATTGAACGTAAGGGTTTGACCGTACGACATTCCCGCGAATAACATCGCGGCGCCGAAAAGGCCAAGAACTTTACTGCTGAAATTTGCCATTGCTTCTCCTTGTGAATTTCCTTGAATTGAATCGGTCGAAGTTCTCGTACAACCTGAGCCTCAACTACAGCGAAATACTTTAGTACAACCTTTGGGAACTTCTCCGTGTCGGGCGGAGTAAAGACGCGCCTGCTTTCCTGAAGCGGTCGGCAAAGGCGGTACAACTCGGCGGGTGAGGGCGATTTTATGTGTAAATGGCGTGCCCACTACCCAAAAGCAAGAACGAAAAATCAGAGCAAGAACATTGATATCTCATTCGAGGGCGGAGTGTCAAGCACTTTACGCACCTGAAACGACCTCACTGGTCCTCAATTCGCCTATATTATAGCGTTCCGGGCGATCCTGCAAGTTTCCCCGGCTGAGATGAACGGGTTTTCATGTGGGAGGGCGCCTCCGCCGCGATGAAAAATTGGACAGGCGGAAGCGCCCGTCCCAAATCTACTGGACATAAAGACTCACCGTGTTGGAGCAGACCGGCTGCCCTGTGGTTCCGGGAATGCAGACCTGAAGCGGCACGGTACCGGTCGCCGGCAAGGACGCAGGAACGGTGACGTTCACCTGATCGAGGGCGGGATAGGTGGGTTGAGCGCCGGCGTAAAGAGGAATCAAGTTGCTCTGACTGCCGATATTGACGGTAACCTGGCCGGTAAGGGGGATACTGAGCCCGGTCAGATAAACGCTGATGTTGCTTCCCCGGCTGGCGGGCTGGCCCGCACCGTTAATGGTGGCGTTCGAAAGGTTCACGATCCCCGGAGTGAAGATGCCGGGGGCGTTGGCAACCAAAGTCACCTGAAATGGGTTGCTCAGCATGCCGTTCACCGAAGCGGAAACGATCGCGCCCTGCATCTGGCCGAGTTGCGCGGGCACGATCAGGTTGATCTGCGAGGCGCTGTTATAAATTATGGTGGCGGGCAGGCTGTTGAAGGTCACCGATGCGCCTGCCAGATTGAGCCCGAAAATGACGGCGTACGACCCCGGCGCCACCGTGCCGTATTGGTAAGAAGCGGCATTGCCGACGTTCTGGATGGTGACTCCCACGGGACCCACCGTAAACGTTACCGGGATGGAGGCGGTTCCGTAGTTCCCTGCGCTGATGGTGAGGGTCGCGGTGTAGGTACCCTGGGCTAACTGGCTCGGATTCGCAACCACCTGTAGTTGCACGGGCAGGGTGCTCGTCGCGCCGCTCGACGGAGTTACCGATAACCAGCCGGCGCCGGATTGATAGGTGATCGACGTTGTGAACGGGAGGATCCCCTGTCCGTTATTGGTAGCCTGCACGGAAGCGGTCTGATCGCCGCCGAGGGAAAGGCCAGTGAGATTAATGGCTGTCTGGTTCACCGAGAGCGCGGGATAATAGGCGACTGAGCAATCGCCCTCCTGTAGGCAATCCGACGCCGCCTGAGTGGCGACGAAGCGAGGGATCGGAGCGGTGGGGCCGGCTGTCGATACGGTCGACACGGGCGCCGGCATCTCGCTGAATCGCGGGATGTACATGCTGGGGCAGGAGGACAGGGGTACAGAGACGAAAATCGGCAGCTGCGCGGATTCAATGACGTCGGGATTGCTGTCGGCCACTTCATATACCACGTAAGTCGAGCCGTTGGACATGGTAAGGGCAGTCATCGAGGTGGATGGCTGGCCCGCGATCATCGTCCCGCCCGCGCCCGTGGCGTCGGCTCCCGTAACCAGGATCAGAAGCAGTTGGCCCGGAGCGGTGTAAGATCCGGGGCCGGGAACAGTGGCAAAGGATCCGTCCGAGGTGGGCTGCGCGCCGGTGCTGCCCACGATTGTGTCGGGCACATAGAGTTGAGCGTTCGGACCGTAGCCGGAGATATTCACGATAATTCGAAAACCGGCGTCGGCGCCGGGCGCCTTAGCGGAAAAGGAGGACATGTAAGCCTCGGTCAGCCGGATCGTGGACGAGGGATCGGTCGCCAGAACCGTATTGAAATCGAGCGAAGCCGGCACCGCGGATCCGTTACAGGGAACGCCCCGGTTGATGACTGACGAAAGCAGTGAAGGCGAGCCGGAAGCGACTGTCTGCGACCCGGTGGCTACCAGGAAGCCGTTGGTTTCGACCGTGATCGTCGCGGTAACGGGATAGATGCCGGCGAGCGGCGTCACTGCGGCGACATCAGCCACGATTCCGCCAACCGTCACCACGGTCGCGGCACCGGAGACGGTGTATTGTATCGCTGAGACGCTGACGCTGGTGGCGGAAGTCAGGGTTGCCGAGGCGGTTACCGGCGTTGCGTTTACAGCCGCGGTGATTCCCAGCGGATTGCCGTTCAGGTCGAGGCGATTGGTGACATTGGTATTGAGATTAATGGCAATGGTTGCCGACACCGTGGCGCCAATCGTTCCGCCGCTGCAGGTTACCGCGATGTTGCCCATAGGTTCCGCGAGGCCTTCGGCATGCACAATGTTCTGAGTTGCCGTGAGGGTGCACGTCTGGGCAAAAGCGCTCAGAGAAAGAAATAAGAAAAGGCCGGTGGCTGAAAAAAGACGGTAATAGTAAGACTTGCGGCCGCGGCCATGTCGTAGGAAGTCCATAGATGGAATTCTACCCGAATGGTACGGGGCTATGGTTTTTTCTTTATCTCCGGAAGGCGGGGCCGCTTCTGTCACCAGTCCGAGTACAGAGTTCCTTCGAGGCTCTTACCGGTGGCGCCGCTGCGCACGTCGAAGATGCCCGGCTCGGTGGAGTTCACCGCTTGTCCGGAATCTTCCATGATGATTTTCCAGGTGTCGTTGCTGCCGGTGATGGGATCGCGCGGAACTTCGCGCAGGTAACCGTTGGTCACCATATCCTGCAAATTCTGCGGCGCCTTCTGTTTGTCGTACGTGTATTCGTCGATGGCGCTGCGCATGGCGAACAGATTGTTGCGGAGCACGCTTTCTTTCGCGCGGATGAGGGCCTTTTGGTAGAAGGGGATGGCGACGGAGATCAGGATCACGATGATCGCCATCACGATCATCATCTCGATGAGCGTGAAGCCGAAGCTCCTTCTGCTCAAGCCGCGCCGGTTTATACGGGATAAGCCCGCTCTACCACTCGGAGTAAGGCGTTCCACTGGCGTCTTTCTGGTCGCTTTTGGTGTACACGTCGAAGACATTCTGCCCGCCCCAGCCGGTGCTCTTCGGATCGTCCTGCATGCTGCGCACGCCCCATTCGCGCGTATTGGTCATGGGGTCGAGGGGAATCCTGCGCAGAAACTTGATCTTCGTATCGGCGCCGGTGCCCGCGCCTTTCACGCCGTCGACGAGCGATTGGAGCGTCTTCGGATAACCGAATGTGTCGGGGCCGCTGGCGTCGAGCCCCAGCTTGTTGGCATCGACCGCGTCCTTATATTTATCGATGGCGGTGTGGATCTCTCTCAGCGCCAGGCGCAGATCGCGCTCACGCATGCGTTTGACGTTGTTGCGCGCCAGCGGCACGGCCATGGTAGTGAGCACCATCAGGATGGTGAAAGCCACAATCAGCTCGACCAGCGTCATACCGCTCTGTCGTTGGCGTTGAAATTTCCGGCGGATCATACCTCTATCTTCTAAAGCTATCTGACGTTCACGTTGAGTACGGGCGGCATGGTCGAATCGATGCGTGGGCCGGGGCCTGCGCCGCCGCTCGCCGCGGTCAGGGTCACGCCGGAGACCGTTACCGACGTATTGCCGCGCCCCACCGCCTGGAAGACGACGGTGAACAATCCTCCGGAACCGGAGACGCCTGCGTCCTTCGGCCCCCGGCTGACGCTGACGTCGGCCCGGCCCGAATCGTTCAAAATGTTCTTCGAGGGCTGCAATGGCGCGCCGTTCTTCTGCAGCAGATCGGCGGCGGCAACGTCGTTGATGCGAAGAATTTTCGGGTCGTATTGCAGATGCGCCGCCGCCGATGCCAGGTTGGTCGTATTTTCGGCATAAATCGTGATATTTACCGTCTGGCTCAATTGGGTGTCGACGCTGCTTCCCGGCAGGAAACTGATGCGAGCGGGACCGCCGCGCGTGGCGGGCGCGTTAACCGGCGGAGCTGTGGCGGGGGGCTGCGCCACGGCAGCGGGCGGAGCTGTGGCAGGGGGCGGCGTGGTCGTGGGCGGAGCGGTCATGGGCGGGGCAGTTGCCGGCGGACCCACAGGGGCGCTTCCGGGCATGGCGTTCCCGGGCATAGCAGTGGTATCGGCCTGCGCCTGGCCTGGCGATTGCAATGGCGCAACGGCCCGGTGCGGAGCGTACTCCACCCGGATCTGCCGGGAACTGCCCGACATCACGCCCTTGAGATTGCTTTCCGTGATATCGATACCGCGCACCACATGCGGAACGATCGCGATTACCAATTCATTCTTCTCTTTATCCAGATTCTCGGCACTGAACAACCGGCCGATCACCGGGATGGCGGCGAGCCCAGGAATACCCGTAGTGGAACGGCTGTTGGTGTCCTGAATGATCCCGCCGATCAGGTTGACCTCGCCGTCGTTCAGCCGAATATCGGCGACCGCGTGGTTCTGGCCGATTTCGGGGATGTTGATGCCGCCCAGATTCTGGTAATTATTGACCTGCGAAACATCCAGATCGACGTGGAGGGAAACCTCATTATTCTGATGCACGCGGGGCAGAATCTCGAGGTTCACGCCCACGTCGAGATAGGTAAACTGCGTGTTCACCAGCGGACTGACACCCACTCCCGCCACGCCGGGCTGGAAGCTGCCGCTGGCGGTCGGGACCTTGGTGCCGATCTTCAGACTGGCCTTCTGGTTATCGACGGCTCGAATCTGCGGCGATTGCAGGACACGGGTGGCCGAATCGTTCAGCACCGCTTCAAACTGCGCCCCGGGAAGATTGGTGAGCGAATAATCGGCGCTCGAAATGCGTCCAAGCTGGTTGAATTGCAGAGCGGAGGCCGCGGTTGTGCCGGTGGTTGTACCTGTCGTTCCCGTGGTGGTGGTTCCCGTAGTGGTTGTAGTTCCCGTGGTGGTGGTTCCTGTTGTGGTTGAGGATGACGCCACGCCGCCGGGCGCGAAGACCGCGTTGGTGGTGATGCCGGTGGGGGCGAACGAGGCCGACAGATTCCGCATATAGCTGCTGCTGACCTCCATCACCATCACATCGACGATCACTTCGGGCCGCGGCTTGTCCAGATCGGCAATCAGCTTTTCGACCAGCGCCATCGTATCGGCATCGGTGCGTACCACGAGCGCGTTCTGCGCCGTATAGTTAAAAACTTTCTGCACGTCGACCACGGTTCGGATAACAGTCAGAATCTCCTGCATCTCCTGCGGCGAAGTCACGTTGCTCAGATAGAAAACCTTAACCTCCTGCTCCGCGTAATCGAGCCGCTTGGCCGGGGTGTCGACGCTGACGAAAATCGTGTTGGGCGACAGCGGCTTCCAGAAAGACCTGGTCACGACCGCCAGCTGATTCAGAGCCTCTTCGAGAGTAGTGCGGCTCAGATCGATACTCACGGCCGCCAGCGTCTGCGCCTGACCGTAGTCGGGGTCGAAGAGGACGTTGATGCCCGCCACCTTACCCACGGTTTCGAACATCACGCGCGGCCTCTGGTTATTCATGCGGAGATCGATAACGTCGCTGTTGAGAGGCTTCAGCTCGGGCACCGGCAGCAGGGAATCGGTCCGCACCTGCTCTTCTTTGCGGGCGAGTTGGGCCGGCGTGAGCGTTCTCCTGTCTTCCGGCGTGACGACGGTGGGAGGGGCCACTCCCCCATTCTTTTGACGGTCGATCATTTCCCGGGTGCGCCTGATCTCCTGCATCGCGACGTCCGACGCGGGGTCGTATCCATACGCCTTCTCGAACTCGGCCAGCGCCTCTTCCAGTTTTCCGGTGGCGCGAACCTGCTGCCCCTTCTTTACATGGGCGTTGCCGGCCTCATAGCGGAGGCGACGCACCAGCAGCACATAGGACGGATCGGAGGGGTCCATCGCCATGGCCTGCTCGGCCAGTTCCACGGCGTGATCGTAGTTCCCCTTAATCTCTTCGGTCCGCGCCTCATTGCGCAGCTTGTCGCCCTTGCGATTCCTGGCGTCAAGCGGCGCCGGCGGCAGGATAAGGACAGATGCCAGAAGTATCGCGATTAACTGATTGAAGCGGCGCATGTTAACTTTGGCAGCCACCGGCGATCTGATCTATCATCAAAATGGTTGACGCGCAGCGGCATCCGGGCGTTGAGGAGAAAGTGACGCGCAGCGGCATCCGGGCGTTGAGGAGAAAGTGACGCGCAGCGGTATCCGGGCGTTGAGGAGAAAGATTGGCGACACAATACGATCCGTCGAAGATTTTGAGCGACAATCGCCAGGCGGGCCACAACTACTTCCTGCTGGATCGGTACGAGGCTGGCATCGCGCTCACGGGCACGGAAGTCAAAGCGGCCAAAGCGGGTAAAGTTCAGTTACGCGACGCCTACGCTTCGGTCGAGGATCATGAGGCCTGGCTCCTCAATGCGCACATCAGCGAGTACAGCCACGGCAATCGCTTCAACCACAGCCCGGTGCGATCGCGGAAGTTATTGCTGCACCGGCGCGAAATCGATAAGATGCAGGTTGCCACGCGGGAAAAAGGCTTGTCCCTGATTCCCACGCGGCTCTATCTTAAAAACGGCAGGATAAAATGCGAGATTGCCCTGGCCAAGGGCAAGAAGCTTCACGACAAGCGCGAAACCGAGCGGGCTAAGACTGAGGAAGCCGAGGCGCGCGCGGCCGTGCGCGAGAGCAAAGCCCGCAACTAAAGAAAGGTCATTGATGGAACTGAAGCTGGTTCGGCAGGAGATCCCGGCGATCGAGACGGACGCTCTGATTCTCTTCGAGACGGAGGGAGGCAGGCGCGCCGATCTCGCTAAGCCGCTGGACGCGCTGTACGAATCGGGCGAGATCAGTGGAAAGTTCCTCGAGTTTACGCTCTTACACGGGGTGGAAGGCTTCGCGGCGCGCCGGGTGCTGGTGGCCGGTTCCGGCAAACCTGAAAAGCTGGACGCGGCGGGGGTTCTGAAGCTGGCGGCCGCGGCCATCCGGTTTCTGAAGGGCAAGGGCGTAAAGGACGTGGCCATTGCCGCGGATCCCGCGTTCGTCGCGGTGATCGCCGAGGGCGTTCTGACCGGCGCCTGGGAGCCGGACCAATACAAGACGGACAAAGAACCTGCCAAATCCATCGATTCCGTCAGTATCGTGGTGCCGAGCGACGACCCGGCGTTGCAGATTGCGCTCCATCGCGGCATCGTCATCGCCAACGCCCTGAACCTGGCGCGGGATATCGCGGTAGAGCCGCCGAACAAGCTGACACCGACCACCATGGCGGCGCGAGCCCGGGCTATGGCGCAGGAAGCCGGGCTTTCCTGCGAGGTGCTCGATCGGGATCGCATGCGGCAACTTGGCATGGGCGCGCTGCTCGGGGTGGCGATGGGGAGCGCCGAGCCTCCGGCCCTGATCGTGATCGAATACAAGCCGGAGAATGCGGTGGGAAGTGCGCATTTGGGCCTGATCGGCAAGGGCGTCACCTTCGACACCGGCGGGATTTCCATCAAACCGGCCGATGGCATGGAGAAGATGAAATACGACATGGCCGCCGGCGCCGCCGTGATCGGCGCCATGCAGGCGATCGCGAAATTGAAGCCGCCCATCAGGGTTACCGGCGTTATTCCGGCCGTCGAGAACATGCCGGGCGGCCGCGCGCTGCGCCCCAGCGATATCGTCACCTCGCTCTCCGGAAAAACCATCGAAATCCTCAACACCGACGCCGAAGGCCGCCTGATCCTGGCGGATGCGATCACCTATGCGAAGCAGCTTGGATGTACGCATCTGGTGGACGCCGCGACGCTGACCGGAGCCATCGTAGTGGCGCTGGGCCACACCAGTTCAGGCGTGTTCGCGAGCGACGAAGCGTTGCTCGAACGCTGGATGAACGCCGCCAAAGAAGCGGGCGAAAAGATGTGGCACATGCCCCTCGACGACGAGTATCGCGATCTGCTCAAAACGGTCTACGCGGATATCCAGAACATCGGGGGCCGCTGGGGAGGCGCGTGCAGCGCGGCCATGTTCCTGAAGGAATTCGCCGGCGACACACCCTGGGTCCATCTGGATGTGGCTGGAACCGCGTGGCTCGACGACCCCAAGCCGTTCATGGCCAAAGGGCCGACGGGAATACCGCTGGGCTCGTTTGTCAATCTCGCCGTCAACTGGAAGTGACTATTTCAACTCGAAGTGGTTATTTGAGATCGATGACCAACTCGCGGTATGTCTTCGCACCGACATTGGTGAGGACGGGAGCGACTTCGCCTTTGTTATGCCAGATGACGTCGCCCGATTTTCTGGTCCGGATTTCCTTCGCTCCGGTGTCCGGATCGATCCGTTCATAGCGTGAGTCGTCGAGAAATACGATCACCTGATCGGCGGGTCGGATCGATTTCTCGCGGGGCTTGCCCGGCTGGTAGTCGACTTGCGTAACGCGGACGCGCGCGTTCTCGAGCTTCATGTTGCGGGAGACATCGGCGCGCCCGGCAAAATAAGCGCCGGCGAGCGCCAGTAAGAGCATGCATTTCTTCATACCGCCGTACGCTATCACAAAGCGGCCCGGCGGCGGGGGATTTCGATGGAAGCCGCCGCTCGCTCATGAGGCGCTTCCTCCAGCGTCACGTCGAAGACTTCCCTGATCTCGTCGTTGGAGCGGATTGGCTGGCATGAACCTGAAAACGGAGAACTACTCAGGAAGGCAGAGGAAGCCGGGTACGAAGTGCCGCTCAGCCCCGGAACATCCGATGCCGGCAGAACCTTGCGGGCAGGAAACTTGCGCGCAGGAATCACAGTTGCTGGAGATAGAAGGTCGCGGAGTCCCCGTCGCCGCTTTCGTTTAGCCTGGCGCTGGCCGCCCGGAAAGCGCCAGCCTGGTTATTCCGGGCATCCACCATTCAACGAATTCAAGGCAATTCTCTGGTGTTCCGGAAGCCCACCTCCAAAGGGCTAAGAAGGGCAATTATATAGTTGACTAAAGTTGCTCCAAGCCCTATAATTAAAGCATGGAAAGAGCAACAAGTCCAGAGCCGATCAGCCTTCAGGAAGCCATCGTTTACTTCGCCAATCCTGACAACTGCCGTGACTACTTGGTGCGGCGGCGCTGGCCGGATGGCGTAACCTGCCCCACTTGCGGCTGCAAGGAAGTGAAGTTCCTGGCGAATCAGAACCGCTGGTGGTGCCCGAACCAGCACCCGAAACAGCAGTTCTCCCTGAAGACTGGAACGATCTACGAGGAAAGTCCGCTCGGCCTGGACAAGTGGCTCACGGCAACCTGGCTGATTACCAACTGCAAGAACGGCATCAGTTCATGCGAAATCGCGCGGGCGCTGAACATTACACAGAAGACGGCGTGGTTTCTGGACCATCGGATTCGGTTATCGTTCGGTCTCGCGACACCTGATAAACTGACCGGCGAAGTCGAGGCAGACGAGACGTTCATCGGGCAGAAGGCCCGGAATATGCACAAGGACGTGAGGGCGCGGAAGATCACGGGTACTGGCGGCAAGGATAAAACTATGGTCATGGGGATTCTGGAACGTGGGAAGGATGGAAGGCCCAGCCAGATACGCACGAAGGTGGTTGCGAACCGCCGGAAAAAAGCGCTTCAGGCTGAAGTCCGTGAGCATGTTCAGGCCGGATCGGCGATCTATACGGACTCTCTGAAGTCGTATGAGGGTTTGGACGAATTCAAGCATCAGGTTGTGGACCACGCAGTAGAGTACGTGAAAGACACCTGCCACACGAATGGCTGCGAAAACTTCTGGTCGCTGCTGAAGCGCAGCCTTCACGGGACATACGTTTCGGTCGAGCCGTTCCACTTGTTCCGATACCTGGATGAGCAAACGTACCGGTTCAATAATCGCCACATGACGGACGCAGAGCGCTTTGACATCGCCGTGCGCGGGATCGTCGGCAAGCGGATCATGTACGATCAACTTACCGGCAAGACGATGGAAGCGCAGCCGTGAAAGCTTCCGTATCGTAAACCTTTACGTGGGAAACGTTAAAATCCTTTCTGGTCCCACACTTTTCCACTGCGGATAGATGTAACATAATAAGCAATTGCGTTCTCCTGTTGTAGCGATCTTCTCCTTTTCTTCGCCATAATGGAAAGAGAGGACACCAAAAATGCCAACGACGACACGACATCAACACGCAGAGGATGAGCGAAAGTTCCGAGAACTAATCCTCTACATCAGCCAGAAATGCGCCGATGATCCCACATTTGGCGCTACTAAGTTAAACAAAATACTGTACTTCTCAGATTTCTACCACTATGGGAATACTGGGAGTCCAATCACTGGTTTTGAATACCAGAAGCTTCCGAATGGTCCGTGCCCAAGAAAACTCTTGCCGATTAGGGCCAAGATGCTCAAGGAGGGCATCTTGGGCATACAGGCCAAATCCCTCCGGAACGGAAACATCCAGCATCGGACGGTCAATCTTAGACGACCAGACCTTTCCGTTTTCTCGGCGGAGGAAATCGCCCAAGTAGATCAGGTGATCGAAGGGCTCGCGATGGCCAATGCGGAAACAGCCAGCGAGTTGAGCCATCGAATGATGGGCTGGATAGTGGCGCGCGACAACGAAACAATACCTTATGCGACGGTATTTTTGTCCAGCCAACCGCTGACGGCAGAAGACAAACAGAGAGGCCTTCGGTTTGCGAAAAGCCATAACCTTGTCATCGCTTAACCTACGGACGGTTCGCGAGGAGCCGGAATTCACAGATCTCCTGAAGTCGCTGAAGGTGTCCTATAAGCGTATCGATGAGGTTATGGAAGCTTTGATTTTTGCGTTGGCGCGTTCTCCAGAGGAATTCGAGATGCTCCCTGGAACGCATCTTTCTATGGCTAAAACCGTGAATACTTCAGATCTACCGGCACTACGAGTTTTCTTCACCTGTTCGGACAAAGAAGTTCGACTGCTTGGCGGGGAAGTAGCGGGCGACGATTGCGCCCCGTTTTGAGGTAACAGTGACGAAACCAACACCGACGCAAGCCGAAACCATCGCCGCTCTCGCGCTGCGCTGCGAACGGCCCGATCAGTTCGACAGGTTCGACCGTGGCGTCCGCGCATCGCTGACGGTCTCGAAGGAAGCCGTGCTGAAGGCGGAAGCGCAGGAGAAGCGGTCGCGGGCGCGGAGGCGGGCGAAGAAACCCGCCTGAACGGAAAGGCTACTATGTCCCCTGCTGTGCCAACCGATCTGAGTGAGTTCGATCCAAGCCAAAACGACCGCCAGAAGATATCTGGAGGAATCTGGGTGCCGTGCCGAATATGTCAGAATGCGTTTCGGCGCATACGCCTCACATTGCGCTACTGTGCAACATGCCATCGCGGATTTTGCGAAGGCGAGCATGGGAACTTCGCACCACAAAGCCATGTCGCACGCTGCACGTCGTGTGGCGACATCGCGCTACGCCAAGTTCCACCCCATAGAGCCGCGTAACTTTAGCCAACTATATAATTGCCCTAAGAAGGGGTCATGGACGGAGAATGTCTTGCGGCGCTCATGTTAGCGGCGGGTTTGGCGGCGGTTTCAACTATCGGGCGCGACTGCCCGGGTCATCGCGTCGGAAGATTACCCAAAGTCTACTTCCGGCCGGGGGCGTTAACCTGCCATCATAAAGGGCGTGATCGCGGCCCCGCCGGAAACCTCCACGAAGCGTCATGGCCTGAAGATTGCCGTCACCGCCGGATCCATTGCGCTCGCCGCGGTGCTCCTGTACTATTCGCTGCGCGGGATCGAGTGGCGCAGGGTCGGCTTAATCCTCGGCACCGCGCACCTGTCCTGGTTGGGGGCCATTTGCCTGCTGGCCAGCACCGCCCTGTTCTTGCGCGCTTACCGTTGGCGCATCCTGCTCCGCGCGGCGGGTGACGTCAGGATCTCCACCGCATTCTGGGCCACCGCGGCGGGCTATTTCGGCAACAACTTTCTTCCCGCCCGCGCCGGGGAAGTGGTGCGTACCATGATGATCGGCGCGCGCGCCGGTCTGGGTAAGGCCTTCGTCCTGACTACGGCGCTGTCGGAGAGAATGGCGGATGCCATTGCGCTCGTCACCATCAGCGCGCTGGTGCTTCTGACTCTTCCCTCGCAGCCCGGTTGGCTGGCCAGTGCGGCGAAGCCGTTCGCCATTGCGGGCATCGGCGCCGTGGTGGCCATCGCGGTTCTGCCCTGGCTCGAGCCTTTGGCGCTGCGGCTGCTGTCACGGGTGGCTTTACCCGATGGCCTCAACAAGAAACTCGCGCATCTGATCGGGCAGATCGTACACGGCATCCGCAGTTTTCACGATCCGGGGAGGATGGCCGGTTTCCTCGGCCTGACCATCGTAATCTGGTGCATCGATGCCACCGGCGCCATCTTCGTCGGCCGCGCCATGGGACTCGCACTCAATATTCCGATCGCCTTTCTGCTCATCACCGGCCTGGGCCTTGGGAGCGCCCTGCCATCGACTCCGGGATACGTTGGAATTTACCAGTTTGTAGCAGTGAGCGTGCTTACGCCGTTCGGCATCGCGCGGACCGATGCGATCGCCTATATTCTGCTGTTGCAGGCGTCCACTTACGTCGTAATCACGTTCTGGGGCCTCGTCGGTCTGTGGCGATTGCGCCAAAGCGGCGGACACCTTGCGAATGCTGTTGCGAACCCGGACCTCTTGTTGACACAATAGCCTTGCCATGCGATTGCGCGTGCTCGGAATCATCCTCGCCGGAGGCAAGGGAACCCGGCTTTACCCACTGACCAAGGAGCGCGCCAAGCCTGCCGTTCCGTTCGGCGGCAAGTATCGAATTGTCGATTTTGTGCTCAGTAATTTCATCAATTCGGGCATCTACTCCATCTACGTGCTGACGCAGTTCCGCAGCCAGAGTTTGCTGCAGCACCTCAACGAAGGGTGGCAGACCGGCGGGATTCTCAAGAACCAGTTCATCATCCCGGTGCCGGCCCAGATGCGCTCGGCGGGCGAAACCTGGTACCAGGGAACGGCCGACGCCATTTATCAGAACATGAATCTCATCGAACAGGCGGAGCCGCACGTGGTGGCGATCTTCGGGGCCGATCATATCTATCGCATGAATATCGCGCACATGATCGAGTTCCACGAGAATCTCAATGCGGCCTGTTCCATCGCGGCCATTCCGGTGCACAGGAAATACGCGCACGAGTTCGGCGTGATCGAGGCCGGCGAGGACAATCGCGTTCTGGCGTTTCATGAAAAGAATCCTCACTCGCCGACCATCCAAAGCAATCCGGAGCATGTCTACGCATCCATGGGCAACTACCTTTTCTCCACCCGCACGCTGCTCAAGGCGCTGCGGGAGGATGCGGCCGACGAAGCCAGCACTCACGATTTCGGCCGCGACATTCTGCCCCGCATGGTCGGTGAGCGGCAGGCGGTCTATGCCTACGACTTCGAGACCAATAAGATCCCCGGCGACCCGCCCGAGGCGCGCTCCTACTGGCGCGATGTGGGCACCATCGACGCTTACTGGGAAGCCAACATGGATCTGCGGTCCGTCAAACCGGCACTCAATCTTTACAACCGCCAATGGCCGCTGCGCACCAGCAGCTACCCCGATCCACCGGCGAAGTTCACCTTCGACGACCAGAACCGGCGCGGCGAAGCGGTCGATTCCATTGTTTCCGGCGGCTGCATTCTGTCCGGCGGACGCGTGAAAAACTCCGTTCTGGCGCGCGGCGTGAGGATTCATGCGGGCGCGGCCGTCGAGGACAGCGTGATCCTTGATAACTGCGATATCGGGAGGCGCGCGAAGATCCGGCGCGCTGTACTCGACAAGAACGTGCGCGTGCCCGAAGACGCCACTATCGGCTACGACGAAGAGCAGGACCGGCGCCTCTACCACGTCACCGAAAGCGGCATCGTGGTGGTGGAAGGAAACCGCTCGGCGGTCGATATCTCCACCGTGTTCGTTTAAATCGCCTCCACGGTTTTAGACGGGTGCTCGCTACAATCGGGATTGTGCCGAAAGTAACCTTCCTGCCCGCCAATGAAACGTTCGAGTTCGAGCAGGGAAAACTGCCGTACAAGGAACACGGGAGACCCGGATCGCTGCTCGATGTGGCGATGAATTTCAACTTTCATCTGGAACATGCCTGCGGCGGCAGCTGCGCCTGCACCACTTGTCACGTCGTTGTCAAAGAGGGCGCCGCCAATCTCTCCGAGATGGAGGACGACGAGATGGATCGCGTGGAGCAGGCCGCCGATTATCAGCTCGCCTCGCGTCTGGGATGCCAGGCGGTGGTGAGGGGCGACGTGACGGTGCTGATTCCGGATTGGAATCGCAATTACGTGAGCGAAGGCCACTGAGGGACACGCGGCGCGCAGAAACGCCGTGTGCAGAAAATGACTAAGGCCCTCCGTAAGCTCGGCTACGCCGTCGCACTCACTCCCATACAGGAACCTGGGCGAGGTTGACTTTCAACGGAGTGGAATCGGTTGCGCGTCGACGGGGAGGATGAGGGCGAAGCAGAGCCAGAGGACGCGGAATGACGTGGGCTGATACACGCTCATGATGGCGCACGTTCCCAGCCGCAGAGGCCTGCGGTACAGTCGGAAGAGGGACCCTCACCCATGATCCCCGGCGCGCCAGTTCAGTCACGATCGCTTTCGGACGTTCACAACACCGTCTCGATCGACCATGTGACGTTCTGGAAGCGCATGATCGCGTTCGCCGGGCCGGCCTATCTGGTCAGCGTCGGCTACATGGACCCCGGCAACTGGGCCACCGATCTGCAGGGCGGCGCGGAATTCGGCTACCGGCTGCTGTGGGTGCTGGTGATGTCGAACGCCATGGCGGTGCTGCTGCAGACGCTGGGCGCGCGGCTGGGCATCGTCACCGGGCGCGATCTGGCGCAGGCCTGCCGGGCGGAGTATCCGCGGCCCGTCAACATGGCGCTGTGGCTGCTCTGCGAAATCGCCATCGTGGCCTGCGATCTGGCGGAGGTGCTGGGCGCCGCCATTGCGCTGAATCTTCTGTTCCACATTCCGCTGCTGCTGGCGGTGGCGCTCACGGCGCTCGATACGCTGCTGGTGCTTTGGCTGCAGAAGTTCGGAATACGCTACCTCGAAGCGGTGATCCTGGGGCTGATCGTGGTGATTGCCATCTGCTTTTCGGCCGAAATCTTCATGGCGAAGCCCGATTTTCTGGCGGTGACGGCGGGCCTCGTCCCCTGGATCGATAATCGCAGCCTTTATGTCGCCGTCGCCATGCTGGGCGCGACCGTGATGCCGCATAACCTGTACCTGCATTCGGCGCTGGTGCAGACGCGGCGCATCGGCCACAGCGTCGGAGAGAAACGCATCGCTTGCAAGTACAACCTGATCGACAGCGTAGTGGCGCTGAATGGCGCCATGTTTATTAACGCGGCCATCCTGATTCTGGCGGGCGCCGTTTTTTTCGTGCACCACCAGGATGTCACCGAAATCTCGCAAGCTTATCTGCTGCTGGCCCCGCTGCTGACTACGGTGGTGGCGAGCAAGCTGTTCGGGATCGCGCTGTTCTGCTCCGGGCAATCCTCCACGCTGACGGGAACCATGGCCGGGCAGATCGTCATGGAGGGTTTCCTCAACATCCGCATACAGCCCTGGCTGCGCAGGCTGGTAACACGCCTGCTGGCGATTGTGCCGGCTTTTACGGTGATCTGGCTCAACGGCAATGGAGGCACTCTCAAGCTGCTGATCCTCAGCCAGGTGGTGCTGAATCTGCAACTGCCGTTCGCCATCGTCCCGCTGCTGCATTTCACCAACGACAAGCAGCGCATGGGCGTGTTCGCCAGCGGATGGTGGCTGCGGCTGGGCGGCTGGGCGACGGCGCTCATCGTGGTGGGGCTGAACGTCTGGCTGGCCGTGCAATCGATCTCGGAATGGGCCAATGGGTCGGGGAGGTGGGGTCCGATGGTCTGGACGTTCTCGATTGCCGTGTGCGGCGGGCTCTTCGGACTGCTGGCGTGGATTACCCTTCACCCTTACCGGCGTCCAGCCGCGGCTCCGGCTACGCTGGGTCTCGAAGCGGCTTCGGCGGAACTGGTTGCCGTGCCCCAGTACCGTCGGATTCTGGTACCGCTCGACCACTCGAATCTGGATCGGCTGGCGCTGAGCCATGCAGTGGGGCTGGCGGCGCGGAATCAGGCGCGTTTATATCTTTTGCACGTGGAAGAGGGGGTTACCAGTCAGATCTACGGAGCGGAGTCGTCGACGGCCGAGGTCGAGGCCGGACGGCGCTATCTCGACAGCGTGGTCGAGTCGCTGAGCGAGATGGATATCGACGTCGATACCGCGATCCGGCACGCGGCCAACCCGCAGAAGGAGATCGTCCGCTATGCGCGCGAAATTCAGGCGGATTTGCTGGTGATGGGGGCGCACGGGCACGGCGGAATCAAGGACCTGATCTTCGGCAATACGATCAATCCGGTGCGCCACCGGCTGAATATTCCTATTCTTGTAGTTCGTGATCGGTGAGGCGTCGCAGACTGGGACAAGGTGTCTCAACGACGTGTCGGAGTGGAACGGGCCCCTTCCATCCCGCGTCCTAAGTCTTTTGGATTCATACCGGGAAAACGGGTATCGACCTGCTTTTCCACAGTGGCGCCTATATGTCGCGGTCTATCCTTATCGTCGTCGGATCGCTCGCTGCGTGCGCGGCTTCGGCTCTCACGCTGCAACAGCTTTCCATGGACCAGATGACGCAGAGCGCCACCGCAATCGTCCGCGCGCGGGTGGTCGGTTCCTCGGCAAGTTTCACGGGATCGGCGATTTACACGCACTATAAACTTCAGGTCACGGAGACGTGGAAGGGCACGGCCGCCGCCGAAGTGATGCTGCCGGGCGGGATCGCGAACGGATACAGGCAGTCGATTCCCGGCGTACCGACGCTCACGGTGGGCAGCGAATACGTGCTTTTCCTCTGGACCTCTTCGCAGACCGGCATTACCCATCTGGTGGGGATGTCGCAAGGGCTGTTCTACCTGAATCCTCAGGCCGATGGATCCACGCTGGCCGCGCGTCCCCTGGTGGGCGAGGTGATGCTCGACGGCAACGGCCGCCGGGTGGCCGATCAGGCGGTCAGCATGAATCTGACGGACCTGCGGACGAAGGTTACGCAGACGGCGCGCTCTGCCCTTGGAGCCATCCAATGAGATGGCCGCGCGTCGTTCTGTCCCTCGGGCTGGCCCTCGCCGCAGCCTCGATTCCGGCGCCGGCCTACTACCACTTCATCCACTATCTGAACGGGGTGAATGTTCCGGAAAAGTTCGATCTGACCCAACTGCCGAACCAGACGGTGACCTTTTTTGTTTCCGAGAACGGGCCCACCGCTTATACGTCCACCGATACGTTCAACTCGGTGGTGGGCCAGATCCGGCAAGCGGCGGCGGTGTGGAATGGGGTCAGCACATCGGCGGTTCGCGTGGCTTTCGGCGGGCTCGAGAATGCGGCAACCCCGCAGAATACGCCGGGAGGGGATGTGGTGTTCGAGGATCTTCCGCCGGGCATCTACGGATATGGCGGCCCCACCTCGACGCTCAACCCGGTTACTCCGGCGAATGGCACGCCCTTCATACCGGTGACGCGATCCACCGTGTATCTGAACGTCAATCTGACCGTTTTGCCGCCGAACAGCGCGGGGCCAAGCTATGGGGAAACCTTCCTGCTGACGGTGGTTCATGAGATGGGCCACGCGCTCGGATTGCAACACACGTTCACATCCTCGGCCATGTCCCAGGCCGTCACGCAGGCTACCACGCTGAGCCAACCCATCGCGGCGGACGATGTTGCCGGAATCTCCAGTCTCTATCCGGCGGCGGCTTTCTCGCAGTTCGGCTCTATTAAAGGTCAGATTACGAGCGGCGGCGCGGGAGTTCATCTGGCGTCCGTAGTGGCGATCCACGCGGGCGCAACCGCATTGAGCGCTTTCACCAATCCGGACGGCACCTGGGAGATGGATGGCGTTCCGCCGGGAGAATATCTGGTTTACGCACACCCGCTGCCGCCGGACGCGAACGTTTACGGGCCATGGAACTGCACGCCGAATTGCGCCGGCGGCAGCGTCGTAGCGCCCTCCGGTCCGACGAATGCGTTGTTTTATCCGGGCACGACCGATCCGCAGCAGGCGACGGCCATTTCAGTGCAGGCGGGACAGATTTCGAGTGGGGTTAACATCGCTCTGGCGAGCCGTTCGTCGGTGGAGCTCTACGACGTTCAGATCTACGGCTTCTTCGACAACGACACCATTGAATCGTATCCGGCTTTCGTGGATATGCTGGCGGGAACGGCGGCCGTGAGCGCGGTGGGCACGGGGCTGGGCTCGAACGGGCAGGCGCCGGGGCTGGGAGTCCAGATCATGGGCGGATCGGCATTCATTCTCAACAACGGCATTCTCCCTCTGGAGGCCAATGGGTACACCTACATCGGTCTCTACATGGGCTTTGCGCTGGGGGCGAATCCGGGGCCGCAGCACGTTGTCTTCACTACGCCGGATTACATGTACGTTCTGCCCTCGGGCTTCAGCATTACCGTGCAGGAGCCTCCCACGGTGACCGGCGTGTCCGGTAATGGAGATGGAACGGTGACGGTGACCGGCGCCAACTGGACCGCCGGCAGCCTGATTTATTTCGACAGTCTGCCGGCGGCCATCTCGTTGATCGACGTGAAATCCGGCACGGCCGTGGTGACTCCTCCGCCGGGGGCTGCCGGGCAGACTTCGGTGGTGACCGTCTACAACACCGATGGGCAGAGTTCCCAGCTGGTGCAATCGGCCGATCCGATCACCTGGGCTTATGGGAATGCGGCGGCCGCTACCATCGCTTCGATCAGCCCGGCCTCGCTGCCGGCGGGAGCCGAGGCGGTGGTCGATATTACGGGAACCGGTTTCAACTTTACGCCGGGGATGACCACGGTGGGATTCGGCACTACGGACATCGTCGTTCGCCAGGTGTTTGTGCTATCGCCCAATCATCTGCAGGCGGATGTATCGATTTCCCCCAATGCCGCTCTTTCGAACCCGGACGTCAGTGTGATCGCGGGATTCCAGCTGGCTACCGCGACCGCGGGATTTCACATCACGGCGCCGGTTACGGGTCTGCCCGCGGCAATCCCGATTCTCACCAATGCGCTGCCGGGTCTGAATGGTGCGTACGCCGGCGCGGTGGTTGCCCTGTATGGGTCGAATCTGGTGGCGCCGAATTTGCCTCCTGGGGTAAGCCCGGTGCTGACATTCAATGGCCAGACGGTCACGGTGCTCTATAGTTCGGCCACTCAGATCAATCTGCAGATTCCGCAGAATCTTGCCGCCGGACCGGCTACGATGAACCTGAATAACGGAGTGGCTAATGCGTATCCGGTGGTGGTGAATATCGATACGCAGCCGGCGGCGATCGCGGCCGTGCAGGATTCGTCGGGCGCCTATATCGATGGGGCGAATCCAGCCACGCCGGGAGACCTGCTGATTGTGACTCTCAGCAATTTCGCGCCCGCGGAATCGACCATCGCGCCGAGCCGCGTTCAGGTCGGCGTGGGCGGTACCCTGCATAACCCGCTGCCGAATCCGATTACGCAGGCCGCGCCGGGATACTATCAGGTGAGTTTCCTTTTGAATGCCAATGAGGCGGTGGGTGCGGCGCAGCCTTTGATCGTCTATCTCGATGGGCGCAGCAGTTATCCGGCCGCGATCCCGGTCGCAAATGCGGACGGTACCTTCACCACCGCCACCACGCCCTGACTTAGTTGGCTACCAGTTGGTGATCGACCCATCCGGCCGGAAGTAAGTCTGGGCGCGATTAGTATCGTACTGAGTAACTTCCATAATCTGAGTGAGCTTACTCATATCGAGCTCGACTCCGAGGCCGGGCCGCTCGTTGGGATACAATTTACCGTTCCGGAAATCGAGGCAAACCGGCACGTGGGGCGTTTCGCGGCCCGCCCAGCCATACTCCATTAAAAGCGGACCGGAGAAGGTTCCGAGGGAATTGACCAGCGCGGCAGTGGCGATGGGTCCGGTGAAGTGGGGCACGATGCCGACGAAGTGCGTCTCGCAGATGGCCGCGATCTTCATCATTTCGGTGATGCCTCCCACGTTGGGCAGGGTGGCCCGGACATAATCGATATCGTGGTTCTCGACGAGGCCGTTGAAGTCCCATCGATTGCCCCACTCTTCGCCCGCCGCGATGGGCACTTTCACCAGCTTGCGCAGCTTCGGCAAGTCCTCGACGAAGGCTTCGGCACGGACTGGATCTTCCACGAAGAACGGCGCCAGACTCTCAATCAGATCGCAGCCGCGCACGGCGTCGGAGAGGTCGAAACGCTGGTGGAAGTCGATGCAGAAGTCGCCGTTCTTACCGACGCCGTCGCGCACCTGGACGCACTCTTCGTAAAGCTGATTGAGCTTCTCGCGCGTGTTGTATGTGGTGTTGGCGGGGGTGTCGGCGGCTCCCATGCGGAACGCCCGGTAACCCGCTTCGATGGTGGCCGCGGCGCGCTCCTTCAGGCCCATGCCGGGCTTGATGCCAGGAACCACGCCGCCGGTGTTATAGCACTCGCAGTAGTTACGGGTGGCGCCTCCGAGAACTTCGTGCACGGGCAAGTTCAGCGCCTTGCCGCGGATATCCCAGAGGGCCAGATCCATGGCTCCCAGCGCGTCTTCCTTTTCGCGCCCGGGCGGATAGAAGAACGAGCGCGACATATCCTGCCAGAGCCGCTCAATGTGCTGCGGATCCTGTCCGATCAGCCGTCCCGCGCATTGTTTCAGGGCATCGGGGAAGCCGCCTTCGCCGATGCCCGTGACGCCTGTGTCGGTCTCGATGGTGATCACGGTATCGGCCTGGTTGAACAGGGGATTCGCGTTTGGCGGCGCATAAGCCCGCACGCGGGTGATCTTCATCTTCGGCAGCGCCGCTTGCACTAATGGCAAATGCGCGAGGCTCGCCGCGCCCGCCAGCGATTTCATGAATAAGCGTCGGTTCATCGGGACTAACGATATCACCGCTGAGGTCACCCCAGGGGATCGTCCGGCCAGTGTTCGCGCACCGAATCGAGGTTAACCATCCGCCTCCAGCGCTCGTTGAAGCGCCGCGCCACTTCGGGCTGCCCGGCTAACAGGCTCTCGAGACCCAGCTGGACGTGCGGTTCCGGAACCTGTTCGTCCTTCGAAAGGCGCGCGGCGATGTCCTGCCAGCGATTGGTCACGCCGCCCGTATCGAGCAAAACCACGCGTTCGCCGATGATGCCGAAATTCTTGAGATGCGCATCCACGGAAAACACGCCGCGTTGCCATCCGCTCTGGCGCGTGGCAAGGAATCGATAGAGCCAGAGCTCCAGTTCGGCGAAGTTTCCGGCTGCCGCAACTTGGGTGAGCCGGTGGTCGAGAGTATCTTCCACGCGTTCGGTGGCTTCGCGAACATTGAGCCAGCCGGGCCAGCCCGCAGTCAGGACGGTCGCCGGCGGAAACGTGACCGTCTGGGGTACCAGACCGGTTCCGAAAAGACGCTTGCGCGCCAGCTTTTCGCCGCGCCGGTCGCGCGCACGGTGGACGCGCAGAACCTGCGCGATGTGCGTGGTGTACCACAGGCTCTTCGGCGCCACCATCATGCAGGCTTCGGTGACGACGCGCATGAAGCGGAGCACTTTCGAGGGCTTCTTCAGCAGGCGGTTGCCCCATCCGAAAGGAAGCATGTGCGCCCACCGGCACAGAATTTTCCAGAGGATGATGAGAGCGACCACTTCCGAGGGCGACCGCTCGCGTTTCACCACCCAGTGCTCGGAGGCGTAGACGACTTTGCCGATGCCCTCGCCGAGGCGCTTCAGGCGGTCGCGCGTGAGCTCCTCCGGGGCGTGAAGCAGCGCTCGGGGCATACTCTTATATTCTGATGCTATGAGAGTCAGCCGCGCGTGATGTTCCCGGCCTACGTTGGTCCCGGCGCGGGGTTCGCGTTTCTCGGATCGTTCCTGACCCTGGTGCTGTCGGTGATCGCGGGCGTGGCGTCGCTGCTGATCTGGCCGTTTCGCATGGCGTGGTCCGTGGTGCGGCGGAGGCGGCGCGGCTCGGCGAAAAAGGCCATTCTGCTGGGATTCGACGGACTCGATCCGGGCGTGACCGAGCGCCTGATGGCCGAGGGAAAATTGCCGAATTTCTCGCGCCTGAAAGAGATGGGCGGATACGCGCGGCTGCGCACCACCTTCCCGGCCCTCTCGCCCGTCGCGTGGTCGACATTCGCCACCGGGGTGAATCCGGCCAAACACAATATCTTCGATTTCCTCAACCGCTCCCTGCGAACGTATGCGCCGGAGCTCTCGTCCGCAAAGGTGCTGCGTAACTCGGTCGAGATGCGCCGCAAGAGCGAGCCGTTCTGGAAGATTCTGGGACGCCATGCGGTATCAAGTACGATCCTGCGCGTGCCGATCACGTTTCCGCCGGACGAGTTCAACGGCAGGCTGCTCTCCGCCATGTGTACGCCGGACCTGCGCGGCACGCAGGGCACGTTTTCACGATTCAGCGAGCGCTCAGGCGAACTGATCGGGCCCAATTCTGAAACGATTCCGTTCCGCGTGGAGGGCGCGACGCTCGGGATTCAGGGCCAGACGTTTGCGCTGCGGCCGGGCGAATACACGCCATGGATCCGGTTGAAGTTTCCGTCGGCGCACGGGATCGTGCGGTTTCTGCTCACCGGCACTAACGCGGATTTTTCGCTCTATGCCACGCCGGTGCAGATCGATCCGGAGAATCCCGCGCTGCCCATCAGCCATCCGCGCTACTACGCGATGTATCTGGCGAAGCTGCTGGGCTCGTTCTCGACGCTGGGCATGGCGGAGGACACCTGGGCGCTGAACGAGCATGCCATCGATCAGAAAGATTTTCTCAATCAGGCGGCTCTCATCCAGCAGGAGCGCGAGGCGATGTTCTTCAGCGCTCTTGAGCATACGCGGCGCGGCGTGGTGGCCTGCGTTTTCGATACTACGGACCGCGTGCAGCATATGTGTTTCGGCCAGGCCGATGTCATCGAAAATCTCTATCGCGATATGGACCGGGTGCTGGGGCGCGCGCTCGAATATGTAGATGGCGGGACGGCGCTGTTCGTCCTGTCGGACCACGGGTTCTGCGCGTTCCGGCGCGGCGTGAATCTCAATTCGTGGCTGCGCCAGGAAGGTTATCTGGCGCTTGAAAACGAGGGCGAGGAATCGGGCGAATATCTGGCGGGGATCGATTGGGGGCGCACGCGCGCGTATACTTTCGGGCTGGGCGGCTTGTATCTGAATGTGCGGGGCCGCGAGGCGCAGGGGATTGTCGCGCCCGAAGATGCGGAGGCGCTCGGCCGCGAGATTGCCGCGAAGCTGACGCATCTGATGGACGACGGTGAAGTCGCCATCGCCCATGTTTACGCGGCGTCCGATATTTACAAAGGCCCCTATCTGGGAGCCGCGCCCGATCTGATCGTCGGCTATGCGGCCGGTTACCGGGCTTCGTGGGACGCGGCTGTCGGGAAGGTGACTGCGCTGGTTTTCGAGGACAACAAGAAGGCCTGGTGTGGCGACCATTGCGTGGATCCGGAGTTGGTTCCGGGGGTGCTGTTTTCCAATCGCCGAATTGCCGCAGAAGATCCGGGCATCGAAGACATGGCGCCCACGGTGCTGGCTTTGTTTGGCATTCAGCCTCCCTCCTGGATGGAGGGGAGATCCGTGATGAGCCTTGTCTGAGAAGGACAGGCGGAAGCGCCTGTCCCACATTTTGTTAGCGGCGATGATGGTGGGTTGCGGATCGCGTAGCGACAAGAACGTGATCGTCGTCGGCGTGGACGGCATGGACCCGGGTTTCGTTGAGCGCCACTGGGCCGATTTGCCGAATCTCGACCGCATGCGCCATGAAGGCAGCTTCGCGCGGCTCGCCACTACTAAGCCGCCGCAGAGTCCGGTGGCCTGGTCGACGTTCATCACGGGCCTCGACCCCGCCGAACATGGCATCTTCGATTTCGTGCATCGCGACCCTGCCACGCATGAACTGTATCTTTCGACCGACAAGACGGTTCCACCGCGCTTCAGTTTTTCGCTGGGCCCCTATGTATTGCCGCTCTCGCGTTCGCATGTGGAGTCGCTGCGCAAAGGTAAACCGTTTTGGGCGACGCTGGCGGAGCACGGCATTCCGGTGACGGTGATGCGCATGCCCGCGAACTATCCGCCCGCCGCGGTTGGCAACGAGCTGGCCGGCATGGAGACGCCCGATCTGCGCGGCACGCAGAGCACGTTCAGCTTCTACACCGACAATCCCGATGAGACGTCGCACGCCGTGGCAGGCGGTTTGATCGATAAGGTGGAGCTTGTCAACAGTCACGTTGATTTGCGGATTGAAGGTCCACCCAATCCGCTGCGCAGGGACCATGCGTATGCGACTGTAACGCTGGCGGTGGATATCGATCCCGAGCGGCCTGTTGCGCGGCTGCAGGTGGGCGATGAGATGGCCATTGTGCAGCAGGGAGAGTGGTCGGATTGGCTGGCCGCCGATTTTCCTCTGCTTCCGCACGTGGTTTCGGCGCACGGCATGTTTCGCGTGTTTGCGAAGCAGCTGCATCCGCGTTTCGAGTTGTATGTATCGCCGGTCAATATCGATCCGCTGAAGCCGGCGCTGCCGATATCGACGCCGGCTTCGCTCGCGCCCGATCTGGCGCGCGAAGTGGGGCGCTTCTACACGGTCGGTATTGCGGAAGACACGTCCGCGCTGCGCCAGGGTTTTTTTGATCTGCCGCAGTTTCTGGCGCAATCGAGGCTGGTGTTGCGCGATGAGCAGAAGTTGCTGGGCGCGGCGCTGGATCGATTCAGCGGCGGCTTTCTATTCTTCTATTTTTCGTCCGTGGATCAGAATTCGCACATGCTTTGGGGCAAGCACGATGCGGAGCTGCTTGAGTTCTACCGCGCTGTCGACGCATCCATTGGAGAAGTGATGCGGCGCGAACCAGCGGCTCAGTTGATGGTGATGTCCGATCACGGGTTCAGCACTTTCGACCGCGCCGTGAACCTGAATACGTGGCTGTTGGGGCAGGGACTGCTGAGCGTGGACAGTGCGCGCAACATCGATTGGCCGCGCACGAAGGCGTACGCGATGGGGCTGAATTCTCTCTATCTCACGGGCGCCGATCACGAGGATCTGAAGCGTGAACTTTTAAGCCTGCGCGACCCGGAAAATGGGCGCGCGGTGGTGGAGGCGGTCGCGGAGATTCACGCGGCGCCGGCCAATCGCAGCGTCGCGCCGGATCTGATTGTCGGCTACGCACCCGGTTATCGCGCGTCCTGGGAAACGGGCCTGGGCGAAGTCCCGGACGAGGTTTTCGAGACCAACACCGATGCGTGGATCGCCGATCACTGCATCAACGCGGCCGACGTGCCCGGCGTGCTGTTTACCGCGCATACGCCCCCGCCCGGCCCGCAGTCGCTCAGGACTCTCTCCGGATTTATCCTGCGGCTTTTTGGTACCTGAGCATTTCAGCGCGCGGCCGAGAGTTTGGCGCTGGGCGTGGTGTCGGCATTGAGGTCGCCGAGGATGAACTGAATGCCGCGGAAGAAGTAATCGGCCAGCGGCGGAGTGGTGAAGATGGTCGGCTGGTGTCCCAGGATGGCGAAGAAGACGCGGCCTTTGCCGTAGCTGCGAATCCAGCTTACGGCGTAATCGTGATCCGGGCGCACGCAGGGCCACTGGCAGGGGCGCCCCTGATTCATATCCGTCTTCTGCACATCCATACTGAGCAGCACATGCAGCTTCTCCCGCGAGTAGGGCGCGGTCGGGAAGCGGAAAAACTCATCCATGTAGAGAAACTCTTTGCCGTCGAAGGGCACCGTGAGCGGGCTCGAGGGATCGTCGATTTTGATCCAGGCCTTCTCAGTGTTCTCGCGATGGATGCCGCGCACCACGCCGATCATGTCGTGGAACTCGGGCCAATCCATCGATACGTGGCTGGTGCCGTGGTTGCCGCCGAGGCCGCCGCCTTCGCGCACGAAACGCAGCAGGCCGTCGCGCACTTCGGGATCGACGAAAATCATCCCCACAGTGTTGTTGAGATAGACGGCGTCGAACTGGCGGATCTTATCGTATTTGAGATTATCCAGATCGTTGTTGAAGACGGCTTCGTACGCGCCGGTGCGCTTGCCCATCTGCTCCAGCGCGTAATTTTCGGCGGGGATGGATAGATGCCCGTTGTAGGCGACGTTCAAATCGAGCACCAGCAGCTTGCGCGGCTTTTTCGGCGCGGCGACGGCTTTGGCAGGGAGGGCGGCATCGATCTGGGCCTTGACTTCCGGCGTGAGGCGGTCGGGACCGCGGATGGCGGCAACGCGCGACATCTGGTCTACCTTGTCGGCCAGCACGGGCCGCAGAGCCTTTTCGAATTCATCGAACGCCGCCTGCGTGCCGTTCACCGTGATGAGGGACGGCTTCAGATCGAGCGTGTACATCTGGCGCAGGAGGTCGGTAAGGCCGGGCGTGGCGGGCGCAATGTGGACCACGAGGAGACGCGCTTTCAGTTGCGTGAGCGCATCGACGGGCTTGATGCCGGCCTTCGTCCATGCCCCCGTATCGCCGCAGACGCCCATGCGCGGGCTGAGATTTTCCACCGCCGCGAGCACGGTTTTGGGATTGCCGCAAATCGCTACGTTGATGGCGAATTCGCCGGCCAGCTTATCGATTTGCGGCAGCGCGTCGGGCAGCTTATCCGAGACGATAGTTTCGACGCCGAGGCTTTTGGCGAATTCGAATAAATGGCGCGCGGCATCCTCAGCAGGGCCGAGGGTGGGGACCCGGTAGGCGGTCATGGCGAGGCTGAGCGCGTTGAGGCGGTCGCGGACCGCGTTAATTTCACCGGGGGCCAGATTGTCGCCCACGGGCTTGGGGATTTCTTCGTCGAATTGCTGGGTACTCGCGCCTTCGAGGTAGCCGACGCCCAGCAGATCGATTTTCGCGCCGGCGTCCCAGAAGTTAAGGGGGCGGAAGCTATCGGCCTCGACACCGATCTTCCAGCCGACGATAGCGGTGACGGCGGATCGCATGGCGGACCAGGCTTCCCAGCGCACCGAGGCGACTCCTCGTCCGGCGTTGGGCGCGGCATTAGGAACGGCTCCGCCTCCTCCGCGGCCCCGGCCCTGGTTGGGCGGGGTTTGACCGATTATGGGAAAGACGGCAAGTGTGAGGGCGAAGATGGCGGTTCTTGTTCGTAATCGAGGCGGGTGCGCCACTCCCTTACGGCCGGCACCCCTGAAGGGGATGCCCGGGTCGCGGTTCGGTAACAGGGTCATTGGGGGGCCAGGGCCAGCAGCACGTTGCCAGGCTGGCCGTTTTGGAATCCGGTGTATCCGGAAGGCACGAAGACCATGCCTCCGGCCACGGTGACGCCGGCCGATCCGATGGAACCGCCTTTGCCGGGGACGCCGTTCACGGTCTTGAATTCCTGGGTGGAGTCGAATTCCCAGATGGGCTGTCCGCTGTTGGAATAAAAGGCGCGCACCATGCCATCGAGGCCGGCGGTGAAAACCACTCCGGGGATGACAGTCACGCCGGCGGTCAGGCCGGGATGAATGCTCATGGAGGGCTGCGGCGGGAGGGCGCGGAACCATTTCTCCACGCCATCGGTCAATCCGAGAGCAGCCACGCCGCCGCCGCGGAATACATAGTAGGCGTTCTCGCTGTCGGCCGCGCCGCCGAACACAATCTGGCCGCGCGATACGTCGGATCTCCAGACCAGCGCACCCTTGTTGTCGGGATCGTGCGCCCAGACGAGGCCGGATTTCTGGCCCGCGAGCAGCAGCCGCTTGCCATTCGGCAGGTTGACCAGAATCGTCCCGGCGGAGAAATCCCAATCCGGATTCTCGGTTTCAGTGGGGCAATAGTAGGTGTCGGGCATCTGCGCGCGCCCACCCCCGCCACCGCGCCCGCCGCGCCCGGCGGCAAATGCGGCAGCACCACCGCGTCCCGGAGCGTTTCCGTTAGCGATACCGGGGGTGATGACAGGGTTCTTGGTGGGGAATCCGGCGGGAGGACGACCCGATTGACAGCCGGTATGCCAAACGTCATGCTGCTCGTCCTGCTGCACCCAGAGAATTTTGCCGGTGTCCATATCGAGGGCCATCACACCGTCCGAACGGCCCACGTCGGGCGCCGAAAACGTGTTGCCGGTAGTGAAGTAAAGCGCGTTACGTTTGGGATCGATGGCGGTGGGGCTCCACACGCCTGCGCCCGAGGGTCCCAGAAAAGTCTTGCCGTCGGGAGTCTTTTGCTCCGTAGCGGGCTGGTCGATGGTGTAGGTCTTCCAGATCTGCTTGCCGGTTTCGGCGTTCAGGGCCGCCACCATGCCGCGGAACGTGCAGCACTTGTAGTTGTAGCTCGACGATTCCGGCTCTTCGAGCGAGGCCACCGGCACATAGATCCGGCCGTTATAAAACCGCACGCCGCCGGTGATGCGGGAGAGCGGGTGGGGATCGACGAGGTGCTTCCAGAGGAGCTCGCCGTTGGCGGCGTCGACCGCGTAGACATTGCCGTGGATGTCGCCGAAGTAGGCGGCGTATTTCTGCGTTCCGGGCTTGGCGAGGCCGATCTGAATGGCGCTGCGCACGCCGGTCTGCGCCTGGAAAGACCAGTGGACGCAGCCGGTGCCGGCGTCGAGACCGTAGACCCAGCCAGTGTCGGAGCTGAAAAAGACTCTTCCATCCACCACCGTAGGCTGGCCGTAAACGGAAGCGGCGGCGGGGATGCCGAACGCCCATTTCAGCTTGAGCCGCTCGACGGAAGCAGCCGATAATCCGGCCGCTTTGCCCGGTTGAAAACGGGTGTTGTTGATATCGCTCCAGCCGTTCCATGCGGGCGCGGAAGTCAGATCCTTGACGGGAGGATTGTCGGCGCAGCGATTGGGCATGTTTTGCGCGTCGCCGCCGGCGGCGTTTAATTTGCGCCCACCGACCCACTCGGCGATATCGCGCTTCTGCTGATCGGAGAGGTCTTTCGCATTCGCCACCATGGTTCCGGTGGTCAGCGCCTCGTAGATTTTTTCGGGGGACATCTGCTTGAGGGTGGCTGGCGAGGGCGCGCTATCCACCTTGGGATTGCCATGGCAACTCTCGCAGGTGTTGCCGAAAATGGTCGAGCCGGCGCCTTCGGTCACGCGCATCTGGCCGGGCGGCGTGGGCGGCTGCTGCGCGGCGACAATTCCCGCGGCGATAAAAACAATCAGCGCTGCGATTAAAGATCCAACAACTTTCACGATTGCCTCCCTCGAAACCCGGCGCACAAATACTGCCGCGCCGTTCGCATAATATCAGGGCGGCAGGCGGCCCGGATGGCGCAAAATGATATCGTTTGTTTCGGGGGACAGATGGGCGTTCGATTAATCGATCTGAGCATGGAAGTCTACAAAGGGATGATGACCTATCCCAACGTGGCCAAGCCGGTGATCACGGATATGGAAACGCAGCGGGAGATGGCGATCAGCGTGGGCACCGATAAGTACGGAGTCGACGAGATCTGCAACCACTGCATCGTGGTGACGGGCGATCATATCGGAACCCATATGGACTCCTGGGGCCACGTGAAGCCGGACGCGCCGCGCGCGGAGAAGATTCCGCTCGACCTTTGTTATGGCGACGGCGTGGTGCTCGACCTGACGGCGAAGGGTCCGGGCGAGGAGATTCTGGTGGGCGATCTGGAGGAGGCCGAGCGCAGGCTGGGCGGCTACCGGATCAAGCCGCTCGACATTGTGCTGCTGCGCACGGACGCGGCGCGGCGGAGCACGGAGAAGAGTTATCTGACCGATCATCCGGGGATGACCAAAGAGGGCGTGCATTACATGCTGGACCGGGGCGTGATGGTGATGGGGATCGATGCCATCGGATTCGATCCGCCGGTGGCGCAGATGTTCGAGCGCAAAAAGTTCTGGGAAGCGCACCGGGTGATGCGGGAGCGGGAGTATTATCATCTGGAAAATCTGTGCAATCTGCACGAGATTCCGGCGCCGTACCATTCGTTCACCGTGAGCGTACTGCCGGTGAAGTGGCGAGGCGCGTCGGCGGCGCCGGTGCGGGCCGTGGCGATCGTGAAAAACTAATGCAGATGAAACTCGCGGGAAAAATTGCGCTGGTGACGGGTGCGCGCCGGGGGATCGGCCGCGGCATCGCGGAAATATTCGCCGCACATGGCGCGGATGTGGTGGTGAACGACGTCGATACGGGGGCGCAGGCGGAACACGTGGTGGAGGGGATTCGCGCCAGTGGGCGACGGGCCATGACGGCAGGGGGCGATGTTTCCCGGCGCGCCGACGTGGAGGCTATGTTTGACCGGGTCTGGAACGAATTCGGACCCATCGATGTGCTGGTCAATAACGCCGGGATCGAGACCATCATTCCCTTTCTCGAAATGACCGACGAGCAGTGGACGCGGGTCACGGACGTGGATCTGAGGGGCGCGTGGCTGTGCTCGCAGGTGTTTTGCCGGCGGGCGATCGCGGCGGGACGAAAGGGCGTCATCGTGAATATCGGCTCCATCCAGGCGGGCAAGGTGCTGCCGGGCCGCACTCACTACGCGCCTGCCAAACTGGGCCTCGAAGCATTGACGCGCAACATGTCGGCCGAGGTGACACACCAGGGCATTCGGGTCAATTGCATCCATCCCGGATTGATCGACACCGAGATGGTGGAGTGGGTCATGAAGGACGCCACGCTGCTTCCGGCCGTACTGGCGCAGATCTCGCTGGGGCGCGCCGGGAGGCCGAAGGAAATCGGCGAAGTGGCGGCGTTTCTGGCTTCCGAGGAAGCCAGTTACGTCACGGGCCAGAGCTTTTACGCCGACGGCGGCTGGGTCGGCAAGTAGAGCACTCATTAAAACGACAGGCGCAATTGCAGTTCGATGCGGCGAACGCCCGCTGCACCCCCACCACCGCCGAAGGGTCCGAAACCACTCGCCAGAGCGGTCGATTCGCCGAAGAACGGCGAGGTGAGGACGCCCTGCGGCGGGGCGAGGTTCACGATGTTGAAGATATTGCGCGCGTTGACGGTGGCGGTGAGGCTGTACTTTTTGCCCGCCTGACCGCCTCCCATGCCCATGGGGCCGCCGGGGCCGCCCATGCCGCCACCGAATCCGCCGCCACCACCGGGAGGTCCGCCGCGCCCACCACCACCCATACCGGGAGGCGGTCCTCCACCACCTGGCCCACCGGGTCCACCCATCCCGGGGGGCATGCCGTTGGGCGAGGCTTTTTCACCCCACGACCAGGTCCGGCTGATGCGCAGGTTTACCGAATACTGGGCAGGGCCCTCGCCGTAATTGACCGGAATGATGGTCTCACCGGGTTCGGGCACCAGATCGAAGGTGCCGTAAGCCGTCTTCTTAACATTGGCCGGAAGCGACGAGGCGCTGGCAAAAGAGGGACGCGCGTTGAAAATGCCGTCGCCGTCGTAAGTGCCGCCCGTCGTGATATTGAAGGGCGAGCCGGAACTCATGGTGATGAAAGGCGCCGCGCTGATTCCCCATTTCAGAATGATGTTGCCGCCGATGAAGGCGCGGTTGCGGACGTCGAACTGGGCGCGCCCCCAATCGAGACTGGTGTTGTATTGATCCATCGGAAGCCCTTGCGCGTTGCTGTGCGCGAAGCCGAGCGCGTAATAGCCCTGCAGGGTGAAGCGGGAGCTGAAGCGGGTGCTCAGGTTGGTAATCAGCTGCGTCTGTTTGAAGATCCCGGAGGTCTCGTATTGGTAGATGGGACCATTGGCGGGGTAGGGGAGCGTGCCTGTGCCCGGCAGCGGCGCGTTGATGTCGCGGGTGCGCAGCGTGTGGTCGCCGCGGGAATTGACGAAATTCACGGAGAGCGAGCTCCGGGCCGGCAGCGAGCGCTCGAGACTCACGGCCGATTGCATCAGGTACGGCGCGCGCACGGACCGATCCACCTGGTAGATATTCTGCGGCACGATTGCGAGCGACGATTGCAACGGCACATTGGGGTAACTCAGCAGCAGGGGAGACGCGTTGAGCTGGTAATTTTCCTGCGTGGTCCCATTGAAACGCAGAGCCTGCAGGGTATTGTTTTCGTCGAAGCGGTCGTAGAACATGCCCCAGCCGGCGCGAATCACGGTTTTGCCCGAGCCGGTTTTGCCCGCTCCGGGCGCCCAGGCGAAGGCCAGACGCGGCGCCCAGTCGTTATGGTCGCGAATATTGTTCTGCGTCTCGTAGCGCAGACCGGTGTTGACGGTGAGGTTGGGACGCAGACGCCAATCGTCCTGGACGAAGAGGCCGAGGTCGAACTGGCGCACGGAGGAGATCGGGTCGCCCTTGCTTTCCGTGAACTGAGAGGGCTCGTTCGCCAGATAGGCCGCGAGCGACGTAAACGTCCATGCGCCGTTGAAGTCGCTGGTCGATTGGCTGGCCAGATCGGTCTGACGGGCGCGGCCGCCGACCTTGATGGCGTGGGTCCCCTGGGTGAAAGTCAGGATGTTCTGAAATTCGTAAGATTTGGTATCGCTGTAGTTAGCCACGAAAGGCGAGCCGCCGTCAGTGAAGGCGCCGGCAACATTGACGACGGGGATATTGGGATTGCCCTCGGCATTCTGATTGTTGTGAGCGATGTTGTACTGAAAGCGCGACTCATCCACGGCCCGCGTGCCGATGATCATGGTCTCGGTGGCCTGCACGTTGTTGATCTTCATGGCCGAATTGGTGGCTTCGGCGGGCAGGCTGAAACCGCCCACGCCGCCGACGTTGGTCGAATCGATATGGGTATAGCGGAGCACCAGCGTGTTGGTGGCATTGATCTGATAGTCGAGGCGCGGAGCGATCAGCCAGAAGCGGTTGGGCGTGGGAAACGCACCGTCGTACGGCACCGCGGTCAGGCTGCCGGGGGGCACCCACTGCGCGTTGATCAATGCGTCCTCGTCGATCTGCCGCCGGTTGAAATCAAGGAAAAACGAAGCCTTTTTATTGACGGGGCCGCTCAGATTGGCGCCGATCATCTTTGAGTTATAGCCGGGCTCGGTAGCGAGAAACGGATTGCGCGTATCGAAAATGCGGTCCCCGTAATTAAGGAACAGGCTGCCGTGATAGCTGTCGGTGCCGGGCTTGGTAAAGATCTCGATGCGTCCGAAGCCGGGGCGATCGAACTCGGACGAAAACGGATTGGAGTTGATGCGGATCTCGCGAATCGAGCTCTTGGGCGGAAGCTGGCCGCCGCTGAAGCCGTCGACGAAGAATTGCGCTCCACTGGGGCCGGCGGCGGGACCGGCGAGGGCTTCGAGGTCGGATTGCAGATCGTCGGGATCGTCGGGCAGCGCGTCGAGATCGGAGTTCTTGAGCACCAGCGCGCCGACGTTGGCGGAGGCTTCGGTGCTGAGCTGCCCGGCGGCCTCGTCGACTACCGAAACCTGCTGGGCCTCGGTGGCGATCTGCAGCGGGATGTCGACCACGGCGGGCGAACCGGCGGTCACCGTGACGGCGGCCGAAATAAAGGTGACAAAGCCCTTGGCGTCGGCGCGCAGAGAATAGGTCCCCGGAGGAAGCGTAATCGTGTATTTACCCTGTCCATCGGACTTCGCGGTGCGCGCGATGCCGTTGCCCATAACCTGGACGGTAACGCCGGGGACCACGGCGGCCGAGGGATCGGTAGCCGTTCCACGCACGGTGCCGGCGTTTTGCCCAAGCGCCGCCGCCGCGATTCCAAACCAAACCACCGCCAACCGAATCGATGAAATAGAAGATGATGACATTTCGTTTCTCTTATCTCCAGTACACGGCGGCCGGGCGCAGCGGCGCTCTTAAGATTTGTTAAATTCGAGGGCCGAACCTTCGCCAGGGGCGCGGAAACGTGTACATTGCAATTGGCGGACCTTTCAGTTTGAACGGTATGGAAAAGGACGAATCGCAGCAGAGACGCATGCTCCTCATCGAGGACGATGTGGACCTGTGCGCGTTGATGACGGAATTCTTCATCCAGCACAACTTTTCGCTTGAAGCCGCGCACGATGGGCCGAGCGGACTGGCGCGGGCTCTGGCCGGCAGCTTCGACATCATTCTGCTGGACGTGATGATTCCCGTCCTCGACGGCTTCGAGGTGTTGCGCGCGCTGCGGCGGCGGAGCGCGGTCCCGGTGATCATGCTGACGGCGCGCACGGAGCGGGAAGACCGCATCGGCGGACTCAATCTGGGGGCCGACGACTATCTGCCCAAGCCGTTCGAGCCGGGCGAGCTGCTGGCGCGCATTCGGGCCGTACTGCGCCGGTCGGGACATACGGAGCAGAAGGAAGAAACGATCGGCAGAGGGGCGCTGCGCGTCGACTCGGCGCTGCGTAAGGCATGGATCAACCAGGAGCCGGTCGATCTCACATCGCTTGAATTCGATATCCTGCTGTTGCTGGCGCGGGCGGCGGGGCGTATCGTTTCGCGCGACGAAATTACGGCCACGCTGCATCAGCGCGAAGCCACCCCTTTCGAGCGCTCGCTCGACGTTCACATCAGCCATCTGCGGAAAAAGCTGAGCCGGGGCGAGGAAGCGCCGATTCGAACCATCCGGGGCGTGGGATACATGCTGGCTCCGGTCTCCGGGGAGGATGCGTGAGATCGATTTACGCGAGAATTCTTTTGTGGGTATTCGCCACACTCGCGGTCTCTCTGGGACTGTTCATATACATCTCCAACTACTACGGAGGCCGCGCGACGCGCAATATATTCAACCGCCTGGATGCTCAGCAAAGAGATCAGGCCATTGAGGCGTACGAAGCCGGCGGCCGCGAGGGTTTGCGCGAGAATCTGCGCAAGCTCGAAACATATTTTCAGGGCGAACATTTTCTCAGCGACTCGAAAGGCACGGATCTGCTTACCGGCGCCGACCACTCGGCACTGATCGCCGAAGCGCGCGAGCGAGGGAACGGCGGGCCGAAGCGCGGCAGCCATCTGATCTTTGCCAAACCGAGCGATGACGGCCGCTACTGGTTTTTCGCCACCTCGATGCCGCCCCCCTTCACGCCCTGGAGTTTCCTCTTTTATTACGTGCTGATTCTCGGTGTGGTGGCGGTGCTCTGCTGGGTGCTCGCCAAGGATATCGGGGCTCCCCTGCGCAGGCTGGCGCGCACCGTGGAACGCTTCGGCCGCGGAGATCTGACGGCGCGCGCCAATTTCACGCGCGGCGACGAGATCGGACAAATGGCCCGCGCCTTCGACCAGATGGGCGAGCGTATCGAAACGCTGCTGGCGGCGGAGCGGCGGCTGCTGCGCGACATTTCGCATGAGCTTCGGTCGCCCCTCGCGAGGTTGAGTTTTGCCGCCGAACTGCTGCGCACGGCGGACGACCGCGAAGCCGCCGCGGCCCGCATCCGCAAAGAGATTGCCCGCCTCACCGTGCTGGTCGGTTCGCTGCTCGATATGACGCGCGCCGAGGGCGATCCCGAATCGCGTAAGTTTGAGCCGGTTGGTCTTTCGGGACTTCTCGAAGGAATCGCGCACGATTGCCGCATCGAAGCCGAGGCCAAGCGCTGCCGGGTCGATCTGGCGGCCGGGCCCATCGAGGTTACGGGCGATCAGGAACTGCTGCGCCGGGCCATTGAAAACGTGGTTCGCAACGCCATCCGCTATGCGCCCGACGAGAGCGCGATCGAGATCAACGCCACGGCCCAGCGGAGTTCGGCGATCGTCACGGTGCGGGACTGCGGACCGGGCGTTCCGGGGGATTCTCTTTCGAGAATCTTCACGCCCTTCTACCGCGTCGACCAGTCCCGGGACAGTTCCACCGGCGGCGTAGGGTTGGGGCTCGCCATCGCCTCCCGAGCTATTTCTTTACACCACGGGCGCATCACGGCCGCAAACCAGCAACCGGGCCTGCTGGTCACCATCGAACTTCCCCTGAAATGATGCGCGCGTCGGGCGTATCATCGTGAGTGGATCGCAACTGTGTGAGTGGAATCGCAACTGCACGATGTTTCCCTGCATGAGACTGACGGCCTTAGTGTGCCTGCTGGCGCCGGCGCTGGCCACACCCCAATCGCCTCCATTGTTCGTACCACGGCTTGACGACCCAGCCATTCTTTATGAATCGGGCGAGACGCAGGATCTGGCGAGCGATCTGCAAAAGCGCCTCGACAGCGGCCAGGCGCACCTCGAGTTCGGCGACAAATGGGGATATCTGGAATCGGTTCTGCGGGAGCTCCACATACCGGTCTCATCGCAGACCCTGGTTTTTTCCAAGACCAGCCTGCAGGTGGATCGCATCTCGCCCGAGCATCCCCGCGCCATCTATTTCGGGGACGACGTGTACGTGGGCCTGGTGCGCGGGGGGTTACTCGAGGTCGCCGCGATCGATCCTCAAAAGGGCGCGATGTTTTACGTGATGGCGCAGAAGAAGACGGCGCATCCGGAGTTGATACGAAAGAACGAAGAGTGCCTGAAGTGCCACTTCTCGGTGAACACGATGAGCGTTCCGGGGTTCCTGACGAGATCGGTATTCACCAACAGCGCGGGTGAGCCGATTCTCGAAGCGGGCTCGTTTCTGACCGATCATCGGAGTCCTCTGAACCAGCGCTGGGGAGGCTGGTACGTGACGGGCACACACGGCGATGAGCGCCATTTGGGAAATGGGACGGCTAAAGGCAGCTCTTACAAGATCGACACCGAGCGCGGCGCCAACGTAATCGATCTCAAGGGGCGAGTGGATACCGCACAGTATCCGGAGCCCACCAGCGACGTGGTGGCGCTGATGGTTCTCAATCATCAGGTGCAGATGCACAATTTGATTACACGGCTGGGATATGAGGCGCGGCTGAACCGGCCGGAGTTGGCGGCTACCATCGAGAGCACGGTCCGCTACATGCTGTTCGCGGATGAGCCTCGCCTGCGTTATCGCGTCACCGGCACTGCGCCATTTCGCGCAGAGTTCGAGGAACGAGGGCCGAAGGATCATCTGGGCCGTTCTCTGCGAGAGACGGATCTGCGGCGGCGGCTCTTTCGTTATCCGTGCAGTTTTCTGATTTATTCGGATTCGTTCGAAGCTTTGCCGGCGGCGGTGAAAGAACCGTTGTATCAGCGCCTGTGGGAAGTATTGAGCGGAAAAGATCAATCCCCGGCATACCAGTCGCTGACGGCGGCGGACCGGCGCGCGGTGCTCGAGATTCTGGTCGATACCAAGCCTTCTCTGCCCGAATATTTTCGCTCCGGATTGGGATTGGCCGGACAGTTGCCTTAACCCGAAGCCGAAAGGAGAGTAAGCGACATGCGCATACTCATCACATTTGCGGCAACACTGGCTGTCTCGGCATTCCTGTTCGGCCAGGAGCCCCCCAAACAGATTAAGAAAGTTGACATCGGCTATACGCAGCCATCCTCGGGCGCTGCGATGTTCAAGGACTATTGCGCCGCGTGTCACGGCGCCGACGGCACGGGCAACGGCCCAGCGGCGTCCGCGCTCAAGAAGGCGCCGGCCAATCTGACATTACTGAGCAAAAAGAACAACGGTAAGTTCCCGGCGCTCGAGGTTCAGAACTTCATCAGAGGCGACGCGCAGTCGGTGGCGGCGCACGGAACACGGGACATGCCGATGTGGGGTGACATCTTCCACTCCGTGAGCGCGGGGGACAGCGTCGTTACCCTGCGGGTCGCGAATCTCACCGACTACATCAAAGGGCTGCAGGCGAACTAGAAGCCGGCTGCCGCCGCAGCAGCGCAAACTTAGCGGGACTGCCAGCCCCGCGGACCCGGAGGTACACCGTCAACCTGTCGCCACGGGCCTGCGGCATGTGAATGGTGATGAAGACCGCAGCGAACCAGATCCGGTAACGCCGGTGGGTGCAGCCATCGGACTACCGGATTTCCATTTCAGCCGTACCGTCCCTCTTAATTCGCGGGAAGAGTATACTATCGCGTGAAGAGTGAACGGAACCATGAAAACTAACACGCGGAAAACTAATACGCGAAGCTCAGCATGGCTGCTGCTGGCGACCGGGATTCTGAGTCTCATTCCGGCTGTGGCCGGTGCGGCGGACGATGTGCGCGCCTTTACCGGAGCGCGCATTATCGATGGCACGGGCAAGGCTGCGGTGGAAAAGGCGACGATTGTTGTCCGCAACGGGCGCATCGAGGCGGTCGGAATGTCCGTCAAGGTTCCCGCCGGGGCGCTGCAAGTCGACGCCACAGGCAAGACGATTATTCCGGGGTTGATCAGCGCCCACAGCCACGTCAACGAGGTGAGCCAGCTGGGCATCTACGCACGCTATGGTGTGACGTCGGTGTTCAGTCTGGGCGGCGATAAGGAAATCGAACTGCGCGATCAAACCCGCGCCGAGCAGCAGACGCCGGCCCTGAAGCGCGCGCGGCTGTTTATTGCCGGGCCGATCCCGACTTCGAAAACTCCGGAAGAAGGGCGTAAAGCGGTGGACGCCATCGCGGCGGCGAAGACCGATATCGTCAAGATTCGCATCGACGATCAGCTGGGCGCCACCACGCCGATGCAGCCCGACGTGTATACCGCGATCATCCAGGAGGCGCACGCGAAGGGTATGCGCATCGCCGTGCATATTGTGAAGCTCGCCGATGCGAAGGCGGTCCTGCGCCTCGGCGCCGATTACATCGCCCACAGCGTGCGCGATCGGGAAGTGGACGATGAGACCATCGCGCTGCTCAAGAAGAACAATGCCTTCTACAATCCCACGTTGATGCGCGAAGTTTCGACATTCATTTACGCGGACAAGCCGGCGTTTCTCGACGACCCGCTCTTTCTGCGCGACGCCAATCGCGAACAAGTGGCGAAGGCGCGGGAGCCGGCGTTCCAGGATGCCATGCGTACCAACAAGGGCGCCATTTGGTACCGGGAGCACCTGCCGGTGGCTATGAAGAATCTTAAGAAGCTGGAGGACGCCGGCGTCCAGGTGGTGATGGGAACGGACACCGGTCCCGACTACCGGTTCCAGGGATACTTCGAGCTGCTGGAGCTGGAATACATGACCAAAGCCGGGCTTACGCCCATGCAGGCCATCGTGGCGTCCACCAGCATGGGCGCGCGCTGCCTGCACATGTCGGATCAGTTCGGGACTCTCGAGCCGGGCAAGTGGGCCGATTTAGTGGTCCTCGACGGCAATCCTCTCGACGACATCCGCAACGTGCGGAAGATCGATTCAGTGTGGATCGCCGGGAATCGCGTGCCGGCGCGGTAGAGAACAAACCCAAGCAGCACCATCAGGGTGGGATCGATGGGATGCCGGTAACGCGGCATGGCCAGCGTCATGTAGTACGCGAGCGGAAACAGCAGCGGGCCCACCGCGACTGGGAACACATACGGATTTCGGGCCAGGAACAGCAGGACGATACCGGCCAGCGCCGCCAGCGCCGCGCACAGATTGAAGATCAGGACGTAGCGGAACCATGGAGAGCGGTCGTGCAGGAAATCCGCTATGGGGTGGGGCGTGCCTCCCGCCCAGAACATCACGAAACGCCCGCCGATCAATTCGCTTTCATGGCCCGGATGGGTGAAGATATAGCGGAGCGCGTTATCGAGCTTCTCGTGCATATACGCGATCTCGCCCAACTGCACGTAGCGATCGCGTTCCGATGAATCGTGGATGGGATGCTGTTCGCCGCGCCAGACGACCTTCGCCTCGGGATTGTTGCCCACCCACAATTGCAGGCCCAGCACGGATCTGAGCGGAACAAAGGTATGGAAAACGCGGTAGTTGCGGACTGTCCAGGGGACGCAGCACAGCACCACCATGCCCGCGGCGAGCGCGCCATTCGAGATGAAATTGCGCGCGGACCGGCTATTCCAGATCGCCCATCCCAGCAGCAGCGGCAATAGTGAAAGAAGCGCCGCGTTGGACATCAGCGCCGTTCCCCAAACGAGGCCGTAAGCCCACCATTCGATGGGACGCGTGGAACCCGCGACGCGCAGGGTGGCCCAGACCACCGCGATCCCGAGCAGGGCCGAGAGGGACGTATCCCACAAGCTCTGGAAGCTGAGCAGAATCGCGTTGGGAAAGATGGCCCAGAGCCATCCCGCCAGCGCCGCGGCCGGTGTGCCGCCGATGCGCTTCGCGGTGTAGTAGACGGGCACGCAGGCGAGCGTCGAAAAGCAGATGTTCATCAGGACGGCTGCCACCCAGGACTGATAGGTATAGATGCCGAAGATTCGCAGAATGCCGGAAAGAAGCAGTGGATAGAGCGGAGACATCCACGCGGTGGGTCCGGTGTCGACGCGGAAGGGAGATCCGAATCCGTTTCCTTTGGCCAGCGAAACGGCGATATTTCCCGATTCGAAAAGAAACGGGATGGCGCTCAGCGCCTGGTGCGGAGCGTGCCGCTGATAATCCCACGCGAACCAAAGCCGCATACCCGCCGCGACGAGCAAAATGGGAACGAGCGAGGTGAGAACGATGCGCAACCGGCGTGGCACAGACGCCCCTCAGCTTAGCAGGCCAGGGCTTCGCTATGATCGAGGCAGTGCAGCGTTCAGGCGTAATTCTTTTTGTTCTTTTTGCGGGCGCCGCCTTCGGCCAGGAATACGAAATCGGGGCGGATATCGGGTACGGCTTCTACCGCGACGGCAGTATCTATTCGGCCGATGGAACGGCGAAGGCGGGGATTCGAACCCGTTTCGCGGCCGGCGTGATCCTCGGAGATGAATTCTCCGATTACGTGTCCGCCGAGTTTCGTTATCTCTATCACGACGGCCACCCGTTCCTGCAGACTCCCACCGTTAAAACGGACATTCAGGGTCAATCGGATGCTCTTGCCTACGAATTGCTGTTCCACTTCAGGAGGCGCGTGAGCCGCTGGCGGCCTTATCTGATCGGAGGCGTCGGGGCGAAGGACTATATCATCGCCGGTCCGGCGCCAAACCCGCAGCCGATTCCACAAATTGCCACGCTCGCCACCAACGACGTCTGGAAGGTAGCCTACGGAGCCGGCGGAGGCGTAACCTTCCGGCCCGTGCCGCACATGCTGCTGCGCGCGGAATTCCAGGATTACCTGACCACGTTCCCCAAGCGGCAGATCGTCCCGGCGCCGAATAATACGGCACGCGGGATCTTCGAACAGTTCACTCCGCTGTTCGGGCTGAGCTACACGTTCTGAGCGCGCTTAATGTCGCACCGTCCTGTCTGACGGATCGAGCAGTGTGAGTTTTGGAAAGAGCTTGCGATAGAAGCCGCGATCGCGAGAGAGCAGCCGCGATGCTTGCGTCTGAGCGTGAGCGCCAATCAGAAAATCCGCCAGGATACGCGTCCTCGACCCCCCTTGCTCTCGATACGTTCGCCATGCGCGACTGGCAATGAAGTGCGTAGCCCTGGTCAACGGCTCGACCCGAACCTCGCTCGCCGCCAGAAACTCGTCGCACTCCTTTTGCCTCGCGAAGTGAACACAGAGTTCCGCGTACACAAGGTCGCAGACGATCAGGGAACCGGCGCTGGCAGCCTCCTCCAGAGCCGCTGTGGAAAGGCCGCAGAAGGCTTCGTTCGGCAAGAGGATGTCGAGAAAGACGTTGGTATCGACAGCGGTGATCACTTTGATTTTCAGCGACCACGCACATCTTCAATAAACTTGTCCACTGAAGTGGACCCAAGTTCATCGAAGCTGGCTTTGCAGCGGCCCTTCCACTTGTTCAGATCCAGCTTTCGGGGAGCCTTTTTCAGAACGATCGAGCCGTTTCGCACCTCGAACTCAACTTCTGTCTCGGGCCCGAGCCCGAATCGTGTTCTGATTTCCTTAGGAATCGTAACCTGGCCCCGCTCGCCAATCTTCATACTTTGAAGTATGACTCATAATTCATACCAACGCAACGCTTCGACTCAATACCCCGCGCGTTTGTCGACGACGTTCCTCAACGGTTCGCCGCGGCGCCAGCGCCCGAACTGCTCCATAAAAAACACCACGGCATCGTTGAGCCAGGTGGTGGTGTGGTCGGCCGTATGCGCGGAGATCAGGATATTATCCAGCGCCCACAGCGGGCTCTCCGGCGGCAGGGGTTCGACTTCGAATACGTCGATGGCGGCTCCGTGAATGCGGCGGGTGGCGAGCGCCTCCGCCAGCGCGGCCTCGTCGACCACCGGTCCGCGGCCCACGTTCATCACCACCGCCGACGGCTTCATGCGATTGAATTCGGCCCTCCCGATCATGTGTTTGGTCTCGGGAGTCAGCGGCGCGGCCGCCACCACGTAATCGCATTCCGGCAGCATTTCATGCAGATCCTGGTTGGCATAGACGCGATCGACGTCTTCGTCGCCGGGCCGCGGCGCGGGATCCCGGCGCAGCGCCAATACCCGCATTCCCATGGCTTTGGCGCGCCGCGCGACGGCCCGTCCGATATCCCCATGCCCCACGATTCCCATGGTCTGCGCGCTGATCTCGAAGAGCTCGAAAACGTCCCAGCGCCGCTCCGCTTTGGACCGGACCATGCGCGGAATGTCCTTCGCGAAATAGAGCGCGCCGGCAATTACAAATTCTCCCAGCGACTGGCTGAAGACGCCGCTGCCGTTAGTCAGGGGAATTTTGCTCTCAATTAACTCCGGGAACAAAAGCGAATCGAGGCCCGCGCTGCGCGATTGAATCCATTGGAGCCGGGGCGCGCGTGCCAGCACTTGTTTGATCTCCGCCCGGCTGCCCGACCAGCTGTACAAAACGCGCGCCTGTTCCAGAGCGGACCCCAGCTCATCCGCCTTTTTTGCTATCTTCACCGCGACTCCCGGCCCCATTTCGTGTAGCTGTTTCAACGTGGGTTCAACGGGGTCGCCCAATACGATGACCGTAATATCTTCCATCAGGAGCAACTTAGCACGCCTAGCCGGCCAGACCGGGAATTCCGCCTGCCGTCCGGGCCGCCTTCACTGCGCGAATCACCGACAGCGCCAGAACCTCGGCGGCGGCCACACCTACCTCATCTACCGGGGCGCGTTCTTTGCCAAGCGAAAGGGCAAACGTGATGTCCCCATCGGCCATGGTGTTTACCGGCACAATAGTGCGCACCACGCCCGTGCTCGCGAGCGCCGCGAGTTTGTTGGTCTGCACTTTATCGAGCCGCACATTGGTGGCAACCACCGCCAGCGTGGTATTTCCCCGGAACGGCGCGGCGGCCCCGATGCCATGCCGCATCGCCGCGGCCGAATTCACGAAATCGCGGCTGGCGGGGGATTTTCTGGCGCCCGCGATAATCTTTCCCGTTTGCGGGTCGATTACGTCTCCCAGAGCGTTCACCACCACCAGCGCCGCTACCATGGCGCCCGACCCGAGCGTCAGAGACGCGCTTCCGACGCCGCTCTTCATGGCCTGCTTCATACCGAAAATCTTGCCTACGGTAGCGCCGGCCCCAGCGCCCACGTTGCCCTCCGCCACCGGCCCATCGCTCGCCGCCAGAGTGGCCTTCTCACCCATTTCACGGCCGGGACGGACATCCGGGCGGCCGATCGCCAGGTCGAACAGAATGGCCGCGGGAACAATCGGCACATGGGCGACTCCGGTATCGAAACCCACACCGCGTTTTTCCAGCACGCGCCGGGTCCCGGAGGAAGCCTCGAGCCCGAAGGCGCTGCCGCCCGCCAGCACAATGGCGTTCACATAAGGCGCGACGTGGCCGGGATGAAGCGTCTCGATCTCACAGGAGCCGGTAGCCGATCCGCGCACATCGGCGCCGCCCACCGCTTCCGTGCCACACAGAATTACCGTACATCCGGTGAGCGCCTGGGCGTCCGTGGCATGGCCGACCAGGATGCCGGGAACGTCGGTTAATCCTTTCATGGGGTTGCTTGTTATGCTAGCATCGGTTTCGTACTCCGACACCGCCGTGCTTGACAAGCTGAAGGGCCCCATCCAGGAGATCCAGGCGTTCTACCTGCTCACGGGCCGGGCGCTCCTCAACCTCGCGCGCAAACCGCACTACTTCGACGATGTCGTTCTCCAGATGGATTCCATCGGCGTGGGCAGCCTTCCCATCGTTCTTCTGGTGGGAGTATTTACCGGCGCGGTGATGGCATTGCAGCTGGGCCGCGAGTTGCAGCAGTACGGGCAGACCGGCCGCACCGGCCAGGCGGTTTCCATCATTCTGGTGCGCGAGCTGGGGCCGGTGCTGACGTCCGTCATGGTAGCGGGACGCAATGCATCGGGGATCGCGAGCGAACTGGGATCCATGAAGGTGACCGAGCAGATCGACGCCATGCGCGCGCTGGGTACCGACCCGATTCAGAAACTGGTGACGCCGCGGGTGATCGCAACGGCCATCATGCTGCCCTGCCTGACCGTGATCGGCGATCTGATCGGCATGGGCGGCGGGTTTGCGGTAGGTAAGTATTTCTACGATTTGAAGGCCGTCCAGTACTGGTCGCTGGCATGGCGCGCGCTGGGCTGGTCGGACGTCGGCCAGGGATTGCTGAAGCCGTTCATCATGTCGTTTTCGGTATCGCTGTTCGGCTGCTATTTCGGCCTGAAGACCACCGGCGGCACGCAGGGCGTGGGCCGCGCCACCACGCAGGCCATGGTTTGGGCATCGGTCGTCATCTTTGTGCTGGACTTTTTCCTGGGGCTCATGTTCGTCAACGGCGGGGCGACGGTCTGATGGCCGGCGACGGCGAGAGCCTGCTGCGCTTTGAGAACGTTAGTGTCGAATTCGGCGATGTGCGGGCTCTCGACGGCGTTTCCTTCGACGTCAGGCAGGGCGAAACACGGATTATTCTGGGGGCGGCCGGCAGCGGCAAGACGGTGCTGCTGAAGACGGCCATGGGCCTGAATCGGCCGTCGCACGGACGCATCATCCTGCTGGGCGAGGACATCGAAACCAGACCGGAGACCGAATTGTTCGACGTTCGCAGCAAACTGGGCATGCTGTTTCAGGAGAGCGCGCTGTTCGATTCGATGACCGTAGCCCAGAACGTGGCCTACCCGCTGATCAACCAAAAAGCCTTCCATGGGATGCCCCGCGAGAAAATGGTGGAGGCGGTGCGCGATTCGCTGCGTTTCGTGGAGTTGGAGCACACCATGGAGAAATATCCGAGCGAACTTTCGGGGGGCATGCGCCGCCGGGTCGCCATCGCGCGCGCCGTAGTCGCCAAACCTCCTCTTCTTTTCTACGATTCGCCTACCGCGGGACTGGATCCGATCACCGCCCATACCATCATGGCGCTCATCATCAAAGAGCGGGATGTGGACAATACGACAGCGTTAGTTGTAACTTACCGGTACCAGGATGGGAACCTGGTGGCCAATTTCCGCTACAATCCTGAAAGTGGCCGGCTCGATCAGGCGGGGAGTTCGGGAACGAAAACGATTTTTATGGTGCTCCGGGAAGGACGTCTGATTTTCGAGGGGAATCAGACGGAGCTGGAGGCCTCCTCCGATCCTTATATGTCCAAGTTTGTAAAGCGTCCGGAACAGAATGCGGCATAGCGGCGAAGCGTAATTTATGGCATCGCAGAAGCGGGTACATTGGGCGGAGTTGCGGGTCGGTGTGTTGGCGACGATCGCCATGATCATCGCCGCCGTGCTCATCTTTCTGCTGAGCGGAAAAAGCAATATATTCCAGCCCGAGGCGGTTCTGCGCACCTACATGGAAGATTCGGCGGGCATCGCGGAGAACGCGGAGGTCCGGCTGAACGGCATTTATGTCGGCCACATATTTAAGGTGCAACTCTCGGGATCGCACGATCCGAAGCGTACGGTGGAAATTCAGATGAAGATCAGCCGCAGATATCTGGACCTGATCCCGGACGACTCGACCGCAACCCTGAAGGCCGCCAATCTGCTGGGCGACAAGTACATCAATATCACCAGGGGGACGCATCCGAAGCACGTGCAGGCCAATGGCGAAGTCGCTTCGTTCACGACGCAGGATATTCCCGAAATCATGGCCCAGGCGTCCGGACTGCTGAATCAGTTCAAGACCATCCTGGGACGCGTGGACGGAATTCTGGCCGTGGTGGATTCGGGTCAGGGGAATCTCGGAAAGCTGCTGAAGGACGATTCGCTGTACGACCGGCTGAATGCCACGGCGGGCGAAGTGGAGCAGATTGTCAAAGACGTAAGGAACAGCAACGGCACCATTAACCATCTGCTTTACGACGACAGTCTTTACAACGAGATCCGGCGTCCCATCCAGCGTCTGGACGATATGCTGGCGCAGGTGCAGCAGGGCCGCGGCTCGGCCGGGAAACTGCTCTACGATCCGCAGCTTTACGACGAAGCGCACTTGAGCCTGACGGAAGCGAAAAAACTGCTCGACGATCTGAACGCGGGCAAGGGGACGGCGGGAAAGTTCCTCAAGGACGAGGACGTCTACAAGCAGCTCGATCTGGTGGCTCAGAAGGTGAACACCGCGATCGACAAGATCAATTCGGGCCAGGGGACGATCGGCCAGCTGATGGTGAATCCTCAGCTCTACGATTCGATGAATGGGGTAACCCGGGAGCTGAACAGCCTGCTGGTGGACGTGCATAAGAACCCGAAGAAGTTTCTGAGCATCAAGTTGGCTATTTTTTAGGCCGATGCCCGGACGGCGGATGATCGTAAACGCGGACGATTTCGGGTTCACGCGCGATGTGAACGAGGGGATCGTCGAAGCGCACCGCTCCGGCATTCTTACAGCCACAACGCTGATGGCGAACGGCGAAGCGTTCGAAGACGCCGTGGCCCGGTCGCGCCAGGCACCTTCGCTCGATGTGGGATGCCACGTGGTGTTGGTCGAGGGGCAGAGCGTGCTCGATCCAACACGCGCGCTTCCGGCGACGGTGAAGGATTTGATCGCGAACCTGTTCCGCCGCGATTTCCCCCTTTACGAAGAAATTCGAGCGCAGGTGCGGAAGCTGATCGGCGCGGGGATTCATCCCAGCCACATCGACTCGCACAAGCATTCGCATCTGCTGCCGCCGGTGCTCGAAGCGGTGGCTAAGGTGGCGCGCGAGTTCGATATCCAGTGGGTGCGGCGGCCCTTCGATTTCGGCATCGACGATAAGGCCCGCGTCCTGAAACGCGCGGTGGCGCTGGGAATGGGGTTGCTGCGGCCCCGTTTCGCCTCGGCTCTCGAGGGGTTGCGGACCACCGATCATTTCACGGGATTTCAAATCACCGGCGCCCTGGACGATGAGTCTCTGGTGCGCACGCTCGATCAGCTGCCGGGGGGCCTGACGGAGTTCATGTGCCACCCAGGGCGGCTGGGGCCGGAGCTCCGCGCCGCCCGCACGCGTCTGAAAGAAAGCCGCGCCATTGAGCTGGCCGCGCTGGTGTCGCCGAAAACGCGCAGTGCGATGGAACGGCGCGGCATCGAACTGGTCAATTACCACTCAGCGTAAACACCACGTCGATTTCCGTGATTACTTCAACCGGCACGCCGTTCAGCAGCGTAGGCCGGTAGCGCCACTGCTTCACGGCTTCGAGAGCGAGGCTGGCGAGAAGCGGAGGCCCGGTCATCAGCCGCAGGTTCCGGATGGTTCCATCGGGCCGCGATGACGGCTTGCAGTTTGACCGTGCCCTCAAGATGCGCAGCGATGGCGACGGCGGAGTAGCGCGGTTTCGGACCGAAGATCAATTTGGCCGATTGAACGCCGACGCCGACGTGTACGGGTTCCGCTGGCCGCGCCAGTTCGGGCCGCACGGATGGCGGGGAAGAAGGAAGGCGCGCCGGTAAATCCAGGACGATCGCCGCGATGGGAGATCCCCCGGCCACGGAGCCCGGAGCCGCCATCGGCAGGTCCGGCAATGGGCCGTCCATCATGGCTATAGCGATGTGGGCCGGAACGCGCACAGGCGCAGTGAAGGTGGGGCGCGGAGCCGGCTGAGCGTCGCGCGGAGCCGGTTTGGCCATCGGCGGCGATTGCGTGGTCAGCGCTTCCAGCGCCACCCGGACCGGCGCGTCAAACCTCGGATGCGGTGCTTCCGGATGCAGCAGGGGCAGGATGAGCATTACAGCCACTAATCCTGTTTACATGGCCAACGAAGCCGCTACTGTCCATGGTCTGCGGGTACGCGCGTGCGTATTGACGAAGGTCTGATCGAACATGGCTGGGATAGACACCAGGTTTGAAGATAACTTCCACCAACAAGAAGGGCGAAGTATTGTACATTCGATCTGTGGTGCTGTGTGGGCGCGAAGACGAAGTCCGGCGGATCGTGGAGGATTGCCGTCAGGACCGCTTTGTCGTTGTGGTGGCGGAGCCTGGGCTGGGCGCGACTTCACTGCTGGCTGAGGGCGTCGCCCCGGCCTTGCGGGCGGATGGATTCATCACCGTGGTATTCGACGATTGGCAGGGCCGCGCCTTCGTCGCAAACCTGAAGGAGGCGATTGCCCGGGCCGTTCGAGCGCAGGCCGACGAGCAGTTCTTCGCGGAGCCCGAAATGCTGGATGAGACGCTCTACCGGACAGGCCGGCAAACCGGGCACAGAGTGGCCCTGCTGCTCGACCGGTTCGAAGACTATCTGCGCGGCCACTCGGGAACCGACCTTTCAGACGCTTTCGATGCGGAACTGGCGGACGCCATCGCCCGGCACCATGGCGTTTTTGTGGTTGCCATCCACCAGCATGCGGTCAAATCGTTTGAGCGGCTTTCCCAATTGATCCCGAATCTTCTCGGGTACCGGGTCGTGCTGCCTCCGTTGTCTCCGGAAGCGGCGAAGGAAATGGTGTCGTGCATGGCCGAAGAGCGCGGCTGCACGGTCGAGCCCGAGGTTGCCGCGGCTCTTACCGCCGCACCGGCTGCGGCATTCGACGGAGGGGTTCATCCGTATTTTCTGGCGCGCGGGACGACCCGGTTGCTCGAAGCGGAAATCCGCTCGAGCTCGACCGTGGCGAGAATGTCGACGCTCGAAGCCCATGGGGGTGCCGAACGCCTGATCGTGGAATCGTGCGATGCGCAGTTCTCCGAACTGATTAAGCCGCACCGGGAGCTGTTCCTCCGCTGGTGCAATATTCTGGTTTCACCCGAAGGCCAGGCGCTGTCGGTGACCGAAAAGGCTCTCACGGAATACTCCGGAAAGCTGGACCGGTTCATACCGGCGCTGCTGCCGATCCTGCTGGAGCGGGGCCTGATCAGGACTTTCGAAATGCCGGGCGCGAAGCGCTACGAACTGCCGCATCAGTCTCTGGCGCCGATCGTGCGGGATTGGCGGACCAGGCGGGAAGCTGCCCTCGCAGTCCGGAGGAAGGTCCTCTTCCGCATCAGTTCGGTTTCGGTCGCGGTGGGCGGTATCGTGGCGCTCTACGCGGCGTGGGTGCTGATTACGTGGAAGAAATAGCTACATCTTGTAGCGGCCGAGGTCTTCATCGCCGAGGTTTTCGAGATACCGCCTGAGCTCCTGGTTGGTGTTGAGCTTATCGGAAACGCCGCTCGCGCTCCTGGCGGAGCGGAGCACGGCTTCGTCGACAAAAATGGGGCAATCGAGACGCAGCGCGAGGGCGAGGGCGTCGCTCGGCCGCGAATCGACCGAGATCAGTTCGCCGTTGCGCTCGACCCAGATCACCGCGAAGAAAGTATCTTCCTTCAGTTCGTTGACGACCACCTTGCGGATGCCCGCGTCGAGTCCATGCAGCAGGGTCTTGATCAGATCGTGCGTCATGGGTCGCGGCGTCGAGACTTTTTCGATCTCGAGCGCGATGGCGTTGGCCTCGTAAATACCGACCCAGATGGGAAGCACGTTGTTGCTCCCCACGTCCTTGAGGATGACGATGGGCATGCTGGTTACAGGGTCCATCATCAATCCGCGGATCTTCATCTCGACTTCCATGCATTTATTACAGCACAAGCGCAAATCGCCGCAGCTTCCACTCCCTTACGGTCGCGGTTCTGCGCGTGGTGCGCACGGGAACGGATCACTACAGAACCGCGACCGTGAGGGAGTGGTCTTCGGTGTGTTTACCGCACGCTTTCGCCGACGAGGGAGTTGGGGCCCGCGCGGGTCACCCGAACCGGCAGGTACGTGCCGGTGAGGTTGGCGTCCCCGGGCGCGGTGAAGTTGAGAATGCGGTTCTGCGAGGTGCGGCCGATCCATTGTTCGAGCGAGTGATGGCGGCCTTCGACATGCACTTCCTCGACGGCGCCGATGAGTTCGGAATTGCGCCGGATCTGGATGGCGCGCTGCTTCTCGTTCACGATGGCCAGACGCCGCGTCTTCTCCTCATCGGAGATGTGGTCTTCAAGTTTCAGCGCTGCCGTGTTCGGGCGCGGCGAATACTTGAAACCGAAGATGGAGTCGTAGCGGACTTGGTCGAGCAGATCGAGCGTGTCCTCAAAATCCTTCTCGGTCTCGCCGGGGAAGCCGACGATGATGTCGGTGGTGATGGCGATGTCGCGCCGCGCGTTCTTCATCCACCAAATGCGCTCCATATATTGATCGCGCGTATAGAGACGCCGCATGCCCGCGAGCATCCGCGTAGAACCGGACTGCACGGGCAGGTGGACGTGATTACAGAGATGGGGATTCGCGTCGATGGCGTCGATGATGGGCTTCACGAAATCGCGCGGATGGGAAGTGGTGAAGCGCACGCGGCGAATGCCTGGGACGGCGCCCACGCGATCGAGCAGCGTAGCGAAATCCCAACCGGCGGCCGAGGGATCGCGATAGCTGTTGACGTTCTGGCCGAGGAGCTGAATCTCGGTGTAGCCGGCATCGGCGAGGCGCGTGGCTTCGTCCATTACGCTGGCGCTGGTGCGGCTCCGCTCGGGTCCGCGCGTGAAGGGAACCACGCAGTAGGAGCAGCTCTTGTCGCAGCCTTCGATGATCGTGATATAGGCCCGGTGCGGATTGTCGCGGCGCGTGAAGGGCGTGTCGAAGGCCTCGGTGGTATCGAGGCTGAGGCCGGTAACGCGCTTATTGCCCGCTTCGAGCTGCACCAGCATTTCCGGCAGTCTGGTGTAGCTGGCGGACCCGGCTACCAGGCTTACGTGCGGCGCGCGATCGAAGATTTTCTCGCCCTCCTGCTGGGCCACGCAACCGAGAACGCCGAAGACTTTGCCCTTGCCGATGCGCTTGAAATTCTGCAGGCGGTTGAAAACCTTTTGCTCGGCTTTGTCCCGAATGCTGCACGTGTTGTAAAAAATGTAGCCCGCCGCTTCGGGGGTATCGACCTGGCTATACCCCGTGGCCAGAAGGGTCCCGACCACCTTCTCGGTGTCGTGGGCATTCATCTGGCAGCCGAAAGTTTCGATGTAAAACGTCTTATCCACTGAGATTTCACCGCCGGAGGACAGATTTCATTGTACCGGCCTCTTCCTGAGAACCGCGAACAGGGATTGGCCGAACGGCGGCGCTATTATGCTCTCCAGCCGGCGCATGGGCGGGACGATCCAATCGTCGAACAGCGCGATCTGCGCGGCGGATTGCTCTTCCCTTTGGAAGACGCGCGCATTCGCCCACCACGCAAAGAAGCCCGCCAGATTCATGTAGTGAAGCTTCTCCACCGCAAACCCCGCTTCGAGAGCCCGCTCCAGCAGCAGGCGTTTGGTGTAGCGGCGGAAATGCCTCAGATGGCGGTCGATGGGCCCATATAAGGCCTGATGCGCCGGGACCATGATGACCGCCTTGCCGCCTGCCGGCAGGACAGCCGCCATATTGGCGAGCGCGGCGCGATCGTCTTCGATGTGTTCGAGCACATTCAAACAGACACAGGAATCGGGCGAAAAACTTTCGAGCGAGCGGAATCCGGTGTCGGCCGCGTCCCAGGCAAAGGTTTCGAGACCGGGCTGGCGGGGAAATCGCGCGCGTACCCGATCCACGCATTCCCGCTCGAAATCCACCGCGACCACGAGTTCCCGATCGAGAAGAAAGCGGGTGAAGTTGCCGAGGCCGCAACCAACTTCAATCACGCGCCGGCCCAGTTCCCGGAGTACCAGGTCGCGTTGCCAGTGGAAATAGTTCCGGGCGCGGCTCATGCGCTCCTGGTCGGCGAGAATGTAAGCAACCGATGGCAAGCAGCTCTAATCTATCGTTCCGAGGCGTCCGGTATCAACCGGACCGCCAGCAACGGCATTGGGTCGGCGGGATCCGCAACCCGCTCAGCCCGGGCCCCGTCTGTTTGGAGGTATCCTCAAAGCAGGGGACGGATTATTTATGCGAAAACTGACATTGGTTCTCTTATTCCTGGTATTTGGAACGTTGTGTTTCGCTCAACACGGCGGCGGTCATGGCGGCGGGGGTGGTGGTGCGAGAGCGGTAGGCGGTGGAGGCGGTGGTTTCCGCGGCGGCTTTGGTGGCTATGGCGGCGGTTTCCGTGGTGGTTATGGTGGCTACGGCGGCTACGGCTTCCGCGGTGGCTATGGCTATGGCGGATGGGGCATCGGCTTCGGGTACCCTTATTACGGGTACGGTTATGGCTATCCCTACGGCTATTATCCCTATCCTTACGGGTACGCACCTCCGTACGGATATGCGGCTCCAGCCTATGGGTATGACGGCTATCCCGGCTATGGTTATGGCTACGCCCCATACGCCTATCCGGCGGTGGGTGTCGGTGTCGGCATCGGCGTTTATGGCGGCTGGCGGCATTTCGGCCGCTAGTTATCGGACTTAATAGGTCTCAATTTAACCCATTGACTCCAAAGGAGCGCGGCGGTAGCATACATACAGGACTATAAAGGTCCGGTATCGTCGTCCGGTTTACTGCCGTGCTCAAACTAACCAAAAAAGCCGATTATGGATTGATCGCACTGCGCCACCTGGCGTCGGTGCCGGGCGCAACGGCCAGTACCAAAGACATTGCGGACACGTATCGCCTGCCGGTGCCGTTGCTCGCCAAAGTCCTGCAGCAGCTGACACGGGCAGGAATTCTCAGGTCCGTCGCCGGCACCAATGGCGGGTATAAACTGGCGCGCGATCCCAACCGCATCAGCGCGCTCGAAGTGGTTCGCGCCATCGACGGTCCGGTAATTCTGACGCATTGTTTCACCGAGCACGGCGTCTGCGATCAATCGGACAAGTGCACGGTCCGGGAACCTCTGCGCCGTGTGCATGAAGCAATTCTGGAACTTCTGAACCGGTTCACCATCACAGAACTGGCGGAATCGCCGGCCACCCGCCTGACGCCGCCGCCCGTGCCGCTGAATCCGGTGCACGTCGATGCGCATCGGTTGTCATGAACTTCAACAGGGAACGAAATGAAAACGCCTATTTATCTCGATAACCACGCCACCACAAGAGTGGATCCTCGTGTGGTCGAGGCCATGCTGCCCTACTTCACGGAGTACTACGGCAACGCGGCCAGCCGCAATCACGAATTTGGCTGGGTGGCCGAACAGGCCGTGGACAAAGGCCGCAAGCAGATCGCGGATCTGATCGGCGCGACGGCCAAAGAAATCATTTTCACCAGCGGCGCCACCGAATCGAACAACCTGGCCATCAAGGGCGTGGCCGAGATGTATGCCGAAAAAGGCAACCACATCATCACGGAAGCGACCGAGCACAAGGCTGTTCTCGATACCTGCAAGAAGCTCGAAAAGATGGGCTATCGCGTGACCTATCTGCCGGTGATGGGCGACGGGCTGATCGATCTCGACATGCTGAAGGAATCGATCACCGCTAAGACGATTCTCGTCACCATCATGTACGCCAACAACGAGATCGGCGTGATTCAGCCCATTGCCGAAATCGGGAAGATCTGCCGCGAGCGCGGCGTTCTGTTCCACACCGACGGCGTGCAGGCGATCGGCAAAGTGCCGGTGGACGTTAATAAGGACAACATCGACATCATGTCGATCACGGCGCACAAGCTGTACGGTCCCAAGGGCGTGGGCGCGTTGTATGTGCGGCGCAAGAATCCGCGCGTGCAGATTACCGCTCAGATGGATGGCGGCGGGCATGAGCGCGGCATGCGTTCGGGCACCCTGAACGTCCCCGGAATCGTGGGGCTGGGCGAAGCTTGCGCCGTCTGCCGGCGCGAGATGCCGGAAGAGACGAAGCGCCTCCGCTACCTGCGCGACAAGCTCCGCAGCAAGCTCGAAGCGGGCCTCGACGAGATTTATCTGAATGGTTCCTGGGAGCATCGTCTGCCGCACAGCCTGAATATGAGCTTTGCGTATGTGGAAGGCGAGTCGCTGCTGATGGGCATTAACGATGTGGCGGTTTCAAGCGGTTCGGCCTGCACCTCGGCCACGCTCGAACCGAGCTATGTGCTGAAGGCGCTGGGGCTGGGCGACGATATTGCGCATTCTTCCATCCGTTTCGGCATCGGCCGCTTCAATACGGAAGAAGAGATCGATTATGTGGCGGACAAGCTGGTTGAAGTAGTCCGCAAGCTGCGCGAGCTTTCGCCGCTCTATGAGATGGCGAAGGAAGGTATCGACCTGAGCAAGGTGCAGTGGGCGCACGACTAGCAGGCGCGTCCTCGGAACGGATGTGAATCTACCGAGCCGCGACCGTAAGGGAGCGGACCAGGATTAATTAAAGGAGAAATTCAAAAATGGCATATTCCGACAAGGTTCTCGACCATTACAACAATCCGCGCAACGTCGGCTCGCTCGATAAGAAAGCGCCTAATGTCGGCACCGGCATGGTGGGCGCGCCCGAATGCGGCGACGTGATGAAGCTGCAGATCAAGGTGAACGACGAGAACGGAATCATCGAAGATGCGAAGTTCAAAACGTTCGGCTGCGGCAGCGCCATCGCCAGTTCTTCGCTCGCCACCGAATGGCTGAAGGGCAAGACCGTCGACGAAGCGCTGAAGATCAAGAACACCGACATTGTGAACGAGCTGAGCCTGCCGCCGGTGAAGATTCACTGCTCCGTGCTGGCGGAAGACGCGATCAAGGCCGCGATCGGCGATTACAAGGCCAAGCGGAGCTCGAAGGGCGAGGTTCCGGTCGAGCAGACGGTGGCGTAAATGCCGAGCGCGGATATTGTTGTCACGCCGAAGGCGGTCGAGAAGATCCGGCGCACTTTCGAAAAGATGGGTGTCCAGGGTGGACTGCGTCTGGGCGTGCTGGGCGGCGGGTGCACGGGCCTGAGCTATCAGTTCAAGTTCGATACCAAGCCGCGCCCCAACGACAATGTCTTCGATTTCGACGGCGTGCAGATCTTCATCGACCCCAAGAGCATTCTTTATCTGCGCGGCATGACGCTCGATTATAAAGAGTCGCTGATGCAGTCGGGTTTTGTTTTCGAGAACCCAAATGCGAAGAAAAGCTGTGGATGCGGAACCTCGTTTGCCGCCTGATTACTTCTCGTTTTTCGATCTCCCGCGCAATCTGGCGATCGATCTGAAAGATCTCGAGAAACGCTTCTACGCCCTGAGCCGCAAGTGGCATCCCGACGTGTTAGCCCGCAGGAGTTCCGAAGAACGCGAGGCGGCGCTTGAATCCTCGGCGATTCTGAACGACGCTTACCGGACGCTGAAAGAACCGATCGCGCGCACCATGTATCTGCTGAAGCTCGAAGGTTTCGATATCGGGCAGCAAGGCACGAAAGACGTTCCGCCAGAATTGCTCGAAGAGATCTTCGAACTGAATATGGAACTCGAGGAATCTCCGGACACGGTTGCCGATCGCTTCTTCGAAATGCGCGCCGCCGTGGATGCCGAGATGCAGCGGAAGTTCGCGGAGTGGGATACGGCCCACGACCGCGCCGTGCTGGCCGAAGTGCGCGGCCTCCTGAATCGCCGCAAATACATCGCCAACCTGATCGGCAAAACGAATGTTTCAGATCGAGTTTGACAATCAAGACCATATAGTCGGAATCGACCTCGGCACCACCAACAGCCTGGTGGCGTGGATGAACCTGACCAGCCCCGAAGTGATGCCCGGCGACGATGGCGACAAACTCGTCCCGAGCGTGGTATCGCTTCTGCCCGACGGCAACATCCTCGTGGGCAATGCGGCGCGGCAGGAGCTGATCGACCACCCCGATCGCACCATTTATTCCGTGAAGCGCCTGATGGGGCGCGGCATCGACGACGTGCAGGATGAACTCAAGCTGTTCCCGTTCCACATCGCGGAAGGCAGCGAATCCGTCATTCGCGTGAAGCTGGGCGAGAGAACTTTCACGCCGTCCGAGATCTCCGCATTCATTCTGCGGCAGCTGAAGAAGAACGCGGAAGCGGCGCTCGGCGGACCGGTTTCGAAAGCCGTAATCACGGTTCCCGCGTACTTCAACGATGCGCAAAGGCAGGCTACGCGCGATGCCGGGCGCATTGCGGGTCTCGAAGTTCTGCGCCTGGTCAACGAGCCGACCGCAGCCGCGCTGGCCTACGGTCTCGACAAGCGCAAAGAGGGCCTCATCGCCGTCTACGACCTCGGCGGCGGCACCTTCGATATCTCGATCCTGAAACTCCAGGAAGGCATCTTCGAAGTGCTCGCAACCAACGGCGATACGCACCTTGGCGGCGACGATATCGACAACCTGCTGCTGCGCATCGCTCTCGAAGATATCCAGTCGGAATGGGGTGAAGATCTGTCGCACGTGGGCGAAGCCGTGCAGACGCTGCGCCGCGATGTGATCCGCGCCAAGGAAGCGCTTTCCTGCGCACCCATGGCCGACATTGCATTCGAGCGCGGCGAGAAGCGTTACCATCGCGAAATCACGCGGGATCTGTTCGAAAGCCTGATCCGCGGCATCGTCGACCGTACGCTCGGCCCCTGCCGCGATTGTATGCGCGACGCGGGCGTCACTCCCGAACAGATCGATGAAGTGGTTCTGGTGGGCGGATCGACGCGCATTCCCCTGGTGCGCAGCGCCGTCGAGGTCCTCTTCCGCGCCAAGCCGCACACGGAACTGAATCCCGACGAAGTGGTTGCGCTGGGTGCCGCGGTGCAGGCCGGTATTCTCTCCGGCACGGTGGAAAATCAGCTGCTGCTCGATGTGACGCCGCTTTCGCTCGGCATCGAAACCATGGGCGGCGTGGTTTCGAAAATCATTCATCGCAACTCGACCATCCCGGCCAGCGCCAGCGAGACGTTCACTACTGGCGTCGACGGCCAGACTAACGTGCTCATCCACGTGGTGCAGGGCGAGCGTGAACTGGCGAAGGATTGCCGCAGCCTGGCGCGCTTCGATCTGAAGGGCGTCGATCCCATGCCCGCCGGCTTTGCGCGCATCGAGGTCCGCTTCCTCATCGACGCCAACGGAATCCTGAATGTGACGGCGCGCGACGGACGCACCGGCAAAGAGCAATCGGTGGATGTGAAGCCCTCCTACGGCCTCACCGACGATCAGGTGGAAGCCATGATCGAGGCCTCCATCGAGCATGCCGAGGACGACTATCGCGACGCGCAGGTGGCAGTAGCGCGCGTGGAGGCCGATGGCGTTCTCGCGGCCGTCGACAAGGCAAAGCGCAATGATGCGTGGCTGGATTTATCGGAGGAAGAGCGCGGCAACATTACTGCCGCGATCCATCGGCTGCAACTGGCTTATCATTCGGACGATCATAATGTGATTCGGGCTCAGATCGAAGCTCTCGATGCGGCCACGCACAATCTGGCCGAGAACATGATGAATACCGCCGTCAGCACAGCGTTAAAGGGTACGAAAGTCTGAAGATTGTCTTACTGAACCGCGACCGTCAGGGAGTGGTCTTAATCTCCGCGGACCGTGTGGCGTCTGATCGCCAGCGCCTTACCGGTCGCATCGTCCACATCGACAATCACCGAGTGCAGCTCCACCGAACCGGTCGCCGGTTCCATGCGCGTCGGCATCGAATTCAAAAATTTCATCATCACCGGCGCCTTCTCGACGCCGATCACCGAATCGTACGGCCCCGTCATGCCGCAATCCGTCTGATACGCGGTGCCGCCGGGCAGGATGCGCGTATCCGCCGTCGGGATGTGGGTATGCGTCCCCACAAAAGCCGAAACACGGCCGTCCACATACCAGCCCATCGACATCTTTTCGCTGGTCACTTCCGCATGGAAATCGATGAAGCGAACCTTCACCTCCACCGGCAGCGATGCGAGAATTTCGTCCGCCTTGCGAAACGGGCAATCCGTATGCGGCATGTAAACGCGCCCCTGCAGATTGATCACCGCGCACTGCGCGCCCGTCTTCGTCGTATGGATGTAAACTCCCGCGCCCGGCACACCCGGCGGATAATTGGCGGGGCGCAGCAGACGCGGCTCGCGGTCGAAGTAAGTGTAAATGTCCTTCTTATCCCAGATGTGGTTGCCCGACGTCATCACGTCGATCCCGTAGCGGAACAGCTCGTCCGCCACGCCAGGCGTGATGCCGAAGCCCGCCGCCGAATTTTCCACGTTGGCGATCACGACGTCGATTCCCTGCGACGACCTGATGTCCGCAAGGTGATCCGCCACAATCCTGCGCCCCGCGTGACCGAAAATGTCTCCGATGAAAAGTAATTTCACTATCTGTCATCATATTGCCCATGCGCATCGGAATCGATTCCGGCGGCACATTTACCGATTTTGTAGTCCTCGATGACGATGGGAAACTGCAATCGTTCAAGCTGCGCTCGAATCCCGCTTCGCCCGCCAGCGTAATCCTCGCGGGCCTCGGCCGCATCCATGCGCGCAACGCGGAAGTGGTCCACGGATCCACCGCTGCGACCAACGCGCTGCTCGAGCGCAAGGGCGCGAAAACGGCCTTCGTGACCACGCGCGGCTTCGAAGACCTGATCGCCATCGGGCGGCAGAATCGACCCGAACTTTATAATCTGACGCCTGCGCCCGCGCGCCCCCTGGTTCCTCGTGAGCTCTGTTTCGGCGTGGATGAACGCATTCTGTTCGATGGCACCGTGGAACGCCCGCTCGAAATCGGCGATCTGAAAGCACGCTTGGCCGGAGCCGAATCGATCGCCATCTGCCTGCTGCATTCGTATCGCAATGACGCCCATGAGCGCGCCCTGCTTGAGGCTCTGGCGGGCTGCGGCTACGTATGCGCGTCGTGCGACATCTCGCCTGAGTTTCGCGAATTCGAGCGCGCCAGCACCACGGTGATCAATGCGTACGTGGGCCCATTGATGGATCGCTATCTCGCCGAGCTCGAGCGCGGCAGCCCGCACCCGGTCGCCATCATGCAATCGAACGGAGGTCTGCTCACTGCGGCCGAAGCGCGCAAACATGCGGTACGCACCATCCTTTCGGGACCCGCCGGCGGCATTGTGGGGGCGGTTGAGATCGCACGCCTCGCGGGATTTAAAAAAGCGCTGACGTTCGATATGGGAGGCACCTCCACCGACGTGGCACTGGCCGGAGAGCAGCCCCGCCTGACCACCGAATCGCGAATCGATACCTTTCCCGTGCGCGTGCCCATGCTCGATATCCATACCGTGGGAGCGGGCGGCGGATCGATCGCGCGCGTCGATGCGGGCGGGAGCTTGCGCGTGGGACCGGAGAGCGCGGGTGCGGTTCCCGGCCCTGCCTGCTATGGGATCGGCGACGCGGCTACCGTAACCGATGCGCATGTGGTGCTGGGGCGCATAGCGGCCGATCAACTGGTAGGTGGAGAAATGCGCATCGACGCGGCGCGAGCAGAACGCTCGGTGGCACGGGTGGGCGAAGCGCTTGGGCTCGACCCGGTGCGCGCAGCAGCTGCCATCGTGCGTGTGGCGAATTCCAACATGGAGCGAGCCATTCGCGCCGTCTCCGTGGAACGCGGTGAAGACCCACGCGAATTTCCGTTAGTGGCATTCGGTGGGTGCGGCGGCTTGCACGCCTGCGAGCTCGCCGAGGAATTAGGCGTGAAGACCGTGATCGTGCCTGCCATGGCCGGAGCGCTCTCGGCCCTCGGAATGTTGCTGGCCGACCGCACGCGCGATTATTCCATCGGCGCTCTGGGGGTCTCCGATCTCGAGGCGCGCTTCCGCAAACTCGAGAAACAGGCGCGAAAAGATGTGCGCGGAGCCGAGCTCGAGCGCTTCGCCGATATCCGTTATGCGGGCCAGAGCTATGAATTGACCGTGCCCTGGGGTGGAGACTTTCATCGTGAGCACCAGCGCGTCTATGGATATTCGGATGCCCGCCGAGCTACGCAGATCGTCACGTTGCGAGTGAGAGCGATTGTGCGCGTAGAGAAGCCGTCGCTTAAAACCTCCCGAGTTGCATCGAAGGAAACACCGGCAAAACGAAAAGTCTGGGTAGGCGGCCGATGGCGGCAAATTATTTCCGCGTCGCGCGAAGGTCTGGGAGCGAAAACACTCCCCGGCCCCGCCCTCATCACCGACTACGGTTCGACAACTCTGGTCCCATCAGGCTGGTCCATCAAACTCGATGCCTCTGGAAGTGTGGTCCTCAGCCGGCGATCCAAACCGTCTTAGCATTCACGAATTCATGAATCCCCTGAATGCCCAACTCGCGCCCATATCCCGAATTCTTCACGCCGCCGAACGGAACGCGCGGATCCGAAACCACCATCGCGTTGACGAACACCTGGCCAGCCTCAATCTCGTTGGCAAAGCGCGCTTGCTCATTCGCATCGGTGGTCCAGACACTCGCGCCCAATCCATAGCTCGTATCGTTTGCCAGCCGGATGGCTTCGTCGATGTTCCTGACGCGAAACACCGAGGCCACCGGGCCGAACAACTCCTCACGCGCGGCCGGTGAATCGAGCGGAACATCCATCAGCACGGTCGGTGGATAAAAATTTCCCGGCCCCGCGACAGGCGTTCCGCCGGTGACCACGAACGCCCCCGCCGCCACTGTGGCCTGAACCTGCGCATCCAGGGCATCCACCAGATCGGGCCGGGCCATCGGACCCAGATCGGTTGCGAGATCGGTCGGATCGCCCACCTTCAACGCTGACAACTCGTTCACGAAACGCAGCAGAAATTCATTCGCAATCTCGTCCGCCACAATAATCCGCTTGGCCGCAATACACGATTGCCCCGCGTTCCCCATGCGCGATTTAACGGCGGCGAACACAGCCGCATCCAGATTGGCCGACGGCATCACGATAAACGGATCGCTGCCGCCTAATTCGAGCACGCTCTTCTTGAGTGCGGCTCCCGCACGCGCGGCCACATCGCGTCCGGCGCGTTCACTACCCGTCAGCGTCACTGCGCGGATACGAGGGTCGCCGATCACACCCGCCACGCGCTCCGTCTCGAGAAAAAAATTCTGAAACACGCCGTCCGGGAAGCCCGCGCGCGCGAAGATCCCTTCGATGAACAGGGCACATTGCGGGACATTGGGCGCATGTTTCAGCAGCGCCACATTGCCGCCCATCAGCGCCGGCGCGGCGAACCGAAAGACCTGCCAGAACGGAAAATTCCACGGCATAATCGCCAGCACGGGACCGAGCGGCTCATACCGGATGTAGCTCCGCTTGGCCTCGGTCGCGACTTCTTCATCGCGCAAAAAGCTCTCCGCATGCTCCGCGTAATACCGGCAGCCGCGCGCCGATTTGAGCGCCTCGAGGTGCGCATCGCGCAAAGGCTTGCCCATTTCGAGAGCCATGATGCGAGCAATATCGCCGGCATCCCGCTCGAGCAAATCCGCCGCCAGCGCCATCAACCCCGCGCGCTCCTCAAACGACGTCTTCTTCCAACCAGCGAAAGCCGCAACGGCGCGGTTCAGCCGATCTTCGAGAGCCGCCTCGTCGAGTGCGTCGAAGCTCTTAAGAACCGCCCCCGTCGCCGGGTTAATACTCTGTATCGGCATCCCGTTCAGGCGGGTTGTACGACATCGTAGAAATCGCGCACACGGCTTTCGAGCATCGGCACAACCTTCCCGAGGATGTTCTCCTTGAAAGGCTCGGTCGCCATATGCGCGTCGTAGCCGGCGCGGTCGTGATACTGCTCATAGAGCAAAAACCTGCGCGGATCGTCGAACGACCGATTCACCGTATAGAGGGCGCATCCCGGCTCGGCGCTCGAGATCGGAATCATCTTCCGCAGGATGGCCGCGATTTCGTCGTCCTTGCCTTCCTTCGCGTAGTACTGCGCTGCCACAACGAACATGTGCTTTGTGTCCTCTCTTTATTTAACGAACTACCCGGTTGGAAAGCAGTCCGATTCCTTCAATCTCGAGTTCCACCAGATCGCCCGGCTTGAGCCAGCGATTCAGTTCGAGCCCGGAGCCGCCGGTCACAGTGCCTGAGCCCCACAACTCGCCCGCATGGATGGTCTCGTTCTGCGAAACGTGGACGATCAGGTCCTCGAAGGAAAATTGCCGGCCCGCGCTCGATGAATCGGTCCAGACCTCGCCATTGATGCGAGCCGTCATGCGCGCATTCGAAACATCCATTTCGTCGGCGGTCACCAGGTATGGCCCCACGCCGTTGCCGGTATCGAAATCCTTGCCTTTGCTCGGCCCCATTCCGACGGGCGCTTCCCGCATCTGCTGATCGCGCGCGCTCCAGTCGTTCCAGATGGTGTAGCCGGCGATGTATCGATGTGCGTCGGCCTTCTTAATATTTTTCCCGCGGCGGCCCGTGACCATGCCGAGTTCGAGCTCGAAATCGAACTTCTCGCAGTAAGCCGGCCACACCACATCCACGCCGGTGCCGATTACGGTGTCGCAATCGCCTTTGTAATAGGCGGGCACTTCATACCAGGCCTGCGGGATAGCGTCGCCCCGCCCGAGGGCGCGGCTGGCCTGCTTCATGTGACCTTCGAAGGTCAAAAAATCGCGCATGACGCGAGGCCGCGCGACGGGCGCAAGCAACCGGATCTCGTCGATCCCATAACTGGTGCGAGCGCCGAACGCTTCATCCATCTGCGCCGCCGCTTCGATGGCGTCGTGCGCAGCCTTCCGGCCCAGTTCGCCCAGCTCCAGAAACGAAACCATATCGGGTGGAAAAAGCAGCGCGGCTAGTTTCCGCTCCTCGCATCCCGCGGCATTGCGATCGAGATGGGCGGCATAGGCGGCCGCGAAGTCGATCAGCCGGCCATCGACCGCGGCGCCAATCCGGCGCAAAGGCCCGGCGGGTGTCGGTATCTCAAACGTGGCCAACTTCAAAGCGGGACCCTCGGCGTATTGGTCAAAGGGCATCTTATCATCGGTGTTCCCGGCCCCTGGTGTTACAGGCCCCTCGGTGATCGTCGGAAGAGGCAGAATGGAAGGTTTCGCCCTTAGGTCCTAAACGTGCCTCTCAATCCGTCGAGGTTCTAAATCAATGAAATCTGCCGGACTCCTACTCTTTATTGCCGGTGCTGTCTGGGCACAGGCCCCCAATCCCGTTCAAACCAATGTGACGCCGATGCCCAACGGGGCGGAACCGATCTT
>JBEKAQ010000004.1:0-94974 GCA_050015835.1 Bryobacteraceae bacterium | reverse complement strand
CCCATGAATCGCGTGGGCACGGTGGACCTTTACATGACCGCCAATCACGGCATCGAAAACGGCAACTCGCCGGTAATGGTGAATGCGCTGCGCCCGCGCGTGGTGATTGAGGACAATGTGCCGAACCACGGCGGCTCGGCCGACGTTTTTCATATCATCGAAGCCGCGCCCGGGCTCGAGGATTTCTGGCAGCTGAGCTATTCGCCCAGCGCCGGCGAGCACAATAATGTTTCAGCGAAGTTTTTAGGCAACGCGCCAGGCAGTCCGGGCGGGAAGTGGATCAAAGTGACGATGGACAAAGATGGCACGTTTACCGTCACCGGCGATATCTTCAGTAAGACCTACAAGCCGCGGAAATAATGCCCTGGAATGACCGCCGCGGGCTATCCCCATGAGCCGAGTGTTGGGGTTGTTGCCGTCTATGTTTTGATGTTTCTCGCCTGGCTTGCCGCCGGTCTGTTCATGTTATTCGCCTCCGCGCAGTTCGGCAACCTTGTTCACGACAGCTTTGGCCTCTGGCCTGGGGTCCACCGCGACGATTGGGGCAAGAAGCTCATCCTCCGGCTCATTGGTGTCGGACTACGGGGAGTCGCGGGGCGTTTTGCCCTTAGGGTCGCCGCCGAGATCAGGCAGGGCGGCTGAGCTTCAGGAGGCTATTTTCGAGCAAGGCAGGCGTTCAGTTATGCGTCAAATGGCCCAAACGTGGGCTCTGCGGCGCGCGAAAACCTCGGAGCCCGATTGGCCGCGCCATAGATTTCATTGAATCGAAACGCCTTGGGTTGGCCCTCCCCATGCAGGGACTGGCAGCGAATAGAGTCTTCACAAAGTTCTTACGAACTTCTTACGGGTTGGGAACTACCTTGGAATTGGCGGGTGAGACCCATGAAACAGTACAAGCAGGCGGTAATCGAAATAACGCACGCGGAGCAACTGGAAGCCCGCCTGGACCTGGTAGTCCCGTGCACCACGCCCGAGCTGACTATGGCGGCCGTTGAGGCGGCCAACCGGCTCGGTGAGGGGCTGCATGCAGGAGTCCGGCTCTTGAAGGTGCAGGTGGTGCCCTGGCCGCTCGATCTGAGCCAGTCGCCGGTGCCTGTGGAATTCCTGAAGGATCAGCTACAGCGCTTCCCGTCGGCTCTGCCCATGAAACGCGAAATCCGCTTTGCCCGGGAGTTTGAGCCGGGACTGCGCGGCGCCCTCAACGAGCATTCGCTGGTAATACTCGCCACGCGTAAGCGGCCGTGGCGCACGCGCACCGAACACCTTGCCGCCCAACTTCGCCGCGACGGCTACAATGTGGTGATCGTACCCGACACTGCCTCACCAAACCACGACTTACCGAGCCGCGACTGCGAAGGAGCGGGACTCAATAGGATCAATCATGCCTGACATCGCCTACAGCCTTTTGCTCGTAGCCTTCTTCGTAGTCGCCTGGTATTTTACCCGCGCCTGTGAAAAGCTCTGAGGAGACATCGTCTAAGGAAAGATCAATGGATTACATAATTGCCGGACTGATTTCCGTGGCCCTCTGCGTGTACCTGCTGTACGCGCTGCTCCGGCCCGAAAAGTTCTGAGGAGAAGCCTCTAATGACTGCCAATGGTTGGTTACAAGTAGCGATTTTCTTCGCGCTCATCGTCATCTGCACCAAGCCGCTCGGCACCTTCATCACCAGCGTGATGGAGGGCCGGAAGAATTTCATGACGCCGGTGCTCGGCCCGCTCGAGCGCCTGATTTACCGTATCTGCGGCGTAAGGTTGGACCCTCAGGGGCAGCCGGTCGAACAGCACTGGACCCGCTACGCCGGGGGCTTACTCGCCTTCAGCCTGGTCAGCGCCGTGCTCCTCTACGCCATGCAAAGGCTGCAGAAATGGCTGCCCTTCAATCCGCAGGGTTACACCGAAGGGAACGTCAGCCCGGATCTCGCCTTCAACACCGCGGCGAGTTTCGACACCAATACCAACTGGCAGAGCTATGTGCCCGAGACTACGCTCAGTTACTTCGTCCAGATGGGCGGGCTGACCGTCCACAACTTCCTTTCCGCCGCCGCCGGACTCGGCATCGCCATGGCCCTGGTACGGGGATTCGCACGGCAGTCGGTCAAGACGATCGGTAATTTCTGGGCCGATCTGACGCGCGGGACTCTGTATATTCTGATGCCCATCTCCATTATCGGCGCGCTGATTCTTTGCTCCCAGGGCGCTATCCAGAACCTGCACGCGTACACGGCCGTCACCACGCTCGAAGGCGCGAAGCAGACTATCGCGCAGGGCCCCGTAGCCTCGCAGGAAGTGATCAAGATGCTCGGCACCAACGGCGGCGGATTCTTTAACGCCAACTCCGCGCATCCCTTCGAGAACCCCACCCCCTTCACGAACATGTTCCAGATGTTTCTGATCTTTCTGATCCCCGCGGCCGTAACCTACACCTTCGGGAAGATGGTGCGCGATACTCGCCAGGGCTGGGCGCTCTTCGCCGCCATGACCGTCCTCTGGTTTGCCGGCGTTCTGGTCGCCTATCACTTCGAGCAGCACGGCACGCCCATGCTTGAGAAGGCCGGCATCGAAATGACGTCTACCGCCACGCAATCCGGTGGCAACATGGAGGGCAAGGAAACGCGTTTCGGGATTGCCGATTCCGCCCTGTTCGCCACCGTCACTACGGACGCCAGTTGTGGCGCCATCAACAGCTGGCACGACAGCTTCACGCCGCTCGGCGGTCTGGTCCCGCTCTTCAATATCATGTTGGGCGAAGTGGTCTTCGGAGGCGTGGGCGCGGGGCTCTACGGCATGCTCATGTTCGCCATCCTCGCGGTATTTATCGCTGGCCTCATGGTGGGCCGTACGCCGGAATATCTGGGCAAGAAGATCGAGCAGAAAGAAGTCAAGATGGCCATGCTCGCCATGCTGTTTCTGGGCGCCAGTATTCTCTTCTTCGCCGGCGCCAGTTCGGTCGTCGATTTCGTGAAGAACAGCTACTGGAATCCGCCCGGGCCCGCCGCCGCCAATACCAATAACCCCGGCGCGCACGGGCTTTCCGAGATCCTCTATGCCTACACCAGCGGCACGGGAAATAATGGCAGCGCCTTCGCCGGCATCAATGCCAACACCCCTTGGTACAACATCACTATCGGGTTTGCCATGCTCATCGGGCGCTTCATGATGCTGCTGCCGTTGCTCGCCATCGCGGGCTCGCTGGCGGCCAAGAAGCAGGTTCCGGTCTCAGCCGGAACGTTCCCCACTCACGGGCCGCTTTTTGTAACCTTGCTGGTGGGAACCGTGCTGATCGTCGGCGCGCTGACTTACTTCCCCGCCCTGTCGCTGGGCCCCATCGTTGAACATTTGATGCTTTGAATCAAAGAGCCGCTGTAGAGGAAAATCGACATGTCTATCCAATTGCAGGAACCCGAAATCGATTCCCGGACGCCCGGTCAATCCAATGAATTGCCGGGAGATTCCACCGCTCTCGGCCTCTCGCGCGGAAAGCGTGCCCGTCCCCTGTTCGATCCTCCGATAGCCCGGCGGGCCGTCGTCGATTCCTTCGTGAAGCTCAACCCGAAGACTCTGGCGAAGAACCCCGTCATGTTCGTGGTGGAAGTGGGCGCACTGCTGACCACCATTCTGATGTTCCGCACTCTCGCGGCCGGCGGCGCGGAGTTTGGCTTCGAGTTGCAGATCGCCGCCTGGCTCTGGTTCACCGTGCTCTTCGCTAACTTCGCCGAAGCTATGGCGGAAGGCCGCGGCAAAGCCCAGGCCGATAGTCTGCGCAAGACCAAGACGGATGTGATGGCGAAGAAGCTTTCCGCCGACGGAAAGGCCACAGTGGTGGCGGCCTCCGCGCTGCGTAAGGACGACGTGGTCCTCTGCGAGCCCAACGACGTGATCCCGGGCGACGGCGACGTTATCGAAGGTATCGCCAGCGTCGACGAATCCGTGATTACCGGCGAAAGCGCTCCCGTCATCCGCGAGTCCGGCGGCGACCGCAGCGCCGTCACCGGCGGCACGAAAGTCCTGTCCGATTACATCAAGGTCAAAATTACCTCGAACCCCGGCGAGACTTTTCTCGATCGCATGATCGCGCTGGTGGAAGGCGCACAGCGCCAGAAAACGCCCAATGAAATCGCGCTCAACATTATGATCGCGGGCCTCACCCTGATCTTCATGTTCGCCGTGATGACGCTCGCGCCGTTCGCTCTCTACAGCGTGGCGCAGGCGAAGTCCGGCATGGCGCCCAGCGTCATCGTGCTTGTTTCGCTGCTGGTTTGCCTGATCCCGACCACCATCGGCGGTCTGCTTTCCGCCATCGGCATCGCCGGCATGGACCGCGTGATGCAGCATAACGTGCTCGCCATGAGCGGCAAAGCCGTGGAAGCCGCGGGCGACGTGAATACGCTGCTGCTCGATAAGACCGGAACCATTACGTTGGGCAACCGGCAAGCGGTGGAGTTTCTTCCCGCCGACGGCGTCTCCGAAGCCGAACTGGCCGACGCCGCTCAGCTTTCGAGCCTGGCCGACGAAACCCCTGAAGGCCGCAGCATCGTGGTTCTGGCCAAAGAGAAGTACGGCCTGCGCGGGCGCGAAATCGCCCAGCATGAAGCCGAGTTTATCCCCTTCACCGCGCAGACGCGCATGAGCGGATTGAACTACGAAGGCCGCGCCATTCGCAAAGGAGCGGCCGGCTCCGTCAAGCAGCACGTGCTGGACCTGGGCGGTACTTTTCCCCAAAGAGTCGCCGATATTTCCGACGCCATTTCCCGCAGCGGCGGCACTCCGCTGGTGGTCTCCGAAGATGCCCGCGTGCTCGGCGTGATTCATTTGAAAGACATCGTCAAGGGCGGTATGCGCGAGCGCTTTGCGCAGATGCGCGTAATGGGCATCCGCACCGTCATGATCACCGGCGATAACCCGCTCACCGCCGCAGCCATCGCCTCCGAAGCGGGCGTGGACGACTTCCTTGCCCAGGCCACGCCGCGCGACAAGCTGGAACTCATCAAGAAAGAGCAGGCCGGCGGACGCCTCGTCGCCATGACCGGAGACGGTACCAACGACGCGCCCGCGCTCGCGCAAGCCGACGTCGGCGTCGCCATGAACACCGGCACCATGGCAGCCAAGGAAGCGGGCAATATGGTGGATCTCGACAGCAATCCCACCAAGCTGATTGAAATCGTGGCCATCGGCAAGCAGTTGCTGATTACCCGCGGAGCCCTTACGACGTTCTCGATCGCCAACGACGTAGCCAAGTACTTCGCCATCATCCCGGCTATGTTCGCGGTCACGTATCCGCAGCTGAACCGGTTGAATATCATGGGCCTGCATACGCCGGAGAGCGCCATCCTCGCGGCGGTCATCTTCAACGCGCTCATCATCATCGCGCTGGTTCCGCTGGCTCTGCGTGGCGTGAAGTACCGGCCGCTCTCGGCTGGCGCGCTGCTGCGCCGCAATCTGCTGATCTACGGGCTCGGCGGAGTCATCGCGCCGTTCCCAGGCATCTGGGCCATCGACAGGCTGTTGGGCCTGCTGCATCTCGCATAGGAGACTAGGATGTTTGCCGAACTGAAACCCGCCATTTTGATTACCATCGTGCTGACTATCCTGACCGGCATTCTGTATCCGCTCGCCGTGACGGGCGCGGCACAGGCGCTGTTCCATAAGCAAGCCAATGGAAGCCTCATCGAGCGTAACGGCCAGGTGATCGGATCGGAACTCATCGGGCAGAACTTCACGAAGCCCGAGTACTTCCATCCGCGCCCGTCGTCCGCCGGCAACGGCTACGATGCGGCCAATTCGGGCGGCTCCAACCTGGGGCCGACCAACCCCGCTCTCGCCGATCGGCTGACCAAAGACGCCGCGCAGTTTCGCAAGGATAATCCGGAATTCACAGGCCCCATCCCGGCCGACGCCATCACCACGTCGGCCAGCGGCCTCGACCCCGATATCACTCCGGCCAACGCTTTCGCCCAGTCGGCGCGAGTTGCCCAGGCGCGCGGGGCTGGCATCGATGCCATTCATAGCCTGGTACAAGCCAACATCCAAAGCCGCGATTTGGGAGTTCTGGGCGAGCCCAGGGTCAACGTGCTGAAACTCAACCTGGCGCTCGATCAGGCTTATCCCGCTAAAAAATAATGGCTTCTAAAGACTTTTGCCGGCCTGATCCGGACGAACTGCTGCGGCAGATCCAGGAGCAGGAGGCTCATGACGCGCGTGGCCGCCTCAAGATATTCCTCGGGTACGCTCCTCGGGTCGGCAAATCCATGCGCATGTTCGACGAAGGCCGCCGGCGCATCAAGCGAGGCCAGGACGTGGTAGTAGGCGCCATCCAGAGCAAAGGGTCGGAGGATATCGATCCGATGATCCGCGAGTTCGAAGTGATTCCGCCCCTGGTGGTTAACGGCGCCGAGACCATGAACGTGGAGGCGATTCTGCAGCGCGCCCCGCACGTCTGCCTGGTCGACGAGTTGGCCAGGAACAATCCTCCGGGCAGCCGCAACTCCCACCGCTGGCAGGATGTGGAGGAGCTTCGCGCCCACGGCATCAACGTGGTCGCCGCCATCAACCTGCAGCACGTTTTGGAGCAGCAGGATGCGGTGGAGCGCATTACCGGACGCCGCGCGTCGAACTCGGTACCGGCCAGCTTCATCCACTCGGCCGACGAACTGGTCATCGTCGACGTTCCGGCCGAAGAGCTTGCCCAGCACGGCGGCAGAGCCAGCAACCTGAAGCCGGATCAGCTGAGCGAACTCCGCGAGCTCGCTCTGCTGCTCGCCGCGCAGGTTGTCGAAGAGCAACTGCAGCGCTACATGGATATGCACGGCATCATGCAGAGCTGGGGCACGCAGGAGCGCATTCTGGTCTGCATTACGCCGCGCAGCAGCGCGCGCGCCATGCTCGAAAGCGGGGCCCGTGCCACCAAGCGCTTCCACGGTCAGATGCTGGCCACCTGGGTGAAGCAGGGGGAACTCTCGCGCGAGGCCGAAGAGACGCTGCATGAGAATCTGGACTACGCCCGCAAGCTGGGCGCGGAGGTCCATATCCTTGAAGGCGACGACCCCATTGCGGTGATTCTGCAGTTCGCCCGCGAACAGCGCATCACCCAGGTTTTCATCGGACACACGCAGCAAAAAGCCTGGAAGTTCTGGATGCCCAACCCGGTTGATAGATTAATTAAGGCCGCCGATGGCATGGATGTGCGATTATTCCCGCATAACCAGCCGGCCTGATTAATGCAAACCAGAGGAAAGTTAAAAATATTTCTGGGCTACGCCGCCGGAGTCGGCAAGACCTACCAGATGCTGACGGAGGCCCATCAGCTGCAGGATCAGGGCCGCGACGTCGTCATCGGCTACTTCGAACCCCACGGCCGCAAGGAGACCATCGCGCTGACCGAGGGTCTCGAAACCGTGCCGCGCAAAGTTTACCAGCATCGCGGGGCGACTTTTGAGGACATGGATACGAACGCCGTGATAGCGCGTCATCCGGATGTCGCGGCGGTCGACGAATTCGCCCACACCAACGTGCCCGGCTCTACGCGGCTCAAGCGCTGGCAGGACGTGATTGTGATCCTCGAGGCGGGGATAGATGTGCTGACCAGCCTCAACGTGCAGCACATCGAAAGCCTGAACGATCAGGTGTGGCACGTGACCGGAATCCGTCCCCGCGAAACGGTGCCCGATTGGGTGGTGCAGGAAGCCGACGAAGTGGTGATGGTCGACGTGACGCCGCGCGCCCTGCTGCATCGCCTGGAACGTGGCGTGGTGTACGCGCCCGAGAAGGCGCAAAAGGCCATCGAGAACTTCTTCACGGAGTCGAATCTGACGGCGCTGCGGGAACTGGCGATGCGTCAGACGGCCCATCAACTGGAAGAACGGCGCGAGGAGCTGCGCCTGCCGCAACCCGTGCTGCCCGGCATCGACACGCCTCGCCAGGAGCGCATTCTGCTCTGGCTGACGCCGCATCCTTCGACCGCCATGCTGATCCGCCGGGGCCGCCGCGTAGCGGACTATCTGGGCGCTCCCTGCACCGCGGTCTATGGGGATAAAGACGCCATCGCGCTCGATCCGTACCTGAACTTCTGCCGCAATCTGCGCATTGACGCCCGCCCCATCGATTGCACCGAGCCGCAGAAAGCGGTGGCCGAATACGCGCGAGAACACGCCTTTACCCAGGTATATGTAACGCGCAACGCACCCGACGTGGGCAAGCTGGTGAATCTCGCCCGCGACATGCAGGTGACGGTGGTCGCCGAACGCGTCCGCCCGGAGTAGCTCAGGGCCGGGACATGTTATTCTGAAGGCGGTTCAGCGCTGTATTCATGCGGCTTCAAACAGTACTTCTGGTGGTGTTGCTGGGGGTGGCTGCCGGCGGCCTGATGGTTGGACAGGCGCCCTTCAAGAACTGGCCAGCCATCGAATACGAAAACTTTCCCGTGCCCCCGGACTGGCAACAAAAGACCGAGTGGACGCGCGCCCGCCTCCGTTATCCCGATATTTACGGCTATCCGTACCGCCAGCTGACGATGGGCGACGGCCGCGAATTTCCCGGTTACTGGACCATGGATTATCCGCGCTCCGACCGGCATCTGCTCGAAGGCGTGCGGCGTCTGACCCGCATCGACAGCCGTTCCGTCGAGCAGGTGGTCACTATCGACGGCACTTCCGAGATCTACAACTGGCCGGTCCTCTATGCCGTCGAAGTGGGCCACTGGCGGCTGCCGGACGATGTGGCAAAGCAGTTGGGCGAGTACCTGCTGCGCGGCGGTTTTCTGATGGTCGACGATTTCCACGGCGACATCGAATGGAAAAACTTCACGGACGGTATCACCAAGGTTCTGCCCGGCCGGCCGATTGTCGATCTCAACGATGCGGATCCCATTTTCCATACGATTTACGATTTGCACGAACGCTTTCAGGTGCCGGGCGCGCAGTATTACGACAGCGGCCTGACCTATGAGCCGGGGATGGGGGGAAATCTCGAAGCCGGCAAAGTGCCCCACTGGCGCGGCATCTACGACGACCGCGGCAGGCTGATCGTGGCCATCTGCCACAACATGGATCTGGGCGATGCCTGGGAACATTCCGACGAGGCCGAATACAAAGAGAAGTGGGCCAGCCTCGCGTACCGGATCGCCATGAACTACTTCGTCTACGACCTCACACACTAAGAATAGGTACACGTGATCGAGATTCGCCAGTTAAATGCGGCGGAGGGGCGTCAGTATCTGCGTGCGCTGGCGGCTGTTCTGCGGGACTGCGTGGAAGGCGGCGCTTCGGTCAGTTTCATGGCGCCGTTTTCGCAGGCGGACGCCGAGTCCTTTTTCGAAAAGGTGCTCGAGGGAGTGGAACGCGGCGAACGCATCTTACTGGCCGCGTTTATCGATTCCGCGCTGGTGGGGACGGTGCAGATTGTGACTGCGACGCCTCCCAACCAACCTCATCGCGCGGACGTTGCCAAGTTGCTGGTGCTGCGCTCGGCTCGCGGGCAGGGCGTTGCGACGCGCCTGATGGAAGGCGTCGAGGAAGCCGCCCGGGTTGCAGGCAGGACGCTGCTTGTCCTCGATACGGTTACAGGCGGCGATGCAGAAGGGCTGTATATGCGGATAGGATGGAACCGCGTGGGCGTGATCCCGAACTATGCGCTTTTCCCCGACGGCAGGCTGTGCGATACAACGGTCTTTTGGAAAGAGGTTCTGTGAGGGGAATTCTGGCGATGCTGGTTATGGCGGCTCTCGCGTACGCGCAGACGCAGCCGTCGTTTGAGGTCGCGTCCATCAACCGAGCAACTCGGCGGATCGCCGCCCCATGTATAAAGTCAGTGGCGGGCGATTCACGGCGGTGAACGTGACGGTAAAGAGCCTCGTCAAGGTAGCTTACGGCATCAAGGACTTCCAGATTTCCGGCGGTCCCGGCTGGATGGCATCGGATCTCTTCGATATCAACGCCGAAGCGGAGACCCCCGTGCATATGGATCAGTTCGCGGAGATGCTCCAGTCCCTGCTGGCCGAGCGATTCCACCTGGCGGTACAACGCGATACCAGGCAAATGCCGGTGTACGCGCTGGTGGTCGGCAAGAACGGGCCGAAATTGAAAGAGGCAAACCCAGCCGCCCAGCCCGTGTTCAAGATACGCCGGGGCCTCCTGGCCGCGCCGAGCGCCACTATGGCCGAGCTCGCATATCAGCTTTCGAATTTCCTCGGCCAGCCGGTATCGGACAAAACGGGGCTGACGGGGAAATACGATCTGAAGTTCGAATGGGCGCCGGACGAAAACCAGGTCGCCATGTTCAGCGCGATCGGCGTGCCGGAGGGGAACGGCGCGCCCGCGCCGGATTGGCCCGGACCGTCTCTCTTCACCGCACTCGAAGACCAACTCGGGCTGAAGCTCGAACCTCAAAAGGGACCCGTGGAGATCTTCACGATCGAACGTCTCGAGTGGCCGTCGGAAAATTAACTCTGGGCAATATTAGACTGAAACGAACAGATGCAGAAGCCCGATTTCGATCCCGGCTTAACCCGGCAATTCGGTGCCCCGTTACGCCGCGCCGTCAACAAAGACGGAACGTTCAACGTGCGGCGCAGCGGTGTGGACTGGCGCGCCTACCATCCCTGGATTCACCTCGTGAGCATGAGCTGGCCGGCCTTCTCGGTGGTGGTCGGGCTGACCTTTCTGGGGATCAACAGCGCCTTCGCTCTCGCCTATTTCCTGATGGGCCCGTCGGCTGTGCTGGGCGCCGCCGCGCCGGACGAATTCGGGCGGTTTCTCAACGATTTCTTCTTCAGCGGCCAAACGCTCACCACGGTTGGATATGGTACGCTCGCGCCTCGCAGCATCCTGGCCAGCCTCACGGCTACCTCCGAAGGGGCCATCGGTCTGCTCAGCTTCGCGGTCATTACCGGGCTTCTCGTCGCGCGCGTATCGCGCCCCTCCGCGCGCATCCGGTACAGCCGTAACGCCTTGATTGCCCCCTACCAGAACGCCTCCGCGCTGATGTTCCGGATTGCCAACGAGCGCTCTAATATCCTGATGGAAATGGACGCCAACGTGCTCCTGATGACCGTGATCAACCCGGCCGGAACGCCGGAACGGAAGTTCGACATCCTGCCACTCGAGCGGCCCAGCGTGCTGTTGTTCCCTTTGACGTGGACCATCGTCCATCCCATCGATGAGACCAGCCCGCTGTTCGGGAAGACAGCGGCCGATCTCGCGCAACTTCAGGTGGAGTTGATTGTCCTCGTCAGGGGATTCGACGACACCTTCAGCCAGGTGGTGCATAGCCGCTTTTCCTACCGGCACGACGAGATCGTCTGGGGCGCGAAGTTTCTTCCCGCCTTCAAGGTGGAGGCGAGTGGGGACCTGCTGCTCGAAATCGACAAGGTGGGCGAGTTCGGGCGGATCTAGAACGTCTGGATTAACTCAAACGTCCCGTTCAGGCGGATGTCGCGCGATGAAGCGCCGACCAGAACCTCAAACACACCCGGCTGGGCCTCCCAGGATCTCACCAGCGGATCCCAGAATGACATCGAATGCCGGTCGAGTTCGAGCGCAACTTCCCGCGTTTCGCCCGGCTTCAATTCCACCCGCTTGAACGCCTTGAGTTCCCTGACCGGCCGGTCGACACTCGATTTCACCTGGTGGACATAGACCTGAACGACTTCCGCGCCCGCTCGCGAGCCGGTGTTCTTCACCTTCAGCGCAACCTGCACGATCTGACCGTACTGCGGGTTCGCGGGAAAGATTTTGAGATCGCTGTAAACGAATGTCGTGTAGGAAAGGCCGTAGCCGAACGGGAAGAGCGGTTCGATGTTGTGCTTATCGAAGTAGCGGTAGCCGACATAGACGCCCTCGCCCTGGGCGGCCTTCGAATCTTTCGCCAGCGTGACCGGCAATTTGCCCGATGGATCGATATCGCCGAAGATTACGGCGGCGAGCGCATGGCCGCTCTCGGGACCGGCGAGCCAGGCGCTCAACAGCGCCGGAACCTGATCGATCCACTGCCCGTTCGTGGGAGAACCGGAATTCAGAATCGCGATCGTATTCTTGTTGGCGGTGGCGATGGCCTGAATCAGATCGTCCGGTCCGGCGACGATGGCGGCGTCGCACTTCCTTGCCAGATCGGTGGCGGCCTGGCGTGAATCGGCCGAATCGCCGGGCGCGAATTCCACCTGAAAGGCAGATCCGGCGCGGGCGCGGATGGCGTTCACGATGAAGTCCGGCACGGCGAGCGCGGGACCGATTACGGCGATCGAATGAACTTTCCCGGCCTCGACCGGAAGCAGATCGGCCTTATTCTTCAGGAGCACGATGCTCTCGGCGGTGGCGTTCCACGCGGCCGTTCTTCGTTCCTGGGCATCGACGGGCCGCACAGGACCGTGGCGATCGAACATGCCGGCGACAAACATGGCAAACAACAAGCGGCGTATCCTGTCTTCGTCCACGTTGCCGGCGGACGTCCACGGCGCGAGAAACCCTTTGAACCCCCAATCCTTTTCGAGAACGTCCGCGGCGCTCTCCGGAGTCTCCTGAGCGGCCGGCATAATCGACCACGCGCCCGCTTCCTCGATGGCGGCGCGGAAGGGCGGGAAATAGATTTCGTTGAGGGTGCGGTCGTCCAGCTTCGCATCGTCCGGACGGCTTACCGGAAAGTCCCGCAGGGTGGCGATCTCTCCTTCGCCCTGCATGGCGGCGACCCAGGCGACGGTCATGCGGGACGCGAGCCATGGGTCCTCCCCGTAGCCTTCGCCGCCGTTAACGCTGGAGGCGAGCAACTGATCGCGGCCCTGCGCCAATGCGTCCCGCGCGATCGCTTGCGCCGCCTGGCCGACGACGGCCGGATCCCACGTAGCGGCCATCGCGATGCCGGGCGGGAAGTCCCCTTTCGCGCCGGCGCCGTCGTCGCTGTGGATCGCGGGAATGCCGAGGCGCTGGTTCGCCTCGCCCCTCATCAGGGCAAGCTTCTCGTTCGGAGTGAGGCGTCGAAACAGATCTTCGACGCGCCTTCCGATGGAACTCTTCGGGTCCTGATAGGGCAGTGCCGGTTTATTGCCGACCGAGCAGCCCAGGGTGATCAGAGCCGCCAGCGGAACGGCGGCTGAAATGCGCATCAAACTGTTATTTTACCGCCCTCTAACGGCCGCCTTCGCTCGAAGGGGGAACGATGCCTTTGAGGCGCAGGTAGACGCCGATGGCGCCGTAAACTTCGTTGTCGTGCGCGATCAGGTTATAGAGGACCGCAATGCGCGGTTGCGGACCGCCGCGGCCGGGGTTGACGGTCTCAAGCGCGTTGGCATCGGTTAATGCATCGAATACCTTGTCGCATTCGGCAAACGAATCGGCGAGGCCGGCGACCAGATCTTTCTTGCTGGTCTTGCCCGCGGCCGTGCTCGGTTTGCGCTGCCCATTCAGAGCCGAGCACGTCCCCATCTGGTTAGCGATGTGGGCCACGCGCTGGCCGAAGTTTTGCACCGCGTCGACCGGCTTGAAACTGTAATTCTCTTCCGGCATCTTCTCGGCGGCCTTCTGGAAATTGTCCTTGATGGATGCATAGGCGGCTTTGGCGGCGGCGGCGACGGACGGCGGCGTCTGCGCCTGCGCGGTTGCAACGAGGAACGCGGCGAGTGCGATCTTGCGGGTCATGGGTTTCTCCTGGTGAAAGTCTATCGCGTCCAGCTTACACTGATTCGTGTGGAACAGTTCAGCCTCAGTTTCGTGCCCGAGCGCCGCATCTATTCGCTGCGCGAGCTGAGCGACGAAATTCGCGGGACGCTGGAACGCGGTTTCACCAATATCTGGATTTCGGGCGAAATCTCCGGCACGAAGCTGATCCCCGGCGGGCATTGCTATTTCACCCTGAAAGACAGCGAAGCGCAAATCAAATGCGTTTGCTGGAAGCTCAGTTACTGGCGGCTGAAATTCAAGCCGAAAGACGGGACCGAGGTGTTGGTGCGCGGGCGCGTCGATATTTACGAGCTGCGCAGCGAATACCAGTTCGTGGTCGAAGCGATCGAGCCGCAGGGGCACGGCGCACTGCAGCTGGCGTTCGATCGACTGAAGCAGAAACTTTTGCTCGAAGGGCTTTTCGAAACGGCCCGCAAGCGTCCGTTGCCGCGCTATCCGCGGCGCATCGGCATTGTGACTTCACCGAAAGGCGCGGTGATCCGGGATTTTATCGAGATTCTTTCCCGCCGTTTTCCGGGGCTGCAAGTGCGGCTTTTCCCGGCGCGCGTGCAGGGTCCGGGATCGATCGAGGACGTGTGCCGCGGGCTCGATTTCTTCGGCGGCGGAGGTTGGGCGCAGATCGCCGTGATTGCGCGCGGCGGCGGCTCGCTCGAAGATTTGTGGACGTTCAACGAAGAGGCCGTGGCGCGGGCGATTGCCGAGTGCGGCGTCCCGGTAGTCTCGGCCATCGGCCATGAGACGGACGTAACGATCGCGGATTTCGTGGCCGATCTGCGGGCTCCCACGCCCTCGGCCGCGGCCGAGATGATCGTCTGCACGCGCCAGGAGTTGCTCGATCGGGTGGAGGCGCAGCGTTCGCGCGCTTTGCAGTTGGTCCGGTTCCGCCTGGCGACCCTGGCGCGCCGCCTGCACGAACAGGCGATCGACCGGGCGGCGACGGTGCTTCACCGCAGCCTGGCGCGGCGCACCCAGCGTGTGGACGATGCGCAGGAGCGTTTGCGTACTTCAGTGCGGAAGCAAATGGCGGCGCTCGATCGGCGGCGGCGCGGCCTCGACGACCGGCTGCGGCATTTCGATCTGCGGCGGCGCTTCCGGGCGGACCGGGAACGGATGAGCGAGGCCGCTTTTCGGGCGGAAGCTTTGGTGCGCGCGGGCTTGAATCGGCGGCATCAGCGATTTGAAACGCTCGCGGCGAAGCTGGGCCAGCTGAATCCACGCCTGGTGCTGGCGCGCGGGTATGCGATTGTGCTCAACGAGCGCGGCGAGATCGTGAAAAATTCGGCCCAGGCTCCGGCAGAGTCGGAAATTCAGGTGCTGCTTCAGGCGGATGCGCTGCGGGCCCGTGTTATAAATCCGAAATAAATATCCAGAGCATTAATTGGATAGCCGCATTAATGCGTGTGAAAATTTCCACATATTACAAGGTCTATAACTAAATCCCCCTTGAAACATGTGGCAGCCGCGCGCACACTATTCCTCGACCGGCCAATTTGAATTCCCGAATTATTAAGCCGGCTGGCCGGCCAAAAAGGAGTGTATTGCTATGTCTAGTCCAACTATAAGGCCCGGATTCGTTCTGGACGAACAGGCGTTCCGTAAAAAGCTCGCCTTCCCCCTGATCAACACCAATTTGCAAGGGGCGTTTGCCAGCCCCGCCCCGCCCGACGCCTTCGACCCCAACGCGGCCAGCGCCGCCGAGCTCGTTAAGCAGGGGTTGCTTTGGCGGCGGCCCTCGGCAAGCGATTCACCCGCGTTGCAAAACGCCTGGAAGCAGGTCTTTTCGCGCAAATGGCTGGCCAAAGACCGCATCGTGCCGCAACTCGAAACGCAGACCGGAAGAACGCATAATCTGCGCAGGCCGCTCACGCAGGTGAAGGACCAGAACTTCATCAACGGCGCATGGTCCGGCGCCGGCACCCGCGGGGGCGGGCCCTGGACCGGAATCATCGGCTACTGGAAAATTCCCACGGTCGGTAAACCGTCCGAGCCACAGGGCCTCGAAGGCGGCTGGAATTCCTCTTCATGGCTCGGCATCGACGGATTCGATATCGGCATCGTTTCGAACGACGTATTGCAGGCGGGCGTCGAACAGAAAGTCAGCTCGAGCGGCCAAGCTTCGTATGTGGCGTGGTTCGAGTGGTACGCCCCGCTCCAGGCCGGTTCGCCAGGGTACATTTATCAGACCAACATCACCAATTTCCCGGTCGGCCCCGGGCAGCAGGTGTATTGCTCGGTCCAGTATGTGAACGGCAACACGGCGGGCTACATCTACTTCGCCAACGAGGCCACGGGCCAGCATTTTTCCATCACGCTGGCGCCTCCGCCTGGCGCGACGTTCAAAGGTAATTCGATCGAATGGATCATGGAAGCGCCGGATGGCGGCGAGCCCGAATCCTCGCTTCCGAACTTCACCCCGGTCACGTTCACTTCGGCCATCGGCTGCACCGCCAGCGCCGCCACCGGCAATCCGGATAACGGGGATACCGCGAACGTGGAAACCACCAGCGGCAAGGTGCTGACTTCGGTCACGACCGGAGACAACACGCTGACGATCGATTTCATCGGGTGATCGGCGGGAGGTCGGGCGGCACGCGAGCGCAACGGTGCCGGCCCGACCCGCTCAAATACCGGCAACCGTGCTGCGGCGCTCCATCAGACGGACATCGCGCCACTGCCCGTGCTTGCAGCCCATTCTTTCCCGGATGCCGACGACGCGAAATCCCAGCTTCCGGTGCAGTTCGATGCTGGCGGTATTCTCGGGAAAGATTCCGGCTTGCAGGGTCCGGATGCGGGCCCGCTCGGACGCATCGATCAAGGTCGAAAGCAAAGCCTTCCCGATTCCCTGGCCGCGCGCACTTTCCCTGATGTATACGCTGACCTCGCCTACGCCCGCGTAGACCGGCCGCCTCGATACGGGGCTCAGCGCCGCCCAGCCGAGAATCCTGGATTCGGAACGTGCCACCAGCCGGCAGGAAACCAGGTGCCCCCGATCCCACTCCGGCCAATCCGGAGCGTCCTGTTGAAAGGTAGCGTGTCCGGTGGCGATACCCTGCAGATAGATGTCGCGGACCGGCTCCCAATCTTCCTGCTTTAAAGCATCAATCACCATGCTCGGTCCCGCCCGTGACCAGTTGCAGCAGGCCTTCATCGAGGTAATTCGGAATGATGTAGTCTGCGCCCGCGCTGGCGAGCCAACCGCGCTTCTTTACGTCGACGGCAAGGCATTCCCGTTCGTCGGTAGCAACGCCGATGGCGGTTCCTCCCACCGCTTTGGTGTCCTCCATTTCCGTGCGCCCGTCGCCGAACGTGAGAATCCGCTCGCCGGGAACGCCGGACGCGACGATGTGCGCCAGCAGTTCACGCTTGGTGAGAATCTGCGGCGCGGAGCCGTAGATGCCTTCGAAGTAGCGCTCGATCCTGAGCAGCCTTGCCTCCCGGCAGATGTCCTCGTGTTCGCTGCCGCTGGCCAGAAAGATGCGCATTCCCGCGGCGCGCAAGGCTTCGAGCAGCGCTCGGGACCCGGGCACGAGCAACTGATCCGGGGGCATCCGGCCCGATTCCACGGCGTTCAACCGCTCCGACCTCCGATGCTCCATGCGCCGGAGAAATTCCGCCTTATAGACTTCGGCCGCCCGGGGAACGGCGCCGAGCGAAGCCACGTGGTCCGCGAAGGCCGCCATCTGGTGCACCGTATCCCTGCCCGTGAAGCGCGCCACATACTCCTCGGCTTCATCGCGCAGTTTGCCGGTATCGGCTCCCAGCGGCGCCAGCGTTTCCATCATCATGTCGAGCATCAGGGGCATCCAGCCGGCGCGGACCAGCGCCAGGGTGCCGTCAAAGTCGAACAACACTACCTCGAACCGAGCTGCCGAAGCCCGCGCGTGCGTTCGATTTCGCAGCCGTTCGATCAAGAACGTATTCTCACACGCCCGGCTTGTGCCAAACTGTTTCTAAGATGAGGGGAATTATCACACGCCGGGCTTTGCTGGCACGGATCGCGAGCGCCGCGGCACTGGCCCGCGGAGCGGTGGCACGGGCGCAGACTACGGACTTATCCGTCCGCGCCGATAACGATCCATTGCGCTTGCTGCGCCCGGGCCATCCACGCCTGATCCTGCTCGATTCGGATCTCGACCGGGTGCACGCCAACGTAAAAGAAAACGCGCTCGCCAAGCGCATTTTCGGCGATCTCGAAAAGGAATCGGACCGGCTGCTTTCCATTCCGCCCGTGGAATACAAACTGACCGGTACGCGCCTGCAGACGCAGACCCGCCGCGTGGTGGACCGGGTCACGACGCTGGCCCTGATGTACCGCCTGACTGGCCGCGATCCATGGCTGCGCCGGACCATCATGGAGTTGAACGCGGCGGCCAGTTTCCGCGATTGGAATCCCGCTCACTTCGCCGACACGGCGGAGATGACGCATGCGTTCGCCATCGGGTACGACTGGCTTTACAACGCGCTCTCGCCCGAGGAACGCGGCTGGATTCGCGAGGCCCTGGTGACCAAAGGGCTCGACCAGGCGTTGCCCATCTACCAGCGGCAGACATGGTGGACGCGCGAACATTTTAACGGCAACATCGTGTGCAACAGCGCCATGACATTAGGGGCTCTCGCCCTCGCCGAGGATGTTCCGGACAAAGCGGGCGACGTGGTGCGCGCGGCCCTTGAATCGATGCCCCACGGGCTCGCGACGTTCGCTCCCGATGGCGGTTGGCCGGAGGGACCCATGTTCGGCGAGTATGCCATCCGCTACGCCTGCCTGTTCTTCGCCGCGCTCGACACGGCGCTCGCCAACGATTACGGGCTCAGCGGACTTCATGGAGTGGATCGCGCCGGAAAGTACCGCGTCTATACCATCGGGCCGGCCAACAAGGTTTTCAATTTTGGGGACGGGGCCGACGATCCGGGCGTGGCGCCGGAAATGTTCTGGATGGCGAAGCGCTTCAACGCCCCGGCTTATGCGTGGAGCGAACAAAGGGAACTGGATAAGAGCACGCATCCGGATGCCTACGATCTGGCCTGGTTCGACCGCGACGCCAAACCGCCCCAGCAGCCTCCCGCCTGGCCGCTGGACGCGGTATTTCACGGCGTTGGAGTGGCCAGCTTTCGAAGCTCCTGGGAAGATCCGAATGCGCTGTTTCTCGCGGTCAAGGGCGGGGACAATAAGGCCAATCACACGCATCTGGATCTGGGCAGTTTCATCCTCGATGCGGGCGGCACTCGGTGGGCCGCGGATCTCGGTGCGGACGACTACAATGTGCCCGGTATGCAGCACAATTCCTTCTTCCGCGTGAGGACCGAGTCGCATAACACGCTCCTCATTGAAGGAGAAAATCAGGACCCGCGCGCCGAAGCGCACATCACGCGCCAGGACCTTGCGCCGGACCTCAGCTGGGTCCAGCTGGATCTTTCGAAAACCAGCCCCAAAGTGCGGCAATGGACGCGCCGCATCGGTATGGCGCAGCGCCAGGCGGTATTGATAGAGGATTCGCTGCGCAGCGATCAGCCCGTCGAGGTGATCTGGAACATGATGACGGACACCGAAATCTCCGTCAGCGGGCCTGCCGCGACGCTGCATAAGAACGGCTGGAACCTGCTGGCCGAGATCCGTACGCCGCGGCACGCCGTTTTCGATATCGCTCCCGTGCACGCGCCTTCCCCACAGGCCCCCAATCCGAAGTTCCAGAAACTGATTGTGCGGTTTCTCGAAAAGGTGACGGAGCTGGATCTGAATATCGTTCTGACACCGTATCGGGACGGCCAGCCGAGACCGAAAATCACCGCGCAATTTCCGGTGTAGGTGTTACGATGACGCGACGCGCGTTACTTCAATCCGCGTTTGCCGCTTCGGTGGGGCCCGGCGCCGATCCAGCGGATCTGCATCAGGAAGCCCGGCGTATCTTCGAGCGTATCAACGAACTGCGCACGCTGCGCCTCGCGCCGGCCCTGCAATGGTCGGAAGCGCTTGCCGTATGCGCCAGGGAACAGTGCGAGCGCAAGCGGTTGCTGCGGTTTCCGGGCCATGACGATCCCCAGCGCGGCGGCGTGGCGGATCGTCTGAACGCCGCCGGCATCGGCTGGGCGAAATGCGCGGAGAATCTCTTCACCATGAAGGGTTACGACGACCCGGTGAATTTTGCGGTCGTGTTCTGGTGGTACAGCGCAGGGCACCAGGCCAATATTCTCGATCCCGCTTACACGCATACCGGCGTGGGTGCAATCGAGGGCGCCGACGGGACTTATTTCGTCGCGCAGATTTTTGTAGAGGCGCGGCTTTCGCGATAATGCATCTATGGCGCACACAGCACCCCTCGTTGCCTTGACTCTGTTAATGGGCGTTCCGGCGCTCACGCGCGCACAATCCCAACCAGAAAAAGTAGATCTGAACGTAATCCACCGTATCAAGGTCGCGGAGTTCGGCGACGGCGCAGGGGGGCGCGGTGGTCCTCCCTCCAGGGTTATGGACACCCTGTGGAACCTCACCGACCGGTATGGTCCGCGTCTGACGAATTCCCCTCAATTCCGCGCCGCTGCCAATTGGGCCGTGGGTCGGCTCAGGGAGTGGGGTCTCAGCAATGTGCAGCTTGAGCCCTGGTCGACGGCGAAACTGGAAACCGGTCCCATCCCCGGCTGGCAGCTCACCGGTTACAGCGGCGCCATGGTCGAGCCGGCTTACATGCCGATCGAAGGCATCCCGGTGGCATGGACGGCGGGCACCAATGGGCCCTTGACTGGCGAAGTAATGCTGGCGCCGGTCGAAGGCCCTTCCGATATGGAGAAATTCCACGGCAAGGTGAAGGGCAAGATCGTGCTGACCGTGCAGCCGCCCACGCTGCCATTTCCTTCCACGCCGTTAGGCAGCAGATTGAGTTCCGAAGAACTGGCGGATCTGGCTGCGGAACTGATCCCGGTTCCGGGAGGGCGCGGAGGCGGTGGGCGCGGCGGGCCAGCGGCGGCGCTTGCCAACATGACTCCCGAAGAACGCCGGGCATATCAGGAAAAGCTGCGGGCCTTCTGGAAGGACGAAGGCGCGTTGATGACTATCCAAACCACGGTACGCGCCGAGAGCGGCACGATCTTCGGCGGCGGAGCGTCGCGGCTGGGCGCTGTCACGCAGAATCTTCCGCAGGTCGTGATCGGGGCCGAGCAATACAATCGCATCGCCCGCCTGGTGCAGCATAACGTGCCCGTGAAACTCTCGTTCGATATAAAGACCGAGTTCACCCCAGACACTGACTCTTTCAATATTGTGGCGGAGATCCCCGGGACCACCAAGCCCAAAGAGGTGGTGATGGTCGGAGGCCACTTCGATTCGTGGCACTATGGCACCGGCGCCACGGACAACGCGGCGGGCAGCGCGGCCGCCATGGAAACTATGCGCATTCTCAAGAGCCTGAATCTCAAAATGGACCGCACGGTGCGTCTCGCGCTCTGGAGCGGCGAAGAAGAGGGTTTGTTCGGCTCCGCGGCTTATGTAAAGGCGCACTTCGCCGATTCCACGGTGATGAAGCCGACGGCCGAGCACGACAATTTCTCGGGCTATTTCAATATCGATAACGGGGGAGGCAAAATCCGCGGCGTTTACCTGCAGGGCAACGAGACGATGCGGCCCGTGTTCGAGACCTGGTTCGCCGCGCTCAGGGATCTGACGCCCGGCGTCATTACGATCCGCAATACGACGGGCACAGACCATCTGTCCTTCGACGCGGTCGGGCTGCCGGGCTTCCAGTTCGTGCAGGACCCCCTCGACTACGGAACGCGTACACACCACTCGAACATGGACGTCTACGACCGGATCCAGGCCGCCGATATGGAGCAGATGGCGGTGATCGAAGCGGCGTTCGTCTATAACGCGGCCACGCGCCCCGAAAAGCTGCCGAGAAAAGATCTGCCCGCTCCCCGGCCGGCTGGAGGCAGGGGCGGCCAGTAGGGCGAGAAGGCCGTGGAAGTTCGGAGTGAGGAATCCGGCCGATGGCCGCGATACAGGTTTCTCTACCTGTATTTTGATTCTGTATCTACCGATTCCCTGGTATTTCCTATTCCGTTGTCTGTGGCTAAGCTCGGGCTTGACGGCTCAGGTCGTATGCCCCCAATCCGGAACGCCATCCTGTCGTTCTTCAAGAAAATATCGGGCCAAATGCCGCCCGGCGCCGCGCCGCCCATGCCCGTCGTGGCTCTCATCCGGGACGAGCACGATCGCAGCCTGCTCGCAGCGATCGGCAAGAGGGACCATCTGGACTTCCACTTTGCCGACACCTGCGGCGAAGCCTGGAACGCGGCCAACCGGCTGCAATCGCCCGTGGTGCTCTGTGCCCGCGACGTTCCTGGCGTGGAGTGGCCGGACGCCGTGCGCATTCTCGCGTTGGCAGTGCCCCGTCCCTGCGTAATTCTGACGTCTCCGGTGGTGGATGATTACCTGTGGAAGGAAATCGTGGCCAGAGGCGGCTACGATGTTCTGGCAACTCCGTTGCGCGATGTGGACGCCTCGCGCTCCATAAAACTCGCGCTCTCATACTGGAAAAACACTTCGCACGGCCACCCTCGCCCGCCCTGGTTCAGGAAATGATTCCCTTGCGCACGGCGTAAAGCACCAGATCCGCGAAGTTGCGCAGGTTGAGTTTTTCGTGCAGATTGCGGCGGTGCGTTTCGACGGTATAGGGGCTGAGATTCCACAGCGCGGCGATCTCTTTGTTGGACTTCCCCTGCACCAATAACTGCAGAATTTCCTTCTCCCGCGCGGTGAGCAACTCATAGCTGTCGACGAATCCATGCGTGCGGATTTCGCGGACGTAGTCCTCGGCCAGCATGCGGCTGATTTCCGGGCTGAAAAACGTCTTCCCGGCGCCGACTTTATGGATGGCTTCGATCAGATCGCCTTCCGCCGAATCTTTCAGCAGATAGCCTCTGGCGCCCGCTCGCAGGGCGCGCAGCACGTAGGCCTCGTCGGCGTGCATGCTGAGGATCAGAATAGCGGCACGGGGGAGCATTTCATGAATGCGCTGAGCCGCCTCCACGCCGTTCAGCTTCGGCATCGCGATGTCGAGCACCACCACCTCGGGCGACGCCGCCAGGGCTTTCTCCACGGCTTCGTGTCCGTCCGAAGCTTCCGCGACCACGCTGAAGCCAGCCTGCGTTTCGAGCAGCAGACGCAGTCCGCGCCGCATTACGACGTGATCATCGGCCAACAGGATTCGAATTGCGTTCACCTTCGTAGACACTCTCGGCGGGAAGCTCCGCGCTGCCTTCTTCATTTTGGCCTGCCAGAGGCAACTCGACCGTCAGGATCGTGCCGCCGCCGATCTCCGAATCGATCCCGAAGGTACCGCCCAGACGGGTGACTCTTTCCTCCATGCCAAGCAATCCGAGACCCTTCAACTGCCGGACCTCGAAACCAACGCCGTCGTCCTGAATGCGCAGAATCAGCCGGGCATTCTGGCGGTGAACGCGGATCCGCACCGTCGTGGCATGCGAGTGCCGCTCGCAGTTATGCAGCGCTTCCTGAACCACGCGGTAGAGGCAGGTTTTGTATTGATCGGGAAGATCGTCGGCGCTCAGCTCGGTGGCAACGCCGACGTCCATCGACGTGCGTTTCGACATCTCTCTTGCCTGCCAGCGCAGGGCCGGAATCAGGCCCAGATCGTCCAGCATGGAGGGGCGCAGAAGAAGGGCCATATTACGTACCACGCGCACCGTTCCTTCCACGAGGCCCTTGATGGTTTCGACATTGTTCCGCGACGCCGCGGGCGACTGGGCGTCCAGCCGGATCGAGAGATTCTTCAATTCGACGAGCACCGCCGATAATGCCTGGCCGACTTCGTCATGCAGTTCCATCGACAGCTTCCGCCGCTCCGCTTCCTGTGCCTGCACGAGTTTGGCCGAAAGATTGGTCAGCTGGCGGCGCGCTTCCGCCGTCTCGTCGTACCGGAGCTGTGCGTTCTTCTCGATGCGCAGGATGTGGCGAGTGCTGAAAATCGCCAGGCCGAGTCCGATCCCGAGCGCGGCCAACAGCGTCAGACTCAATCGTGTCTGAAACTTTACAAGCAGATCCCCCACCCGTCGATTGCCGGCATTCATCTGCCGTTCGTTGAGATCGCCGATTCGGCCTGCGACGTCGAGCATGGCGGCGCGCCGGGGAAATACCTCATCCCGCAGAAACGCGTATCCGCGAGTGCGCCGTTCCTCCGCGCTCCAGTTCATACTCGGCCCCAGCACGTCCCAGTAGCGCGACAACTCCGTCGTCAGCGCGGCGTACGGAGGCTGCTCTTCCGCGTTGAGTTGCCGGCCATACGCATCGAGCGCGGACTGCATCCTGCGGCGAACGTCTTCGAGGCTGGCCCGGAACGCGTTCGCGTGCGCCGGTTCCGGTTCCAGCAGATAATCGCGAACGTAAGTTCCCGAGAGATAAAGCTCGGATCGCACTTCATTCAGCGTGTGATTGCGAAACAGAAACTGGCGCCGGATTCCGTCGTCCTCCCGCCGCACCTGCCGCAGCACGAGCAGCGCATCTCCGCCGGTCAGCGCCATGATCAGGAGCAAGCTCCCGAATCCGGCGATCAGGGCAAATCGAGCGTTCCGGAAGCGGCGATCGGCGCCTCGATTTTGCATAGGTTTAATTCCAGACTACTGCGGAATTCTCCGTTCATGAAGGGAGAATGAACGGTTCCGGCGTCTCTACCTGATTTTTTGACCGGAAAATACCAACTGTCAGGTATAGAACGAATGCGCTCAGGAACATAGATTGAATGGCAGGAGAGTTGCGACGATGCCCCGTGACCCGGAGAGATTGTCCGCATGAATCCCTGCAGATGCGCCCTTGCGGTCCTGGCCGTTGGACTGGTTGCATGCGGCGGCAACGAACTCAAAGTGCACGCCGATGGGGCTCCGGCGGCTAAGGCCGTCGAGGTCGGTGTCACTCCCGTCAAATCCATGCCCTTATCCCGCAGCCTGACGATCTCGTCCGAGCTGGTTCCTTTTCAGGAGATCGACGTTTACGCCAAGGAATCCGGCTATGTGAAGCAGCTTCTGGTCGACTACGGAACGCGCCTCAAAGAAGGACAGTTGATGGCGGTGCTGGAGATTCCCGAACTGGAGCAGCAACTGCAGCAGGACGACGCCGCAATCAGGAGCGCCGCCGATCAGGTGACACACGCGGAGCATGAGGTGAACCGCTATGAGGCGCAGCACAAAGTGCTCCATTTGGCGTCCGACCGATTAAGCACGGTGGCGAAGACTCAGCCGGGCCTTGTCGCGCAACAGGAAGTGGACGATGCCGCGGGCAGAGATCTGGCGAGCGAGGCGCAGGTGGAATCGTCGCAGTCGAATCTCGCGATCACTCAGAGCCAGCTTGTTGCGGCAAAAGCAAAACGCCGGCACGATCAGGTTCTCTACGATTATTCGAAGATCACGGCGCCCTTTGCCGGCACGGTTACGCAGCGTTTTGCGAATCTGGGCACACTGGTCCAGGCCGGCACCAATTCGAGCACGCAGGCGCTGCCTTTGGCGCGGCTGTCGCAAGACGACAGGTTCCGTCTCGTGATCCCGGTTCCGGAATCCTATGTCCGCTATATCAAGATCGGCGATACCGCTCAGGTGAACGTGCCCGCGCTCGGCCGCACCTACGACGGCAAGGTCGCGCGCTTCTCCGTCGATGTCAGGGAAGACACCCGCACGATGCATACCGAGGTCGATATCTACAACACCGATCGCAAACTGCTCCCCGGACTCTACGCCGAAGCGAAGCTTGCGCTCGACCGGAAAGATAACGCCATAGCCGTGCCCCTGCAGGCTGTCACTCAGAACGGCGATCAGGCGACAGTTGATGTCGTATCACCGGCGGGAGCGATCGAAACGCGCAAGGTCAGTCTGGGAATTCAGACGTCGCAAGAGGCTGAGGTGCTTTCCGGCCTGCGGGAAGGCGAAATGGTCGTTGTCGGCGATCGAAGCAGTCTCAAAGCGGGCGATCGGGTGCATCCGTCCGTCGTTCCCCTGCTGCAGACCCCGGGACAGGATCAATAGGCTCCGATGCCCGGCTTCTCCATTCGCAATCCCTACTTCATCGTGGTGCTGTGTCTGGCGCTGGCGGTCATCGGCATCACCAGTGTTGTCCGCATGCCGGTGGATCTTTTCCCGCCGATCAATCTTCCGGTCGTGGTGGTGGCAACGTTCTATACGGGCATGCCGCCGGAGGACATTGAAACAGATATCACCAATCCGCTGGAGCGCTGGTTCACGCAGGCCAGCGGACTGGATCATACGGAGTCGCGGTCGCTGCTTGGCGTAAGCATCATCAAAGCGTACTTTCAGCCCGGCACCAGCGCGGATGCGGACGTGACGCAACTGTCCAATCTGGCGCTGGCCGATCTCAAGCGCCTGCCGCCGGGGACGCTGCCGCCGCTGGTGCTGAAATTCGACGCCTCCAGTCTTCCCGTTACGCTGGTCACGGTAAAGGGCGAGGGGCTCAGCGAAACCCAGCTTCACGATCTGGCGCAGTTCCAGATCCGAAATCAGATCGCCATCGTCAACGGCGCCGAGATTCCCGCCGTATTCGGCGGCAAGTACCGTCAGGCGATGGTTTACGTCGATCCGTTCAAGCTGCTCTCGCGGCAGTTGAGCGTCATGGATGTGGTCAATTCCGTCAACGACAGCAACCTGATTCTTCCCGCCGGCGATGTCAAGATCGGCCCGACCGATTTTTACGTCTACTCCAACAGTCTGGTGAAATACGTCTCCGATCTCAACAGCGTTCCCATCAAAACCGCGGGCTCCAGCTGGGTTTCGGTGGGGGATGTGGGCGAGGCTAAAGACGCCAGTCAGCTGCAGTACAACATCGTGCGCATCGACGGCCAGAAATCCGCTTACATCCCGATCATGAAGTCGGGCGGAGACAGCAATACTATCCAGGTGGTCAACGACGTCCGCGATCTGACCGCGCACTTGTTCGACCTGCCCAAACAGCTGGTGACGAACATCGTCTTCGACCAGTCGGTTTTCGTCAAAGATGCCATCAATACGGTGCTGCACGAGGGCGCCACCGGACTGGCGCTGATCGCTGTCATCATCCTGGTGTTCCTCGGCAGCGGCCGGGCCACGGGCGCGGTGCTTCTGTCGATTCCGATCTCCACAATGGCCGCGTTTGTGATTCTGTTTTTGCTGGGAAGCACCATCAACACGATGATCCTGGCGGGCCTCGCGCTGGCGTTCTCGCGCGTGATCGATAACTCGGTGATCTCGCTCGAAAATATTTATCGCCATCTGGAACTCGGGTCGTCTCCCGCCGTGGCGGCTGAAGAGGGCGGATCCGAAGTGAACCTCGCCGTGCTGGCCGCGACACTCGTCGATGTGGTGGATTTCTTCCCCGTCACGCTTCTGTTCGGCGTGAGCAAATTCCTGTTTTCGGCGCTGGCTCTGTCGTTCGTTCTGGCCATGCTGGCTTCCTACGTGGTGGCGATGACGGTGATTCCGCTCTTCTGCGCGCGCTTTCTCAAAGCCGTTCCCGGCCACGCTGTTCCCGACGATGGAGATCACGGCATAGCGGAGAAGGAGGACCGCTCGTGGAGCGGACGCTTCAACCGTGCCTTCAACCGCGGGTTCAATCGCGTTCTGGACACCTACGAGCGCACGGTGCGGCGCGCCCTGAAGCATCCAGGCCTCACCGTAGCCGGGATCGCGTGCCTGTTCGTCGCGAGCCTCGGGATCTATCCCTTCGTCGGCCGGGCATTCTTTCCGCAGACTGACGCCGGGCAGTTCACCATCAACATGAAGGCGCCGACGGGTACCCGGATCGAAATCACCAACGAATACGTGGCCCGGATCGAAAGCATGATCCGCCGGGTAGTCGAGCCGAAGGACCTCAAAATGGTGTTGTCGAATATCGGCGTGGTCAACGATATTTCCGCGCTTTACACCACCAACATGGGAGAATACACGGCAACTATCCAGGTGGCGCTCAACGGCGAGCACAAAATCGGCAGTCTGGAATACATGGACCGTGTCCGCAACAGGCTGGCCACCGAGTTTCCGGACGTGCGCGCATTTTTTCGGAGCGGATCCATGGTGGACGCGATTCTCAACTCGGGCATGCCGGCGCCCATCGACGTGCAGGTCAATACCCGCGATCTCAATCTCACCTACAACACGGCGCAGGCTCTGGCGCAGCGCATCCGGCGGCTGCCTGGCGTGGGACAGATCTACATACCGCAGGACATGAACTATCCTTCGGTGCGGCTGGATGTCGACCGGGTCCACGCCGGAGAACTGGGGCTGTCTCAGAAAGACGTCGTCGACAACGTCATTACGGCGCTGAACTCGAACATCATGATCGCGCCGAACTATTGGGTCGACTATGCCACCGGCAACGACTACTTTCTGAGCGTGCAGTACGCGGAACACGGCAGGGGCGCCATCCATAATCTGGTCGATCTGAAAGAAATTCCGTTGCGCGCTCCCGGTCTAAAACAGCCGACGACGCTCGATTCCGTGGTCAAACTGGTGAACGTTCAGTCACCGACCGAGATCGACCATTATCAAATCCAGCGTGTGGCGGATGTGTACGTCACTCCTGCCGGAGAGGATCTGAGCCAGCTGACAGGCGCGATCCGCCGTACCATCGCGGACGCCAGGCTTCCTGCCAACATTCGCGTGACTCTGCGCGGCATGGTGAACGGCATGGATCAATCCTTCAAGAGCTTCGGTGTCGGCTTCGGCCTTTCCTTCGTTCTTCTGTTTCTGATCCTGGTAGCGCAGTTCCGCTCCTGGGTGGACCCGTTCCTGATCATGCTCGCGATCCCGATGGGATTCATCGGGGTGCTCATTATCCTGCCGCTGACGCACACCACGCTGAACGTGATGTCTCTGGTGGGTGTCCTGATGCTGATCGGCATTGCGGACTCCAACAGCATTCTGATCGTCGACTTCGCCCACAAACTGGAGGATCGGGGTTTGTCTGTCCTCGATGCCGTCGTAACCGCCTGCCGCGTGCGTCTGCGGCCGATCCTGATGACTTCGCTTGCGACCATCATCGGGCTCGCCCCCATGGCGCTGAAACTCGGTACCGGAGGCGAACAATACACTCCTATGGCGCGCGCCATTATCGGCGGCCTCACTTCGTCGGTCCTGTTTACGATCTTCATCGTTCCGGCCGCATATCTGCTTGTCTATGGAAAAAAGAACCGGAAAGCCGTATAGGTCGGCCGCGATTGTGGCTTTCTGCGCGGGACGGCTGCTGGCTCAGGCGCCGGCGCAGTCGCCTCCCATCCTGACGCTGCGGCAGGCCGAGACGATGGCGCTGCAGAATCATCCCCGGATAAAAGCCGCCCAGTACGAGTTGGCCTTCGGCAATCAGCAGATTGTGGAAACGCGTTCGGCTTACTTGCCGACAGTGAATGCGGACGTCACCGGTTCCGGTGCAAACTCCGGGGCGCGGATCGGCGCCGGCTTCATCACCGACTCAAGGCTGTTCGATCGCTTCGGCGCCGGGCTTACTTTCACGCAGCTCATCACCGATCTGGGGCGGACCAGGAATCTCGTGGCGTCGTCCCGTCTGGATGCGCAGGCCGGCGCCCAGAACGTCGAGGCCACCCGCTATGACGTTCTGTTGCAGGTGAACCGGGCTTACTTCGACGTTCTCCACGCACAGGCCCTGATCAGGACCGCACAGGAAACCATCGGCACGCGTCAGACCGTGCTCAATCAGGTGACACAGCTGGCGCAGAATCAACTGCGGTCGCAGCTCGACGTCAGCTTTGCCAATGTCAACGTATCGGAGGCAAAGCTGCTGCTCATTCAGTCGCAGAACAGTCTCGATGAAGCGTATGCGGAGCTGGCGCAGGCGCTCGGAGCGGCGCAGGTGGTGAATTATCAGGTGCAGGAAGAGGCGCTTCCTCCCGGCCCGCCGGGCAATCCCGACGATCTGGTCGCGCAGGCCATCGCGAACCGGCCGGAATTCGCCGGCCTGCGGCTCTCCCGCGATGCCGCATACAAGTTCGCGGAAGCCGAAAAGGATCTGCAGCGGCCCACCATTAACGCGGTCGGCGTGGCAGGGTACCTCCCTTACATCGACCAACTGACTTCACAGGCAATTCCCGCGGAATATGCCGCCGGGGCAGTGAACGTTTCCATCCCTATCTTCAACGGCCATCTGTTTACAGCGCGTCGCGAAGCCGCCCTCGATCGCGCCATGGAAGCCGATCAAAGGCTGCGCGACGAACAACTGCGCCTCTCCCGCGATGTGCGCGTCGCCTGGGCGAATGCGTCGACCGCGTATCAGCGCATCGACGTGACCGCCCAGCTGGTGCAGCAGGCCAATATGGCCGTGAATCTCGCCCAGGGACGCTACAACCTGGGTCTCGCCTCAATCGTTGAGCTGTCGCAGTCGCAGCTGAATCAGACCCAGGCGGAGATCGAGAATCTCAGTGCCCGGTACGATTACCAGAGCCAGTATCAGGCCCTGCAATACACCATCGGCCAGCTGCGATAGCGCCGCCGCGACGCGCAACTGCGCCAATTCCCGCAGGTTCAGATCGCCGAAGTCGTTTGTTTCCAGGGGGCAAATGGATGAAAACGTGCACGTGTGAATAAGGAGCTCTATTATGATCCAGGTCGACGCGCGTCATCTCGGAGGGGTGAGATTCGAAGTGGACGCCCGCGGGCATCGCGTAATATGCGATCAGCCGGCGGGCAGCGGGGGGACCGATACGGGCATGACGCCGCCGGAGTTCCTCCTCGCGGCGCTCGCCACCTGCGCTGGCTACTATGCGGCTGAGTATCTGCAAACCCGCGGCCTGTCGTGCGAAGGCCTGACAGCGCGTGTGAAAGCTGAAAAAGCCTCCAGCCCGGCCCGTCTCGCCTCGTTTCACATTGAGGTGACGACGGCCCCTCTGGAAGCGCGGCACAGGGACGGAGTCCTGAACGCCGTCAAGAAATGCCTGATTCACAACACGCTGCTCAACACGCCCCGCGTCGAGATTGGCGTCAACAGCCCGCATGCCCCGGCGCTCGCGGCATGAAGACTGCGTCGGCGAAAATCGCTCATCGAAGATCTTTCAACGCGTCCTCGACGCTCTCTTTTACGTTTCAAGCCGAAGCGCTGTTCGCGCTCCGGGGTTACTGAGCGCTGAGACGGGCAAGGGACGGCTGCCTCTTGCCCCACCCTCGCCACGACCATCCTGCCTTGACGACTGGCAACATCGACGTGCCCGCGCCGACCGGCCGCGAGCTTAACTCGATCGGACATGTCCATGGCAGCTGCCCGACTACAGCGGCAACGCGATCACAGCCCGGCATCCCGGCCCAGGCGTCCGGTTTTTCAACGCGATCGTGCCGGCGTGGGCTTCGGCGATCTGGCGGCTCAGGAACAGGCCGATGCCCGAGCCACCGGGCTTGGTGGTAAAAAACGGCACGAAAAGATTGCCGGGATTGGCGATGCCGTGGCCTTCGTCGTCCACCCGGATCTCGACGCTCGCGTGATCCTCGCACCACTCAACCGACACGCCCCCGCCAGCCTCGCCATGGCGTTCGATAGTCGCGTCGACCGCGTTGCGGAGGATGTTAATCAGCAGTTGATCCAACTGGTCGGCGTCGGCGCGAATGGCGATATCGGGCCCGGCAATCACGCGCACGGGTAAGCGCTGCTCAAGGCGCGCCACACGCCCGATCCAATCCGCTACGCGCACCGGCTGCAACTTCGGCTCGGGTAATCGCGCCAGCCGGGCGTAGGCTCCGGTGAACCGGTTCAACGCTTCGCAGCGATTTGAAATCACGTTGAGGCCGGAACGCACGTCGTCCCGCCAATCGAGCGGCAGCGGATCGTGCGCCACCAGCGACAGCAGACTCGAAGAGAGCGATTTAACCGGCGTCAGCGAGTTATTGATCTCATGGCCGAGCACGCGCACCAGCCTCTGCCACGCATGCAGCTCTTCTTCGCGCAGAGGGCGGGTGATATCGGCCAGCACCAGCAATTGGTGCGGTTGCCCGGACTCGCGGAAGTCGCCGCGCCGCACGCTCCACAGCCCCGCGCCGCCACGGAAAGCCGCGCGCGTCACGCTCGAAACCGGCCCCGTCAGGTGTGGCGCGAGGCCCAGCTGCTCGGCCGATTCACCGATGGCCTGCGCGGCGCTTCTCTGAATCAAATGCTCGCCCGACTTGTTGATCAGGCGCAGCAGGCCGGCGGAATCGAAGGCGAATATCGAGACATCGATTTCGCTGATGACCTTCTGTAGCAGCGCGGTAGCTTCCATCGCCCCCAGACGCTGTTCGTGCAGCGTCTCCGCCATATCGTTGAGCTGGGCGTAGACGTCGCCCAGGCTGCCGCGATCCTCCATGCGCAGCCGGATGGAGAAATCGCCGTCGCGCAGCGCACCGAGCAGATTCGCGAGCGTGCGCATGGAGTAGGCCGCGCGTTCGCGCACGGCGCCGGCGAATCCCAGCCAGATCATGGTCATCAGAACAATCGCCATCCAGCGCGTGCCGGAAGAAAAATTGCCCATATAAAGCAGGACGATGGCGGTGATCAGCCCCGGCAATCCCGCGCCGAGGGCCAGCACATAGAGCCGCCGCTCGAAGGTGAGCCAACGTTTCCGCGCGCTGGGCCGACGGGCCGCCATCAGGCTATGCCGTAGCGGTCGAGACGCCGGTAGAGCGCGCTGCGGCTCAGGCCCAGGGCGTTGGCCGTCTTGCTGACATTGCCCTCGTAGCGCGCCATAGCTTTACGAATGAGCAGGGATTCCACCTGTTCCAGACTCAGCTCCTCCAGTCTCTGCGAAGTGCGTCCACCCCGCAGACCGAAATCCGACGCCTGAATTCTATCGCCCTGAGCGAGCAGCACGGCGCGTTCGATGGCATGCTGCATCTCGCGCACGTTGCCCGGCCAATCGTGCTCCAGCAGGGCGCGCATGGCGGCGGGCTCGAATCCCGCGGCGGGCTTGCGGTACTTCACCGCGTAGTTCGAAAGGAAGTAACTGGCAAGTGGGGGAATGTCTTCGCGGCGCTCTCGCAGAGGCGGCAGATGGATCTCGATGGCGTTCAAACGGTAGAGCAGATCGGCGCGGAACCGTCCGGCGGCCACTTCGGCGTTCAGCTCGGCATTGGTGGCCGAGAGCACCCGCACATCCACCTTGATGGTGCGCGAGGAGCCGACGCGTTCCAACTCCCCGGTCTGCAACACGCGCAACAAACGCGCCTGCTGGCTGGGACTGATATTGGCGATCTCGTCGAGAAACAACGTGCCGCCATCGGCCAGCTCGAAACGGCCGACGCGATCCGCTTTGGCGTCGGTGAACGCGCCGCGCACGTGGCCGAACAGTTCGCTTTCAAAGACGCCTTCCGAAAGTCCGCCGGCATTCACGGTCACCAGACGCCGGCCGCTGCGCTGCGAGACCGCGTGAAGGGTCTGGGCGACCACCTCCTTGCCGGTGCCGGGCTCGCCGGTGATCAGAATATTGGCGTCCGATGGGCCCACGTCGCCGACCACGCGCAGCACCTGTTTCATGGCGGGCGATTCCGCAATGAAGACGGGCCTGTCCACGGTGCGCAGAACGCGGTCCTCGGCTTCGAGTTTGCGCGCCGTGCGCAGGGCTCGCGCGAGTTCCAGCTGCGTCCTGACGATGGCCAGCACGCGCGCGTTTTCCCATGGCTTCTGAATGAAATCGCGAGCCCCGCGCCGCATGGCCTCGACCGCGAGTTCGACGCTGCCCCAGGCCGTCATCACAATCACCGGGAGCAGGGCGTCGCGGGACTGAATGGCGCGCAGGAGATCGAGCCCCTCGGCGCCGGACGTGGTGTCGCGCGTGTAGTTCAAATCGATGATGGCGCCATCGAATTCCTGGCTGTCGAGAAGCGACAGCACGGCAACGGGCGAATTCGCCTGCGCGGTCGGAAAACCTTCGGGCTTCAGCAACAGCCTGAGCGCTTCGAGAACGTCCGGCTGATCGTCGGCGATCAGTATGCGGGGAGCTGCCATCAGGGTACGATCCAACCATCGGCCAGGTTAATGGTGCGATGGCTGTATGCGGCATTCTTTTCGGAATGCGTTACCTGCACGATGGTGGTGCCTTCCTGATTCAGCTTGCGGAACAGCTGCATGATTTCTTCCCCCTGCACCGAGTGAAGATTGCCGGTCGGCTCATCGGCGAGAATCAGTTTCGGGCTGGCAATCACGGCGCGCGCAATGGCCACCAGTTGCTGCTGACCGCCGGAGAGCTGGCTGGGATATAAATCCTTCTTGCCGACGATGTGAAAGCGGTCGAGAGAATCGGCCACCAGCGCGGCGCGTTCCGATCTTTTTACGTTGCGGTACGACAGAGGCACGTCCAGATTTTCCGCCACCGTCAGATCGTCGAGCAGATGATAGCTCTGGAAAACGAATCCGATATAGCGTTTGTTCAGCTCGATGCGCTGCTTCGGATTGAGCTTATGAACCGGATGATCGAGCAGGTTGTACTCGCCCGCCCAGCCGCTGTCGAGCATGCCCATGATATTCAGCAGGGTCGATTTGCCGGAACCCGAGGGCCCCATGATGGTAATGAAATCGCCCTCGTTGATTTCCACGTTGATGCGCCGCAGTACGTAAGTGCGGGTGGGGCCGGTCTGGTAACAGCGCTCGAGGTTTTTGATTTCTATCAGTGGCGTCGGCATTACTGGGTCGGGTACGCCGCCTTGCCCTGGCTCTCTTCCACGATGCGTCCGTCGAACATATGGATGGTGCGGTCGGCGAAGCTGGCGTAGCGCGGATCGTGGGTCACCATGCAGATGGTGGCGCCGTTGCGATGCAGCTCCTTGAGCAGCCCCATCACCGCCTCGCCGTTCACCGAATCGAGGTTCCCCGTCGGCTCGTCCGCGAGCAGAACCGAGGGACTGCCCGCCAGCGCCCGCGCCACGGCCACGCGCTGCTGTTGACCGCCCGAGAGCTGCGAAGGATAGTGCTTCACGCGGTGCGACATGCCGACCTTCTCGAGCGCTTCCATTACGGCTTTTTTACGCTCCGACGACGGCATCCCACGGTAGGTCAGCGGGAGTTCCACGTTCTCGTATACGTTGAGATCGCCGATCAGATTGAACGCCTGGAAGATGAAGCCGATTTCGCGGTTGCGAATGCGCGCGCGCTCCTGCATCTTCAGGTTGGCCACCGGGTGGCTGTTCAGCGTGTACGCGCCGCCGCTCGGGGTATCGAGAAGCCCCAGAATCGCCAGCAGCGTGGACTTGCCGCAGCCCGAGGGCCCGGCAATCGAAACATATTCGCCGCGCTTGATGTAAAGGTGAATGCCTGCCAGGGCATGCGTCTCCACCTCGTCGGTGACGAATACCTTCGTGACGCCGTCGAGGCTGATTAAAGAATCGGTGCCGTTCGCAGTCTCCATTTGTCGCTCCTTTGTAGAACAGACGAGTATGGGGTGCGGTCTGTTCCGTGATGTTCTAGTGTCTCTGCGATCCCGTTACCGAGCCGCGACCGTGAGGAAGCGGCACGACATAACCGAGACAGTCCATTAGTTGAGCCGAATGCGGTCGTGCGCGTCCATGGCGCTCATGTCCGACAGAATAACGCGGTCGCCCACTTTCAGCCCTTCCAGCACTTCAATGGTATTAACAGACGCGCGGCCCAGCTTAACTGTCACGCGCGTGGCGGTTTTTCCATCCGCATCGTAGCGGAACATGGTCACCGTGCTGTGCGGCTGGCCCACGGTAGGGCGCCCCACATACACCACGTCGCTCAAGCGCTCGATATCGATCGTCCCATCCACGCTCAGATCCGGCCGGGCCCCCGGCGGCAGCGCGCCTTCGAGCTTCACGTCTACCAATACTGTGCCGTTAACCGCCGCCGGATCGATGCGCGTGACCTTGCCCGGAATAATTCCATTGCGCGTATCGATCGACGCGGGCTGGCCAATCAGGATATCCTTGGCTTCCGTCTCCGTAATCTTGACCTGCGCCTTGAGCTTGTCCTGTTGGGCCACCTTGGCGAGAATCGAGCCCGCCGTCACATTCTGGCCGGCTTCAAGCGGCGGCGCGGTGCCGGCCGCGGACAAGCTGCCGCCCAGTTGCTGCAGCGTCCCGGCAACGCCCGCGCGCACCCGCAGCTGATCCACCTGCTGCTTCTTGAGCTCGTAAACCGCCTTGAGCTGATCGATCTTCACGCGCTTGGCGGCCAGCTGCGCCTCGACCGACTGGCTGATGATGCCGAGCCGCTTCTCCTCGAGGCTGGTGCGGTACCCCAGCTGCTGCGCTCTGTTTTCCGAGAGCTGCACGTCGAGATCCGGGATCAGCCCCAGCTTGGCGAGCTGCCGGTCGCGGTCGGCCGCCAGTTTGGCGTCGTTATAATCGGCCGTCACCTGCGCCGCCGCCGCCTGTTTGTCGAAGGTGGTGCTCTGCAGCGTGACGTTCAGATCGGCGAGGTTGGCCTCTTCCTGTTTGAGATCGAATTCCGCCCCCAGCATGGCTTCGGTGAGCGACGGGTTGGAAAGCTCCATGATGACGGTATCCGGCTTGACCACGGCGCCTGGCTGCACGTAGATTTTCTCCACGCGCCCGTCCGTGACGGCCGAAATCCAGACCACTTCCTCGGGGACCAGCGAGCCCAGCCCGTGGACCTGCCGCAGCATGGGGCCGCGCTTCACCGTGTCCGGCCAGACGGTTCCCGCTTCCACGCCGGGCAGCGCGGGTTGCAGGCGGCTGACTCCGTAAGTGATCCCCCCGACTACCCCCGCCAGAACCACGCCGAAGACGATCCGCCGGATCAACTTGCGCTTCCTGACGCCTTGCCGTTGAACGTCCATGATTCGAGGATACTCAAATGCACTGCGGACGCCAAGCCTGCGATGGGTGTAACTTGCTGCCGGTTCAGCCACTTATCCGGCGCGAAGCGCACTGGCTTTGTCCGAGGATGGGACGCGAGTGTCCGGTTGTGAACACGGTTTGCCGCAGGACCGAGCCCCTCCAGTGCAGCATCATTGAGCGGGTTCGTTGTGTCGCGCACTTCCACCCAAAGGGGCAGTTCGGCAATCCACCTGCTAACCGCAAGAGGCGTGGTCGGGTTGGCCAAATCATCCTTTACGGCGGATGGGAAAATCACCTTCTCAAACAGCGCTGGAAGAATTTCTATTCTGTATGTCCGATCAGGAGCGGATAGTTGACCGTGCCGGTGTCGGCGATGATAAGTTGCACCCGTCAGAGTCCCAATCGCTTCAGGCTATCGACCTCACGGCGGAAGTCTTCGAGCGTGTATTCGATCCAGACATCATGGGCCTTAAGAAATCCGTCGAGTTGGTAGCGAGTAGCGAACCCCAGCATGCGCCGCAATTCATCCTCGGTGAGATGGCCGTTCTTGTACTCTTCCAGGGCCAGCGCCTCCAGCACCCGACGCGACAGGTCGCCACCCTCGGCGGCAGTGAGCCGGCCTGCGAGATCGTCGGGGATTTCTACCGTCAGATGGATGTTGCCCCACCCTCAGGGTAACCCAGGATAGTGTACGCTTCTTTGTCCCTTGCGGTCATCCGAAAGCAGCAAATCGGGCTGGGCGCGGCGAGGTACAGATTATCTACGCCGACGTCCAGATGGTCCGGATAGTCCGGCGGTCGGGCGCCGTTGCCCTTTGCCGGAACGCGGCCAGCAGCCGCATGCCCGTGTGCCACCTGGCGCACCCAGGATGCTGTACGCTGTAGGTGCTTTGATCCGCTCACTCGTTCTTACTTTGCCGCTGCTCTGTACTGCCTGGGCGCAGAGTCCGCTGCGCCCGCCCGCCGTCCCGCTGGTGATTCACGATCCTTACCTGAGCGTCTGGTCCATGGCCGATCGGCTCACGGACGAAAATACCAAACACTGGACCGGGACCGAGCAGGCGCTCGGTTCGCTGATCCGCATCGATGGCCAGACGTTTCGTCTGATGGGCCGCGATCCGCGCACTACGCCGGCGCTTGCCCAGCAGAGCGTCGAGGTGCTCCCGACCCGCACCATCTACAACTTCGAAGGTTCGGGTGTCCATGTGAACCTGACTTTTCTGACGCCGGCGCTGCCGCGCGATCTGGACGTCCTCTCGCGCCCGCTCAGTTATATCGTCTGGAGCGTAAACTCGACCGACGGCAAGCCCCATGAGGTCGCAATCTATTTCGACGCCTCGGGCGCGTTGGCGGTCGATACTCCCGACGAGCCGGTCACGTGGGCACGCTTCGATCTGCCGGGCGAGATGAGCGCGATGCGCATCGGATCCGAACGGCAGCCGGTTCTCGAAAAGGACGGCGATCGGATACGGATCGACTGGGGCTATCTGTATGTCGCGGCCCCGACGGATGCGCACCCGAGCGAATCGATGGGCAATCTGGCGCCGGCGCGCGCCGAATTCGCGTCCACGGGAAAGCTGGCGGGAAACGACGATACTGAATCCGGCGTTCCCAATGGTGGTCGGGGCCTGGCGATTGCCCTGCCGCTTGGAACGGTCGGCGCAGCGCCGGTTTCACGCCATATTCTCCTTGCCTACGACGATATCTGGTCTTTGACGTTTCTCGAGCGCCGCGTACGCCCGTACTGGCGGCGCGATGGGGCCACCGCCGCCGATCTTCTCACCTGGGGCGAGCGCGATTTCCCTTCCCTGACCCGCCGCGCCGAGACCTTCGACAGTGAACTGATGGCCGATCTGCGCAAGGCCGGTGGAGAACGCTTCGCCCGCATGGCGGCGCTCGCCTACCGGCAATCCATCGCCGCCCACAAACTGGCCGCCGACGCCGATGGAACGCCGCTCTTTTTCCCCAAGGAAAATTCCTCCAACGGCTGCATCGACACCGTGGACGTCTTTTATCCCAGCTCGCCGCTGTATTTGCTGCTGAATCCACACCTGCTCGAGGCGTCGGTGGCGCCGGTGCTCGAGTATGCATCTCTGCCGCGCTGGCATTTCCCGTTCGCGCCGCACGATCTGGGCCGCTATCCCCACGCCAACGGTCAGGTCTACGGGGGCCGCGAACAGACCGAAGAGAATCAGATGCCGGTGGAGGAGTCGAGCAATATGCTGATCCTCGTGGCCGCCATCGCGAGGACGGAGGGCCAGGCCGCTCTCGCCGAACGCTATTGGCCGCTGCTCACGAAATGGGCCGACTACCTGAAAGAGAGAGGGCTCGACCCCGAGAATCAGCTTTCTACCGACGACTTCGCCGGCCATCTCGCCCACAACGCTAATCTGTCGATCAAGGCGATTCTGGCGCTGGGGGCGTACGCGCAGTTAGCCGATAAATTGGGCCACAAGGCTGAGGCCGACACCTACCGCAAGACGGCGGAGGAATTCGCGGGCCGCTGGATCCGCATGGCGGCCGACGGCGACCACTACGTGCTGGCTTTCGACAAGCCGGGCACATGGAGCCAGAAGTACAACCTGATCTGGGATAAGGTTCTGGGGCTGCATCTCTTTCCGCCCGAAGTGGCACAGAGAGAGATCGCGTTCTATAAGACTCACCAGAACCGGTACGGATTGCCGCTCGACAATCGCTCCGAATACACCAAGCTCGACTGGATTTACTGGACGGCGGCGCTCACCGATTCGCGAGCCGATTTCGACGCTCTGATCGACCCACTTACGACTTCGCCGACGACTCGCCCACGCGCGTCCCCCTGAGCGATTGGTACTGGACGCAGGACGCCAAACAGCGCGGCTTCGAGGCCCGGTCCGTGGTCGGCGGTCTTTTCATGAAGATGCTGACCGACGATACGCTGTGGAGGAAATGGGCCACCCCTCAGTTCTGATCGGAAAATTACTGATATCGTAGGAGAAGTTTGCGATCCAGTACTACCGGGGTGCCTTACACCCATGATTTTGTAATACTGTTATCTATCAGCAGGAGAAAATGAACCAGAACTTAGGTTTATATTTGGCAACACCTGCGTGGAGAGATTCTAAAGCGATCTGCGCGCTCGCCGATGGGGAGCGCCATCTGGGTCACATCATGAAGATCGGCGGACGCTGGCACGCGTTCGACGCCACGCATTTCAACGACGAATCGAATGGATTTCGATCGGTCGGCACCTTCGCGAGCCTCTCCGCTGCGAAAGAAGCTGTGGAATACAGTCTCCACGCCGCACCACGGGCATTCGCCGGCGCCGCATAAATGTGGGACGGACGATACCGTCTGTCCATGCGGCGAGGGCCGCATTTGTTCGGGCAGGGCAGGCTTCCGCCCTGCCTCTCACTCCCGCTATTCCAGCCATGGCGCCGCGCCAGATTGGCCAAAGCCACCTCCTTAGCCTGAAGATCGGGAGCGCAAGCGACGAATCAAAGCAGCGTCATCGAGAACGGCAATTCCCATTTTGCGCAGGTACTCACGGGCAGGCTCTTCAAAGAAATCGTCATCCCTGGTGCACGATACGTCCGCCTCGCCGATGATCGCGGTCTGCATATTGTACTCATGTCGCTGCGTCCCAGCCAGCAAGTTGCTCCATGAGATCCACCCGTTAGCCCCACATTGCATCATCGAGAACTCCGAGGACTGGTTCGAAAGGTCCGTGTTGATTACGTAGTTATAAAAATTTATTGAGGTGTGGCATCGCCGGTTGGCTGGGTGACGATCAGATCTCTTGGGTGCGGGATGAGTTTCAGGATCGGCAGGTGTCATCGACGATCGGGAAATAAAATCTCCCGTCGCGATCGACCCGAGCCTGCCAGAGATCGTTTTCCGTCATCGTACTTCTTCGCCCGCAGTAATCGGTGACGGAGTTCTCTTCGAGGACACCCTGAATTCAAGGCAATCGCCCGATTTGATGCCAGCCTCGCGCCGAACGTTCCTCGCTTGGCGCGCACAACTAACTGAAGGATAGCGCGGGACTGCTTTCTTCAACTAAGATCCAGCGTCTGGATCAATGGCTCGCTGCCATAAAAATCTCTTCCGCCGCCTCGGGTCCATAGTACCGTTAACACCTCTCCGGGAGGCTGCCTCGGCCCGCCAGATCCTCTCGCAGCTCGGCGCGGGCGGTATCCGGAAAGCGTGGAGGGCGCGCGACACCCGGCACGACCGCTCCCTGGCGGTGAAAGGGCTCAGGCCGGCTTCCAGCGGGAATCACTAACCTTCGGCAGTATGGTGTTTAACATGCGTTTGCATCACCATATTGGTATCCGCAATGGATTGATCGCGATCCGGCAATCCACTTAGGGGGCAAGTTAACAATGTTGGACATCGAACAACTTCGAAGCCGGCAGGAGCAGCGTCGGGCGCGTTCGCTCGAATTGTGGAACCAGGCGAAGCAAAATGTGGAAAACGCGATAGCTCTTGCCGAAACCAGAGAGCGGGAGTTTCACGAGGTCTCCGAGGATGTCCAACGGATGATGAATGCGCTGGACCTTGTAGTCGGCATGGCTAATGAGCCTGGGACTCGAGATAAAGTCCCGATGCGCCAGGGCCTCGATGCAGCCGAGAACCAGCCCGAGGATCACGGTGCAGCAAACTATTGTGAATTGGCCGCGATCTGACAATCCAAATCATTCGGGAGAGCCGACAATGTTGGACATCGAACAACTTCGAAGCCGACAGGAGCAAAGGCGGGCGCGTTCGCTCGAATCGTGGAACCAGGCGAAACAAAATGTGAAGGACGCGATAGCTCTTGCCGAAACCAGAGAGCGGGAGTTTCACGAGGTCTCCGAGGATGTCCGACGGATGATGGATGCGCTGGACCTTGTAGTCGGCATGGCCAATCAGGCTGGGACTGGAGATAAAGTCCCGACTGCCCAAAACCTCGACGCAGCAGAGCGCCAGCACATGCGGAAAGCAGAACCGGAAGCGAACGACGGCTCGGAAGACATGTCCGGGACTCAAAGCGCCACGTCATCCCTCCATCGATTGGGCGGTCTGTTGAACAAAACGTCTCTGCCGCTCTTGCTGAAAAGATCTTCTCGACCATTCTTTTCGGGTCGCCAGCGATCGGAATTCTCATCCCTTTCGATACTTCGGTAGGGCATGTAAACAGGGCCGTCTCTCAGTTGCAGCCACTGCAGACAGACGATTTCGCGGATCGGCGCAGCCGCTGCCCGCAAAGGGATCAAAAGGATCGGCAGGAATCAGCCTAGTCCCGCGCATCTGAGAAAGAAAGAGCGTGATACATTAACCGGATACCGCCGACGGGAAACAGTGCCGATCGCCGCATGCCGGGGAGGCTGGTCGCGACCCTGTTGGTGCTGATCGCGTCCCTCCGCATCGTTTCGACCAACAAAATCCTGAGTCACACCATCGATGAACCGGCGCACCTCGCCGCCGGTATGGAATGGCTGGAAGCGGGCACCTACACCTATGAGGATCAGCATCCGCCACTCGCTCGCGTGATGGGAGCAGTGGGTCTGTATCTCGCGGGCGCCCGCATGAAGGAGCCTCGCGACCCCGATAAGTACCGCGAGGGCTACCGCTTGCTCGGCTACACCCGCCATTACACGCGCAGCCTCTATTACAGCCGTCTTGCCATGCTGCCTCTCTTCTGGGTCGGCGCCGCCACGGTTTTCATCTGGTGCCGCCGGATTGCCGGTGCTGGCGCCGCCGTAGCGGCGACACTGGTATTCACGACAACTCCGCCGATTCTGGCTCATGCCGGTCTCGTGACAACCGACATGGCGGTAACCGCGTTTACCGGGGCCGCGGTCCTTTGCGCGCTGTGCTGGACGGAACGGCCGGACTGGAGGCGCTCGATTCTCCTCGGCGTTATGACCGGCCTCGCCATGTTATCGAAACTTTCCGCGCTGGTCTTCCTTCCCGCCGGGCTCGTCGCTATGTTTGCCTGGCATCTTGCCAGAGATCGCCCGGGTTTCGAAAGCACCTGCCGTCGTGCTCTGCATTTGGCGCCCTTCGGCATCCTGGCCCTGGGAACGGCAGCGCTGATTATCTGGTCCGGCTATCGATTCTCCTGGGGCTGGGTGCAGTTTCTTGGCCGCCCGGTTCCCGCCCCCGCGTTCTTCAACGGCATGCAGTCGGTTTGGGAACACCAAAGTGAAGGGCACCCCGCTTATCTGCTCGGTCGGCGCAGCCAGACTGGATTCTTCTATTACTACCCGCTGGTCTTCGCGGTGAAAACGCCGCTCGCCATGCTTGTGCTCTTTTTAATCTCGTTGGTGCTCGCGGCGCGGCGGCGGCCGGCCATGAACATCGGAATGCCGCTGGCCTTTGCGTCGGGGGTCTTTGCAGTGGCGCTGTTCAGCCACATCAACATCGGTGTCCGGCACATCCTCCCCGTATACATCGGCATGGCGGTGTGCTGCGGCGTGGCGGTATCGCGTCTGCTGCGGCAATGGCGCGTTCCGTCGACCTTGACGGTATGCGCCCTGCTGGCCTGGCAGGTTGCTTCAGGCGCACTCCAGCACCCGGACTATATCGCCTACACCAATGAACTGACTGGCAATCGCCCCGAGCGAATACTGGCCGATTCGGATCTCGACTGGGACCAGAGCATGAAGCGTCTGGCATTGCGCCTGGGCCAGTTGGGCGTCCACGAGTTTACCTTTAAAATCTTCAGCGCGGGATATATGGCGGCTGGCAACGACTTTCCGTTTTTCATCCACGATATGCCGGACGGAGATCGCCCGACGCCAGGGTGGAACGCCATCTCCATTACTCCGTGGAAACTTTCAGGCCAGCCGCGCTGGGCCGAGCAAGCGGTCCCGCGCGAGCGTATCGGCCGGTCCATCCTGCTCTATTACTTCCCTCCATAACCACGCTGCGCCGGTCAGGGGGTGACCCAGATAGTGACGAACGTGTTGAAATTTTCGAGAAGGATGGACACCTGTTGAAGGCCGGTGACGGATACTGCCTGCGGCCCGGAGGCATTCAGTTGCAGGTTGATCTGGGTTACGCCCGCGACGAGGCCGGGCGCCGCGCCGTCGTAAAGGACAGTGCCGGCGCTCGCGGAGATGCACGGTCCAAGCACGCAAAGAATGCCTTCGGCCTGGGTGGCGATCTGGCCGTCCACCAGAGGCGCGAAGCTGGTTTGAAAACCGGTGGCGTAAAAGAAAACGACCGAGCCGAGTTTCGCCGGATTGGCATATGAGTTCAGCGAACCGTCCTGATTGAGTATGCCGGGAAAGAGCTGGCCGTCCGACGAATCGATCCACAAAGGAAACGATGCTGATGTGAATCCTGCACTGGCGATCTGGATCGCCGAGGCGCTTTGAATAGTCGGCCCCATGGGGACAACGGCGTTGATCTGCCCCTCGGAGACATAGAGCAGAGGCGCGGGCGTGCCGCCGATAGTCACCTGAACGCCCCCCAGAGTAGTCGGGTAGAATCCACCGCTGGGCGCCGCTGTCACGGGAGTCGCCGGTCCGATGTGCGGTCCATATATCGAGATGACTTCAGCGGGCGCGACGCGTCCGGCCAGAGGGCCGCCAATTACGTTGTCGACCCCGAAGATCTTCGCGGATGGGGGCCCTGTGGAGGCGATCTCCGAAACGATGCCGGTAGCGCCCACAGTATGAATGAATGTCGTTGTATCCAGCGCTATGGCTTGCGCCACGGTTCCGTTGGGATAGCGCGCCGCGAAGGGAAGCGTAGCGCCCGAGGGGCTGAATTCAGCCAGAAAGTCGCCGCCGTTCGACCACCCCTGGACATTCGGAAACGTGGGGGACGCGGTGGTGCCGGTAACCCACGCGTCTCCCGCGGCATCCACGGCGATGGAATTCACCGCGTCGTTGCCCGCGCCGCCGAGATACGTGGCCCATACGAACGAGTTCCCGTCAGGGTTCAGTTTGGCGACGAATCCATCACCGCTGGCGGGAATTCCGTAGCCGTTCACGGGACCGCCGGCAAAGGCCGTTTGAAAGGCCCCTGGTGTTACGGGAAAATTCGGGTCGCCAGTGGTGCCCGCAAGATAAGCGTTGCCTGCGCTGTCTGCCGTGAGCGAGGAAAGCACGTTGGCTGGTGTTGATACGGGGCCCTGAGCAAACTCCGCGGCGCTGCCGATATAGGTCAGATACGCCAGGCCGGTACCACTGGCGGCGATCTTCCCGGCAAACGCTCCGATGCCCTGTGTAAGGAAGGCGCCCGCGGTCGTGGACAAATTGGTTGAGTTGGTGTTGCCGCCGAAATAGACATTCCGCGCCGCATCGAGCGCAAGGGCAACGCCGGTCGTCGAGATGGTTTCGTTACAGTCGTGAGGACCGCCCGAACAGTCAAATTGGGTGCCTCCGACGGTTCCGGAGAACAGGATCTTATCACCCGCGGCAGAGATCGAGGCGACAAAGGCGGCGGAGATGGGGTTCCCCAGTGGGATGTCCGCATTCTGGGCGACGACGGCCGACGGCATGCCGCTGGTGTGTGGAAAATCGGTTGCAAATGTCGTACCCGTGAGATACAGATTTCCGGCGGCGTCCGTGGTCATGGCGTTGATGGCCGTGGAGCCGGCGAGCCCGCCGAAATAGGTGGAATAGAGAATCGACTTCCCATCCGGGCTGAGCTTGACGATGAACCCCGCGCCGTATTGACCGTTCTGCGATTGCAGCGCGTTGCTGACCGGAAAATCGGGCGAGGTTGTGGTTCCGGCGACGTAAACGTTACCGGTCGGGTCGACGGCGACGGCCAGGCCCTGGTCCTGCCCTTTCCCGGCGAAGACCGCGGTGAACAGAATTTTCCCGGTCGGGTCGAGCTTGCTGACAAAGACATCGTTCGGAGGATTCGGTGCCGGCTCCAGCGAAACGACCGGGACTGGAACTACGTAGATAGCCGCGAAGACAATATTCTCCGTTGGAGTAAGAGCGTTTCCGCGGTTTCCAACCACATAGGTGTTGCCCGCGGCGTCGGCTGCGATTGCGGCCACGCTGCGCGGATAAGTATCGCCGATATAAGTGGTGAATTCGCCGGCTATTGCGATATTTGCTAAAGCAAGAATAAAGAAGAGTCGCATTCTTGTATGGTAGCTTTCGTTGGCCGAGTATGTTCGCTGCCCCCAGGGACGCTACAATCCTAAACTGTGAACGCAACTCGGGCAAATAAGGATATCGATGGAGACGTGGTCATCAAGCCGTCCAGCCGGATCCTCTCGATTCAGCGCTGGTCGATCGCGCTGCTGATTGCCGGGGGCGCGCTCAATTACATCGATCGGGCTACTTTGTCCGTGGCCAACAAACTGATTCAGGAAGATCTCGGGATACCCGTGGCAAAAATGGGATGGCTGCTCTCCGCTTTCCTGTGGGCCTACGCGATTGCCCAGTTGCCGGTCGGCGGACTCATCGACAAATACGGCCCGCGCAAAACTCTGGGTCTGGGGCTGTTCGGCTGGTCGGTGGCGCAGGCCGCGGGCGGGTTCGTCAACGGCTTCGGAGTTTTTATCGCGGCGCGGGTCGCGCTGGGCCTCGGCGAAGCGCCCTTGTTCCCCGGCGGCGCCCGCGTGGTGCGCGACTGGTTCGGCATTCGCGAGCGCGGTTTCGCCACTGGCCTTTGCCAATCGGCAGGGACGATCGGCAACTTTATCGCGGTGCCCTTATTGACGTTCCTGATGCTGAAGCTGAGTTGGCGATGGATGTTCATCATCGTGGGCGCCGCCGGGGTGGTGCTGGCGATTGTGTGGTGGAGCATTCACCGGGATCCGGCGGAAGTCGACCTTACCGCGGAGGAGCGCCGCTATTTGACGGAAGGCGACGAATCGACCACTACGCGGCCGCCATCGTTCGCCGAATGGAAGGAACTCTTCGCGCACCGCACGACGTGGGGCATGATCGCCGGCTTCTTCGGGACGGTCTATACGCTCTGGTTGTTCACCAGCTGGCTGCCCTATTATCTGGAACACGAGCGGCACATGAGCATCGCGCGGGTGGGGTGGGTGGCGGCGATCCCCTACTTGTGCGGCGCTATCGGCGCGGTGACCGGGGGCTGGCTCTGCGACCTGCTGACCCGGCATGGATGGACACCCATGGGCGGCCGAAAAGTCTTAATCTCGTCCGCTTTGTGTTGTCTTGCGGCGTGTACCGTGGGCACCGCGTTGGCGCAGGCGAACTCCACTGCCGTGGTGCTGATTTCGCTGTCCCTGTTCCTCATTTACATTGCGAGCAGCGCCGCCTGGGCGACGGTTCCGGTGGCCGCGCCCGGCCAGTTCACGGCGTCGCTTGGCTCCATCCAGAATTTCGGCGGCTACCTCGGCGGCGCGCTGGCCCCGGCGGTGACCGGGTTGATCGTCGCGCGTACCGGCAGTTTCTCACAGGCGCTGCTGTTGAGCGCGGGAGTGAGTCTGGTATCGGCGGCGGCTTACCTTCTGCTGGTGCGCGGACCGATCCGGTTCAACGCTTCCTTGACGGGTCTGGCGGATTAGTATAAATTCCAATACTATGGCTGGAACAAGTGTGACGGGGGTCGAAGCACGGAAGAGTCTCAGAGCCATTTTGCTCGGCGCTATCGGCGTCATGGGCGTGTTGGTCGGCGTCCATGCGCAAACAGCGAATCAGGGCGCGGCTCCGAAAGCGGCGGCCCTGCCCGCGGATATCGATCCGGAATCCGGCAACCGGCTGCCCTTGCCGAAGCGCGAGGACATGAGCCCCGCCGACCAGAAGATTTTCGACGAGGTGATGGGCCGGCAGCAGACCGGGCTTTCCAGCCGGGAGAAAGAGCGTCCCCAGGTGCGCATGCACAGTCCGGGGCTGTCGAAGGGACTGAACGAAGCTCACCACTACCTTAAATACGATGCGGGGATCGGGGACCGGCTGATGACCGTGGCGGTGCTGGTCACCGCCCGCGAGCTGACCAACCAGTTCGAGTGGACGCAATGGGAAGAGCATGCGCGCACGCCGAAAGATACCCGGTATGTGGAGCCGAATGTCATCGACGCCATCAAGTTCTGCAAACCGGTGGCGGATCTGGATGCGAAGGACGCCGCGGTGATCAGCTTCGGCCGTGAGCTTATTGGAGCGCGCAAGGTATCGTCCGAGACGTTTGCGAAGGTTTTGCAATTGTTCGGACGCCGCGGCACGGTCGATCTGGAAGAACTGATGGGGCTCTATGCGGCCACCGCATATGAACTGATCGCGTTCGACCAGCAGTTGCACGCCGGACAGAAGGCGCTGCTTCCCGCCAACGTCACCAGCTGCGGAAAGTAGCCCGGTCAGGCTCCCGGTCAGGCTCCCGGGTACACTTAGGACTACATGGCAAAAATTCAGGTGAAGACTCCGCTCGTCGAGCTGGATGGCGACGAGATGACGCGAGTCATCTGGGCAATGATCAAAGAGATGCTCATTCTGCCGCACGTGAGCGCGGATCTCAAATATTTCGATCTGAGCATCGAAAACCGGGACGCCACCGACGATCGGGTGACGGTGGACGCGGCCAACGCAATCAAGCATTATGGCGTAGGCGTCAAATGCGCCACCATCACGCCCGACGAGGCGCGGCTGAAAGAGTTCAGCCTGAAACAGATGTGGAAGTCGCCCAACGGCACCATCCGCAATATCCTCGACGGCACGATTTTCCGCGAGCCCATCGTCTGTAAGAACGTTCCCCGCTATGTGCCGGGCTGGGTGAAGCCGATTATCGTCGGCCGCCATGCCTTCGGCGATCAGTACCGCGCTACAGACATCGTGATCAAAGAGGCGGGCAAACTCACCCTGACCTTCACGCCCAGCGGCGGCGCGCCGATTGTGCACGACGTGTTCGAGTTCAAAGGCGGCGGCGTGGCGATGGCCATGTATAACCTCGACTCCTCCATCGAAGGCTTCGCGCGCGCCTGCCTCAATTACGGGCTCTCGCTCAAGCTTCCCGTCTACCTTTCGACCAAGAACACCATCCTGAAAAGATACGATGGGCGCTTTAAGGACATCTTCCAGCAGATCTTCGATCGGGATTTCAAAGCCCAGTACGAAGCGGCGGGAATTACTTACGAGCACCGGCTGATCGACGACCTGGTGGCGTTTGCTATCAAATCCGAAGGCGGCTTCGTCTGGGCGTGCAAGAATTACGACGGCGACGTGCAGTCGGACGTGGTGGCGCAGGGGTTTGGCTCGCTGGGCCTCATGACCTCGGTGCTGATTACGCCCGACGGCAAGACGGTCGAGACGGAAGCCGCGCACGGCACTGTCACCCGCCATTACCGCGACTATCGGAAGGGGAAGGATACCTCCACCAACCCCATCGCGTCCATCTTCGCCTGGACGCAGGCGCTGAAGTACCGGGGCCAGTTCGATGGCACGCCCGATGTGACAGCCTTTGCCGGGAAGCTCGAAAAAGCCACTGTCGGCGCGGTCGAGGACGGATTCATGACGAAAGATCTGGCGCTGCTGGTCGGCAAGGATCAAAAATGGCTGACCACAAGGCAGTATATGGAGAAGGTGGCGGAGAGACTTTAAAAGATCGGCCAGGCGCGCGCCGCGGTAGTATTGAGTCATGGACGAAGAACTGAAGACTTGGCTCGCAGCCATGGAAGCGCGCCTCGATCAACGGTTCGACGCACGCCTCGATGAGGCCTTTACGCGGTTTTCGCAGCACATCCTGAACGAAATGGGATCGCGCTTCGATGAGGTGAAGGCGCAGCTCAATTCGATGGACGCGCGGCTGAAGCTGCATGCCGGTCTGATTCAGTCGGGCGCGAGGGCGATGGCGCGGTTCTCGAAGTTCGGGGAAGACTCCGAAGAGCGCTGGGTCTCTCTGGTGGGCCGGGTAGCGGCTCTGGAGAAGAGGCTGGAAGGAAAATGATCGCCGCCCGCGCACAGTTCGTGCGCGGATCCGGGCTTTTTCCGAACCACCGCTATCCTTCGTTAATCGCTTGTAAACCCATAGCTGATAACCTTTTGCATTATTGATCCATAGTCCGGTCTGCCGTCTAATAAGACCATCCGACTATGCGATTTCCACGAACTCTGTTCGCTCTGGCACTGGCCCTCGTGCCCGCGCTGACAGCGCAGACCGCCCCCACCTTCGGCTCAGTGGTCGCCATCGGCGGTACGGCCTCGGACATTGCGCTCGACGAACCGCGCGGCGTCCTGTATGTGGCCAACTTCGGAGCCAGTGTAATCGACATCGTATCCACGGCAAACAACACCATCGATTCGTCGATCAACGTTCTGCCCTGGCCGGGCGCGATTGCGCTCTCTTTCGACGACCAGTATCTTCTGGTAGCGCATTACTGCAGCGTGAGTACGACGGTCCCGCAGACGTCGCCCGCATGCTCGAACGCAGTCACGTCCATCTATCTGCCCGACGGGACGCAGCAGATTTTCTCGCTGTCCAGCGCGCCGCTGGGGGTGGCGTTTCTCGGTAACGGGCAGGCTCTGGTAGTTACGACCAGCAGTTTTCTGCTTCTCAATCCCGTAACGGGCCAGACCCAGCTTCTCTCGACCATCGCCAACGTGGCGCAAACACTGCCTGTGCCGCTGGCCACTTTCCCGGGTCAGATTCTGCAGGCGGCGCTCGCCACTTCGGCCGACGGCAGCACGGTCTGGGGCATCGCCAGCGCGGGGACTGCCACCCAGCTCGTATTCCAGTTCTTCGGCGCGACCAATGCAATCTCCGCCACCAGCTACACGTCCTCACCCACGCTGCTGCCGCGCGTCAGCTCGTCGGCCGACGGCTCCTCCGCGATGATCGGTTACACGCTCATCGGCGCGGGAGGTTACCTGATAGGACGATATCCCCCCGTGATCCAGTCCTCGAATATCACGGGAAGCGCCATCGATTCGGCGCATGGAATCATTTACGCCCAGCTCCCGGATGCGAACCAGCCCGCGGGCCCGGCCGTTTCTTCTTCCGGGACCACCACTCCGCCCTTACCGGCGGCGATGCTGATCATGGACGCGGATAATCTCACCTTCCGCGACCGCATCTCGATCCCCGAGGATATGGTGGGGCGCGCCGTACTGAATGCGGCCGCCACTATGCTGTACGCGGTTTCCGAGAGCGGCGTGATGGTCCTGCCGGTAGGTTCGCTGAACGCGTCGCACCGCGTTGCCTCCACCCAGGAAGACGTGCTGATGGCCACCAATTTCTGCAATCGCAGCGTCTTATCGCAGAGTCTCACCATCGCGGATCCGGGCGGCGGACGGACCGACTTCGCGATTACCACCAAACAGGCGGGCGTCAGCATCGTTCCTTCCGGCGGAATCACGCCCGCTACCGTGCAGGTGCTGGTGGATCCAACCGTGGTGCCCGGCTCGGGCGGAACCGCGGCCATCACTCTCACTCTCACTTCGCAAAGCGCCGTGAATCAGCCGAAGCCGGTTCGCCTGCTGGTCAACAATCCCGACCCCAGCCAGCGCGGCACGATCGTCGATCAGCCGGGCATCCTCAGCGATATTCTCCCCGACGCCGCGCGCAGCCGCGTATACGTGCTGCGTCAGGATCTGAACCAGTTGCTGGTCTTCGACGGCAGTTCGCTCAACCCGATCGCGACCCTGCGCACGGCCACGTCTCCCACCATGATGGCGATGACGAACGACGGGAACTATCTGATGGTGGGCCACGACGATTCGGAGCTGGTTACCGTCTACGACCTCAACGCGCTGCAGCCCGTGACTCCCATCGTGATGCCGGGCGGGCATTTCGCCCGGTCGATCGCCGTCTCGAACGCCGCGATCCTGGTGCTGGCCCGTAATGAGGGGCTAGGCGCGCCCGGAGTGATCGACAGCATCAATTTTGCGGCGGGAACGGCGGCCATGCTGCCCACGCTGGGCGTTTATGCCAACGCGACCACGTCCCAGGCCGTGCTGGCATCTTCCCCCAGCGGCGCCAATATCCTGCTCGCCTCGCCCGACGGCAACGTGGCGCTTTACACGGCTTCCTCCAACAGCTTCGTCGCCTCCCGGCACGACTTCACGGCTCTTTCGGGGGCTTTCGCCGCCTCCGACTTCGGCACTTATATCGTCGGCAACTCCGTGCTGGATTCGTCCCTCGTCCCCACAGGCGTGGTCAATCCGTCAACGCTTCCGACGTCCGCATTCGCCTTCACCGGCCAGGGTGGATATCTGGCCTCGACCGCTTCCCCCGCGTCGGCGGGCAGCTTGCGTCAAGTGACGAATTTTCAAACCGGCGCGGCGGTTCCCCTGACGGTTTCCGAGGCGCCTCTGCTGCCGGTTACCGCCGGCCCCGCCGGATATGGATCCTACGGATCGGGCAGCTCCAGCGATCACGCCCTGACCAGTTTCACGCGCACGGTTGCGCCCATGCCTTCCGCCGGGACCAACGTCCTGCTGACCACTTCGGGCCTCACGCTTCTCGCGTCCAGCTACCCCTCCGGCGCGACTCCCGCCATCACGGGCATCACCAGCGCGGCCGACGGCACCCCCGGAGTAGCTCCCGGGGGACTCATCAGCATCTACGGCAACAACCTTAGCCAGGCGAGTATTGCCGCCGCGGGCACGCCGCTTTCCACCTCGGTCGGAAACTCCTGTCTGGGGGTGAACGGAACGCCGATTCCGCTGTTATATACCTCTTCCCAGCAGATCAACGCGCAGCTTCCGTACAACGTGGTGGGCAACGCGACGCTCACGGTGCACACGCCCAACGGTCTCGGCAACAACTTTATGTTCACCATCGACCCGACTGCGCCCAGCGTGTTCATGAGCGCCGCCGCCGGCACGGAAACGGGATTGGCCACCATCTTCCGGGACGACAACGGCCAGTTAGTCACGCCGACGAACCCCATTCATCCGAAGGATACGGTCTCTATCTACCTCACCGGCATGGGCCAAACCACGCCGGCAATTCAGGCCGGTCAGCCCGCGCCCAGCAAACCCCTCGCATATGCCGCAGCGGCGCCGACGGTTACGCTCGGCGGGTCGGCTCTCGCGGTGAGTTATGCCGGGCTGGTTCCGGGCGAGGTGGGGGTTTATCAAATCAACGCCACCGTCCCCTCGGGCGTACCCACCGGGCTCTCCATACCCCTGGTGATCGGTCAGGGCGGTTTGACGACCACATTGAGTGTCCGGGTAGTCGATTAGAACGCAGTCGCAACAATAAGGAGCAAAAATGAGAATTCTCAGATTAGCGGTACTTTTACTCCCGGCAGCCACCGCCGCGTTTGCCCAGCAGTGGCAATTCGGAGCGGTGGGAGGCGCCGGACTTCTCAACAACGTTTCCGCCTCGAGTCCCGGCGGCAGCGCCACAGCCGGGTTTGCGCCCGGATTCGTGGCGGGATTGTTTCTCGGACAGAAACTCCACGACCACTTCTCGGGCGAAGTTCGCTACGAGTATATGCAGAGCGATCTGCGCCTGTCGGGCAGCGGTCAGACGGCTCAGTTTTCGGGCGCCGCCCATGCCATCCACTACGACGTCCTCTATCACACCGGCGACAGCGAATCCCGCACCCAGTTCTTTGGCGCGGTGGGCGGCGGCATGAAGGACTTTATCGGAAACGGAACGGAAGAAGCCTCGCAGCCCCTCAGCCAGTATGGCTACTTCACAAAAGCAAATTCCTTTAAGCCGATGGTCGCCTTCGGCGGAGGCGTAACTTACCAACTCCGTTCGAATCTGTACCTGCGCGGGGAAGTACGCGACTACATGACTGCCTTCCCGACCGCGGTGCTCACGCCGGCGCCTGGGGTTAAGTTCGGCAGCCTCCTGCACGAAATCGTGCCCATGGTGAGCATCGTATACCAGAAATAGCTTTTACGCGTGGCCGATGTAATCCATGCGGCCGCCATCGACGGTAATGGTTTGCGCGGTGAGAAAGCCCGCCTCCGGCGCGGCGAGAAAGGCCACTGCATTGGCGATGTCGTCCGGGTGCCCGCTTCGCCCCACCATGGTCCGCTGGCTCATTGAGGCGAGCAGCGCCGCGTATTCCTGTTCCGTCCGGCCGTCTTTCACAAGGTCGGTCAGAATGAATCCGGGCGCCACGGCGTTCACGGTGATACCGTGCGGCCCGAGCTCCATGGCGAAGCGGCGCGTGAGCACCGAAACCGCCGCTTTGGTGGCGGCGTAGAACGCATTGCCCGGCAGCGCGGTGCCATGCGCGGCGATGGAACTGAGATTCACGATGCGCCCGTAGCCGCGCTCGCGCATCCCCCGCGCCACTCGCTGCGTGACGTAAATCAGGCCGTCCACGTTGGTGCGCCGCATGCGCGCCATGCCCTCCACTTCGAAGGTATCGAGAGTGGCGCGCCAGGCAACGCCCGCATTGTTGATCAGGATCGAGATCGGCCCCAAATCTTCCGTGGTGCGCACGACCAGGTTCTCCACCTGCGCGTCGTCGCCGACATCGGCGCCGAGCGCGATAGCCTGGCCGCCGGCCGCGCGGATTTCATCGACCAGGCTCTCGGCGCGGTCGGCGCGCTTCAGGTAGTTGACCGAGACGGCGGCGCCCTCGGATGCGAGGCGAAGAGCAATGGCGCGTCCCAGACCGCGGGAGGCGCCTGTAACTAAAGCGATTTGTCCATTCAGATCGGGCACGGTTATGAGCTGGTCAACCCTGCAGCAAGGATGGATTGTAGCAGGTGCGAAGTGTAGACTATCTCAAGGAGGATTCCCGCGAATGCGAACCACGACTTTGTTGGCGCTGACGCTCTGTCTGGGCGCGGCCGCCCATGCGGATTTCAGCTACACCACCACCCGCAAAACGACCGGAGGCATGATGGCGTCCATGGCCGGCGCCGCCGGCGGTCCCCAGACGTCGAAATCTTATTTCAAGGGCCAGAGGATGAAGACCGACAGCGGCAGTACGGCCACCATCATCGACTTTGAAGCGCAAACCATTACGACCATCAACCCCACAAAGAAAACGTACACCGTGAAAAGTTTCAGCGACATCGGGGCTGCGGGCAAGTCGGCGGATTTCGAGCCGAAGATCGATGTGAAAGAGACCGGACAGAGGAAAACGATCAACGGCTTTAACGCGAGCGAGCTGGTCATGACCATGCAGGTCGATAGCCCGCAGGTCCAGCAGATGGGCCAGATGCAGATGGAGATGGATATGTGGCTATCGACGGATGTTCCCGGCTATCAGGAACTGCACGATTTCTATCAGAGGAACATGGCTAAGTTCCCCTGGACGGCGATGGCGGGCGGCGCCACTTCCGGCATGCAGAAGGCGATGGCGGATTTGCAGAAGAAGATGGCCTCGATGCATGGCGTCCAGGTGGAGTCGGTTGTACGCATGAAATCGGCCGGCGGCGCGGCCCAGATGGCTCAGATGCAGCAGGGAATGGCGAGTATGTGCCCGCAGATGCAGGCGCTGATTGCACAGGGCGGGCCAACCGCGGCGGCGATTAAACAGCAGTACGACCGGATGTGCGGAGGGGCATCCGCTTCGTCCGGCTCGTCGAACGCCCTGATGGAAATTACCTCGGACTCCAGCGACTTCTCGACCGCCTCCATCCCGGATTCGGTCTTCGCCATCCCCGCCGGTTTTACAAAGACGGAACAGTAGCGCCTGCGGCCCGCCGCGTTGCATGAGATTCGAATGCCAGCCCGGCTGTACGAAATGCTGCGAACAGCAGGGCTTCGTTTACCTGACCGAAGAAGACCTCTCGCGCCTCGCGGCTTATCTGCGTATGACCAGCGCCGCATTCGAGCGCCGCTACGTTTACCGGACGAAAAATCTGCGGCGTCTGCGCGTGCCCAAACATGCGCAGTGCGAGTTTCTCGAAGGCGGCGGCTGCCGCGTGCATGTGGCGAAGCCGATGCAATGCCGGAGCTTTCCCTACTGGCCGGAATTGCTGGACGACGGCAAGGCGTGGCATAAGACGGGCGCCTGGTGTCCCGGCATCGGCAAGGGAGAACTGGTCAATATCGAGGCCGCCCGCGGCATGGCGGAAGAAATGCGGGTGGCGCACCCCCACCTCTATCGCCGTTCTTGACCACGCCCGCCGATTCCACCCGGATGTCGCTCGGCGGTGCGATGGAGAGCCGTGGCGCACTCTGCGGCGGAAGTACGGGGCCTGATCGAGCGCCTCGTCGAGAGCAGGACCCAAAGGTCTGGTTAAAGCGGCGCTGAAAGGTATCGAGTTGGGCCCGAAGGATGGCCAGTTCAATCTGGCCGGCGGAAAAAGTCAAGCTTCATCGTATATCTGCGCCGGAGGGCTTTTACGGCGAGTCGATGCGCCCGGCCGCATCCCGCAAAGCCTGGATCTTCTTGTTGACCACGGCCAGCTGCGTTTCCGTGAGGTCCGCCGAGCGCAGAGCGTCGCGCACCAGAGCAACCGTCTTCTCCACGTAATCGCGGGTGTCGTTCGCCGCATCGGAAGCTCCGGACTGGCTGCGCATTTTACCGGTCTGCACGGCGGCAAATCCGGCGTCGAGCTTCATGCGGATGAACTCGGCGGGAGCCGCCAATGCGGGACGCGATGTATTTTTCATCGGACGAGATCCTCTGTCTTTCGGTCAATCCTGTACCAATCAATCCTGAACTAACCCAAGCGCCACGGTCCCTTCCGAGCCCTTCTGGACGTGCCGTGCCTGCGCTCCCAGCCGCACATTGCTGAATCCCAGAGAGCGGGAAGTTTCCATGCCGGTGATCTCGATGCAGTTGCAGTCGCGCTTTTTGACCACGCGCTGCACGCGGTTCAACAGCTTCGCCATGGTCCCCCCGTAGGTCCTTCCGGTAGCGGTTAAGTTGATTTCACCGCCGATGTAAAAGCACTTCCAGCCGGCCACCTTCAACCTTTCGAAGAACGTTTCCGAGGGACAGAGCGAGAGCAGATTCCACTCACCCAGAAGCTCTGTTTCGGAAGAGGACAGCGAAGCGGGGAGCCGTATATCCGCACGAACCAGGATGGTTCCTCGCCTGAGGCCCGGAAAAGGCGCCATATCACTGCGCGGGAAGCGCCTGTTTCTGCCGGGGCGCCTTGCGATCGGCCTTCACGGGCCGCCGCGCGATGAATTCCATGCTGTCTTCGTCCGTAACCCAGTGGTCTTTGGGCTCGGGATGGGCCGCCATGATCGCCGAACACATAGCGGGGCCGTCCTGGAACGAGATCTTATGCTTAAGGAACATTGCCACCGCCATGCTGACCACGAAAATCTCCATGCCGTCGTGGGACGGCAGCCGGCCGAACTTATAAATCCGGGTACCGGCGGCATCGTCGAAACCGAGGTACCGGATGGGCGCCGTGGCCTCCGCCCTGGGCCGACGGGCGGCGCGGGCATCGCTGATGGCTTTCCAGCGCACATCGCCGCTGAGCACGCGCATCAGGCGATCCGGGGGATTCTGCCATTGTGCGATAAAATATTCCGCCTTGCCGGCGGCCAGCACGGTGGCGCGGTGTTCCTCGAGCAACGCCAGCAGTGTGGCGGTCTCGTTGCGGTCCAGCGCGCGAAACTTGTTGGAACCGGCTTCTATAGAAGCCCGCACGCGGTCGAATTCCGCATTGACCCGCTCCCGTATTTCACCCGCCCAGGCAATCTGGCCGGCCGTGCCCTCAAGGAAGATGCGGCCCTCGGCCACCGGAGCAAGCCGCGCGCTGCCGGAGTTCCCGCCCGAATCGAAAGAATCGCGCCGTTGGTCCCGATCGTCGTTTAGCATTTCTCTCCAGTCGGGCCGGTTAAGGTCCCGTCGATCAAAAAACAGGCCTAATCGTCTCTTCGCAAGGACTCCTGAACAAGGGGATCCGAGGAGCTGACAGGCAGGGAAGCGTTCTCCGCGGCAACCCGGGCTAATTCGGCCTGCGCCGCCGCTAACTCGGCAAGAGCCTCCGCCGCTATAGTTTCTTCGTCCTTCAACGGCTCGCTCGAAAGCTTCCGCTCCTCACGACGAGAGGCCTTTTCCTGCTGCTTCTCTTTGCGCTTTTGTTCTTTTTGACGTTTATTGAACGTCGGCCGTCCTCGACCAGACATCGCTTGCTCCTAATGGGTGATTCGACCGCCGGCCCGATGACCGGCGGTACTTACAAGTTTATCCTCCCGCCCGAGGGGTGAACGGGTCGGCCCCCTTTACCAGCGAGGCGTGCGATTGCGGTTTCCACCCCCACCGCCGCCGCCGCGATTACCGCCGAAGCCGCCGCCGCCCGGCCGCCCGCCCTCGGGCTTGGGACGCGCTTCGTTGACATTCATAGTCCGCCCGTTCAGGTCGGCCCCGTTGAGTTGTGAGATGGCTGTTTCCGCATCGCGCCGCTCCGTCATTTCCACGAAAGCGAAGCCCCGGGGCTGACCGGTCTCCCGATCTGTGACGATATTGACACGCTCCACGTTTCCGAACTGCGAAAATGCCGCCAGCAGTTCATCCTGCGTGGTCTGAAAACTGAGATTCCCGACGAAGAGATTGGTCATTGGTTGGTTCCTAAAGTAAATTTGTCTCTGTCAGACTGCTCTGAACCAAAACCAACAACGATGGTAAGGAGGAGGGGCGGCCAGAAGGCACTCGAACTAACTGATGCGGGCAAAGACATACCAATTATAACAGAATGGATGATAAAATGCTCAGGTTCCGGGACCGCCCGGGGATCGCCCGATTTCCTGCAACCCGATTCACCCCGAAGCCGTTCCAAGACGTTAGAATCGTTGAGGGGACATCCGGCATGAGACTAACCAACATCCAATTCGCGGCGGCCATCATGATTCTCGTCGGGACGATGGCGACTGCCGACACCATCACTCTGCGCAACGGTGAAGTCGTCCAGGGCACGTACATCGGTGGCACCGCCCGGCTGATCCGCGTCGACGTCAACGGCGATATCCGGAACTTCGATATCGAGCGCGTGCAATCGGTGACGTTCACCGATCCGAACTTCCAGCCGCCTCCGCCGCCGCCTCCGCCGGATGTCCGGCGCGATTATAATTCGCAGGCGCCCGCTTATCCGGCGCCGCCTCCGGGCCCCCCGCCGCTCGGAATTACCATGCCGATCGATACCCGGATCACCGTCCGGCTGATCGATTCCGTAAACTCGCAAACCTCGCGCCTGGGTGAGACGTTCCGGGCCAGCCTCGATGAGCCCGTGGTGGTCGACGGGCAGACGGTGATCCGGCGCGGCGCGGATGTGCTCACCAAGTTGGTGGAAGACCAGCAATCGGGTAAAATCGCGGGCCGCACGGTGTTGACCCTTGCGCTGGTTACGATTAACGTCAACGGGCGTCTGGTGGAGGTGACCAGCACCGACGTCAAGACGGAAAGTTCGTCGCGCGGGGCGCGCACCGGAGCCATGGTAGGTGGCGGCGCGGCGCTCGGCGCCATCGTAGGCGGTCTGGCCGGCGGCGGTAAAGGCGCTGCCATCGGAGCCGGTTCGGGCGCGGCGCTGGGTGGCGGCACCGAGATTCTGACGCACGGTCAGACGGTGAAGATCCCGTCCGAAACCCGCCTGACGTTCCGGCTGCAGAGTCCCGCCCAGTTATGAGAACCGCGGCGGCGATTCTGCTGCTGCTCGTCTGCGGCCTGAGCATGCCTGCGACCTCGCGCAACGACGTGGTGGAGGGAAATCCGGCAAGCCCGGTGCGGGTAATCGTCTACGAAGATCTGCAATGCGGCGATTGCCAGAGCTTTCGTACCCTTCTCGACGAGAAGATCCTGCCGAAGTACGGCGCGCGCGTCGCGTTCGTCCACCGCGACCTTCCTCTGGCCAGGCATGACTGGGCGCGTCAGGCGGCCATCGCGGCGCGCTGGGTCTACCAGCAGGACCCGCAGCTCGGCATCGTCTTTCGCCGCGAAATCATGGCGGAGCAGGAGCACCTCACGGCGAATAATCTGAAGCCGTGGCTGATCGAATTCGCCGTGCGCAACGATCTGGACTATAAAGGCATCGTCAACTCCCTCACCGACCCGCGCGTGGTGGCGCTGGTGGATCAGGACTCTCTGGCCGCGGTGGCGCGCGGCATTTCGCGCACGCCGACCGTTTATGTGGGCAACCAATCGATCGTCGAGACCATCACCTACGAGGATCTGGCGCGCCTGATCGACGTGGAACTCGGCCGCTAATATTCCATACGTCTTCCGCGCGCGTCCGGTACTCTCAAAGTATGGATTCGCTCGAAGCCGAGATAATTCCTGAGACCGCCGATGCGGAAAATGCCGAACCGGATGTCGTCCCAACTCCGGATGTCGTCCCAACTCCGGATGTCGTCCCAACTCCGGATGTCGTCCCAACTCCGGATGTCGTCCCAACTCCGGAAGAACTCCCCATTCTCGCGGTACGCGACACCGTCCTCTTCCCCAACGCGCTGCTGCCGCTGAGCGTGGGCCGTCCCACTTCCGTGGCCCTGGTCGAGTCGCTCGGCGAAAACAGGCTGATCGGCGTCGTCTCCCAGACCGATCCGCGCACCGAAGCCCCGGCTCCCGACGAAATGCACCGCACCGGCACCATCGCCATCATCCACAAAGTGGTGCGCATGCGCGAGGGTCAATTACTGTTCTGCGAAGGCGTTTCGCGTATGCGAACCCTCGAATACACGGCGAGCGAGCCGTTCCTGCGCGCCCGTGTGGAGCGCCTGCCCGAGATCGAACCCGAGATGACTCCCGAACTCACCGCGCTGCGCCAGAACGTCCTGAGCGAGTTCACTCAGATCATCGCCGCCACTCCCAACATCTCGGACGAAGTGGCCACAGCCGCCGGCAACATCACCGAAATCGGCCGTCTGGCGGACTTCATCGCCGGCACTCTGCCCAGCCTCGGCCACGCCGAACGTCAGCTGGTGCTCGAGGAAAACGACTCGAAGAAGCGTCTCGAATATATCAACCAGCAACTGGCGCGCGAGGTCGAGCTCCTCGAATTGCGCCAGAAAATTCAGTCTCAGGTGCAGGGCCAGCTCTCGCAAAGCCAGCGCGAGTTCTATCTGCGCGAGCAGCTCAAGGCCATCCAGAAGGAACTCGGCGAGGGCGACGACCGCGAGCATGAGGAAGAGGAATTACGCGAAAAAATCGAGAAGGCCGGCATGCCGGAGGAGGTGAAACAGGAAACCCTCAAGGAACTCAACCGTTTCTCCCGCATCACCCCCATGTCGCCCGAACACAACGTGGCGCGCACCTGGCTCGAATGGATGACCAGCCTGCCCTGGAGCGTCTCGACCGGCGAGGCCGTAAACGTGCGGCGCGCGGCCGAGATCCTCGACGAAGATCACTACGATCTCGAGAAGGTGAAGAACCGTATCCTCGATTTCCTCGCCGTCATGCAGCTCAAGCCCCGCCTCAAGGGACCGATTCTCTGCTTCGTCGGCCCCCCGGGCGTCGGCAAAACCTCGCTGGGCCGTTCCATTGCGCGCGCCCTGGGCAGGAAGTTCCAGCGCATCTCCATGGGCGGCATGCACGACGAGGCGGAGATCCGCGGCCACCGGCGCACGTACATCGGCGCGCTGCCCGGCCAGATCATGCTGGCACTGCGCCGCGCGGGCGCCAACGATCCCGTATTCATCCTCGATGAGGTCGATAAGCTCGGCCGCGATTTCCGGGGCGATCCCGCTTCCGCGCTCCTGGAAGTGCTCGACCCGGAGCAGAACTTCACCTTCCGCGATAACTATCTCGACCAGCCTTTCGATCTGTCCCGCGTTCTCTTCATCACCACCGCCAACGTGCTCGACACGATCCCCGACGCGCTGCGGGACCGTATGGAGATCATCGAACTACAGGGCTACACCGAGCAGGAGAAAACCATCATCGCCTTTCGCTATCTGATCCCTCGGCAGAAGATCGAGAACGGGCTGGACGATGAAAGGCCTTTGGTGTTTCGCGACGATGCGGTGCGCTTTATCATTCGCCGTTACACCCGCGAGGCCGGTGTGCGCAGCCTCGAGCGTGAGATCGGAACCGTGTGCCGAAAAGTGGCCCGGCGCTACGCGGAGAGCGCGGACCCCGTTACCGAAATCACTCCCGCCCTCGTCGAGGAGTTTCTCGGCGCACCCAGGCATCGCCCCGACACCGAAGTTGCCGAGAGAACCAGCCGCCCCGGCGTTGCGGTCGGACTGGCGTGGACACCGGTCGGCGGCGATGTGCTCTTCATTGAAGCCGGACGCATGCCCGGCGGCAGCAAGGGATTGATCATGACCGGCCAGCTCGGCTCCGTCATGCAGGAATCCGTGCAGGCGGCGTTGACCTGGGTTCGCGCCCACGCACCGAAACTCGGCATCGATCCCGATGTTTTCAAGACCAGCGATATTCACGTCCACGTCCCCGCCGGAGCCATTCCGAAGGACGGCCCATCGGCAGGCGTGACCATGGCGACCGCGCTGCTCTCCATGCTGACCGAAAAATGCGTGAACCAGAACCTCGCGATGACGGGTGAAATCACGCTGACAGGCCAGATCCTGCCGGTAGGCGGGATCAAAGAAAAGGTGCTGGCGGCCAAGCGCGGAGGCGTCACCGAAGTGATCATGCCCGCCGATAATGAGGTCAATGTCCGCGAAGACCTGAAGGCGGAGCAACTCGGCGAAATGAAAATCCACTACGTGAAGACGATGGACGAATTGATCCCGCTGGCATTTTCAGGTACCACAATACTTACCGAGCCGCGACCGTAAGGGAGCGGTCTACTTAACCCGGTTCCCGGCGATGTAAACCGAATCGATCGTCCGCGTGTTCTTAATATCGTCAAGCGGATTCTTATCCAGCACCACCAAATCCGCCCACTTGGATTTCTCGATGGTCCCCAGATCCTTAGCCTTCAGGAACTCGGCGCCGCTCTTAGTAGCCGCCTGAATCGCCTGCATAGGCGTAAGCCCCGCCTCGACCATCAATTCCATTTCCCAGTGCGCGAAGTAACCGGGGAAGCGTCCGGGAGGTCCGGAATCCGTGCCCAGGCCATATTTGACGCCCGCATCCGCCAGCCTTTTGAAATTCTTTTGCGCGGTTTGGAAAAACGCGGGATACTTCGGCAGAGTCTTATCCGCGCCGCGCATCTTCAGATAATCCGAGTTCGGATTGGTCAGAATGCTCTTCACCTTCGCCGAGACGCCATTCAGAAAAAACGGATCGCTCGAAAACTTCGGCGGCCCCACATACGCGAACATGGAAGCCTCGCGGCTCAGCGTGGCGGCCAGTTGCCACGTGCCATGCTTCTTCATGCTGTCGATCAGTTCCTGGTCAATCGGCTGATCGCGAACGCTGTGCGCGAATCCATTGACGCCATAGCTCGCCAGCATCTTCGCGTCGGCCAGATAAAAAATATGCGCGGCCGCCGGCAGTTTGTTCTTATGCGCGTTATCGATGATGGCCTTCGCGATGTCGTACGGCATCTTCGGCAAGGTGCCCTGTTCATCGTCCATCCACAACTTGATCAGATCGACTTTCTTCGCCGCCTGCGCCGCGACCATCGCCGGAACTTCGCTCGCCGTCTTGACCCGGCCATTCACGCCCGGAAGACCGCCATATCCGCCTTCGTATACGAACCCCTGGCCGGCCGTGTAGATGCGCGCTTCACCGGGACGTCCGCTGGCGCGCTGTTTATCGCGCATGGCGATCACAAGGTCTTTATCCGTGCCCATGCTCTGAACGGTGGTCACTCCGTAAGACGCATAAGTCTTCAGATCGTTCTCGGTGCTCTGCTCGGTCAGATTGTCGGCGCTCTGATTCAGGTCGACGGTCGCGCCCAGATGGACGTGCAGGTCGATAATCCCCGGCATCGCATACTTGCCGGCCAGATCGATAGTCTCGGCCTGCGCGGGCGCTTTCAATTTCGAGACCGGCCCTACCCAGGTGATTCTTCCGTTATCCACGATCATGGCCGCGTTGCTCAGAGGAGCCGCGCCCGTACCATCGATCAAAGTGAAGTTTTTAAGAACTTTCACCTCGGCATGAAGCGAAACGGCGACCGCCAGCAACAACAATAATGTGGGACAGGCGCTTCCGCCTGTCCATCTCTTAAAAACGTGGACAGGCGGAAGCGCCTGTCCCACATTATTTGCCATCGATCGCATCCTGCAGCACCCGTTTGGCCCGCGCCGGATTAAAAACCCCGCACGAACAGAACCGCGCCATATAAGTCACCGCCTGTTCCGGAGTGCGCCGCCCTTCCTTCACCCAATCGACCATCTTCTTGGCCAGCGAATGGCTCACCATCCCATGCCCGCACATCGTCGACAGCATCATGATCTGCGAATTCGGCAGCTTGTCGGTATCGCCCTCGAAGCCCAGCGAATAGCCCACGCTGTGCCGCGGAATCCCCGCGTAATGGCAGCACTCCTCCGCGCCGTCGATCGAGGTGGAAATATTGATGCTGAGCCCCAGGTCCTCTTCCTTGATGCGCTTGACGAAGTCCTCCGCCGCCACCTTGTTATCGAACACGGCCGCGCAGGTGGTGGGATGGTCCAGCCCCGCAATCACCGCGTCGAAATCCGGCGTAATATCGCGATTCCAGTGCGACGTGGGATTCATGTGGCGCGACGGCCGCAGCGCCCCGCCATGCCGCGCGTCTCCCAGATTCACCGGCTTATACTCGGTCGCAATCTCGAGAAACCTGCGCAGCTTCGGCAATGAATCGGCATCGTTCGCGCCCTTGCTCGCGATCGCGAAAATAATGAAATCGTCGCGGAAACTTTCCGCCGGTCCGAAGCGATGCAGCGTATTGGTCATGCGTGTACGGTCTCCTGTGCGGCGGCAGGTTCGAGTTTGCGCGTGATCCTGCCCAGCCCGATATTCGTCTTGGCGCGCTCCAGCTTATAGCCGAGGCGCTCCAGAATCGGCGCCACCACGCGGTCTTCGCCATCCGCGTCGCAGCGCGTCCCCACCCCCAGCGCCACCACTGTATTGAGCTTCTTCTCCACGGCCCACACGAGGCGGATAATCTCCTCCGTCCGCTCCACCGGAACCTTGATCTCGACGATCGCCGACATCACTTTCTCGTTCAGGATGTCGTCGCGGAGGGTGCCGGTCCCGACGTCGGTCATCAGCGAAGTAATCGGGTTCTTCTTCTCGAAGGAAACGCCGGCCTTCGCCAGCGCCCAGCACATCTCCTGGATCTGATAAAAACGCGCGCCCACGCCGGGACGCCCGAACTCAATAGTGAAGCCGACCTCGCCCACTTTCACGCGTCCGCTCACATCGTTGGTCTTGACCTCTTCCGTCCCGCGGCCTTCCACGCCGGTTGATTCGTGCGGCACGCGCGGGTCCGAAAACGCCCGGCGCACCACCCGCGGCCACGTCAATTCGTCGGGCTCGAAGGCGGCCGTGGGGCAGACGTCGGGCTCGGGATCGAAACGGATGCGCATCATTTTTAAAACCCTCCGCATGGTCCGCACCATGGTGGGATTCAGATGCTCCTGGCTCAGCCCGTTGTAGCAGGCGTAGCACTCGACGCACTCGTCGCGCTTGATGGTGGCGCGCTTGACGACGGGGTCGATGTAAATCGCCTCCATCGGGCAAACGTACGTGCAGTTGCCGCAGGCAACACATTTCTCGGGATTGATGCGCATAAAACCTGGAACCATCATAATCGAAACGCCCCTCTATACTTTGAGAGGAGTTCGAGAGCGCAGAGGAGTTCATGGCCGTACTGATCGACGCGATTAACGTAAAGCGCAGGACCTTGTTCGAGTTTGAAAACACTCCGTTCTGCTGCCTCGAAGCCGAGGTGAGCACGCCCACCGCGCGCGGCGCACAGACCCTGGTGCGGCTGAAGATTCGCAACCTGCTCACCAGCGCGGTCTTTGAAAAGACATTCAAGGCCAGCGATAAATTCAAAGAGCCGGATCTCCAGTCGGTCGCCGCGTCCTATCTGTACAGCGACAGCGAGGGTTCTCATTTCCTCGATCAGGAATCCTTTGACACGCTGACGCTGCCCGATGAGACGATCGGCAATGCGCTCGACTTCCTGACCGAAGGCGCGCTGATCCAGCTGCAGAAGTACAACGGCAATCCCATCGGGTTGGAACTGCCCATGTATGTCGAGCTGAGCGTCGCCTACACGGAACCGGGCGTGAAAGGCGATTCTTCGAGCGGCACCGTGACGAAGCTGGCCCGGCTCGAAACCGGCCTCGAGATCCGCGTTCCCCTTTTTATCAAGGAAGGGGAAAAGGTGAAGGTGGCGACCGAGAACCGGGGATTCGCCGGCCGGGCGTAGGGGGTTCCGCCCGCTGACCCCGGAGCATTTACCGAGCCGCGCGCGCCGGCAAGCGGTAACGAAAAACTCTTTGTCGGTAGCCCGCTAAGGCCTGCTTCGGCTTCGTCTCCTGGGGCTTCCGCCGACCTGCCGCGCCGTAACAATTACGAATGTATACGTTGACATACGTATGAAATCGTATTAGCATCTCGGGTGTGATCTTCAAACGGCGGACGCTGCAACAGAATCCCCTCCCCAGCGATGGCGAGCTGGACATTCTCGCTGCGCTCTGGCGCATCGGACCCGCCACGGTTCGCCAGGTCCACGAGGCGCTGGACAAAGGCAACGGGTACACCACGACGCTGAAGCAGATGCAGCTGATGACGGAGAAGGGACTGCTCACGCGTTCCGAGCGTTTCGGCGCCCACGTGTACGAGCCTGGCGTTCCCAAAGAACAAACGCAGGCGCAGGTCGCCCGCAATGTCATGAATCGCGTCTTCGGGGGATCGGCGGAGAGCCTGGTGCTGGGGGCCTTGTCCTCCAGGCGGACTTCCGAAGAGGAAATAGGGAAGATTCGCCGCATGCTGGACGAATTCGAAAAGAAGAAACGAGGTTCGCGATGAATGGAATTCATGGACTCATATCGGGACCGTGGGTAGCGCGTCTCGGCTGGACGCTGATCCATTTCGTATGGCAGGGCGCGGCGATCGCGGCGGCCTATGCCATGGTGCGCGCGTGGATGCTGCCCCGCACGACGGGCTCACGCGGGCGCTATGGGCTGGCGTGCCTCGCGCTCACGATGATGGCGGCGGCTCCTGTTCTCACGTGCTGGTTTGTCGGAACGAGAGCCGGGGATGAGGCGATTTCCGCTGTGCCGCACGCGACAGCTTCAATTGCTCCGGTAACTGCGGGCGCCGTTCCTTACGTCGTGGTGGGATCATCGCCTGGCGCCGCAGCGGCGTGGAGCAGTCCGGCGCTGCCTTGGGTTGTAGTCATCTGGCTCGCCGGCACGCTGCTGTGCTGGGTGCGAATGCTTGGCGGCTGCGTGGTGGCGGCTCGCATGCGCTCCACGCTCGTCTGTCCCGCGCCTGCCGAGTGGCGTGAGCGGCTCGCGAAACTCTGTGCGCGCACCGGCGTGCCGCGTCCGGTCAAGCTGCTGATTTCGTCCTGGGTTGGAGTCCCGATGGTGGTGGGCTGGCTGCGGCCGGTAGTACTTCTGCCGGTGGGCGTCCTGGCTGGACTCTCCGTCGAGCAGGTCGAGGCTGTGCTGGTCCATGAACTGGCGCATATCCGGCGCCACGATTACCTCGTGAACATCATGCAAAGCATGGCCGAGGCTTTCCTGTTCTACCATCCGGCGGTCTGGTGGATCTCGGGACACATCCGCGCCGAACGTGAGCTTTGCTGCGACGACTCGGCTGTGTCCGTCGCAGGCGATGCGGCAAACTACGCGCGAACGCTGGCGGAATTGGCATCGCTGCAAAGCGTGCGCCCGGGGGTCGCCATGGCCGTAACCGGTGGCTCGCTCACGCAGCGGATTGCCAGGCTTCTCGGTCAGCCGGAAACGCCTCCTTCGACACTGCCGATCGCCGTGGTCACGTTGGCGTTGATCGTCTGCGCCGCTACGTGGGGCTTTGCGCAGTCCGTGGCGCCGGCGCGCCCACAGTTTGAAGTCGCATCGCTCAAGCCCGTCGATGCAGGGTGCGTGAATGTGCCCAGGTTTGGGACCCTGAGCCCCTCTCCGGGGCGGTTGGAGCTGCCATGCGTCAATTTACGAACCCTTATCCAGTACGCCTTCGGCATGTTTGGCGATGGCGTCAGCATAAATTTCCAGCCGCTCAACGTGGAGGGAGGGCCCGCATGGATACGGTCGGAATACTACAGCCTCTCGGCGAAGGCCGATGGACCGGCACGCACCGAAATGCTGGGCGGGCCGATGCTCCGGACGTTTCTCGAAGAACGCTTTCTGTTGAAGACCCATAGTGAGATGCGCGAGAAGCCAGTGTATGCGATGACGGTCGCAAAAGGCGGCCTCAAAGTGCATCCGTTGGCTGAGGGGGCATGCACGCCAATCGATCTTTCACATCCGCCGCCGCTGGCGAAACCGGGCGATCCGTCACCGAATGTCTGCGGGCTCCTGATGATACGACCCAACGGTAAAGGGGAGATGGCCGTCGAGGTGCGCGGGTCGACAATGTCGCAATTCGCGCAACGGATCTCGCGGTTCCTGGACCGCACCGTCGTCGATAAGACCGGGATTCCAGGCCTCTTCAATTTCCACCTGGAATTCGCCCCCGATCCCTCGATTCCCGGCCAGAGCGTTCCGCCAGGCAGTCCAGAGCCCGCCGATCCGGACCTCAGCCTTTTCGTGGCCCTGCAGGAACAGATCGGATTGAAGCTTGCCTCCGACAAGGGGCCGGTCGGTTTCCTGATCGTCGATCACGTGGAAAAACCGACGCCGAATTGACGTCCATTGCGGTGCACATGAATTCAACCTCAAAGACCCGAAACTTCCCGGCGCTGGCGGTACGGTTCCGGGCAGCATGCAGCACGGCATCTCCCTTCGCGCCGCGGCGTGGAGCCGGCGCTCGGGTCTGCTGGAGTGCCGGTCACAGTCCTGCGCGCGGCTATGATCGTTGGCTCGGGTTCGGCGTCTTTCGGGATTCTTCGCTATCCGTTCCACCGCTGCCCGTCATGATCGCGCCTATCTCTTCCGCAGCTTCGTTTCGGCGAGTTTCTGAGCGGTGAGGGCGGCGTCGGCTGCTTCAACTTTCACATCCGGCTCGACTCCCGTTACAGCCCAATCCCTGTCTGAGAAAGGATTGACCGGTCTGTGTTCCGGAATTCCAACCGCGAAGTGATCGTCGACATTGTGGAGAACATTGGCGTGAGCGGCCCCGCCGGTAGTTTCGCCGACGAGCGCTGCGCGCCTGAGCATCTTCAGGTCGTAGCTGAATTGCTCGGCGCCCGAGTAAGTGCGAGATGAGGTCAGGATGTAGACCGGTTTGTCGGCAAGGAGGTTACCCGCAACAGGAGAGCGTGTCCAGGCCTGTTCAGTTAACGGGCCTCCCGGGTTGAACATGTACTCGGGGTGATCGAACAGGTAGCTCGCGAGGAAGACCACCATCTCAGGGTAACCGCCGCGATTGTCGCGCAAGTCGAAGATGATTGCGGCAGCTCGATTCAGATATGTCATGGCAGATTCGGCCTTCGAACGGCACGCGGCAAGAGGGGGAAACGAATTGAGCTTCATGTAGCCCACGTTGTTCTGCCGGATCTCTACCTTTTCGAAGGTACAATTCATCCGTTCCATCGCGCTGCGATACCGTTCGTCGAATTCGGGCGCCGGCGGTTTCGAGAAGTCGGGAAACACGTCGCGCGTGTACTCCATCGTGAAGTGATTATCGCGGCTCGCCTCGGTCAGGTGGCGAGCGAGGAGATTGGCGAAAGCCTGACCCTCGGCGACTGCGTTGTAATCGCCCGCCTTTTCGTGCGCGAGAAGCGCGCTGGCGGTGGCCTCGGCCGCCCGTCGGTCGAAATAGTGCTGCGTCACGTTGGCGACCACGCCCTGAATGACGCGATGGCGATCGGCAGAGGAGAGCTGCGGGGGCGCTTGCGTGACGACTTGCGGCTCCTGGCTCCACGCTGCCGCGCAAGCAAGAGCAGCCAACAATGCGCGCATAAACGAATTGACCCCTCCTCACGCCGAAATGTTCCCGGACGTGAGAGATCTTCGGGCCGTTCATTTCCCGCTCTTTCAGAAACTGGCCATCCTGCGGGAACCAAGTCGCGACTTCCGACGAATCACGAGGAATCTCTTATTCAATTCTCGGTCGGAGTCTTTTCAACGCTATCGACAACCAGCACATCCATCGGCCCCTTTTTCGATACCAGTCTAAGGCCTGGTTGCTCCTCAACAGCCGTGAAGACCGAAGGACCGCGCTGGTCGTCCGGTACCGGACGATCGTCCGGCGTCCAGACAAGCCTCACCTGGAACTCTCCCGCTAATCCTGTCTGATCTACTACGAAGGCCCGCATGTAACGCGACAGTAAACTCACCACTGTAGACATCGGCATGCGGTTGCTGACGATCCGGAGCTGGCCCTGGACTCCAGTAGGGTCGCTCGCGGGATTGTCGCTGGCTTCGGGCATTTACTCCCGCCAAAGACTCTATAGTCGGCAAGCCGGACATTGAATCGCCGCGCTCACCCCTGCCATTCCCAACCGTGACCTCATCCAGCCAGGCAGACGGCGGAGAAAGCCTGCGTGCCTGCGTCGTCGTGCCAGCACGCCGAAATGCGCTGCAAAATTCCGCTTGCAATCGAGGCAAATCGCTGTAAACTGGCGCAAAGGTAAGGAGATTTAAGTCATGGTGCTTACCAGACGCGATTTCTTAAGGACGGCGCTGGCGGCGCCCATCGGCGCATCGCTGGCTCATTACGAGGCCCTCGCGGCCCCTGCCCAGGGTCAGGTGAAGATCACCGCCATCAAGGCGCTGCAATTGAACAACAAGAGCAGGGGAAACTCCCGCGCGCTGATCAAAATCGAGACCGATTCCGGTCTGGTCGGCTACGGCCCTTCCGAAGGCGGCCCGGGCTCGCGGGTGGCCATCGCCATGCTCGAAGGAGCCGCCGGGCGAGGCCATCAGCCGACCGGTTTAATCGGCAAGGACCCGCTCGCCATCCGCGTTCACTTCCACAACATGTTCTATGCGCACGCCCAGCGCCCGCGCGATATCAACACCTACAGCGGGATCGACATGGCCTTGTGGGACCTGGCCGGAAAGATTCTCAACCAGCCGGTCTCAAGGCTGCTGGGCGGCCCTTTCCGCACGGAGATCGACACCTATTCCCATTTGCTGCCGCCGCCCGCCAATCTGACCCCCATCGAGGCGCAGAACGATTACCTCAACAAAGACTCGTGGGCGGCCCGGGCACAAGTATTGAAAGCCTATAAAGGCGGCTTCAGGGCCTTCAAGATCGACATTCACCCCTCGCTCGCCGCCCGCAACGGGGAATTTACGCCCAATCTCGGACCGCGGGAAGCCGACAAGGTCCGCCGCGTATATGAGCTCGCCCGCGAGGCGCTGGGATGGGACGTCGATATCGATGTCCACTGCCACAACGAACTCGATCTCAACAGCGCCATCCGGGTCGGCCGCGCGGTGGAGGGCATCAAGCCCATCTTCTTCGAAGATCCCCTGTCTCCCGAGTACTCCGAATCCTGGGCGTCCCTGCGGCGCAACACCAGCGTGCCCCTCCTGACCGGCGAAAGCCTGGCGCTGATCGAGGGCACTCTGCCGTTTATGCAGAATGCGGCGGTCGACTACCTGCAAATGGACCTCGTCCACGCCGGCGGCATCACGGGAACCAAAATTATTGCCGATGTGGCCGCTACTTATCGCATGCCCATCTGCCTGCACAACGTGAGCGGATACGCCCTCAATCTCGCTTCCCAGCAATTCGGGGCGAGCGTGTTCAATTGTCCGCGCATTGAATGCCGGCCCTGGTACGACGAAGCGCCGGAGGCGGCGGGAAACATTCCCGTGGTGAAGAACGGCTTCATGCAGGTACACACGGCGCCGGGCCTGGGCATCATGCTCAATGACGATTACCTGAAGGCCAATCGCGCCGACGGCGAACCGTGGTGGGGTTGAGCGCGCGTTACTTCTTGCGCCCCGGCGCCGGCTTAGCCTTTGCCTTCGCAGGAGCCGCTTTTACCTTCGAAACGGTATTGGCCTTAAGGTCCACCGTAAAACGATCGTCCACGCCGGTTCTTCCAGCGGCTCGGCGGTCAAATGAACCTCCTCTCAGTCTCAATCCGCCCAGTCGTTGCCGTGGAAAAGCGCCGCCGGTACGCCGCCGGCGAAATCCCCAGGGCGCGCGCGAAGTGAACCCGCAGCGTGGCCGCCGAGTCCAGACCCACTGCCGCCGCGACCTGGTCGATACTCTCCGCCGTCTTCTCCAGGCGGCGCTGCGCCGCCAGCACGCGCTGATGCATCAGCCACTGGTGCGGCGTCGTGCCATTCTGCCGCACGAACTGGCGCGCGAAGGTCCGCGGCGACATCGCGGCCCGCCGCGCCAGATCGTCCACTCGCAGCGCCCGCGCCAGATTCGCCTCCGCCCACGCCAGCACCGGTGCAAGGCCCTCCTCGCGCCGGTCCCGCAGCGGCTCGGCCACGAATTGAGCCTGCCCACCATCCCGATGCGGCGGCATCACCAGGCGCCGCGCCACCGAGTTCGCAACCTCCGCCCCATAGTCCCGCCGCACAATGTGCAGACACAGGTCGATCCCCGCCGCACTGCCCGCCGAAGTGAGAATGCTGCCCTCATCCACATATAGGCGCTCCGCTTCCACCTGAATGCGTGGATAAAGCGCGGCCAGCCGTTCCGCATACCGCCAATGTGTGGTGGCCCGCTTGCCATCGAGCAGCCCCGTGGCCGCGAGCACGAAGACGCCGGAGCAGATCGAAACCAGCCGCGCTCCCGCCGCGTGCGCCGCCCGCAGTCTGCGGAGCAGCGCCTCGGGCGGAGCTTCGTCCACGTGCCAGCCGGGAACGATGATGGTCCCGGCGCTTCGCAGCACACCCATCCCATGCGGCGCCTGGACGCGAATCCCGCCGGTGCCCCGCAGCGGCGCGCGGTCCAGGGAGAACACGCGGAACTCATACCAGGGGACGTTCAGCTCCGGCCGGGACAGCCCGAACACCTCCGAAACGATTCCCAGCTCGAATGTGCCCATGCCGTCATACGCCATGGCGGCAAGCTTGCGCGGATCGCGGAGCGCCATGGCAGGATTTTAGCGCATATTGGCATTTCTGCCTCTCGACCCCGGCCGCCCAGGCGCGCGAAAGTAATCCCATGACCGCCCTCGAACACTTCGAAAAGCTGCTCGAATTCGAAACCGACTGCTGGGATGTCCACGAGGACCTGAAGTCCGGCAAGCCCGATTACGTCATCCTGGATGTCCGCGGCCCGGAAGCTTATGCCGCCGGCCACGTCCCCGGAGCCATCAACCTGCCCCACGGCCGAATCGTCGAGCGCAACCTCGCCGCATTCCCGGCCGGCGTCGCCTTCGTGGTCTACTGTAGCGGCCCCCATTGCAACGGAGCGGATAAAGCGGCAGTGCGCCTTGCGCGCCTCAATCGAAAAGTGAAGAAAATGCTGGGGGGCATCGCGGGGTGGAAGTGGGATGGGTTCGAGTTGGAATAAAAAGTCAGAAGTCGGGAAACTGGCAACCTGGACGGCAGCAAGATTGGAACTCGGGCTTGAGCCTGGATACGTTCAAGTGCCGGAGCCATCGGCGATGGCTTGGAGAAACTTAGAAGGGTATGCGAGAAGCCGGATCGTGCTGCGTCGGCACTGGCTCGGGGAGGAGTCGCGCTGGGAAATGTTGGGCAATGTATCGCCGCGGGCGCAGATGGGAATGCAGCTATTCGGATATTCCAGGAAAATGACGTTGCAGGAATTGTCCGGCGATTGCGCCGAAGAGACTTTGGTTGAATTTCCCACTGATCGCTGCAATCTATAGCTGAGGACAATTAAGGAGCCGCACATGCGGGAGACGCCACAACAGTACGCTCAGCGCATTCTGGGCCATATCGAGGGTAAAGACCCTTTGAAAGTGCATCGCGAGACGCCAAAGAAAATTGCAGGTCTGATTCGCGGGTTAAGCCGGAAACAGCTCACACGAAAGCCGGCTCCGGGTAAATGGTCAATCGGCGAAATTCTGGCCCACCTGGCGGATACCGAGATCGTGGTTGCTTGGCGGCTGCGTCATATCTCGGGCAACAATGGCGCTCCCATCCAGGCATACGACCAGAATGTCTGGGCGGAAACTTTCGACTACGCCCACCGCGATGCCAAAGAGTCCCTGGAATTCTTTCAGGTACTGCGTGCCCGCAACCTGGCCATGCTCAAAGCGCTGCCTGAGGAGTTGTGGGAGAACTATGGCATGCATCAGGAGCGAGGCAGGGAATCGATTGCCCATATTGTCAGGATGTATGCCGGACACGACCTGAACCATCTGGGGCAGATGGAGAAGATCGTGGAAGGCGGTAGTTAGCAAAATAAGAAAGTTCGGAATCAATTATTTCCAAACCATTCTTCTTTACGCTACTCGCCCTTCGGGCTGTGGAAATCATTCCGGAATCAAACCGATCGCGTTCATCCCGTAATCGCGACCGCCTTCGAGCGGATTCCCCAAAGTAGACGCCCGGCTGGTCCATGGTGGTGCGGGCCGCTCCCTGGCTATCCTGATTCTGCGTGGGTTGGCTGGTGCAGAGTCAGGACATCGTACCATGGCTCCGCAGGGCCTGTCGGTAAATATATGGTGACAGCGGCCGCCTTGTGCGGTCACGCCGAAAATCGATCTTTCTTCTCTTAAGAACCAACACCTTGCATCGACAACCGCCTGAAAACCCGACACCCGCCATGTAACACTCAACTCAATGAAACACCTGCACGCAAAAGCCGCGTCCCGATCGCAAAATCGCGCTGCGCCAAACACGCGCGCTGAGGGTGTTTTCATCGCAAACGGATTTTGTGCCAAACAGAGCCAATTATTACTGGCAACAAATAACTTAACCATCAAAAAATGGCTCTGCCCAAAGCCAATAAAGCCAATTTATTGGCTCTGCTCCGCCCTGCATACCGGTTTTCGCGGCATCTCCGCACCAGCGCCCGGCGCCGCTGATATACTAGCGAATCTTAGTTCGCTTCAGGGCGCTCCGGGAAAGGTTGCGGGAATGCGAAAACTCCTGTTCGTGGCACTGTCGGCTGCCACCGCGTGCATCGTCGTATGGGGCGCCGATTGGGCCGGCCAGAGCGGTAACCCACAGCGCGATGGCTGGGCCAGGGCGGAAAAAGCCTTCACCCGCGATAACGCCAAAAACATCGAATTGCTCTACAAGTTCCAGGCCGAAAATCAGGCCAGAGGATTGCAGTCGCTCACCTCGCCCATCATCGACGGCAATCTGATCACTTACCTCGGATTCAAGGAAATGCTGGTGTTCGGCGGCAGCGACGACAATGTCTACTCTGTCGATGCGGATATCGATCGAATCATCTGGAAGAGGCATTTCGAATATCAGGGCCTCAAGCCGCGCACCGCGCCCACCGCGCTCTGCCCTGGCGGTTTGACCGCTGCACTGGCCATGCCGGGAAGCAGTACGGCAGTGGGCCGCGGCCCTTCCGGAAGGGGTCCCGCGGCTGCAGGCAGAGGCGCGGCGGCGGGGCGTGGCGCTCCAGCTCCGGCTGCTCCAAACGCGGGCCGCGGCGCTGCGGGACTCTTCGCCACCGGCTTCGGACGGTCCGGCCTGTTCCTCGCGGTAAGCAGCGACGGCTACCTCCATGTCCTCAATACCTCCACCGGCGCCGACCGAATTCCACCGGTGAAATTCCTCCCGCCCAACGCGAAAGTCGGCAGCCTCAATCTCAATGACGGCGTGATCTACGCGGCCACGGAAGATAATTGCGGAGGCAACGCCAACACCCTCTACGCGCTCGACATGAATGAAAACGAATCCGGGGAGTCGCCTCACAAGATCGCCTCGATCCCCGCCCTCGGAGGCGCAGCCATCGGCGCCGACGGCACTGTCTACGCGCAGGGAAACGGCGCCATCCTGGCCATGACGAAGGACCTCAAAGTCACCGATTCCTTCACGCTGCCGGGGACATCGTCCAGGCCGACCGCCACTCCCGTAGTCTTCAATTCGGGTGGCAGGGATCTCATGGTCGCCGCAGGCCCCGGCGGCCGTCTCTATCTCCTCGATTCGAAATCCCTCGGCGGCCCCGATCGCCACACGCCCCTCTACCAGACCGAGCCCGTCGCCAGCCCCGAAAGCAAACACGCGGGCGACGGATTCGCCGGCGCTTTCTCCAGTTGGGAAGACCCGGACAACAACACGCGCTGGATCTACGCATCGCTCTGGGGACCCGCATCCAACAGCCCCCACGGAAGCGTCGTCGCCTTTAAACTCGAAGACGCGGGCGGGCACCCGAGACTCACTCAGGCCTGGACGTCGCGCGACATGCTGTCCCCCGCCCCCACAGCCACCGCCAACGGCCTGGTCTTCGCGCTCTCGACCGGCGAATCCAATCGTGAAGCTAAACCCAACGGCAAGCCATACAGCGTGGCCGAGCGAGAAAAGATGGCATCCCACGCCACCCTTTATGTCCTTGACGGAGAAACCGGCGCCGAGCTTTATTCCTCGGGCAACATCGCCCAGACCTTCTCGCATAACAGCGGCCTCGCCGTGGCCAACCGCCGCATCTACTTCTCTACGCACGACAACACGGTCTACGCGTTCGGCTTCCTCGCCGAGCAGCCGCAGCTCACCGGGAAATAACATCGACATGCGAAAACTACTCTATGCACTGATCACGGCAACGATGTTGGCGGCGCTCGCTCCGGCGGCCGATTGGCTCACCGACGGCGGCAGCCCGCAGCGCACCGCATGGCAGAAGGACGAACACATCCTCTCCGTCGATAACGTCAAGAACCTGCAGATCCTCTGGAAGCTCAAGCTCGATAATCAGTCGAATCAGATGCATTCGCTCTTCCCGCCGCTGATTATCGATCAGCTCCGCACGCCCGGTGGAGTCAAGCAGGTGGCTATCGTGGCCGGCGTCTCGGATAACGTCTATGGCATCGACGTCGAAACCGGCACCGTCCTCTGGAAGCGCCATTTCGATTACCCAACGCCCACCAACGTTCGTCCCAACAACGACGACCCGCTCTGTCCCGAGGGCTTGCTCGCCACTCCCACGATCGGCGCTCCCAATGCCGCCGGGCAGCGCCCCGTCTACGCGCTCGCGGGCGATGGCCAGCTGCACACTCTGAACGCGGCCGATGGCGAAGAGCTTGCTCCGCCCGTCGAATGGACTCGCCCCAATGCCAAGGTCTATTCGCTCAACATGTTCAACGACGTGTTGTTCACCATCACCTCGCAGGGTTGCCACGGCAATCCCAATCAGATGTGGGCTGTCAACGTCGACGATCCTCAGCACAAGGTCATGACAGCCAGCCCCAGGAGCGGCGGCTTATGGGGCCGGAGCGGAGTAGCGATCGACTCCAGCGGCGTAGCGTGGGCGCCCACCGGCGACGGTTTCTACAACAAAGAGACGCAGACCTACGGCAATGGATTGATTGGCGCGAAGGTAACAGGCGACCAACTGAACATCGTGGATTACTTTATCCCCTCCAACTGGTCGTGGCTGCAGAAGCGCGATCTCGATTTTCAGGTAACTCCGGCCATCTTCAATTACAAAGGCCGAGAACTGATGGCGACCGCCAGCAAGGAATGCCGCGTTTATTTAATGGATACGAAGAACCCCGGCGGCGACGACCATCAAACGCCTCTCGACCGCACTCCGCTCATCTGCAATGAAGAGGTGAACTTCGCCTCCGCGGGCATCTGGGGCTCCATGGCCAGCTGGGAAGATGCGAGCGGCACGCGCTGGGTTCTGACGCCCTTCTGGGGGCCTGTGCATTCGAAGTTCAAAGTGCCCGTATCCTATGGTCCGGTAACTCACGGCGCGGTGGTAGCCTTCAAAGTAGAAGAAAAGAACGGAAAGCTGCAGCTCACTCCCGCATGGATGTCGAGGGACATGGACCAAGCCGAGCCGCCTCTGATAGCCAATGGAGTAGTCTACGGATTCGGCAGTGGAGAAAATACAACCCAGGCCTATCCGGACGTAGGCCTGAGGGATTCCAGTAAGTTGCGCATAGCCAACTCAACGCACGCGACGCTCTACGCCCTGGATGCCCAGACCGGAAAAGAATTATATTCCAGCGGAAATCAAATAACGTCCTGGAATCACTTCGAAGGCCTCTCGCTCGCCAACGGACGCGTCTACCTCGGAACCTTCGACGACGTCCTCTACTGCTTCGGCCTCCCGGGTCATTGATGCCGCAGAGCCGAGACTGGCTCAATGCGTGTAGCTCGCGCCGCAGGGATCCACGCGGCCAGCAAGCCTGTCGCGAGTAAGACCAGAACTACCGCCGCATACGGGAGCGGCTCACTGGCGTTCCAATCCTGCAGAAGCGGAGCGATGGCGCGCATCGCGACAACACTGGCCGCGGCGCCCATCAGCAGCCCGACACCGATGAGGCGCACCGTGCCGGCCAGCACCAACCGCAGCACGTCGGCCCGCTGGGCACCGAGCGCCATGCGGATCCCCAATTCCTGCGTGCGCCGGGAGACGCTGTAGGAAACCACGCTGTGCAGGCCGGTTGCCGAAAGCGCCAGCGCCACGCCGCCGAACAGCCCGAAAAGCGTCGCGAGAAACAGCGGGAACGCGCGTTCGTCCGCATCCACGGCTTCGTCGAGTGTCAGAGGGCCGCTCACGGATTGATCGGCTTCGACCTCGTGGACCCGCTGACGGATGGCGCGGAACAGTCCATGCGGCTCGCCTGCCGTGCGCACGATGAAATCGCAGTGGTCCACCAGGGCCAGCTTGTAGGAGATATACATCGAAGGGGAGGGAGGCCGGCGCAGACCTTCGTTCAAAGCGGTGCCGACGACACCGACCACGCGGAACCACTGGTCGCCGCCGGGCGGATTCAATACGATTCCGTTACCGAACTTCAGCGCCGGAACATGCACGCGCGCGCCGATGGGGTTGCGTCCTTCGGTCCAGAAACGCCGCGCCATTTCTTCGTTGATCACGGCCACCGGGCCGGCCTGGCGCAGTTCGTCGTCCGTCGGGAAGCGGCCGCGCAGCAGGGGGATGCGCAGCGCCCTGAAGTATTCGCCGCCGATCAGCCCCACCTGCATCATGGCGTTCCCGGTGCTCTGGCCGGCGATTTCGAAAGGGACAAGAAAGCCCGTACGGGGAGGAACGGCTTCGGGAGTCGCGGAGGCATACTGAACGCCCGGGATCGTCTTCAGACCGAGGAGAATGCGCTCAAAGACGGCGCTGCGGGTCTCCCAGGTGTTGTAGCGGCCTTCGGGCAACGGCACTCCGAGAGTGACTACATTGGCGGGATCGTAGCCGAGCCGGACCTGATGGATCGCGACCAGGCCCCGCACCGCCGTCGCGGTACCGGCCAACAGAATCATGGTGAGCGCGACTTCGGCGCAGACGATCAGATTGCGCGTTCGGACCCGTTCTGGCGCGCTCTGGATGGCAACCAGCCGCGACAACTCAAGCGCGGGCATCAGTCCAAACAGGATGCCCGTAAGGACTGAAAGCAGGAAAGTGACCGCCACGACGGGCCCGTTCATGCGCACCACCAGTTCATGTGGAATGGCATTGTCGGGCATGAACAGAAGCAGCAGGCGCAACGCCCACCATCCCAGCGCCAAACCGAGCGCGCCGCCTGCCAGGGACAGTAAAACGGACTCTGTGAGCAATTGCCTCACGATGCGCGCCGCGCTCGCACCCAGCGCCGTCCGCGTCGCCATTTCCTGCCGACGAACCGCTCCGCCGGCCAACAGCAGAATCGAAACGTTGGTGCATGCGATAAGCAGGAGAAAGCCGGAGGCGATGGAAAGAATCAGCAGCGTACGCGGCCGGCTGCCCAGCAATTGGTCGGCGAGGCTGGACGCCCAGACGCGAAAGTCGCCCTTCGGATAGAGTTCCGGATGAGCCGCAAACAGGCGGTGCGCAATGGCATTCAGCTCCACGCTGGCGCGCCGCATGCCCACCCCGGGCTTCGGCCTTACCACGATCTCCACTTCCGGGCGGCCGGCAGGGTTCGGCGTGAGCGGCAGAAAAACGTCTCCACCATCCCAGGTAAAACGCGGTGGCATCACGCCGATCACCGTGTAAGTCTGGTGGTCGAGCTCAAGCGTCTTGCCGATGGCGGCGGGATTGCCCGCAAAGTGGCGCCGCCAGAACGCGTAGCCGAGTACCATGACATGCGCGGGCTCGGCCGGTGAGCTGAATTCGGCGGCGCCGAAGGTACGGCCGATCAGGGCCGGCACTCCAAGGAACGAGAACGCTTCGGACGAGAAAGACGCCACGCCGACGGGTTCCGGCAGGCCGCGCGTCACGGTGAGCGAAAATCTTCGGAACGCGAAACTATCCTCGAGCTGGGTTGCGCCGCGTTTCAGTTCCAGGTAGCCCGCCACCGGGAACCATAGCCGTGTGTCGCTGCTCCGTTTGTTGTCGAACATCACGAAGGCGATGTTTGACGCGTCACGGTACGGGAAAGGCGCGATCAGCATCGCGTAAACCATGCTGAAAAGAGCCGAGGTCATGCCGATGCCGAGCGCCAGCGAAAGCACCACCACCGCGCTGAACAGCCGGTTCCTGCGGAAGACCCGGATACCGAACCCGAGGTCCTGCCACAAGCTGTCGAGCAGTCTGGTCCCCCGTTGGTCCCGGCACTTTTCCTTAACCTGTTCGACGCCGCCCAGTTCGAGCCGGGCGCGGCGTTCCGCTTCTTCGGGTGGCAGGCCCGCTTCCATGTGGACCTGAGTGCGATGCTCGATATGGAACCGAAGCTCGGCGTCCAGATCGCTCTCGCAGGCCCTCCTGCGAAGCAGCGCACGCATACGGTAAAGAAGATCGCCGGCCATCGTGGCCTCCTTACGCCGTCTCGATAATTTGTCCGACGGCGGCCGCCAGTTTGCGCCAGGATGCCATCTCGGCTTCGAGTTGCCTGCGCCCGGTGCGTGTCAGCGAGTAATAACGGGCGCGCCGGTTGTTTTCGGAAGCGCCCCACTCGGCCTTAATCCAGCCGCGGCGCTCCAGCCGGTGTAATGCCGGATACAGGGAACCCTGGTGCACCTGCACCACGTCGATCGAAATCTGTTGAATCCGGTCGGCGATGGCGCATCCATGCCGGGGGCCCGTCGCCACGGTCTTCAGGATCAGCAAATCCAGAGTGCCTTGCGGAAGGTCGATTCGCTCGCCCATGGCTCTCTCCTTTCGCTTCTACAGGAGAGGATGTCATCATTCCTGTCGAAGCGCAAGGGAAAATGAGAAAAATGAAAAATTATCGAATGGCGCTGGCGTCTGCCGGCAAAATAATGCCAGGTGCGTCAGTTCGAAGATTTAATTCGCAGACCGAATTGCCAGGCGAGTTGCCCGATTACAAACAACGGCGGAGTCAACAACGGAAGCCAGATCAATGCGGGCCTTCGCCGTCGATAAAAAAAAGGTGGCTGCCACCAGCAGAGGATACGACCAGGTCGCAATGAGGAAAAGATACGCATCGAGTGTGTGGCCGCCTTCGAAAGCCATTCCGGTGCCCATGAGTGCGATGGGCGCCCCCAACACCAGTAGAATGGACCAAATAGTCAGCATGACCGTTACCAGGTCACTCACTGGAGGCGGACCCGGAAAAGACTTTTCGAACACGTTAAAGCGACCTATTGAATGGTGCTGGCGCCTTCGACCCCGAACGACTCCACCGGAACATTCCGGTTCACATGATTATCGAGGTTAATCACGTACGTCCCCGGATCCTCCAGCAAAGCCGGCGAATGCGTGGCGCACACAATCCGGAAATCCCGCTGATCGACGAGTTCCTTCAGCATCTTCAGAATGCGCCGCTGATTCGATACCGATAAAGCCATCTCCGGCTCGTCGAGCAACAACGTAGTTCCGCGCTCCAGCGAAGGGAAATTCTGCCGGAACATGGCCAGCATCACCTGTCCATGGCTCGCCAGTTGCAGGAACTCCATCATCTCCGGCTGATCGCTGAAGAATTCGAGCTGCATGCGCGGATTGTGCTGTTCGGCATCGAACAGAAACACTTTGCCCGCCTTCACGCCGCCGCGGTCCAGCTTGTAGCAGTACCCATCGGTCTTCTCGCCCCGCAGGGCGTAATGGATGGAATGAAGCAACGTCGATTTACCCGAACCGTTTTCGCCCGAAAGCATGACCAGCGGATGCGAAAGATCCACCAGCATGGGCATGTGGAAGTTCAGATTGACGAAGATCGGATGTGCAAGGATCTTCAGAAGCATCTGAAATTCAGCATAGCAATCGGTCAGCTTCGGCCATTGCGGAAGCGGAATTTCTCGGCGTTCGCACGCACCTGCGCCAGCGCGGACCGATCGAAACCGAACATGTCGCTCGCGATCGTGTACTCCTGCGCGAGGTCCGTATCGAAGACGCCCGGATCGTCCGTATTCAGCGTGATGGGCACGCCCGCGTCAAATAATTTTCTTACCGGATGATGGCCATACGAACCCACTGCGCCCGTCTTGACATTGCTGGTGATCGAGATCTCGAGCGGAATCTGTTCGTCCCTCAGATGCCGCATCAATTCCGGATCGTCGACCGCGCGAATGCCATGGCCGATGCGCTCCGCACCGACTTCCAGCGCGCCCCAGATCGAATCCGGGCCGTCGGTCTCGCCGGCATGGGCGGTGAGATGAAGCCCCGCGTCTTTCGCATATTGGAAGGCGTCGCGAAAATCCCGCGCCGGTCCCCGCAGTTCGTCGCCTCCGATGCCGAATGAGATCGCGCCATCGTCCGCATAATCGGCAGCCAGCCGCGCCACCGCCATCACATGATCCGCACCGAACTGCCGGATCGCATCCAGATTCCACCACACCTCCACGCCCTCGCGCGCGCACGCCTCTTTCTGCGCTTCCCGAATCGCCTGCCACACCGAATGAAAATCGAAGCCGCGCCACAGGACCACGCCCGCCGCCAGCGTCACCTCCGCGTAACTCACCCCTTGCCGCGCCAGCGATTCGATCATCCGCCGCGTAATCAGCGCATAGTCTTTCGGTCCGCGCAGACGCTGCGCAATGAACTTGAAACAGTTCAGAAAACCGTCGAAATCCGAGAAAGACCAGACGCGATCCACGTCCTCCTGGAGCAGTGTCGGATCGAGAAGCATCACGGTCTCCCGGTCGACCGTACCTTCGAGATGGAGGTGAAGCTCTGCCAGAGCCATATAATCGAAGTTCCCATGAATGCCGCCGAAATGGAAGCAATCGTTGGGGGATATCACGGCGACGCCTTCAGCGTCCTCGGGCCACATCCCATCAACATCGAAAAAGGTAAGACCGCGTGGGAGATCCGCGCCTTCCTGCCGCAGGCCAAATCGGCCAGCGTCGTTATCCCGCAGGCCAAATCGGCCGGCGTTGTCCGCGAAGATACCACCATCCCCATGGAAAAACGCCACCGGGACGGTTTCTTCATCGCTGAACTGACGCGCGAGCCCGGCGCCTACAAGTTCCACATCGAGGATTACCACGGCGGCGAAGCCATGCTCGACGACCCCTATCGCTTCGGCATCGTCATCACCGATTTCGATCTGCACCTCCACTCCGAAGGTACCCTCTACGAAGCGTGGAAATCCTTCGGCGCGCACGCTTCCCAACTCGACGATACCGACGGTGTACGCTTTGCCGTCTGGGCCCCCAACGCCGAATTCGTCTCGGTTGTGGGCGACTTCAACGACTGGGATACGCGCCGCCATCCCATGCGCCTGCGCAATGCCGGTGTGTGGGAGATTTTCATGCCCGGCGCCAAACAGGGGCAATCGTACAAGTACCTCGTGCGCTCCAAATTCCTCGGCCATCAGCAACTGAAATGCGATCCCTACGGCTGCCGCGGCGAACTGCCGCCCAAGTCCGCCTCCATCATCTGCTCCATCGACGGCTATGAGTGGCGCGACGGAGAATGGATGACGCAGCGCGCCGCATCGAACGTACTCAGGCAGCCCGTCTCCATCTACGAAGTGCACCTGGAATCGTGGATGCACGGGCCCGGCGGCGAACTGCTGACCTACGCGCAACTCGCCGTCCGGCTGGTGGAATACGTGAAGCGCATGGGCTACACGCACATTGAATTGCTGCCCATCCAGGAATATCCGTTTTCCGGTTCATGGGGCTACCAGGTCATCGGCTACTTCGCGCCCACCTCGCGCTTCGGCACGCCCGAGGAATTCATGCTCTTCGTCGACACATGCCATCGCGAGGGCGTCGGCGTGATTATCGATTGGGTGCCGGCGCACTTCCCCAAAGACGCCCACGGCCTCGCGTTCTTCGACGGCACCGCGCTATACGAACATTCCGATCCGCGCCAGGGCGAGCATTCCGAATGGGGTACCCTGATCTTCAACTTCGGACGCAACGAGGTGCGCGAGTTTCTGATTTCGAGCGCCCTCTTCTGGCTGAAGAAATATCACATCGACGGCCTGCGCGTGGATGCGGTCGCCTCCATGCTCTATCTCGACTACGCGCGTAAGCCCGGAGACTGGATCCCCAATCGCTATGGCGGACGCGAAAATCTTGAGGCCATCGAATTCATCAGGCGCTTCAACGAACTGGCGCACGCCGTGCCGGGCGCCATGACCATCGCCGAGGAATCGACTTCCTTCTCGGGCGTCACCCGCCCTGTTTACGCCAACGGCCTCGGCTTCACCATGAAGTGGAACATGGGCTGGATGCACGACATGCTCAACTATTTCAGCGTCGATCCCGTCTACCGCAAGTTCCACCACAACAACATCACCTTCAGCATGCTCTACGCCTTCAGCGAGAATTTCGTGCTGCCGATTTCGCACGACGAAGTGGTCTACGGCAAGCGCTCCCTGCTCTCCAGGATGCCCGGCGACGAGTGGCAGAGGTTCGCCAACGCCCGCGCGTTTTTCGCCTACATGTATGCGCATCCCGGCAAGAAACTACAGTTCATGGGCTGCGACATCGCCGACTACCTCGAGTGGAATCACAACACCTCCGTACCCTGGGAATTGCTCCAGTACCCCATCCATGCGGCGTTCCAGTCCTTCATCAGGGAACTCAACCGGCTTTATCGGGAAGAGCCCGCGCTCTACGAAGTGGATTTCGAATATGCGGGATTCGAGTGGATCGATATCGCGGATGTGGAGAACTCCGTGATCTCACTCATCCGTTATGCCGCCAACCGTTCCGAGTACATCGTCTTCGTCTGCAACTTCACTCCGGTGCCGCGCCTCGGTTACGAGATCGGCGTGCCGGAACCCGGCTTCTACCGCGAGATCCTGAACACCGATGCGGCGCAGTTCGGCGGCAGCAATATGGGTAACTGCGGAGGTGTCATGGCGAAGGAAAAGGAACGCCACCACCGGCCCTGCAATATCTCGATTACGCTGCCGCCGCTGGCCGTAGTCGCATTTAAGCATCAAGCTGCATGAAGAGGCTTTTGATGTGGGACAGGCGCTTTCGCCTGTCCACCCGGCAACGTCGGGCGCTGCCATGACCGCCCGCTGCGACGCCATCATTGTGGGCGGCGGCCACAACGGTCTCGTCACCGCGGCGTATCTCGCGAAGGCGGGCAAGCGGGTGCTGGTTCTCGAGCGCCGCGCCATGCCCGGCGGCTGCGCGGTCACAGAGGAACTCTGGCCGGGGTATCGCGTCTCTACCGGTGCGTATCTGGTCAGCTTATTGCAGGACCGCATCGTGCGCGAACTCGAGCTCGCACGCTTCGGATATCGCGTGCAGCCCAAAGATCCGGCCTTCTTTTCCGTTTTCCCGGACGGCCGCCATCTCTTTTTTTGGCAGGATCAAAGGAAAACGCTGGCGGAAATTGCGAAGTTCTCCGAGCGCGATGCCCTCGCGTATCCGAAGTACGAAGCATGGCTCGAGCGTCTGGCGCAGGTGGTCGAATCGCTGCTGCTGGTCACGCCTCCGCCATTGCCTCCCGCCAGGGCCGGCGATTTCGTCGAATACCTCAAACTGCTCGGGCGCTTCCGTCGCCTCAGTCCGCGCGAGATCACCGGACTCGTGAAAATCTTCACCCAGAGCGCCGCCGATCTGCTCGACGAATGGTTCGAATCGCCCGAGATCAAAGTCACGCTCGCGACCGACGGAGTCATCGGCGCCAATGGCGGCCCGCGATCGGCGGGAACTGCCTACATCCTGATGCATCACTGCATGGGTGGCGTGTCGGGCAAACGCGGCCTGTGGGGATTTGTGCGGGGCGGCATGGGCGCGGTTTCGGAAGCCATCGCCGCTTCGGCGCGCGGCTGCGGAGCGGAGATTCGTTTCAACGCGCCGGTGAGCCGGGTGTTAGTGCGCAATGGCCGCGCCTATGGTGTCGCGCTTGAGAACGGAGACGAACACCACGCGCCCGTGATCGCCTCCAATCTCGATCCCAAACTCACGTTTCAAAAACTCCTTCAACCCAGCGATCTCGACGAAGATTTTCGCGCCGCCGTCGAACACTATCGCGTGGAAGGCACATCGCTCAAGATGAATCTGGCGCTCGACGGCCTGCCCGATTTCACCGCCTTTCCTGGCACGGCCGGTCCGCAGCACGGTGCCACCATGCACATCTGTCCCTCCATCGATTACGTGGAACGCGCCTGGGACGACGCGAAGTATGGGCGTCCTTCGCAGAACCCGCTGATCGAAATGACCTGCCCCACCGTCTACGACCCCGCCCTCGCGCCCGCCGACAAACACATCATGGGGATCTTTCTGCAATACGCGCCCTACACGCTGCGCGATGCCAACTGGGACGACCTGCGCGAACCCTATGGAGACCGCGTGCTGGACGCGATCGGCGAATACGCTCCCAACATCCATCAGATCGTGCGCGAGCGTCAGGTGCTGAGTCCGCTCGATCTCGAGCGTCGCTTCGGAATATCGGGAGGCAACATCTTTCACGGCGAGATGAGTCTCGACCAGATGTTCTTCCTGCGTCCGGTAGCAGGCTGGGCGCGTTATCGCACGCCGATCGCCGGTTTATATCTCTGCGGCTCCGGCGCTCATCCCGGAGGAGGAGTGATGGGAGCACCCGGTTACAACGCCGCCCGCGAAATTCTTAAGGCCCGGTGAACGCGCCATTAATTCCATTCATCTTCGAATACCTTCCTGGCGTCGGCCGCGTTTATCGGTACGTAAGTCCTCGAAAGGAGGCAATAAGATGAAGACCCGAATCATTCGTTATTTCCTGACCGCGGCCGGCATCGTTGGGCTGGCCGGCACACCCGCACTCTTCGCGCGCGATTACTACGGAAATTCCAACCTGCGCCATGACTACCGGAGACTCGACCGCGAGATTCGCGCCGACCAGTGGAGACTACGTGAAGACCTGGAGCACGGGCGTTACCGGCAAGCCGAGCGCCTAGGCAAGGATCTGTACCGCGATCAACTGCGGCGCGATCGGCGCTACGGCTGGCGCTGAGCGCGGGATGGAGTGGGCCCTTTTGGGCCTGCCAACGCTAGACGCGCACCCCAATCTTCCAGAGGCTGTAACCCACCGCCTGGCGCAAACACAGCCACCACTGCTTCGCGTAATTCGTTTCGCCCGCCTCTTCGCGGGGCGATCCATAAACGGTGAAACCTTCCTGCTGAAGGATTCTCTTCACGCGAAAAATGTGATACCCGTCGCTGACGATAATGCACGACCGCAGCCCCATGCGCCGGAAAATCTCCGCGGCGGCCGTCAGCGACCAGGCGGTCGAATCGCCTTCGTTCTCCACGATGATCGATTCCGCGGGCACTCCGCGATCGATCAGATACGACCTCCCCACGCCCCCCTCGGTGAACGATTTGTCGCCGCCCGGACCCCCTGTCGTCATGATGTAAGGCGCGAGGCGCTGCTGGTAAAGCTGCACTGCGTGGTCGAGCCGCAGCTTGAGCACGGGCGATGGATGGCCGCGATATTCGGCCGCTCCCATCACCACAATGGCGTCCGCCGGATGCGCTTCGTCCCGCGTGCTCTCGCGGCCAATGCGCACGGAAAGAGCGATCAGGTACCCCAGGACAAACGTCACCAGGGCCATGGCCAGCAAACTGGCCGCGCGTTTAAGGTGCGTTATTCTGATGTCAATATTGTACGGGATGTCGTGGATATGGTTCGAATGTCTCGGATCGAAATAGTTACGAGCGCAGCTAATCCTCTTCTCAAAGAGGTGCGGCGCGCCATCGCACGCGGTGGACTCACAGCCGACGGCCTGTGCGTAGCCGAGAGTTTCCATCTGCTCGAAGAGGCTCTGCGCAGCGAACGCGCCGTCCCCATCGTCCTCGCGTCGCAATCGGTAAAGGGTACCGTCGATCGGCACGTCGCCGGCCTGCGCGACACTCGCACCATCGTCCTCCCCGACAAACTTTTCCAAAGCATCGCCGCCACTGAAACCAGCCAGGGCGTGATGGCCCTCGTGCGCCCGCCCGAATGGTCCATGGAACAACTCTTCCGCGGCCAGAGCCTGGTGCTCGTGCTCGATGGAATCCAGGATCCCGGCAACGCGGGAGCCATCGTGCGCGCCGCCGAAGCCTTCGGCGCCACCGGCGCGATTTTCGTCAAGGGAACGGTAAGCCCGCACCATCCGAAGACGCTGCGCGCCTCGGCAGGCTCGCTGTTTCGCGTTCCATTCATAGCCGGTCTGGAAGCGAAGCTGGTGCGCGCCGCGCTCCAGCAACACCGGCTTGATATCTATGCCGCCATGCCCTGGACCGGCTCCGAACGTTTGGCCGAAGATGTCGATTTCGGACGCCGCTGCGCAGTGATTATCGGCAGCGAAGGCCGCGGCGTTTCGAACGAATTGCGCGGCATCGCGGAGGATGTGGCGATTCCCACCGCCAGCGTCGAATCCCTCAACGCAGCCGTCGCGGCCTCGGTCCTGCTCTACGAAACGCGCCGCCAGCGTGTGCGCGAGGCCGTGCGCGTTTGAGCCTCTTCGATGCCAGCCCGTTCGGTGACTTAGCGAACGCAGGCGACGCCGACAACAAGCGGCCGCTCGCCGACCGCATGCGCCCCAGCACGCTCGACGGCTTCGCGGGACAGGAACATATCCTCGGCCCGGGTAAACCGCTCCGGTCGCAGATCGAACGCGATCAATTAACCTCCATCATTCTGTGGGGACCGCCCGGCGTCGGTAAAACCACCCTCGCCCGAATTATCGCGCGCATGAGCAAGGCCGAGTTTCTACCCTTCAGCGCCGTGATGGGAGGGATCAAAGAAATCAAGGCCGTCATGAGCGATGCCGAGCGTCTGTGCAAGCTCGGCCGCAGGACCATCCTCTTCGTCGATGAAATCCATCGCTTCAACAAAGCGCAGCAGGATGCGTTTCTACCCTACGTCGAACGCGGCGACATCGTGCTGATCGGCGCGACTACTGAGAATCCGTCCTTCGAAGTGAACGCCGCGCTGCTCTCGCGATCGAAGGTCTACATGCTGCGAGCGCTCACCACCGAAGAGGTGGTCCAACTGCTCCGCAGTGCCCTGCCGGTGGTGGGAGCCACGGCGACGGATGAGGTCCTGACCAAGATCGCCGTAGCTTCGAACGGCGACGCGCGCACCGCCTACAACACGCTCGAAATCGCCGCCGCATCCGGGCAAATCACCGATCAAACCGTCACCGACGCCCTCGGCCGCAAGGTCTTGCTCTACGACAAGACCGGCGAGGAGCATTACAACCTGATTTCGGCGCTGCACAAGTCGGTGCGATCGAGCGATCCCGATGCGGCGCTCTACTGGCTGGCTCGCATGCTCGAAGCGGGCGAGGATCGCATGTATATCGCGCGCCGCGTGGTGCGCATGTCGATCGAGGATATCGGGCTGGCCGATCCGCGCGCGATGGAACAGTGCATAGCCATGCAGCAGACGGTGCATTTTTTGGGTATCCCTGAAGGCGACCTGGCGCTCGCGCAGGCGGTGATTTATCTGGCGGTCGCGCCGAAATCCGATGCCGCCTACAAAGCGCTGGGGGGCGTAATGGAAGAAGTCCGCGCCGGACGCGCCGAGCCCGTGCCGATGCATCTGCGCAACGCGCCCACCCGCGCCATGAAGGATTGGGGCTACGGCGCGGGCTACCAGCACGCCCACGATTTCGAGGACGCCGTCAATGAAATGGATTGCCTCCCCGAATCCCTGGCAGGCCGCCGCTGGTACTACCCCACCGACCGAGGCATCGAGAAAAGAATCCAGGAACGAATAGAAGAGCTGCGCACGAAACGCGGCAAACCCCTCTGATGTGGGACAGGCGCTTCCGCCTGTCCGGGAACCTCATTGGATAAGAGAGTCGAGATAGCGCACAATCTGGAAACCGACATACTTCTCACGCGGAGTCGCCCGATAATAACAATCCCAATAGCTCACGACTCGTTGTTTCGTCACCGCCCAGAGCGCCGGATTCGCCTCCAGAAAATCTCGGTACAGTTTCACATCCAAATCAGCTTGGTTCTCCTGGACGACACGACATATTTCAACGACGTATTCGCCGATAAGCTGAACGACGAAAGGCGGGGCCCAGCTCTGGTGGGAACCGACGATTCTGATCAGATGTTCCTGGCGGACGAAGCCGCTGCAATGCCTCGTCAACAGGCAGCTGAGGATTTCTTGCTGTAATGAGCTGAGCTGGTCCGTCCTGATGAGCTGGGGATCATGGTAAATCCGGTAAGGTATTGCGACCATTTCAGCCTTAACAATTACGCGAAACGTGGCGGCGCACAGGTGAAGCGGCTCGGGCAAAATCAAGGCAACGCGGCTCACGTCCTCCCGAACTGACTCAGGGAAGGCTGATTCAATTTGCTTTCCGGTCTCGCTCCTGCTCATTTTGCATTCCATTACGGAGTGATCAACGGTTACGCGCCACCCGGTAACCGTCGAACCGCCCCATTCCGTCTGACGTCTTAAGGCTAATGCCTGCTCACATTACCCGTTGCGTCCCCCATCCGTCTCGGCGAAATCCTCCTCGAAGAGTTCATGCGCCCCGCCGGAATCAGCATCAACGGCCTCGCTCTCGCCCTCCGCGTTCCGGCCACCCGCATCAGCGCGATCGTAAACGAGACGCGAGGCATCACCGCCGACACCGCCCTTCGGCTCAGCCGCTACTTTGTACTGCCAGCGAATTCTGGATGAACCTGCGGAAGCAAATCGAGCACCACGTGCAGCCGAGGAATGCGGCCTGAGCTGCACACCCCGGTTATTTTGCGACGCGTTACACTGTTAACATAATGCTCATTCGAGCCGCCGCACTCCTTCTCATTTCCCTTTACTGCTTCGCCGCCGACCCCCAGCCGCCCCGCGCGGGCAAAGTCGAAATCATGAAAGCCGCCGACATCAAACCCGGCATGAACGCCGTCGCGTGGACGGTTTTTCAGGGCGACACCCCGGAAGCCGTCCCCATCGAAATCATCGGTAATTGGAAAAATATGTGGGGACCCGGCCAGGACGTCATCGTCGGCAAAATGGGCGGCAAAGCCATCCGCACCAACGTCGCGGGCGGCATGAGCGGAAGCCCCGTCTACATCGACGGCAAACTGATCGGCGCCGTAGCATTGCGCCTCAGCACCTTCTCGCCCGACGCCATCTGCGGCATCACTCCCATCGAGCTGATGCTCGAAATCAATCAGTTCGATAAGACCCGGCCCGCCGACGCGCGCACTCCCGACAAGCAGCAGGTAGCCACAGGGGCCACCTCCGCGCCTCCCAACGATCTGCTGGCCCGCGTGATGGCTGCGGGCGTATCGGTCTCCGCGTTGCCCACCATGTCGCAGATCGCCACGCCGCTGCTTTTCTCCGGCTTCCATGAAGACGCCCTGCAGGCATTCGCGCCGCTATTCAATCAGCTCGGCGTCCAGGCCGCGCAGGGTGGAGCAGGTTCCGCGCTGGGTTCGAGCAAGCCCGCGGCGGATTGGAAAAACGCGCTGCAGCCCGGACAAACCGTCGCCGGAGTTCTGGTATCGGGCGACATGGGTGTCACCGGTCTCGGCACCGTGACTTACAACGATGGCAAGCGCATCCTCGCCTTCGGGCATCCCTTCTTCAATATCGGGCCCGTTGACATGCCCATGAGTAAGGGTGAAGTGCTGATGGTGCTTGGCTCCGCCTACCAGCCCAACAAGATTGCCAACGCCACTGAGATTGTAGGCGCCCTGCATCAGGATCGCCACTCCGGCATCATGGGCGTGCTGGGCGACGAAGCTCCTATGGCCCCCGTTACGGTCAAGATCCGCTCCATGGCCGACAGCAACACCGTGCGCTCCGAGAAGACTTACCACTTCAACGTCTTCCAACAGCAGAAGTGGACCCCCTATCTCATGATGATGACGCTCTACAACTCACTCAGCGGCATCAACGAATCGATGGATGAAGCCACTTACCGGGTCACCGGCACAGCTAACCTGACCAACGGCCAGGGCAAGCTGGATCTTACAACTATGCAGACTGCGGGCGACATACCTATGCCCGCGCCCATGCTGGTATCGGCCTGGTGGGGCGAAAAGTTCAACCGCCTCTTCAATAATGCGGTCAAGGTTCCCAGCCTGCAGGACGCCGAAATAACTGTCGACTTATTGCCCGAGCGCCGCATCGCCACCATCGAAAACGCCTGGACCCCCAACGTCGACGTGCGCCCCGGCGACGAGATCCCGATCAAGGTATTTCTGCGTCCCTGGCGCGGCGAACGCATCGAGCGCGATTTCAACCTCAAGCTGCCGCAGGGCATCGGTAAGGGCGAACATCGCATTATGCTGAGCGACGCCGATGTGGCCAACCGCATCCAGGCCCTTGGCTTCGCGTCGAATCACTACATGGACGTGCCGCAGCTGGTATCGCTTATCAATCAGGAACGCAGCAATAACAAGCTCTACGTCTCGCTCATCGCCAGCGACCCCACAGCCTATTACGAAGATAAGACGCTGCCCAGCCTGCCGTCGTCGATCCTCAACGTGATGCAGGCCGGGCGCACGGCCGCGCAGTCGGTCCTGACATCTCCCGAAAGCGCCAGCGAACAAATGTCGCTCCCCTTCGATTCCGTAGTGAATGGAAGCTACTCACTCCGGGTCACCGTGAAATGAGAATTCTCTCTGCATTGGGCCACCACTGCCCCATGGTCGCGGTTCGGAAACACCTGCTACCGAGCCGCGACCGTGAGGGAGTGGTCTTCTTCCTCTTACTCTGGATCTCCGCGCTCTGCGGCGCCACCGAAACCCGCACCTGGACGCAATCCGATTACGCGGATTTCCAGAAAGGCGTGCGCACTCACCTCTCTATCCGCAGCGACGGCCGACTCTCGCTCGCGCCGAAAATGAGCGAGGTCTTCGACACTTCAACTCCGTATCTCTGGACGCTCGCCGAAGATTCGCACGGCAATCTCTACACCGCCGGCGGCCCCGGCGCTAAACTTTTCCGCATCCCGCCCAACGGCAAAGGCGAAGAAATCGCCGACTTCGACGCGCTCGAAATCCACTCGATCGCCATCGATTCGAAAGACCGCATCTACGTCGCCACCGCGCCCGACGGCAAGATCTATCGGGTCGACGGCACGAAGAGCGCCCTCTTCTACGACCCTAAACAGAAGTACATCTGGTCGATGCTGTGCGATCCCGCGGGCAATCTCTTCATCGCCACCGGCGATCAGGGAGAGATCCACAAGGTCACCCCCGACGGCAAGGGCGAGGTTTTTTTCAAGAGCGATGAAACCCACATCCGCTCGCTCGCCCTGGATCATGACGGCAACCTGATCGCGGGCACCGAGCCCGGCGGCCTGGTCATTCGCATCTCCCCCAAGGGCGAAGGCTTCGTCGTCTACCAGATGTCGAAGCGGGAAGTGACTGCGCTCGCCATCGGGCCAAAAAATGAGATTTATGCCGCGGCAGTGGGTAGTAAGACCGCGCCCCGTCCGCTTACTCCGCCACCCGCGCCGCCGGCTCCAGCTGCGCCTCCGGCCATGGCGCCCAGTCCCACGACAGCCATCACCATTACTCCGCAGGTGGCCGCTGCGCCGGCGTCCGCGCCCGCACTCATCGCACCCTCAACCGTTCCTGGCGGCTCCGACGTCTACCTCATTCCACCGCGCGAAACTCCCCAACGCATCTGGACCGGCGCACAGGATGTGGTCTATTCGCTCGTCCTCGATTCCGAACGTCGCCTGCTGATCGGCTCCGGCAACAGGGGCGATCTGTACCGCGTTGAGACGCCCTCGCTCTACCTGACCCTCGAGACTTTTCCGGTGGAACAGGTGACCGTGCTCTTGCCCGCCAAAGACGGCACGCTCTACGCCGCCACCGGAAATGTGGGCAAAGTATTCCGCATCGGCCCCGGACTCGAAACCGAAGGCACCATCGAAAGCGACGTATTCGATTCCGGCGGATTCGCCACCTGGGGCCGCCTCCAGCCCTCCGGCGATTTAAATGGAGGCGCAATCGCGCTCACGGCACGCTCGGGAAATCTCGACCGTCCGCAGAAGGACTGGAGCCCCTGGTCGAAGCCGGTCGCCGGGCTTGACGGAGGCCGCGTCGATGTCCCGCCCGCGCGCTTCCTGCAATGGAAGGCCACTCTGACTTCGGCCGCCACGGCGAAGCTCTCGCCCACCCTCGATGCCGTCGACGCCGCCTACCTGCGCCAGAACATCGCACCGAAGATCGATCAGATTGAGTTGACGCCCTATAACTATCGCTTCCCCGCCCCCTCCACGCCGTTGACTCTGTCGAGCGCCGCGACCCTGACTCTGCCCGCGATGGGCGCCAAGCCGCCTGCCCTCCACCTTGACACCGAGTCGAACGCCAACCCCGCCATGACGTATCAGAAAGGCGCGCTGGGAGTGCGCTGGACGGCCTCGGACGAGAACGGCGATTCACTCATCTGCAGCGTCGAGATTCGCGGCGTCAAGGAGAAGAACTGGAAACTGCTGCGCGACAAATTGCATGACAAATACTATTCGTTCGATTCGACCGCCTTCGCCGACGGTGAATATCGCATCCGCATCACCGCGTCGGACGCCCCGTCGAACACGCCCGAGGACACGCTGACCTCCGCGCAGGAGAGCGATCCCTTCACCATCGACAACACCCCGCCCGCCATCACCAATCTGCAGGCTGCCGGCAACGTAGTGAAGTGGCATGCGGCGGACGCGCTGAGCACTATTTACAAGGCTGAGTATTCGCTCGATGGAGGCGACTGGACAGTAGTCGATCCCGTAGGGCGCCTCTCGGATTCGCAAGCGCTCGACTATGCCCTGACGTTGAAGAATCTAACTCCCGGCGAGCACACTATCGCCGTAAGGGTGAGCGACGAAAACGACAACACCACCGTCGAACAAGTCCAGTTGCACTGATGTCCGGGCGCCAGCCCCGTCCGTACTTACAGTGTGCGCACGGACTCTGCGCTCCCGTTATACGGGAACCGAGCACAATGTCGATATCCTCGCCCGGTCTAATCCCACCGCCTTTCAGGCGGTCCGCTTCCAGCAGCCCGTTCCACGCCCTCGACAATGGAGGAATGGCGGAATACAGGCATAGCGCGCACGCGGTTTACGATTTGAAGTGTCACGCGATCCGGTGCGCGAAGTATCGGTACAAGATACTGCGTGGGCGAGTGGCGGAGCGTGCGCGCGACCTGATCCGGCAGATCCGCCAGACGCGGGACGTGGTGATCGTGAGGGGAGGGGTGCAGCCGGACCACATACATCTGCTGTTGTCGGCTCCGCCAGTTCTGTCACCGGCGAAACTGGCGCAGTACATCAAGGGCCGGTCCAGCCGGAACCGGCAGGCGGAGTTCCCTGAACTGCGAAAACGGTATTGGGGCCAGCATATGTGGGCGCGCGGCTATTTCTGCGCGACGGTGGGAGCGGTGGATGAGGCAACGATCAAGGCCTATATCGAGAGCCAGAAGT
>JBEKAQ010000003.1:0-96268 GCA_050015835.1 Bryobacteraceae bacterium | reverse complement strand
CCTGCTGGTAAACGGGGCGGTCGACGCTGCCGCTGTAGACGGTGCGGTTCAGGCCCAGCTTGAGGAGACGCATGCGGCCGGTATTGATGGCGAAGGCGATACAAGCCGCGATAAAGCCGAGGGCCACGCCGGCCACGAAGTCCCAAAAGACGGTCACGAGAAAGATGACCACCATCTGGAGGTACTCGGCGCGGCCCATGGTGCGCCAGCCTTTCACCAGCCAGTCGATCAGCATTTCGACGCCGAGCTGGAGCAGCAGGGCGGCCAGCATGGCCACGGGCACAAGTCCGAGCGCCCTGGTGCCGAACGCCAGCATGAGCAGGCAGACGGCGCCCGCAATGATGCCGCTCGAACGTCCGCGCGCGCCGGAACGATAGTTAAACAGGGTGCGGCTCAAAGCTCAAAGAAAGCGTTCCGACCATGCCGCCGCCGAGGCCTACCAGAATGTTGGCGATGCCGTTCAGGCGCAGCTCGCGGTCGAGATCGACATCGAGGCGGGTTTCCACTTCGACGGCCATTACGCTCATCAGCAGCGTCATGGCGGTAACGGTAATGAGCGCGACGAACCCGCCGGCCGCCCACAGCAACGCAGGCAGATCGATCTGCGGCAGGGACTTGAGCAGCCAGGGACCGGGGTGGGCGGCGCCGGAGGAGAGGTCGAGAAACCACCCGGCCCCGCGCGCGGAGGCGATCGAGTATCCGGCGCCATGCAAAACCAGATGCGCGGCCAGCGTTCCCACCACCAGCAGCGCGGGAAATGCCAGCGGATGATTCACCCGCTTGGTCAGGACCATGGCGATCACAAAAACCAGTACGACGGCGAGTTGAACTATGTGCTGACCGTCGGCGAGTTGCTCCAACAGCTCGAGCGAAACATGGGTGCCGATGGCGAGCCGTATGCCACCGACCGCGAGCAGCCATCCCGACGCGGCCATGAATCCGGCGATCACGGGGTAAGGGACGAAGCGGATCCAACGCCCGGCTTCGAGGTTGCCGAGCAGGTAGAGCGCCACGCCGACAACCAGGGTTCCGGCGACCAGGGCGGCCATTACCGTAACGGGGGCCTGTGCCGCATGCCCGCCGCGCACAAGGTCGGCGGCCAGAGTGGCGCTCAGGGTGGCGAGAACGGCTACGGGCTTCGAATCCGGGCCAGCGATGGCGAAAGGCACACCGCTGCGCCACGCGAACAGGATGGCCATCACGCCGGCGCCGATCAGGCTGAATCCAATGCCGATGGGAAGCCCCTGCGCCAGCGGCCCGGAGAAGATTAAAGCGGCATAGCTCAGTGTGGAGGTGATGATGACGATGGGCGTCACCAGTCCTGCAACAACGTCTTTACTCGTCATGGCCCCTGGGGTTCATGTATAACATCGCAGAGGACGGCATAGCTGCGCATTCACGGAATTGTCACATGCGAGTTGGGCAGAGCGATTAATTGATATGATTAGCCCCGTATTTATGAAACGCCTGACATTCTTCCTTTTCGCTTTGGCGGCTGTGGCACAGCGGCCGTGGCAGCAGATCACGGCGCCGTCGTTGCGCGAGGTGGCCGCGAATTTCAAGACGCCTCCTCATGAATACGGAGCGATTCAGCCGTTTGCCAGTTGGAACGGCGCGGACGCGAGAGAAAGAATGGTGGCGGATCTCGATCGGCTGGCGGCCAACGGGATCTTCATCGTCAACATGTCGCCGGGACGCGGCGGGACGAAGTATTACCTTTCGCCCGAGCACATGAGCCTGGTGAAGTTCGCGGTCGAACAAGCGTCGAAGCGGGGCATGAAGTTGTGGTTCCAGGACGAATCGGATTATCCGAGCGGATTTGCGGGCGGGCGGATCAGCGAGGAGTATCCGCAGCTGACGATGCAGGGGATCGACGCGGATATCCGGATCAACGTGATGCCGGGACAGACCCTGAAGATGCCGACGCCTCCGGATACGTTGGGCGCTCTGGCGGTTTTTGCGCAGACGGGCGCGGTGGTTACGGTACCCATCGATTCGGGCGGCATCAATTGGCGGGCTCCAGCGCCTCCGAACGGTGCGGGAGGCTATCCGCGGCCGTGGGAATTGATGCTGGTCCGGCATATCTTTCGCAGCTCGCCCACGCGCAATTTCAGCCGGGAGGACGGCACACGCGCCAAGGATAGCCAGTATTCGCTGATCGACTATCTGAATCCCGATGCCACGCGGGCGTTCCTTAAGGTTACGCATGAGACTTACAAGCAGACGGTGGGGGATGCGTTCGGCAAGACTGTGCTGGGATTCTTCGGCGACGAACCGGACTATACGGCGTTCATCCCGTGGACTCCGAAGCTGCTCGACCTTTTCCGAGCGCAGAAGGGTTACGATCTGCAACCGTACCTCCCGTTGTTCTTCGCGCCGAAAATGACGCCCGAAGCGTGGCGCGCGAAAGCGGATTATTACGACGTGTGGAGCGGGATTTTCCGCGAGAGCTTCTTCGGTGTGCAGGCGGCGTGGTGCGCCGAGAACAATGTGGAATATCTGGTGCACCTGAATCACGAAGAGCAGGGGTCGCGGCTGGAATTGCCGGAGGATCTGTGGCGCAATGAGGGGGATTTCTTCAGAGATATGCGGCATGTGGAGGTGCCGGGCATCGACAACCTGACTCAGTTGATCCCGAGCCTGGTGCATACGCCGGACGGGGCGTGGAACGTGAACAACAACTTCCCCAAGCTGGCTTCTTCGGCGGCGCATTTGTTTGGACGGCCTAAGGTGTGGACGGAAGGCGCGGGCGGTTTGGGCATCGATGGGAAGTATCAGTTGGATTTCCAATTAGTGCGGGGTGTGAATGCGCTGCAGATTTCGCTTCCGATCATGCAGCGCGGCGGGGCTCCCGGTGCCGCGCCCCTCGCTGCCGCGCCAGTCCCTCCGCAGGCTCCGCTGCTGGCGTGGTACACGGACCGGGCGGGTTATCTGATGGCCATCGGACGGCCTGCCGCGCAGGTGGGCCTGTATCATCCCGTCAACAGCCTGTGGATGGGCTACGAGGAGGCGGACCGGAGTATGACCAAGCTCGGCTGGCAGTTGTTCGAGCGTCAGATCGATTGGGATTACTTTGACGAACAGTCGCTGAGTTCGGTGGCGACGATCGAGGGCGGCGGGTTTAAGAATCTTAGCGGGCAGGTTTACAAGGCCATCGTGGTGCCTTCCACACTGGTTATTACGCGGGCCGGTTTGGAGCGTTTTCAGGCTTTCGTGAAGGCGGGCGGCGAGTTGATTTTCGTGGGCAAGACTCCGACGCTGATTGTGGACAAGACGTTCTTGAACGCGAAGGACGTTCCCGATCTGAGTTTCGCCACGCTGATCGAGCCTGCGGGCGACATTACGGCGCGCGTGATTGCCGCGCTTCCGAAGCCGGATGTGAAGCTGGACTCCGCGGTCCCGAGGTTGACTTACACGCACCGGAGCTGGCGCGATGCGGAGATGTATTTCTTCTTCAACGAGAGCACCGAGACGGTATCGCGCATGGCGACGGTCGCGGGACATGGGCAGGCGCAGGTTTGGGACCTGGCGACGGGCGAGATTCATCCCATGAGCGGCGCGGTCGTGGAAGCGGATTCGGTGCGGGTTCCTCTGGTGCTCGGTGCGTATGAGGCGAAGGTGATTGTGGTAGGGCCGATGCCGGCCGGCGCGAGTACTCCTGAGCCGTCTCTGGTATCGGGCAACACGATGCAGGATCTGGGCGGCGATTGGACGGTGGAGCTGAATGGCAAGCAGTTGACTACGCCTTTGAGATCGTGGGAGGAACTGGGTACGGCGGGGTTCGGTGGTCCGGCTACTTATAAGAAGCAGTTCACCGTGGCGGCTCCCGCGGGAAAGCGGGTGCTTCTTGAGATTGCCGACGTTCATGATTATGCGCGCGTGAAGGTGAACGGGAAAGAATTCGAGGCGCACGCGTGGCAACCGTACCGATGGGATATTACCGGTGCTTTGAAAGCCGGCTCGAACGATCTGGAGATTCAGGTGAATGCTCCGGCGGGTGGGCGTGGTGGCGGGGGTGGGGGGCGCGGTCGTGGGAATGCTCCGCCGCCAGCTTCGGGATTGATTGGGCCAGTGCGTTTGGTGGCACGGTGAGGAGAGAAAGCATGATAGATCGACGAACGTTTCTGGGGGTTGCCGCGGGCGCGGCGTTGGCGAATATCGGTGCCAGGGCGGCGGCTCCGTTTCCTATCATCGACACGCATATTCACCTTTACGATCCGTTCCGGCCCGGCGGCACTCCCTGGCCGAACAAGGAAAACGCGGTCCTTTATAAGACCTCGCTGCCGGCTCGCTATCGGCCCATCGTCGAGCCACTGGGTATCAAGGGCGCCATTGAGGTCGAGTGCAGCAGTTGGTACGAGGACAACCAATGGGTGCTCGATATCGCGGCGAAGGACGAGATCATGGTGGGGACAGTGGGACGGCTGACGCCGGGCACGGACGAATTCAAGCGCGGACTGGAACGCTTTCACCGGAACCCGATGTGGCGGGGCATTCGTTACGGCCTCGGCAGGCAGGGCGGCAAGGAGGTCGAGCAGCCGGAGTTTGTCGCCGATCTGAAATCGCTGGCCGACGCCGACCTGGTTCTCGATACGGCGAATCCGAATGTGGCCTTACTGGCCGATGTGGTACGGGTGAGCGACCGGGTGCCGAATCTGCGGATCGTGATCGATCACCTGCCACAGATGGTTCCTCCAACCGAGGGCGCGGCACGAGCGTCCTACGATGCCAGCATGAAGGCGTTCCGGGACCGGCCGCAGATTTTCGTGAAGGTGTCGGAGGTGTTGCGGCGGGTGAATGGGACTATACCAACGGAAACCGAATACTACCGGCCTCGGATCGACGAGATTGTGGACGTTTTCGGCATGGACCGCGTGCTCTATGGCAGCGACTGGCCGAACGGCGACCAATGGCTGCCGGTGCCGGTGGGATTCAAGATCGTCCACGAGTACTTTACGGGCAAGGGCCAGGAAGCCGCGGAGAAATATTTCTGGCGGAATTCGGTCAGAGCGTATAAGTGGGTGCAGCGCAACGCCACTCAGCCGCTGGCTTAGGGGGTACGCGAAGACACGTAAGCGGCAAGCTCCAGCATGTCTTCTTCGCTCAGCTTGGCGACGGACGGCTTCATCAGTTCCGTCCAGGGGCCCTTACGTGCGCCCTGCTGCATATCGTACATCTGGCGCACGAGGTAACTGGGCGAGCGGCCGGCGATACCCGGCACCGGGCCAAGGCCTTTCAGGTCCGCTCCATGACACACGCCGCAGTTGGCCGCGAGGCGTTCACCTTTCCGGATGCTTCCTGCCGGCACGTAGGCGACGAAGCCGGAGCGGTCGTCGCGCAGCGTATCGGTGTCGTCGGGATGCTCCGGCACTTCGATAATGCGCTGGCCGATCGGCTCCTGCCCGGCGGCGGGTCCGTCGAGCGGCATAAACATTCCAGCGGAGAGGCGGGTCTTCGGCACCGTGCCGGTTTCAACCACCTTCACCCAGGGTGTCCACTTCATGGCGCTGAAATATTCGGCGGAGGCTTTGATCTCGTCGTCGGTCATGGCTTTGGCGATGGCGATCATGACGTTGGTATTGGCTTTGCGCGGTTCGGCACTCTTGCGGTTGCCGTCCCGGAAATCAGCCATTTGCTGGATGAAATAAGCCGCGGTGAAACCGGAGACGGGGGCGTTCTCGGGCCGGCCCTTGCCATTGGGATAGTGGCACAGAGCGCATGCGCGCACGTCGGGACGGCGGCCTTTGGCGACGATGTCGGGCATGGGGGGATGGTCGCCCGGGTACCAGTCGGCGGGACCGAAGCCGTCGCGGATCTGCGCGAGGGTGAAGGCTCCGGTGCTGCCGGGAAGATGCTTCAGGCTGGTATCGGGCGCAGCTTGTGGCCCTCGGCCGCCCGCACCGACCGGGGCCGCATTGGGATCGATCCCGTAGGCCCATGCCGGCGGGCCAGCGGCAAAGCACACACCCGAAGTCAGCACTGTGGCGAGCGCAACCGCCCCCATGCCGAATATTCCTCTCATACGACCTCTTTCCTTTCGGAGAATCTGAGTCTCCGTTTAGATTACTACTGTGGCGACGGCCGGAGTTTTGGTCCGCTCCCTCACGGTCGCGGCTCGGGAAAGCCCTGCCATACTAAGTACGTTTGAGAAATCGTAAGAGCATCGCGCGGAGAATCCTGCGTGGGGCTTCGCTGGCACTGCTGGGCTTTGCCGCGACCGCCATCCCGATCCATCTTCTGTTGCGCAGGGAATTACGCGATGCGCCGGAAGACGTGCGGGCGCAGGGCTGGCCGATCCGGCTGATGCACGCTCTTTTCCTGAAATACGTGATCCAGTGGATCGACGTGGAGGGTCTGGAGAACCTGCCTTCCGGCTCCTACGTGGTAGCGGCCAACCACGCCTACAAGTCGGGAGTGGATGGATTCATTCTGGGTCACCTGCTGGCCACACGCGCCAGCCGCGTGCCGCGCATACTGGTGACCACGGACAGCCGGAACTGGGTGGTGCGGACGGAACGCTGGGTGCTCCACCACTATGGCATCGCGCTCCTCGTCCCCGATGAAGGCGGCAGCGGAAGACACCATGGAATCTCGGGCATCATCGCCCAGTACCTTCGCGAGAGCGAACGGCACGCGGTGCTCGTGTTTCCGGCGGGCCGCGCGATTGCCGATCCGGCGCTGCAACTGGAGAACTGGAGCACTGGCGCGGTGGTGGCGGCGGAGAAGAGCGGCTGCCCGGTGGTGCCGGTGGTGATCGGCGGGCTGCGGCTGGGCTGGACGCCGGAGACGGTGATCTTCGCCGCCATTGAGGCCGAGGGGCCGGAGCCGCCTTTTCGCATTCATGTACGGATCGGCAAGCCGATTATGCCCACCATCGATACGCACGCGGATCTGGAACGCCTGCGCCAGGCGGTGGCGGAGCTGATGCGGGGCGTTCCGGGTTTGCGTCCGGCGCCGGGAGAGTCCGATCCGGCCTTCGGCAAGATCACGCTGCGCGATGGCCGCACGCTGGCTTACATGGATCGGGGTCCACGCACAGGAACGCCGTTTCTGTACTTCCACGGCTTTCAGGGCTCGCGGCTGGAGCGGATTCCGGGTCTTGAGGAGACTCTCACGAGGCTCAACATCCGGCTCATCGCGCCCGACCGGCCCGGCATCGGGCTTTCCACACCGGCGCAGGTGCGGACGGTCACCGGATGGGCGCGCGATGTGGGTCGGTTGACGGAGCGGGTACTCGGGCCGGGGCAGCCTTTCTCGATCCTCGGATTTTCCGCCGGCGCCACGTATGCGCTGGCCTGCGGCCGGCTTCCGGGATTACGCGCGATGGCTCTGGTGAGCGGTCTGGGGCTACCGCACCTGATCGCCAACTGGCGACGCTTTTCGCAGGAAGTCTGGCGCATCCTGCTTTCGGCGAAGCTGGCCAATTTCCGGTCCGCGACCTTTCTGCGGGTGGAGAAAAAGCATCGCGACCGGATCTATCGGCATTGGGGGAGTTACTTCGAGGAAGTCAGACACAGCCTGTCGGCGGACGATCAGCGTATCCTGGCGCGGCCGGAGGTGGAGGAACTATTCCGCGAGAACCGGCGCGAGAGTTACGCGGAGGGCTCGGGGTGCCTGTTGCAGGAGGTGCAGGCGCTTTATTCCGATCCGCAGATCGATCTGGCGCAGCTGGCCGCGTGCACGGTGCTGATCGTCCACGGGGTGGACGACAGGGTGGTTCCCATCGCGGTGGCGCGGGATCTGCATGGGAGGATTCCCGCCAGCCGACTGACCGAACTGCCGGGACGGGGGCACTACTTTATCTATGAGGCGAGCGAGATGGAGCGGGTACTCGGGGAGTTGCTGGAGGCGCACCGGAACTGTTCGGGCAGCTTGTAGAAACCCGCCGCCTGGATATACTTCATCCGTGCCTGTGCTTGCTACGCTCATTGCGCTTTTGTTGGCGCCGCTGCTTCCGGCCGCCGGGACGCTTGATTTCTACACCATCGATGTGGAAGGCGGGAAGTCGGTGCTGATCGTTTCGCCGGCCGGCGAAACGATGCTGATCGACGCCGGGTGGCCGGCTGCGCCCAATCGCGCCGCTTCGGTGGACCGCATCGTTGAGGCAGTGAAGGCGGCCGGACTCGCGAGGATCGACTATCTGCTGATTTCGCATTTCGATATCGATCACATCGGCGATGTGCCGCTGCTGGCTTCGAAGATTCCTATCGGGCATGTGGTGGATCATGGCGACCCGGCAGCCGGCGCGTCGGAACGCTTCAAAGCTTACGACGCGACGCGCACGCGGATCGGCCACACTGTGGTTAAGCCCGGCGACAAGATTCCGATCAAAGGAGTGGATATCGAGGTGGTTGCGGCGGGGAACCAATTCATCCGCAAACCGCTGAAGGGCGCGGGCGCTCCCAACCCTCTGTGCGCGGCGACTCCGCAGGCCGCCGCGATCGAACGCGACGTGGAAGACAATCAGTCGGTCGGCGTGCTGTTTATTTTCGGTAAATTTCGCATGCTGGATCTGGCGGATCTGGAAGCTCATTTCAGCCGCGATCTGGTGTGCCCGAATAATCTGATTGGAACCGTGAGCGCTTACCATGTCAACGTGCATGGGCAATTTAAGGGGATCGCTCCGGAGCTGATCGGCGCCATCCATCCGCGGGTTGCCATTATGGGCAACGGCGCGCGCAAGGGCGCGGACCCTCCCTCGTGGCCGCTGCTGCGCGCGACGCCGGGGCTCGAGGACATCTGGCAGGTGCATTACTCGGAGGCGGGAACGAAGGAGACGAATCCTCCTGCCGATTTCGTGGCCAACCTGGAGGGGCCGGATGAATTCAAAATGATCAAGCTTGCAGCGCGGCAGGATGGGACGTTTACCGTTACCAATACGCGCAGTGGATTCAGCAAGAGTTATAAGCCGGGTAAGTAAGTGGGATGTGGGCGCTCACAGGCTCGAACTGTGGACGTTACTGCGCAAAAACAGCGCCTTGGCTGGTCTTCCCCTCCTTGCCCGGCCCTCACACGCTTGCGGCTTCGCCCTGACCGATCAGGGCGCTGACACGAGGTTCATTCAGGATTACCTCGGACGGGGAAACATTCAACACACCGTACGGTACACGACGACCAACCCGGCCCGGTTCGCCCTGGCGCTAAGAATCTGTATAGCCACGCCCGCCCCACGGATGGCCTGTTCATTTAAGATCACTGCTGTCCGGGACATGAATTTTGAATTCATGTCAAAGCCCTGAGTTTGGAGAGGTTAACCGGGCTTTTGAAATTTTTCGATTTGAACTTTTTCTGGCCAAAAATGGCTCCCGCTTGATCGCCGGGGACGCAGGGATTGCCGACAATACAATGAGGGGTGAACAGTGGCCAGACGCTTTTTTCTCCGCTCATGGAGCATCTTCCGCGATATGAGTTCCAAAAGTGTGTAGCCCGTTATCGCGACTACCAGCAGAAATAGTTTCTCTTGTTGGGATCAGTTTCTGGCAATGGGTTTCGCCCAGTTCACTTATCGCGAGAGCCTTCGCGATATCGAAGCTCGTCTGCGATCGGTGGGCGGCAAGCTCTGCCACATGGGATTTCGCGGCAAGGTGGCGCGCTCGAATCCGGCGGACGCCAACCAATCGCGCGACTGGCGGATCTTCGCGGATTTCGCGCAGGTCCTCATCGCCGTCGCCCGGCCGTTGTACGCGGACGATCCGATCGGAGTCGATCTGGATGCCAGCCTCTATGCGCTGGACTCCACTACCATTGACCTCTGCCTTTCGCTGTTCTCGTGGGCGCGTTTTCGCCGGCACAAGGCCGCCATCAAACTGCACACGCTGCTGGACTTCCATGGCAACATCCCAACGTTTATTGGTATTACAGACGGCAAAGTGCCCGACGTCAGAGTGCTTGACGAGATCGTCCCGGAGGCTGGTGCGTTCTACGTCATGGATCGCGGCTACATCGATTTCGAGCGCCCTTACGTGTTCTCTCTCAGCGCCGCTTTCTTTGTGGTGCGCACGAAGAAGAATGTTCTGCTGCAACGGCGCTATTCCCACGAGGTGGACAAGAGCACCGGCGTGCGCTCCGATCACACGGTGGTTTTGACGGCCATCAATTCGATCAAGGTTTATCCGGATGCGCTGCGCCGTGTCAGTTACGTTGACCCGGAAACCAACAAGCGCTTCCGGTTCCTTCCAACAACTTTGTCTTGCCCGCGCTCACCATCGCCCGGATTTACAAGTCGCGCTGGCAGGTGGAACTCTTCTTCGAATGGATCAAGGAGCATTTGCGGATCAAGGCAATTTACGGCCTGAGCGAGAACGCGGTGAAGACAGAGGATCTGGATCGCCGTGTCGGTTTACGTGCTCGTCGCCATCGTGCGCAAGCACCTCAGGCTGGATGCGAGCCTCTACCAGATTCTACAGATTCTCAGCCTGTCGCTTTTTGAAAACAAATGCCTGTTTTACAGGCACTTCAGCCATCCGACTCTCAACCTGATTTTTCCGATCCAGGCAATCAGCTGATTCTGGTCGAGTTATTCGAGTTATAGCCGGACAGCAGTGACCTGACTGGGATGGTGATCCGTTCTGGGACAGCCGGTAGTTTAGGCGATGAACAGGTTCCAAACCTTTCAGTCGCCCACCGGACCGGCGAGACGGAATTTGCAACTTTTTAGTCAGTCGATATTCTTAGTGCGATGCGGCAGCAACGCGCGGGCGATCAGACCGAGTCCGCCGACGACCAGGACCAGCATGACCATGGTGTTGAAGAGACTCGCCGGCCGGAAGTAAATGTGCAGGTTGGCAATCACGCCCGCCAGAATGAAAAGCGCACCGCTGACGGTAAGTATCCACCCGCTCACGCTCCGGCCGTTCCGGAAGAGCAGACCAACGCCGAACAGCATCGGTATCAGCGTGATGCCGAAGGTGTTGGTGCCGTAGAAGTTCCAGTAAGCGCCGGCGACGGTCACCTGATTGGTGAGAAGGTATCCCCCGACGCAGATCATCACAACGCCGATCAGGAACCCGCCGAGACCGCCGGGCGTTCCGCCAACGTCACTCAAACCACGGTCTTCCACAAGTTAGAGAATATCAGGCCCTCAGCGTGAAAAGGCGTCTGTTGACGACTGACATCCCCGCTTGCTATGGAGAAGCCAGCGGTTCGATGTTGCTTATGTCAATGGCGAAGCACCTCGAGCGCGTCCCGTTAAACATTGACATCCAGATCCAGCTTTGGCCGAATCGATCGGTTGATTCCATTCGCACGGAATGTGCGTGCTCACTGTCCCGGTCTGGGAGGGTTGCAGGCCTCGCCTTGAGGCGACGGCTTCCAGCGAGCGTGCCGAAGACAAGCTTTGGAGAGTAGCGGTCAAACGACAGACGGCGTCTTGCGATCTGGTCAAGATCCGTTGCGAGAGGGGAGCGTCGATTGCGCACCGGATCGGTCTTCCGAGGCGGTCGCACAAGCCATCCATAGCCCTGACGAGCACTGGAACCGCGCTGGATATCCGGATGGACTTCGTGGCCGGGAGATCCCTCTGTTTTCGCGCATCATGAATCTGTCTCGGACGCTGGAGGTTATTTGCGGTCATCGCAGTCCCGACGAAGCCATCGACGTAGCGGGTACACGTGGCAAACGCTGGTTCGATCCCGACTTGGTTAAGGCTGCGGCTTCGCTTGCCAGGGCGGGTGATCTGTGGCGCAACCTGCACGAATCCAGCGCGATCGACTGCGCTTTGGCGCTCGAACCAGAGGGTCGCCGCTTGCTGGCGAACGATCGGACAATCGAGAACATCTGCCCAGCCAGCGTTCAACCTGCTGTCTCTCCTCGGGCCGAATACTGATCCGCTTGTTGCGGCCTCCGGCATAGTTCACAGAAAGAATCCAGGCCGGATGGCCCTCGCCTCGAGCGCAGGTCCGGCAACCTTTTCTGTGCCGAATCGTGCGCCGCAATAAAGAACCGCGCAAAATCTCAGCCTGCGACTCGATGGACCGGGCCAGTTTATCTCGGCGGTTGACCGCCTCTTTCTATTTCATCTATTAAGATGAAATCACACAATCCGAAAAAATTCGGGATAGAAACTCCCGTGACATGCGGCCGTGTTATATACACGGCCGCATGTCCTTCCTCTTCTACTTCTTGTCCTTTTTGGGCTTCTTGGTCTCTTTCTTGCGATCCATGCCTTTTGCCATCGAAACGTTCTCCCTTCATTCTGATTATGCAGCCAGTCGGCCGGTTTTCAAAATGTCTGTTCGCGCTCATCTCGCGGGCTGCCGGAGACGAATCACCGCGGCCGCCGCCGAGTATTGCACTTCGGGCTGCTTGTCGGCAAGGAGAGGTACCACGGTATCGAAGAGCCCTCTAATGTCGCGCAGGGCGATGGCGCGCGTCGCGGCCGCGCGGACGGTCCAGTTCTTGTCGCTAAGCGCCTCGGTCAGCGCATCCTTCGATTCCGTACTGTTGTCGGTCGCGAGCAGCAACGCTGCCACGGTCTTGCCCGACGCCTGGTTATCTTTCAGCAGACTTTCCGCAACGGGGAGCCCGGCCCCGAGCGGGCCGATGAAGGCCCCCGCACCCGAGTTGACGCCGAGCAGCAGCAGCGCTTTAGGATCGTGCAGCTTCAATTTAGCGTCGCGCACGGAACTCGATACCGCTCCCGACGCGCTCGCCCGATCCCCGTCCAATACCGCGATGAGCACCTGCCGGCCGGCCGGATCGCCCATATCGTACAAAGCTTTGGCGGCGGCAAGAACCACTTCCGGAGCCGGGTCGTTAAGGGCATCGATCAGTTTCGGAAGCGACGATTTCGATTTATATCCGCCCAGAGTCGCACAGGCGGACCGCCGCACTCCCAGATCCTTATCGGCGAGCGCCGACTCGACCAGATCCACCGATCGCCGAGCGGGCAGCGTGACTCCCATGGCCAGCACCGCTGAAGAACGCTTGATTGGATTGGGATCCTTTAGAGCCCGTTCGAGTGTTTGCCATGCCTGATCCTCAGGGGACTGGGCAAGAGCGGAAGCGGCGAGTGCGAAGAACAGGAGGAAGCGCATAAGTAAGATCCTGGCACAAATCAGCTCTCAATGCCCATCTGCGTGAGCCGGTAGCGCAGCGCGTTGCGCGTGAGGCCCAGCATGCGCGCCGCCTGGCTCTTGTTCCCATTGGCTTTTTTCAGCGAATCCTTGATCAATTCCTGCTCGTAAGTATCGAGGCTCATGCCGTCGGGCAGGCCCAGTTCGCCGGAGGCGGCGCGGGGGCGCAGGTTCATATCCAGGCGAATATCGCCGGCATCGAGTTTCTCGCCCAGCGCCATGACGATGCTGCGCTCGATCACGTTCTCCAGTTCGCGCACGTTCCCCGGCCAGTGGTATTGCATCAGCTTTTCGATGGCCGCATCGGTAATGTCAGTGACCCGCCCGCCCATCTCCGGCGCCAGCTTCTCGACGAAGTGGTGCGCCAGATAAGGGATGTCTTCCTTGCGCGCGCGCAGTGGAGGAATCTCCATCGGGACCACGTTCAACCGGTAGTAAAGATCTTCGCGGAAGGTGCCGTCCTCGAGCGCGGCGCGCAGGTCCCGATTGGTGGCCGCTATCACGCGCACGTCGATGTGCATGGTCTTGTTGCTGCCGAGGCGCTCAAACTCGCGCTCCTGAAGAATCCGCAGCAGCTTGATCTGGATATTGGCCGGCACCTCGCCGATTTCATCCAGCATCACGGTTCCGGTGTCGGCCTCCTCGAACTTTCCCGGCTTCGAAACGTTGGCGCCGGTGAAGGCGCCCTTCTCGTAGCCGAATAACTCGCTCTCCATCAGGTTTTCGGGAATCGCGGCGCAATTGATCTTTACGAACGGGCGGTCTCTGCGCGGGGAGTGGAAATGGATGGCGCGTGCGATCAGATCCTTGCCGACGCCGCTTTCGCCCGCCAGCAGAACGGTGGCGCGCGTAGGCGCCACGCGCATGATTGTGGCGAAGATTTGCTGCATCGCGGTACTGCGGCCGACAATGTTATCCCATTGATACTTGCGCCCCAGCTCTTCTTTGAGCCGCCGGTTCTCGTCGCGCAGACTGCGGATCTCGAGAGCCTTGTTGACCACCGTCGTCAGATGGTCGAGCGAGAACGGCTTCAGCAGAAAATCGGCCGCGCCCGCCTTCATGGCATCGACCGCGTTCTCGATCGTGCCGAAAGCCGTCATCACGATCACCGGCACATGCGAATCCTGCCGCCGGACCAGTTGCAGCATCTCGAGACCGGTCATGCCGGGGAGCTTGAAATCGGTGAGGATCAGGTCGGCCCGGTCCATGAACGGCAGCGCTTCTTCGGCGCTCGCGGCCTTCACCACATCGAAGCCGGAATCGAATAACTGAAGCTCGAGGATGCGGCGCAGCTTGTCTTCGTCTTCGACGATCAGAATTCTTTTCTTCATTTCGGAATGGGTAAAAAAATGCGGAACGTACTGCCTTTGCCAGGTTCGCTTTCGACCGCCATTCTACCGCCATGGCCGTCGACGATCTTGGCCACGATGGCCAGCCCCAGCCCCACTCCGTCCTGTTTGGTGGTGACGAAGGGATTGAAAATCGTCTCCATCTTATCCGCCGGAATACCGCAGCCGCGATCCACGATGCAGATCTCGGCCTCGTCTTTGGCCAGGCGCGTGGCCACCGTGATGGGGGCGTTCGGAGCCGAGGCCTGCGCGGCGTTGGTGAGCAGATTGATGAAAACCTGCTCCGTCAGAGTCGGGTCGATCTCAAGCGGCGGAATGTCGGGCGAATAGTTGGTTATGATGGCCACCTTCGCGTGGTTGGCGGCGCGGTCGATGACGGACGCGATGTCGGTGCTTTCGCGTCGGGGCTCGAGCGGCCGCGCAAAATCGAGGAAGCGCGTGACCAGCGAATTGGTGCGGTCCACTTCGTCGCTGACGATCTGCGCGAGCTCTCGGGTCAGCGCGCTTTCGTGCGCCGTTGAGCGCACCAGCAGCTCGGCCGAGCCCCTGATACTGCCCAGCGGATTACGCAGTTCGTGAGCCAGGCCGGCGGAGAGCTGCCCAAGAGCGGCCAGGCGTTCCGATCGGCGCACGGCGGCTTCGGCATCGATCAGATTCTTGTTGGCGACCGCAAGCTGCTCGGCGGTCTTCTTATAGCGCGCCGATTCGGTGCGGCGCGCCTCGCCGAGCGAGTTGACCATCAGGGCGGAGACGGCGAGCAGAAGACAGCGAACCACCAGATAGTGAATCCCCTCCGCGTCGATGTAGTCGCCATGCTCCCAGTCGATGAACGGAGGCAGCAGAAACGACAGGTAGGCGGCGATCGCGGCGAAGGAAATCGCCACCGTGCCTGTTACTCCGAGATAGGTTGCAGTGGAAACCACCGGCAGCAGCAGCATCGTGTAGTATTCGCTGCTCAGAGGTCCGTTCGACGACCAGCCCAGCAGAACATAGCAAATCAATAACTGCAGCAGGATCGAAGTAGCCCGGCCCCAACGCGTGTCGAGCCAGGTGGCTCTGCCTTCCACCAACTGCAGAGAAGCAAGGCCGGCGATCAGGAAGCGCTCGAGCAGGTTATGCGCCAGGATCACCAGCGCGCCGAACATCAGCGCGATGAGGACATCCTGAATACGCACATTGAGCCGGGCGTGTGGAAGGGGCGAATCCGGATTCATGGCCGGGAGGCGCTGAGTCTCGGCAGGCGCTTGCGTGCCGGTTTCACCCGAGCTGGCACGAAGGCGACTCCGGGGCCGGCGCCCACCGGGAGCAACGCCTCCGAAGAGTAGGAGCCCGGGCCGACGATGGCCAGCGCGTCGTTCCCGGCAGGTGCGTCGGAAGGCACCTCGAAGTTGATCTGATACAACCCCGCATCGCCGGGTGTGAGACCCGCGTAGGGAATATTGGTGGTTCCGTATCCGCCCACGTCCACCTCGACGTTGTTGATGATGATGCTCCCGATGCCGGGCGTCGCGCCGCCATCCGAATAGGGTGGATACACGCTGCCGAGGCCGACCAGATATACAGCGATGGTCTCGCCCCGCTGCGCCGGGTTAGCCGGAGTGATCAGAGAATAATTGGCATGCTCGGCGGCGGCGAAGCCAAGACCACCGGGGGGCACCGACAGGACGCCGGGCGATGTGGGTCGGACGTACACGGTCGCCACGTTCGACGACGCGCCATTGTTGACCACCTGTATGGAAGCGATGGGATAGGCGTTCACCTCGTAGGGCACGATGACCGTGACCTGGGAGCCGATGCAGTAGATCGGCGCGGGCATGTTGTCGATCAGAATCTGAACGCTCCCGAGAGACGTGGGGAACGGGAGTGCGTTCGCGCAGGTCGAGGAGTTCGCGAGATTCACGCCGTTATAGAAGGTGAGGAATTCGCCGGGGGAAATGCCCGCGGTAAATGGCGCCGAACTGGCGGAGTTGACCACGCCGGTCGGATCGAGATAGACAGCGCCGGAGGGGGTCGGAGACGCGGTGGGAAAACCTGCCGCAATCCCGAGGTAGGGGCCGATGCCGAAGCCGACGCGAATCCCCGCGGCGCCGACCGTGTACTGAACGGAGCCGGACGGATCCAACTGACCCACCGTCGGACCCATGTAAGAACCGGTAACGTTGGCCGGGTAGGTGGTGGTATAGGTGTCGTCTTCCGCGCTGAAGTAACCGGCCCAGAGAAGACGCTCGTGTCCAATGATGTTACCCCCGAAAGCATTGAACACCCCGTAATAAGTATCGAGAACGGTGGGACCGTCGTCGTTAGTCTGGGATTCGTCTTCATCGAGACCCGCTTCATAGTAGAGGCCTGTAGTGAGGGTGGTGGCCGCGGAAGCGTTGCGCACGCCGACAAACATGTCGAATCCGTTGGGCGACCCGCCGAACACGAAATTCATATCGGGAGACAGGTACATGGTCTCCGGGCCCGCGTAGAAATTGGCCCCGGCCGACGTGGGAAAGGACAGTGTGGCTGCACCGCTCGCGAATACATAGGAAACATTCGTATCGGATTGCGTGGCCGGGGTAGATCCGCCGCCGCCGAAGTAGCCCGACATATTCACGGTTCCCAGATTGCCAGCGCCATCGGGATTGAGTTGCATGGTAACGTCGGCGGCCGCGGCGGGCATGCCTCCCGGCAGAAAACCCGCGATCGTGTAAGAGCCCTTGAAGCTCGCGTTGTTGAAGCTGGCCGTAGCCGGGGCGGCGATGAAGAGGTCATTGACGAAGGAGCCGTCGCTGAGCGTGCCGCTTTCCGTGGAACTGCCAATCAGGATACCGTGCGAGACGAGGAAGTAGACCGAGGTGCCGGCGGCGAGGGGGTTGGAAAGAAAACCAAATCCGCTGGACGCGACCGAGAAAGTTCCCGTCGATGGAACCACCAATCCGCCCGCGGGATTCAGCAGTGTATTGCCATTCGAGAGCAGGTAAACACCGGTAGGGCTAAAGACGATAGTGCCAAAATAGGCGACCATTTGGGTGATATCGCCGGAACCGTCCGAAGTGTAGAGCACTTGACGGAAGTTGTACGTGCCGGAGAGCAGCCCGTTGCCGCTCGAATCCCATACCGGTGCGGCGGCCCGTGCGGATGCGGCCGCGGCGCTGAAAACGAGCAGGAGGGTGCGGACGATTCTCATCTGGCGGCTAGCGGCTGCCGCCCGAGAGTTTGCGGTAGTACTCGGCCACCGAGTCCCGATAGCCCGCGGGGACCCTGGTGGGGTCGGTGTTACGGATCATGCCACCCTGGCTTTCATCGAGCTTGCGGCGCAGCTGCAATTCCAGCGCGTCCACTTCGCTGACCAGCTGCTGGTGCATCTGCTCGACCAGCGCGGGATTTCCGGGGAAGCGTTTGGGATCCAGATTGCGCATCTGATCGATCAGAGCCTGCAACTGCTGCCGCGCCTCGGGAGTATCCTGCACCACGGCCTTGACCTGGTTGAGCAGGTTCAATCCCTGGTCGATCTGGCTCTGCGCATCGGCCGGGTTAGGGCCTTGCTGGGGCGCCACGGCCTGACCGGAGATGTGCGTATTCCCGGTGTCATAGGCGCCGTATCCGTAGCCATCGCGATTAGTCCTGCCCCCGCCCGGATTGCCCGTGGCCCCGGCGGTCCGGTTGCCCACATCGTTCGCCAAGCCTCCCGGTTGACCACCCTGGCCTCCCCGTGCGCCTTGACCGCCTTGCTGACCTTGACCGCCTTGTTGGCCACCTTGTTGACCACCCTGGCCTTGTTGTTGCCCCGGTTGACCGTTGCGCGCTTGCTGTTGGCCGGGTTGGCCACCTTGTTGACCACCGGGCTGCCCCGCACGGCTGGCACCGGCGCTTTGGCTGGCACCGGCGCTTTGGCTGGCACCGGCGCTTTGGCTGGCACCGGCGCTTTGGCTGGCCTGACCTTGCCCCGCCTGGGAGTTTGGATTCCGCCCAAGAGTGTTCAGTTGGTCGCGCAGACGGGATAGATCGTCCATGGCGTGGTTGATGGCGGCTTCCTCGGAAGCGTGCTGAGCGGTGCCCATGCCGTGCGCCGCCTCGCCCACCTGTTTACTCAGCTTTTGCAGATCGCCGGTGAGGGCGGTCTCGGCCGGATCGGAAAACTCGCCGCTGCGCAGTTGATCGGAGCTGCGCTGCAGGCGGGTGCCGAGATCGTTTTCGTCCATGCCTTCCAACGCGCTGCGCAACTTGCCGGAAGCCGTGGGCTGCGTGGGCGCCAGTTCGCGCGCCGTGTTGCGCAATTGCTGAGTGAGACGCGCCAGGTCGTCGCTCACCTGTTGGCGTTCGTTGACCATCTTGTCGATTTCCTGGGCAGATGGGAACTTCGGCTGCTTGCCGGCCGCGCGATCGGCGTTCATCTGGGCGATTAAGTCGCGCACACGATCGGCTTGCTGCTTTTGCCTCTCCGCCAATTGCTCTGCCGTTTGGGCCATCGAGCCGAGCCGACCTCCAGCGTCCTGTTGCTGCAGGCCGCCCAGCAAATCGGTAGCCTGACGCAGCCGGTCGGCGGCGCGGCGGGAATCAGCCGCGCTGGCACGTTGGGAGACCGCGCGCTTCATATCCTCGTTGGCCTGTCGGAGCCGGTCGAGCGCCTGTTGTGCGGCCTGCTGCCGGCTATCGGCAGCTTGCTCCGCGGCTTGTTGGGAACCGCCTGCCTGTCCCGCGCTACCTGCCTGTCCACTGCGCCCCGCCTGTCCGCTCGATTGACCCGCGGAAGCGCTCTGTTGGCCTTGCTGCCCCTGTTGACCCTGCTGTCCCTGTTGACCCTGCTGTCCCTGTTGACCATTTTGGGCAAGCTGTTGCTCCATCTGCTGCTGGAGCTGCTGGGCTTCGCGTTGCAACATCTCCTGTTGCCATTTCTGCTCGGCGGTCTGGGTGGCGCGGTTGCGCTGCTGCTGCGCCAGATCCTCCTGACGCCGTGTCAGTTCGTCGAGCTTCTTCAGCGCGTCGTCAATCGCCTGCGCCTTTTGTTCTTCGCTGCTCGCGGCGGATTTCTGCGTCTCGTATTGATTCTTCTCGGTATCGAGCTCGAGATCGAAGAGGGCGGCCAGATCGCGCGCTGCGCCTCCGCCACCACCGCCTCCGCCACCGCGTCCACCGAGCGAAATCTGAATCTGCCGGAAGGTAGCTTCGGCGCGCAGCAGGGCTTGCAGAGCTTTCTGCTCGTTGGGAATGGCATCCTTCCACTTCATTTGTTTCAGTTGCTGCGCGGCTGGAGTCATGGCCTCGGAGGCGGCGATCATATCCTTTTGGAATTCGCCGATGGCCTTCACTTCGTCGGTCAATTCGCGGGCCTGCAGCCGGCCGGAAAGTGTCACGGCCTGATCGCGTAAGGTCGCTTGCGATTGCGACAGCAGCTTGGCGATGTCGATGGCCTGTTGCTGCGTCGAGTTCTTGTCTCCCTGCTGCTTAAAGGTGGCGGAAATGATTTCCTTTTCGCGCTGCGAGATCTGCGCGGAATCGTTGCCCTGGCCACCGCCGCCGCCTCCACCGCCGCCCCCACCGGCCTGCGATTGCGAAAACTCGCGCAGGAACGGATCGGCCTCGATGAAGATCATATCGGTGTGGGATTCGGCGTTCGCAGGGTTGGCGTCTTTCGCCGTGGCGTAGACGCTGACCAGATCGCCCGGAACCAGCTTGAAATCCTCAAGCGAAAGCGTGGTCGATCCATCGGCTTTCTTTTCGCCCTTCTTCGGGGAAAGATCCACCGTAGTCTCGGGGCCGCCGTTGACCGAATAATGCAGGGCCAGGCCGTGGAGCGCATAGTCGCCACCAGCCGTGGTGGCAATGGTCACCTCTTCAATCGGGCTAGCATGGTAGTCGCCTCGGCCAGGACGCACCAGGGCAACTTGCGGTGGATTGGCCTTGCGCGCTTCGATGAAAAAATCCTCGCTGACGCGCACGGGCTGTCCCGCTTCGATGCCGGCGACGTGGTAGACACCGTCCTGATCCATTTTCACGGTGCCGCGATATACATTATTCGGACCGCCGGCGAGCTGGATCTTCCGACCGTTATCGAGTTGGATCTGGCCGCCCGGCAGGGGACGGTCGGTCGAGACTTCGAGCTCCGCCTCGGTGCCGGTGACGGCGCGCAGATCGCCGCCGCGCTCTTCGATCTCGGCGGGCATGCCAGTCCAGGCCGGGTAACGATAGGTGACGCGGATCTGCTTCACGGCGGGCAGATCGGTGACGCGGATGTTGAAGTGCTTCGAGGTCATGGCGCCGGCCGTGACGTAATACTCGACGTTCTCGGGCAGGCCGGCAAACAGAAATTGATAACCGCCGGCGAAGCTCCCCGCCGCCTGCTGCTGCATGGGAATCGCTTCCCATTTGGAAGAACTCTGGAAGCGGGCGTGCAAGTTGACGCTGGGCGCGTGCAGGCCGGTGGGGAGCGCGGAAACCAACTGATCGGCATGGCGGCGCACCACGGCATCGCCAGGACTCACCCGCAGATCGTAAATCGAAGGCTTCTCATGATGCGGACCGGTCCAGAGCAGGGAGGCGCCGTAGCCGAGAAAGCCGGGTCCGGCCGCGATCATCCATATCAGGATGGCGCAGGCGCCGACGGCCGTGCCGAGCGAGACCCACAGGCGGCGGTCCGTGACGAGTTCTTTGGGCTCGGCGTAGCGCGCGACTTCGAGAGTGTCGCCGGCCAGAAGTTCAATGAACGGGTCCTGACCATCGCGTTCGGCGAAGGTGGAGAGGCGCTGCTGGAACTGCGGGAAGGCGGCTTCGGCGGTACCGATGGCCCGGCGGCGAGTCAGGCGGCGCAGGGGCAGCGCGAGGCCGGCCGCCGCGGCGATGGCCAGAATTAAAATGAGCGCGAAGCGCGCCGCCGTAACGCTGCCCTGCGAAAAGGCGCGCGCGTTGGCGATCATGACCAGCACCAGCGTGGCGATCAGCGCGCCGCCTGCAAGGATGGCAAAGCCACGCAGTAAGGTGCTCCAGCGCAGACGTTGTTCCAGTTGCGCGATGTATGCGTGCAGTTGTTCGCGGAAACTCATAGCACCTCCAGCGGCGTCGCCAGTGTCGATATTTGAAGCATATCGCACTGGAGCGCGAGGGGGTGCGGAGCGGGTAAAAAGGGAGCCCCGGGCCCTCAGCCTTTCTGCAGAATCTTATCCACGGCCTTAGCGAGTTCCCTGAATTCCTCGTGCGCCACCGACGACGGCGCGTATTCGGCGATGGTCAAGCCCAGCGCCACCGCTTCCGCGAGTACGATGCGCTGACCGATCGGAGGCAGCACTTTCTTTCCCATCCTTTCGAGCGACGACGAAAGGCCGCGTCCAAGGTTTGTGCTCATCAGGACTTTGGACGGCACGAGCCGGATGCGCGGCTTTTTCATGCGGCGCACCGTGCGTGCTTTGAGCGCCAGGTTGAGCGCTTCTTTAAGCGCGAATAGATCGAGGGGCGAAGGGCCGCAGGGCAGCAGCATAAGATCGGCCACCAGGGCGGCCGCGTAGGCGGTTTCCGGCATGCCCGGCGGCGTGTCGATGAGAACGATGTCGGCTTCCTGCTCTGCCTTCCGAGCCTGTGTCTTCAATTCGCCGGCGGCGCCGTTTTCGATTTTCCGCACACAGCCTTTGAGCAATCCTTCACCCTGTTCGGCCCACGCCACCAGGCTATGCTGGGGGTCGGCATCCAGCACCAGGACCTTGCGCTTCTTAGCTGCGAACTCGGCCGCGAGGTTACCCACAATAGTGGACTTGCCGATACCGCCTTTACGCCCCGCAACCGCAATAATACTCATAAGGCTGTAACAATATTATGCATGCGACGATGCGCCGCGTGAGAATTCTGCACGTGACAGGCGCTTGATTCAGTGGCCACGGCAAAAACGATCGAAACAATCCCCACGGAGCCCATGGCAAAGATAACGCCTGCCTTCAGCACGAATGCCATCACACGAACGGAACGCGGGTCCGCGTGGGTGTCGAGATTCAGGTGTCGGCGAGATCGGATCTTCTTGTGGCGGACATGCTTAACCTGACTGCGGCGTTTCGCGACGGACGCTGCAATGTGGGCGTGGTTGTCGTTCCGACGGATCGATTGAGCGGATCTCTCACGGATCGCGGACCGTGCATCTCCGACGCGAAGAGACACGCGAAGGTGGCGCGGCTGGAAGATTCTCCCCTGGTGCTGTTTGCGATCGGGCACGAAGGCCCCGGTGAGCCGCTCGCCAAACAATACAAACGGCGCGCGGGATGAGGTGCACCGAATTTGTGCACAGGTGACTGATGGAATAATAAACCCATGCAGCGCAAACGATCGCTCCTGGCTATAGCCTTTATTCCGCTGGTGTTCGGCGCGGCGCCTTCGGGCGAACTCTGGCGCTTCGACCGGCTCGACGAAATCGGCGGCCATAAGACATCCCTCGTGGGGCATCCCCGGCTGATCGAAACACCCGCCGGCAAGGCCGTCGAATTCAACGGGATCGACGATGCGATCTTTCTTGATGTGCATCCCCTGGCCGGCGCGGAGCAATTTACCTGGGAAGTCATCTTCAGGCCGGACCTCGGCGGAGCTCCGGAACAGCGCTTCTTCCATCTGCAGGAAGCGGGAACGGATAATCGCATGCTCTTCGAGATCCGGGTCATAGGCGATCAGTGGTGCCTCGATAGCTATGCCAAAACGGGGGCAGACGATTTGGCGCTGCTCGATCGCGCCAAACTGCATCCCCTCGGCGCCTGGTATCACGCAGCCGCGGTCTATGATGGGCACGAATTCCGCAACTATGTGGATGGGGTTCTGCAGGGCTCCGGCCCGCTCCACATGCAGCGGCCCCAGAACGCCGGGGGCACTTCGGTCGGGGTGCGCTTTAATAAGGTGAACTACTTCAAGGGCGCGGTGATCGCGGCGCGCATGACGCCGCGCGCGCTCGATCCGCGGGAGTTCCTGAAGAAGCCGTGACGCCGCCGCTCAAATTTTGCGCCCTGTGCCTCTTCCTGACTACGTGGATGCCGGGGCCCGCACGGGCGCAGCAATACGCGTTTCAATACCTCGGGGTGGAACAGGGATTGACGAATCTCGCGGTCAAGAATCTGTTTCAGGACCGCACGGGCTTCATCTGGGTGGGCACGGAGATCGGCGTTTTCCGCTATGAGGGCGTTCGGTTCCGCGAGTTCGGGCTGGAGCAGGGACTGCCGTCGAGTGTGGAGGCATCCATCGGCGAAGCTCCGGATGGATCGGTTCTGGTCGGCAACCAGACTGGACTGTATCGGCTCACCGGCGAAAAATTCACACTGGTTGCGCTTCCCGCCGGCACCAGGGTGAACGGTTATAACGGCCTCGTGCGCGATGGAGGGCGGACCTGGATTGCCACCGATGCCGGAGTGTTGACCGCGGCGATCGGGAAAGAAAAGACAGGCCCCGATGGCGGCCTCGTGCTGCAAAAGGGACCAGCGCCGCCCGATCCGGCCGACAGTGAGGCGCACGCCCTCTTCGTAGATCGACAGGGTCTGTGGTGGGGCTGCGGCAACTCTCTCTGCCAATGGAAAGACGGCGCAGTCCAATCGCTGGGCGAAGCGAGGGGGCTGCAGAAGACTCCTTTGCAGGCGATCATGCGGGACCCGGAGGGAAACACCTGGGTGGAACAGAATCGCCGGCTGATGGTTCTGCACCCCGGAGGCGCCCGTTTTGAAGAAGCGGACCCGCGCTTGCCGCCCACCGAATTAGGGCGGCCCCAGGTGGATTCCGACGGCCGCTTGCTGGTTCCGACCACCGAGGGACTGGCTATCCGGCAGGACTCCCGGTTCCGCATCGCCGGACGCGCGTCGGGACTTCTGCCCCCGGTCTACTCGGTTCTGCAGGACCGGGAAGGTTCCGTGTGGCTGGGATTGGCCGGCCGCGGCCTGGCGAAATGGCTGGGCTACCGGGAGTGGGAAAGCTTCACTGCGCTGAGTGGTTTGACCGGAGAGACGGTTTACGAAATACTGCCGATGCCGGGCGGTCCCGTGTGGGTAGGCACGGAGGCCGGATTTTTCCGCGGCGACCGGCGCAACGGCCAGTGGGTGTGGAGTCTCGAACGGGCGCTGGGCGCGATCCCGGTACACGCGGTGCAGGCCGGGGCGGACGGAAAGCTCTGGCTGGGCACGGACGTGCGCGGAATAGCCCGCTTCGATCCGAAGAGCGGAGCGGTGCAATGGTTCGGAAAAGCCGAAGGCTTAGCCGCCAATTCCACCAACGCGATTCTGGTGGATCATAACCAGACCATCTGGGCAGGCACCGAAAGAGGTCTGTTCGTCGCGGCACCGGGCGGAGGGAGCGCCGATCCCCGCAACAAATATCGACAGTTCCAGCGCGTCACCGAGGTTACGCCGCTGCGTTGCTTCGCGTTAGTGGAATCGCCCGCCGGCGACATCTGGGCGGCCACGTCGGACGGTCTCTGGCAGCGTTCGCAGGGTTCGTGGCGGCACTTCACGATGGCGGACGGACTGCGCAGCAAGCTGCTCGTTTCGCTGGCCGCCGACCGGTCGGGCGCAATCTGGGTGGGATATCGATTAACCGGAACCGTAACGCGGCTCAGCCTCGACGGCGGCAAGGTTTCGGTGACGCATTTCGATCCCCCGCCGGGACGCGCCATTAACATCACGTACTTTCTGGGAATCGACGCCCGCGGCCGGCTGTGGGCGGGCACCAATCTGGGAGTCGAGATGTTTACCGGCGGGCCGAATCGCTGGGACCGCTACGATCACAGTGATGGACTAGTCTGGGACGACTGCGATCTGCATGGTTTCGCCGCCGAGCCCGACGGGCATATCTGGATCGGAACCAGCGGCGGGCTCTCCCGCTACATGCCTCGCTCCGCGCCCGCGCAGCCGACTCCGCCGCGCACGGTGTTTACCGGCATCTCCATCGGGAAAAAAGAGATCGACCCCGCGCACAAGCTCGATCTCGAGTATTCCTCCGATCCCCTGGTGGCCCGCTTCACCGCGCTGCGTTTCGCACGCGAGCGCGATCTGGTGTTCCGCTATCGCCTGGACCCGCTTTTCCGGACGTGGAAGGAAACCCCGGAACGGGAGCTACAGTTTGAGGCGCTGCCGCCCAATAGTTACCAACTCGAAGTGGAAGCGCGCGATCTGCTGAGCGGCTGGAGCGATCAACCGGCGGCCTTTGAGTTCCGCGTGCTGACTCCATGGTGGCGCACATGGTGGTTTTTCATCGGCTGCGTCCTGCTTGGGTCCCTCCTCGCGGGCATCCTGCTGTGGCGGCGCAACATCCGCCAGGCTGCCATACGGCGCGCGCTCGAGAACGCCGTGGCCGAGCGCACACGCGAGCTCTCCCACCAGTACCGGCACGATGTTCTGACGGGGTTGCCCAATCGCCTGTTGTTCGCCGAACGCCTCGACGGAGAGTTGCACAAGGCGAAACGCGACGGATCGAGGGTCGCCGTACTGTTTGTCGATCTGGACCGGTTTAAGCGCATCAACGATACGTGGGGACACCAGACCGGGGATCTCTTTCTGCAACAGATTGCCGAACGCCTCCGCTCCGGGCTGCGCTTCGACGAGACTATCGCGCGCATCGGCGGCGACGAATTCATCGTACTGGTCTGTGGTCTGGCTGACCGGATGGAAGCCGAGATTCGCGGCTGGGACCTGATGCGCACGCTGCATGCGCCGGTCCACATCGAAGGTAAGAACGTCTTCGCCACCATGAGCGTGGGCATCGCCACGTTTCCCGACGATGCCGGCGACGCCGGTGCGCTGATGGCGGCCGCCGATGCCGCCATGTACCGCGCCAAGAGCGCCGGGAAGAATCAGGTTCTGTTATTTGAGCCCAACATGACCGAAGCCGCTTCCCGGCCGCAGAATATCGAAGACCGGCTGCGCGAGGCGCTGCGCACCGAAGGCTTCCGTCTGTACTACCAGCCCCAATACACGCTGGATGGAAGATTGCAGGGCTTCGAGGCGCTGCTGCGCATTATCGGATCCGAAACGGAAATCCCCCCCGGCGAATTTATTCCCATCGCCGAGGAGAGCGGCCTGATCGTGGAGATGGGCGCCTGGGTGCTGCGTGAGGCCTGCACACAGGCGAAGCGCTGGCACGCGGCGGGCTTTGCGGATGTCCGCATGTCGGTGAACGTTTCCGTCATGCAGTTGGCGCACGTCGGATTCGAACTACAGCTCCTGCAGATTATCGAAGAGACGGGGATCGATCCCCGGCGGCTCGAACTGGAGTTGACCGAAACGGCTCTGGTCAAGGATACGGGCGATTCCGCCGGACTGCTCAACCGCGTTCGCAAGCGCGGCATTCAGGTTGCCCTGGACGATTTCGGAACCGGCTTCTCACCCATGCAGTATCTGCATCAACTGCCGGTGGATGTGGTCAAGATCGACCAGGTGTTCGTGCGCGACCTCGATGGCACGCCGAGCAGCGTGCCGCTGGTGGAGGGTATGGTGAAACTGGCCAAGACGCTGTCCCTGCGCGTGGTGGCGGAGGGCGTGGAAACGGAGGCTCAATTCAGGATTCTGCGGGAGATCGGTTTCGATATCGCGCAGGGAAACCTGTTGTCGAAGCCGGTGCCGGCGGGGCAGGCCGAGGCTCTGTTGCGCGCGGGAGTTTTGGCGCGCGCGTAAGCGACGGAATCGATATAGACTCGGAATTACTTACTCGATGCCTTATCCGACCAACGACGAACTGCCAGCCTCGGTTCAAAACCATCTCCCCGAGCACGCCCAGGACATCTTCCGGGAAGCTTTCAATCACGCCTGGCAGGAGTATGCCGGGGATCCGCGTCAGGAGGAGATCGCGCACCGCGTCGCCTGGGCAGCGGTTAAAAAAGGCTTCGAGAAAGTGGGTACTGAATGGGTGCCGTTGTAAACCCCTCGCCAGAGCGACGGATCGGGAGTTTATTCCCACTCGATGGTTCCGGGAGGTTTGTGGGTCAGGTCGTAATAGACCCCCGCAATCTCCGGGATGGCCATCAGGCGCTCCGACATCGCATGCAGCAGTTCGTCCGGCATGGCCACTGAATCCGCCGTCATGCCGTCCACCGATTGAATCGGCCTCAGCACCACCGAATCCCGCGATTCGCCCGCCCCCACGGGGATCAGCACCACGGGGAATTGCCAGACTTCCTTATCGAAACCCGATTCACGGCAGATCTGGCGCACCATGGCATCGGCCGCGCGCAGCAGGTCCAGCCTGCCATGCGTCACCGTGCTGGGGAAGACGTGCTGTCGCTCCAGCGGTTCGCGAGAGGTCACGCGCGCCATCACGCGATTGACGCCCGCGCTGCGATTCACCAGTTCCGTGGCGTGATCCTGCAGCCGCGCCTCCTGCGACGGGAAAGCGTCGATGGCCAGTACCGGCGCATAGCTGCGCGAATCGCCCTGCACCCCGACGGACCGTACCGGCACCAGATAACCGTCCGCCACGCGCGTCACCCGCTGCTCGTTTTCCGCGCAGAGACAGCGGATCGCGAGACCGGGCCCGGGGAACGGATGCCTTTCCAGTAACTGCGGCGCGAGGCCTAATTCGCGTCCGATGGCGCGGACTTCGTCCTTATAAAAATCGGCCAGAGGCTCGACGATCAGTCCCGCGTCGATCAGTTTCTGGATGCCGGGCACGCGGTTGTGGTGGGTCTTGATGACGGCCGCGCGCGCCGTGCCGCCCGATTCGATGGTATCGGGATAGATCGTGCCCTGGCCAAGAATCCAGCGCCCGCTGAGCAGTCCGCGGTCGTCGACGATCCGTTCCTGAATCTTCACGAACAGTTCGCCGATGAGGTGGCGCTTCACCTCCGGATCGCGCACCTGTTCGAGCGCACTCAGGAATTCCTCCTCGCACTGCTCGATGCGCACGAGGCCGAGGCCGGCGAAGGTCTGGCGCACGAAATCCGTCTCGCCTTCGCGCATCAGGCCGGTATCCACATAGACGCCGCGTACGCGTTCGGAGCCCAGCGCGTCGAGGCACAGCATGAACGCCACCGTCGAATCGACGCCGCCCGAGACGAAGAAAAACACCTTGCGGCCGTCCGCGCGCCGGCAAATCTCTTCTTCGATCAGGGCGATGCGCTCACCCGCATTCCAATCCTTCGTGCATCCGCAGATGTTGAAAACGAAATTTTCGAGGATGCGCACACCTTCCGTGGTGTGGACCACTTCGGGGTGGAACTGGACCCCGTAAAGATGGCGGACCGGATCCTCGATGACGCCGGTCTCGCACGTGGACGTAGTCGCGACGACGCGAAAACCGGGGGGCGGCGCCAGCACCAGATCGCGGTGCGACATCCAGACCTGCTGACGATCGCGCACGCCGCGCAGCAGCTCCGAATCCATGTCTTTCAGATCGAGAAGAGCGAGGCCGAATTCCCCTTTATCGCCCTTGCGTACAGTCCCGCCCAGCAAATGAGAAATCAGATGATGCCCGTAGCAGATGCCGAGCACCGGCGTGCCGCCGCTGAGAACGGAATGTTCCACTGTGGGGCTGGAATCGTCGTAAACGCTGCACGGGCCGCCCGAGATGATAATGCCGCGGGCGTGGCGCAGCTCCTCCAGCGAAGTTTCACTCGGAAATACTTCCGACGAAACGCCGAGTTCTCGAATTTTCCGGGCGATCAGGTGACAATACTGACCGCCCGTGTCGAGTACTGCGATCTGCGCGGGAGAGACTACTTTTTCATCCTCTCGACAACGATCTTGCGCGTGCTGTTTAACAGAGCCTGCGCCTTCGGCATCGCCTCAATGGCCGCTTCCACTTCGGGATCGGTCTTGGTTTCGTACTTCATGGCTTCGTCCTGGTTATAGGCGGTGGTGTAGATATCACCCTGCAGGCGCCGGCGAACCTTGTCGAAATCCTTCGTGAAATCCGCTTCCGTGAACTCGATCTTCTGATCCAGAAGATACTGGTGGAACTCGTCCATGGTAGCTGTATCCACGTTCCAGTCCGGCGGCAGTTTTTCCTTGTGAATGGCAAAGAAATGCTTGGTGTAGTTGGAGAACGCGAACTTAACCAGAAGATCGGTTTCGAAAGCGTCGAGCTTCTCCGGAGTGAACTTTTCGTCCGGTGAGATGCCCCCGCCGCCGTAGACGGTACGGCCGCCGTCGGTCATCTTCACGTCGGCCGGGTTGCGCGCCGCCGTGTTGTTCCGGTAGTAGTAATCGAAAAACGAGACGTTGCTGTAGTCGCGCTGGATCAGCCGTCCGCTGGGCGTGTAGTATTTGGCGGTGGTCAGCGTGAGGCCGGTATTTTCAATGAGGGGATAGACCGTCTGCACCAGGCCCTTGCCGAACGTGTTGTCGCCCAGAATCCATGCGCGGTCGTGATCCTGCAGGGCGCCCGAAACGATTTCCGATGCGCTCGCCGAGTTGCGGTTAACCAGTACCACGATCGGGTACATGCGGCCATGGTTGCCGTTGCGCGCCGTGTACACGTGCTCCGCCGAGTTACGGCCCTTGTGCGACACGATTACGTCGCCTTTCGGCAGCAGGTGATCGGCCACCGAAACGGCTTCCGTCAGCAGTCCGCCGGGATTGCTCCGCAGATCGAGGACCAGACCCTTCAGGTTGTCCTCGTCCATGGATTTCATGCCTTCTTCGAACTCGCGGCCAGTGGTCTCGTTGAACTGCTCGATCTTGATATAGCCGTATCCGGGCTTCAGAAGAAACGCCTCGGGCACGCTCTTGCGGCTGATCTCGTCGCGGATAATGTCGAACACGATCGGCTTTTCCGCGCCTTCCCGCGCCACCTTAATCTGGACCGGCGTGCCTTTGGGACCCTTCAGCAGATCGGCTACCTTGGTCGAATCGAGACCCTCGGTCGACTTGTCGTTCACCATCACGATGACGTCGCCCGGCCGCAGCCCCGCTTTATATGCCGGCGATCCTACGAATGGCGCCACCACAATGGTCTTGCCGTTGCGCCCCACCACCTGCATGCCGACGCCGTAGTAATGCCCGCGCTGGTCTTCCCGCATCCCCTCAAAATCCTTCGGATCGAAAAAATTCGAATGCGGATCGAGCGTCCGCAGCATGCCGGGAATGGCGCCTTTATAAATAGCTTTGTCGGCGCTGACCGGGTCGGCGAAATTCTGTTCCACGCTGGAATAGACCTTGGTGAACTCCTGCATGCTCGACTTGACGTCGTCGTCGGAGGAGGCAGCGGAAGCGACTTGAACCTTCGGTCCGTAAAAGCCCCCAATAAGGGCGCAGATCAGAACGAGGAGTGGGATGTAGAAAAAAGACCGCCGTGATTTAGGCATGCCGGGTAGGGACCGTCCTTGTTTAACAGTATATCAGTGAGGATGCAACCCGGATACCTGGGGTTTCAGCCCAATGTCGATATGCTCAATGTCGGGATGAGCGATGCCGATGCAAGACCTTTTCTTCCACTGCCAACTCTTTCACCTTCGACATGCGATCTGACTCCGTTTTATCGGCGCCAGATGGTCCGACAAATTGATAACATCTCACCGTGCAACGCGCCGCCCGGGTTTTGAGCTGTCGGAACAATCTTGCGTAATTCCGCAAACCGGCGTTACATGCCCACGGGGCCGGGCCGAGGAAACCTGGAAGCTTCCGACGCCTACCAGCTTTTTCAGCCGCTCGGTCTTTTCGCCGGCCCTGGGCGGGACGTTCTTAAGAGATCTCTCGCGCAACTGTACGCAGGTTATGGTCCCCGACGGACGTCTCCTGTTCAGACAGTGGGATCCATCCGATTCTCTTTATATAGTCACAGCGGGGCGGCTCGACGTCTCGGTGCAGCGGCCGGGCAAGGGGGCAGCCAGCTTCTACGAGGTTGGACGCGGCCAGTTTGTCGGGGAAATGGGAGTACTGACAGGCGTACCCCGTTCCGCCACGGTCCGGAGCCTGCGGGATTCTTTGTTATTCCGCCTGTCCAAGGAACGCTTCGAGGCCCTGCGGGGCTCCCACGGCGCGCCAGGGACAGACTTTTCGTCGAGACCACGCCCGGTGAACTGCCCGTGGCTCAGGATGGCAAGCTCGCGGGCATCGTTATCTGGGCGACCGATCGCGGGCAACGGTCCAGGCTTCTTCGTATCCGCGACCGCAGTACAATCTCCCCATGCGCATTTCGTCACTGCCTCTGCTAACGGTTCTGTGCCTTTCAAACCCTGTGGCGGAAGCGGCCGCGAACGACCCGGCGCCTGAGATCACGCTGGAGGTCCGCGACTTCGCCACCATGCCCATGACCGGCAAGGTCGATGGGAAGGGCCAGATTATGGGCCTGCTCGCTCGCGTAAACTTCATGCGGGAAGAGCCGGGCGTCACCAGAAACAGGGTCTTCGTAAACGACCTGAATGGACCTCTCTACATTCTCGATAAACGCACCGGACGGTTCACCACCTATCTCAATTTCAACGGGCGCAACGGCCAGCCGGGACTGTTCCGCAGACTTCCGACCGAGAGTGGCTTCGCGAATGGTTTTATCTGTTTTGCATTCGATCCCAACTATGCCGTCAACGGCAAGTTCTATACCATCCATCTTGAGGACCCCGAAGCCCCCGGCTCCGCCACCCCGGACAACACAAACTTTCCGGGCCTGCGCGCCGGCTACCAGGCGACTCCTGCCATCCTCACGCCCGGACCAACGGTGCGCGAGGCGGTGCTCATCGAATGGACCGACACCGACACGTCCAACACGACGTTTGAAGGAACTGCGCGCGAATTGATGCGCCTGCGGATGAACACGCAGATTCATCCCATGGCGGACCTGATATTCAATCCGGCTGCGCGCCCCGGCGACCCGGACTGGCGCGTCTTGTACATCGCTTGCGGAGACGGCGGCTCGGGCGAGTCCAGAAACCTCGCGATGCGGTCTAATCCGCAGCGTCTCGATACTCTGGTCGGCAAAATTCTCCGCATCGTTCCCGACCCCAACGAGAGGAAGGATTCGAGCACGGTCAGTCAGAACGGGTGTTACCGCATTCCCAAAGACAACCCGTTTACGTCGAAGCCGGGCGTCCGCGGAGAAATCTGGGCCTGCGGCTTGCGCAATCCCGCCCGCCTGACCTGGGATTTCGATCCTCGAAATCCGCGCGACAATCATCTGCTCGCCAGCGTGATTGGCCTCTACACATGGGAAACGATTGTGGAGGTGAAAAAAGGGGCTAACTACGGCTATTCGCTTCGGGAAGGCAACCAGAAACTGGATGCGGCCAACCATCTCAGCGACCTGATGGGCGACGACAGAATTCCGGTGCAAATCAACGCCACGGAGACGGACGGCACGGTGACGCCCACATATCCCGTGCTTCAGTACGGACACGTCAAGGGCGGCGGCGACGCTATCTCAAGCGGCTACGTTTATCGCGGCAAGGCCATCCCGTCGCTGGCGGGCAAGTACATCTTTGGCGACATCACCACCGGCAACGTCTGGTGGGTCGACTACGGGAAAATGCTGGCAGCCGATGTAACCAATCCGAGAACGCCGGCGGAGATGCATCCGGTGAATATCCGCTGGAGTGCGCCGGGCGGCGGCAGCGAGGTGTACGCCTCGATGTACCCGATTACAGAACTGATTTATCACGCGCGCGGCGGCGCGTCGCCCACATTGCCTGGCTTCGCCAGGGTGCCCGACGGAGGACGCTCCGATATTCATTTCTGGGCCGATTCAACAGGCGAACTTTACATCATGAGTAAGAGCGACGGGATGATTCGCAAGATTGTCGGCGCGACAGTCGGGAGTTCCGCAAAGTAGCACGAACCGAGACGCCGACAAGGGCATCGAACTGCCTGGCAGCGAGTTTTTCCAATGCTTCACCGACGTCGTTCGGGCTTTGAGCGATTATCGCTTTATAGCCCAAGCCGTTGTCTTCGGATGGCGCCGCCCGCTGGGTAAACATTACGCCGTCACAGGGGATCGGGCGAGGTCCAGTTACCAGCAACCGGGCGACGGCAGAGCGGTGGACGAAAACGGCTTCTGCGTCTGTTCGTAATCGCTCTTCTTCAGATCTGCTTCGACCGCTGGCAGATCGAAGTGAACCATCGTGAAGAAAAAGACACGCTGGGAATCGGCCAGGCTCAGTTGTGGAACCCGACGGCCGTTCCCCGCCAACCGGTTCTGGGGGTGGCCTACAGCGCCCTCAAGCTCGCTGCGCTCTTAAGGTCTTCGGCGCCGCACGAGGCAAAGCCTATGCCGAACTACCCAGGTGGCGACGTAACGCGCACCGCCCTCCCTGCCTCGATCTCATCACCTTACTGCGCAGAGAGGCCGGAAACGCTTTGATCATCGCCCAGCTCAGCATTCTGCCATCAAATGCCCAGTTTGTTGCCGCCGCTGCCGCCTGAAAAATGTAGAAACTCCAGGGACATGCGGCCGTGTATACAGGACGGCCGCAAGTCCCGCTAAACTGGAATCGTGTCCCGCGCCGTCACGGTAACGACTTCCGTCGACCGGTTTTTCCAGTTCTCGCTGCTGGGCCTGGTAGCCAGCGGTTTCTTCGCGCTGGCCGGATCGCATTTTCTCGACCGGCCCACGCTGGCTCTTACCTTCGCGGCGCTCCTCGCGCGGGCGCTGACCATTCCCGGCATCCTGCGGCTCGAAATCTCGCCCCGGCTGGTTTCTCTCGCAGCCATCGGCTACATCATTTTCTATCCGATCGATTTCTATCTGATCTCGCGCGATTTCTTCACGGCGACGGTGCATGGCATATGCTTTCTGGCGGGCGTCAAGATCCTCACCGCGCGAACCAATCGCGACTATCTTTACACCGGCGCGGTGGCTTTCATCGAACTGATCGGCGCGGCCGTGCTCTCGTTTCAGGCCAGCTTCTTCGGCTGGCTGGCGCTATACATTCTGTTCGCGATGGCGGCGTTCACGAGCGCTGAGATCCGCCGGGGCCTCCAGCGCAGCGCGCAGACCGTGCAGCCCCCAAGTGCGCGCGTGGGGTGGCGGCTGGCGCTGGTGGCATCGAGCGCAACCTGCGCAATCCTGATCGTCACGGCGGGCCTGTTCCTGGTGGTTCCGCGCACGGCGCGCGCGGCCGCCATGCTGTTCCCCAATGCGCACCGTCTGACCGGCTACTCGAATGTGGTCGACCTGGGCGTCTTCGGAGAAATCAGCAAGGATAGTCGCCCGGTGATCCACGTCCTGAGCTATTCGCGCGCGCTGCCGCCGAATCTGAAATGGCGCGGCACGGCGCTCAGCCTGTTCGACGGCAAGCGCTGGTCGGAGCCGAAACTTCCCGGCGCCGATGTGCTGTCCGTGCATGGGACCGCCGAAGTCGCGGGGCAACTGCAGCGTTCGCGGCGCGATGGACGGCGCTTGCTCTACCGGGTGGACGTGAATAACTCCGACACCGGCACGCTCTTTATCGCGGGCATCCCGGAATTCATCAACGTCTCGGTGGCCCAACTGGTGCGGACGCCGGAGGATTCATTCCGCGTGTTTCCGGTGACCGGCGAACAACTGCGCTATGAGGTTTCGGCCCACTCGGGTCCGCCGCTGCCCACTCCGCTGGGCGACCGGGAGCGGTTTCGCTGCCTGCAACTTCCGCCGGTGGACACCAGGATCTACACGCTGGCGCGCGTCTGGGCGGGAACTGGTTCGGCGATCGACCGCGCCCTCGGCATTCAGTCGCATCTGCGGCGCGATTTTGAATACAGTCTGGAAACGGCCAACCGGCCGCTGCCCGATCCGCTGGGGAATTTCCTGCTTGTGACGAAGCGCGGTTACTGCGAATATTTCGCCTCCGCCATGGCCGTGATGCTGCGTACGCTGGGCATTCCGTCGCGGGTGGTCACCGGCTATCAGAGCGGGTATTACAACGAGATTTCGGGGATGTATGTGATTCGCGCTTCGGACGCGCACGCGTGGGTGGAAGCCTGGATCGAGGGGCGCGGCTGGGTGACTTTCGATCCCACGCCGTCCGGCTCCACGCCGCGCGCGGGCGGACTGATGGCGCGCATCAACATGTATTTCGACGCGGCGGACAGCATGTGGCAGCAGTGGGTGGTCGCCTACGATCTGGGACATCAGGCGGAGCTGGCGGCTAAATTCGAGACGGGTCTGCGGGCGTTGAATCAAACCGGTCTGCGCGCGCACGGGAACTGGACATCCGGATTCTTCTCCGGCGTCAAGGCGTGGGCCGGCTGGTTGCTGGGGTCGGTGTTGCTGACCGCGATCATGGTCCTCGCCGCGCCGCCGCTTTGGCGCGAATGGCGCAGGAAAATGCACGTACGGCGCATCGCTCGCGGAGGCGGACCGCCGAGCGACGCGACCCTGCTCTATGGGCACATGCTCGATTTGCTCGAGGGGCGGGGTTTCGAGAAGCCGGTCTGGTTCACGCCCCGGGAATTTGCCCGGCACCTGCCGGCCGCGGAGAACGAGCAGGTGACGCGATTCACCGCGCTCTATAACGCCGCGCGATTCGGCGGCGCCGCGGCGGGCACGGAACAACTGGCCGCCCTGTTGCAGGAGATGAGCAGGCGATAGAATCGCTTGCATGACCATAGCCCGCGGCAGCGCCATCTTCCCGGTCGCCATCGCCATCTTTTTGCTCTCGGCGGCGGCGTGGACGGCTACTCATCCGGACGACGAAATCCCGTTTGCCAAACACACCATCGATCCGGGACAGAACGAGCCCGCCGCGTTTGCCGACCTCAATCGCGACGGGCGTCTCGACATCGTGTCGGGCGAGAACTGGTATGAAGCCCCGCACTGGACGCGCCACCACTTTCGCAGTTTGCTCTTCACCCAGAACTACATCGACGACTTCAGCGATCTTCCCCTCGACGTGAACGGCGACGGCTACCCCGATATCGTCAGCTGCGGATGGTTTTCGAAGAGCCTCTGGTGGAATGAGAATCCCGGCCGCGCCGCCGCCGCGGAGTGGAAGCGTCACGAGATTCAGGCGGGATTCAATATTGAATTCTGCTTTGCGGTGGATCTGGTCAACGACGGGAAGAAGCGCGACATCCTGCCCGAGTTCGGCAACGCCAATGCGCCGCTGTCCTGGTACGAGCCCAAGGACGGAGGCTTCGTGCGCCACATCGTGAGCGACAAATCTTACGGGCACGGCATCGGCGCGGGCGATATCAATCAAGACGGCCGCACCGACATCCTGACGCCCAAAGGCTGGTTCGAAGCGCCGCCCGATCCGCGCACCGGCACGTGGACGTTCCATCCCGATTGGGATCTGGGCGAGACCGGTTTCATCTACGCGCTCGACGTGAACGGCGATGGGCGCATCGACCTCGTGACCTCGATGGCCCATGACTACGGCGTCTTCTGGATGGAGCAGACCGCCGACGGCAAGTGGAAGAAGCATGTCATCGACGACAGTTGGTCGCAGAGCCATGCCATGACGATGGCGGACCTGAACGGCGACGGCAAACCGGATTTCGTGACCGGCAAGCGCTTCATGGCGCACAACGGCCGCGACCCCGGCGAGCGCGAGCCCCTCGGCGTTTATTGGTACGAATATCTGGCGCCCGACGCCAACGGCAATGTGGAGTGGGTGAAACACACGATCGACTACGGCGGACGCACCGGCGGCGGCATGCAGATTCCCGTGGCCGACATTGATGGCGACGGAGATCTCGATTTTGCCGTGGGCGGCAAGAGCGGCCTGTTTCTGTTTGAAAACCTGACGCACAGACCGGCGGCGCGGCGCGGGGGACAATGAGCTGATGCAGAAAATCACTCCATTCCTGTGGTTCGACCACCAGGCCGAGGAGGCCGCGAACCTCTATGTCTCGATTTTCAAAAACTCGAGAATTCTGAGCGTCACGCGCTGCGGAGATGCCGGGCCGGGGCCGAAGGGATCGGTCCTGACCATCACGTTCGAACTCGACGGGCAGCGGTTCATCGCTCTGAACGGCGGCCCGCTGTTCCGGTTCACGGAGGCAATCTCGTTCCAGGTGAACTGTGAAACGCAGGAAGAAGTGAACGACCTGTGGGAGAAACTTTCCGAAGGCGGAAGTAAGGAAAGATGCGGATGGCTGAAAGACAAGTTCGGGCTGTCGTGGCAGATCATTCCTGCCGCTCTGGGCGAGATGCTGGGAGATCCGGATGCCGGGAAAGCCGGGCGTGTCATGCAAGCGATGCTGAAAATGAACAAGATCGATGTCGGTCTTCTGAAGCAGGCCCGCGATGGGCAGTAAGCTTCAATAGAATCCGATGGCCCGGCCCGCGACAGCAACGCCGAACCAGAGGAACATCGATACCACGGCCGTTGCGATACGGCGCGAGCGCGCGGGCTGAGCGGATGAATTCACGGTGGGCCGGAACACTGCCCAGTGAAAAACGATGGCCACGAACAGCACTATCATCTTGAGCAGAAAAGGCGGATTATCGTAGCATTTCACGGCTTCGGAGCAGAAGAGCAGAAAGCCGGTGACCAGCATGGCGACGAGGCTCCAGAACGTGAGCGGAGCCAGCGCGCGCGCCACCCGCGGCATGGGCTGTTGGGGCATTCCGGCGCCCAGCAGCCGCAAATTCAGCACGATGACCGTGCCCAGAAGAACCGTGAGCGCGAACAGGTGCAGGCTTTCGATAATCGGAAACAGATAGCGCGAATCGCGAATGGCCTGGCCGGCGGCGGTGCCATCGCACCACTGGAAAAACGGAAGCAGCGTTTTCATATAGGCCGGCGGCTAGAAGTTGTAAGCCATGGTGCGGCCGGCGGCGATCACTCCCGCCCACAGGACGATCCCGAGGAAGCCGGCGAGGCGCGCGCGGAACGGGGGCTTCTCCGCCGTATCCCAGGCTACGATGTTGCGCCGCAGCGTTAACTCAAACGTGAGCGCGTTGACGGCGGCCAGAACCAGCAGCACCAGTTTGATGCGAAAGAAAACGCTGCCGTAGGCCTTCATGGCCTGCGACCAGAACAGCAGGATACCGGTGATGAACATGATGGCGAAGCCGCCGAGGCTCCAGGGCATCAGCTGATTCGAAATCTGGGAGACCGGCTCGCGGCGCATCAGCACGCCCATCAGCCGCAGATCCATGACGAGCAGAATGCCCACCGAAAACGCGATACCGATGGCGTGGGTGCCTTCGATAATCGGGAATACCCAGGTGGACTCGCGAATTCCGGTTCCCCAGGGAGTGTCCTGGAGCCATTGACAGAGTTGGGAAATGGACATGAACAGTGGGGGGCTTACTTACCTTCGCATTTACCGCCGGGGCAGCGGTTGTTTTCCTCGCATACGTACTCGTATAATCCCGCCGATTCCCAATCCGGCTTGGCCTTGATCTCGAATTCCTGCGACCAGCTGTGGGTGAAGATCTTGGGATCGTCGACGGTCATCTCATAGTAGAGGGTGTCTTTATTTTTCCAGCGGATCTTCTCGATGCTGCGGAAGGCGTCGCTGTGCATGCGGAATTCCTTGGGATTGGTGTAGTAATAATCGTCGAGCGACCAGCGCTTGAAATTGGTGGTTTCGACTACCAGCGTGTCGCCCTCCCAGTGGCCGACGGGATCCCCGTAGTACATGGGCTCCAGACCCTGGCGGTGCGGACGCCCGTCGAGCGGGATGATGCGCGTCATACGCTGGAACTCATGCACCATGACCAGATAATTCTTCGTCTGGAAGAACTGCATCGCATTGCCGGAAAGGATGCCGCCCGGAAAGCCGGCGGGCATGCAGAAGTCGCGCGGCTCGTCGTGGCGCGGGTCGCCCGTGCGCGGTTCGAGGAACGCTTCTCCACCCGGCTTGAGCGGGGCGAAGTTCTTACGATCGAAAGTGGTTGCGTTGGAATGCCCGCGCTCGTCTCCGGGCAGATAGGTGGGCCACTGATACATCCCGGAAAAATCCGGCTTGCCATCCGGCGTCCGTGGAAAGGCGGGCGCGGGGCTCTGTGTGTATCCGGGCGTACAAGCGAAAACCAGTGCGAGGAGAAAAGAAACGCGTCTCATAATTCGGTTCATGGTTTAGCGGGGGTGGTCTGGGGCGGTACACGATCCTGCGAGCCCGCGGTCAGGACGTTCCGGCCATCGGGAAACGTGAGGCGGCCTCCGGAGGCGTTGTTCGAGCCGTCCTTGGAGCGGAATCCCTCCACCACCACAGTCTCGCCGATTTTCAATTGATCTTTCGTGATGCCGCGCCGCATCAACTGGCCGGGGGCGCCTCCGGCAAATCCCCAATTGGTGACGGTTCCATCGGGGTTCTTGACGTCAAGGTAGAACCAGATGTGGGGATTTTGCCATTCGACCTTAGTAATCACGCCGGTAATTTTCACCGGCTTCTGATCGTCGAATTCGGCCGCGAATGAATGATGCGCGAAGAGAGGGATGGCACCCTCGATCGCGAGGAACGCGAGGAGGACGGGAAATACTTTGCGGCGCATAACCCGTCCATTCTATCGCGGTTTCGACCGACGAATCGATCAGCCTCGGACAGATCGGAAATCTGTCCTACCGATGCACAGGGGGCACCCAGACGCTTTCGGGCTTCATGAATTCCCGGTCGTAGGACGGCGAAGAAACATAGATCGTCTGAAAGGCACCCTCGCCCCTCGCCGGGACCCGGAACTTCACCAGATACTGATGCGCCAGGTGTTCCGTAATATCGGCGAGGAAAGGCGCAATCGAATCGGCTGGACTGTGACCGATGAAGTAGGCCTCGCCGCCGGTCTCGTAGCACACATGAGCCAGATCGACCACGCCGGAATCCACCTTCGACCATTTTTGATCGAGGTAATTGGTGACGGGATTATAGAGCGCGTAGACGGTGACTCCGGCGCGCTCGGCGTCGTGAATCGCCATTTCGGCGTTGACGCATACCGCGCCTTCGATCGCCGAATCGTCGATGCCTGTGCTCACGAGGACAATCTCCCGGCGCAGCGTTTTTTTGGGCCAGCGCGCGATCAGGTCTGAGATTGCGCAATAGGGATTGGACGCTTTGCTCCCCGCGGGCGGGCGCAATTCGCGCGCCACTTTAGCATGGTCCGAGGTCGGATTCTCGGCGATCCGGAGCGTTCCCTCATCGATGTAGGCAATGCCGATGGCCGCCGGCTGCGGCTGCGCGGTCACGAACTGGCGCAGTTCCTGAAGCTTCGCGCCAAAATCGTAATTCGCGGCATCGTCGATCACCAGGTACAACTCCAGATCGTGGCCGCCTTCGATCGGAACCAGCTCCGTTACCGTGGCGTCGAGGACGGTCACGTCTTCGGCCTTCAGGGCGGCCGGCTTATGATTCATATGATCGGCGACTGTCAGGATTATCTGAACGTCGGCGCCCGGTTGGGATTTCGTCTGCCCAAAAGCCGACGCGCCGCTCAACGCGAGCGCTGCGATTAATATCCGAACTGGCATAAGAGCACCTCTTCGCTTCGGTTACTTCTGCATCGACCGGATGTATTCGACCAGGTTATGTTCCCGCAGCTTGATCAGCGCGTCGTCGCGCGTCACGTTGGCGGAAAAGTAGTCTCCCCAGATGGGCATTTCGCGGGAACCGTGGAAGGCCGTTATTTCGTAGCCGTCGATGATGTGTGCGATGCGGAAATCCGGGAACTGGCCTTTGTTCCTGGCACTGATTTGAGTCAGATCCGGCGGCGCCTTTTTCAATGCCGGTGCGGCAGGGCCCCCGCCCTTGCCATCGATACCGTGACAGGAGGCGCAATAGTTGTGGTACATTCCGGCGCCGGAAAGCTCGCTTGTGGCCCCGGCTTTCACGTTCTTATCGGGCAGCGCCATGAAGCCTGCAGCCGCCACAAGAATCGGCACCGCCCATTTCCAGCCGCTCATCGGAAGAAACCTCCGCAGGACAGAGTGCAATCGCCGCACCAACTCGACTGCGCGCAAACAACGCCATTGGCGGGTTTCGAGCCCCATGCCTGGGGGAAAGCGCGCATCGAATGAGCCAGGAGACGCATTGCGGTGGACAAAGTATTGATAATGTCCACCCCGATCTGGCACGCCAGGTGCACAAAGTCAGGTTCAAGGGGAGATAAATGGGAGGAATTCTCAAGCTCGCCTACAAGCTGCTGGTCAACGACAAGGCAAAGTTCAGCGCTCTGCTGGTGGGCATTACGTTCGCCGTTTTCCTGATGGCGGCCATGACTTCGCTGTTCGCAGGGGTGCTGAATCGGGCGTCGGCGACGGTGATCAATCTCGGCGCGTCGGTATGGATCATGGACCCGGCGGTGCAAACCGTGGCCCAGACGATCGGCATGCCGGATTACGTGCTGGACGAGGCGCGCAGCATCGAAGGCGTCGATTATGCGGTGCCGGTCTATTCCGGAGGCGCCCTCGTGAAACTCGCTGGCGGCGTATATCAGTATGTGACGGTCATCGGGCTGGACGACACCAGCCTGTTCGGCCGGCCGCGGCTCCTCGAGGGAAAGATCGAGGACATCTACGGCGAGAATTCCTTCATTGTCGTCAAAGATACCGAGTTTCCCAAAATGGGCAATCCCCACGTCGGGACCGAATTCGAACTCAATGACCACCGGGGAGTCATTGTGGGCATCGCCAGCGTGGCCAGCAGCGGTCTTTTCGGCGTCCCCACACTGTACACAACCTATGAACGGGCGCTTCAGTACATTCCGAACCCGCGCTTCACCATCTCCTATGTTCTGGTCGCGCCCAAAAGCCCCGCCGACATACCCCGGATCAAGCAACAAATGAAGGCGCTCGGTTACCTGACTTTGACAAAGGACGAATTCATGGACAAGATATCCGCCTTCTATGAATTCCAGACCGGCCTCGGAATGAATCTGCTCATCATGACCGTCATGAGCTTTATCGTCGGTCTTTCCATTTCGGGCCAGACCTTCTACACGTTTGTTCTCGAAAATCTGGAGAAATTCGGCGCCCTCAAAGCGATCGGCGCCAAGAGCCGCGAACTGATTTTTATGATCCTCTTCCAGGCCAGTTTCACCGCCCTGACCGGCTATGGGCTCGGTGTCGGCTTATGTTCGCTGGTAATCTGGATCGCCAAGCTGAGATTGCCCGATTATGCGGCTGTAATCACCTGGTGGAATCTCCAGCTTGCCCTTGTGATGGTTATTGTTATCGCCGCCGTTTCGAGCTACGTCGGAGTCCGCCGGGTGTTGCGCGTCGAACCATTCGACATCTTCAGAGGATGACATGACGCCGACCGCAACCACCACGACCGCAACCACCACGACCGCAACCGTAACCAGAACGACCGCCATCAAAGCCACCGGACTGAAGAAATGGTTTGGCGAGGGCGAGGCCAAAACCCAGGCGGTGAAGGACGTCAACATTGAGATGTGGTTCGGCGAAATGGTGTACATCGTGGGTCCGTCGGGAAGCGGAAAGACGACTTTGCTGAGCGTTCTCTCGGGGATTCTCAGGCCGGACGAGGGCACGGTCACGGTGGAAGGAACCGATATCTGGCATCTGGGTAACGATAAGCTTGCCGATTTCCGGCTGAATAAAATCGGCTTCGTTTTTCAGGATTTTCACTTGTTCCCGCGACTGACGACCGCCGAGAACGTGGCCATCCCGCTCATCCTCAGGAAAATATCGTGGAAGGAAGCGCTGGTCGAAGCGCGTAAATATCTGAAGATCGTGGGGCTGGAGAATCGCGCCGATCTGCCGCCCGTGAAGTTGAGCGGGGGCGAGCAACAGCGCGTAGCCATCGCCCGCGCCATCGTCGGTCAGCCGGACATCCTGATCCTCGACGAGCCCACTGCCTCTCTCGACGGAGATACGGGCCACGCCATCGTGAGCTTTGTGAAGAAAAATATTCTCAACGAGAAACGCTGCATTCTGATCGTTACGCACGACAACAGGATCATCGAGTTGGCTACACGGATTCTGAAGATGGAGGATGGCCGCGTGACCGGTTGGGAAAAAGGAGGCGACCAATGAGAAAGATCCTCTACGTCCTGTCGTTTCTCGGCATTCTGGCCGGGTGCGTCGGGGCGTACTTATTTGGTATTACGCAGCCTGCGCTGCCGCCGGCATTCAATCCGCCCACCAACCCCTATCCCAGCGGCATCTACGCGGAAGGGATTGTGGAAAGCGATCAGCCCAGCGGGGAAAATATCAACGTTTATCCGGAAGTGGCGGGCACCGTGAAATCGATCCTCGTCGCCGAAGGCCAGGAAGTGCGCAAGGGACAGCCGCTGCTTTTGATCGACGATTCCATCGAGCGGGCCACGGTGGAACAGCAGGAGTCGCAGGCGCAGGCCGCGAGAACTCTGCTCGAGGAACTGCGGGCGCAGCCCAGGAAGGAAACTCTGGACGTCGCCAAGGCCCAGGTCGATGCAGCGCAGGCGTCTTTGAAGACCGCGCAGGATGAGTTGCTCAAGCAGCAGGCGGCGTTTGAGCTGAATCCGAAAGCGATCAGCCGGGACGCTCTCGACAGCGCCGCCAACGCCGCCGCCGTGGCCAAAGCCAATCTCGAAGTGGCGCAAAAACAGTATGATCTGACCAAAGCCGGGGCGTGGGTTTACGACATCAATAACCAGGAGAAGCAATATAACGCTCTGCTGAAGGCTTACGCGTCTTCGAGCGCACTGCTGGCCAAGTATACGCTGCACGCGCCCCGCGACGGAGTGGTGATGGCGGTGAATGTAACGCCTGGCAGCTTCGTCTCCACGCAGGGCGCTTACGATCAATACACCCAGGGGATGGCTCCTGTGCTGGCGTTGGGGGGCCCTCCCGCCCGGCTGAACGTGCGCTGCTACGTAGACGAAATACTCGTTCCCAGGCTCCCCTCCCTCGCCAAAGTTAAAGCGCAGATGTCGATACGCGGCTCAACCGTGAAGGTCCCCATGGAGTTCGTGAGAGTGCAGCCCTTCGTGTCTCCGAAGATCGAACTTTCCGACGCGAAACAGGAGCTGGTGGACGTCAGGGTACTGCCCCTTATTTTCAGGATCAAGAGGCCCGCCAACGTGAATTTGTATCCGGGCTCCCTGGTGGATGTATACATTGGCGAATAAAGCAATGGCGGCGATTTGCCTGTGCTGGCTCACCGGCTGCACGGTAGGCCCGAAATATGTCAGGCCATCCGTCGTGACTCCACCCGCTTACAAAGAAATCGGCGGGCAGGACGCGGGCATCTGGAAACCATCTCAGCCCGGCGACGCGGTTCCGCGCGGAAACTGGTGGGAGGCGTTTGGCGATTCGCGTCTGAACGATCTCGAAACCAAACTGAACGGAGCGAACCAGAATATTGCGGCCGCGGCGGCGGCTGTCCTTGAGGCGAAGGCTCTCATCCGGGAGTCCCGCTCACAGTATTTTCCCACCGTGACCGGCGGTGCGGCCATCACTAATCAACGCCTGTCGACCTTCGGCCCCAAGACCGCCGGCGCTACCTATTCCGAATTTTCGTTACCGGTCGAAGCCTCCTGGGAACCAGATCTGTGGGGGCGCGTCAGGAACACCGTCAAGGCCAGCACCTACGCGGCACAGGCCAGCGTGGCCGATCTCGAGAACGTGCGCCTCGCCGCCCAGGCGGATCTCGCCACCGCTTACTACCAGCTGCGCGCCCAGGACGAAATGAAGCGCCTGCTCGACGCTACCGTGAGCGCTTACAAAGAGGCGCTGGATCTGAATCGTAACCTCTGCGACGCTGGACTCAGCTCCGATGAGGCGGTCGCCCAGGCGGAAGCCCAATGGCAGGCGGCCGCGGCGCAGGCCACCGACCTCGGCAATCTTCGCGCCCAGTATGAACACGCCATAGCGGTGCTGACCGGCCAGGCGGCGGCGTCGTTTTCCCTCCCCGCGGACGCGGAGTTCGTGAATGTCAAGGCGTTAACCACACCTGTCGGGATTCCCTCCCAGCTTCTCGAGCGGCGGCCGGATATCGCCGCCGCGGAGCGCGCCATGGCGCAGGCTAACGCGCAGATCGGAATAGCGAAGGCGGCCTATTATCCGAATATTACGCTGTCGGCCTCGGCTGGCCTCGAGAACCTCAGCATTGCCCAGTGGTTCACCTGGCCGAGCCGCATCTGGTCGGTGGGGCCGAGTCTGACGGAGACTCTTTTCGATGCCGGATTGCGCCGCGCGACAATTCAGCAATATCAGGCGGCCTACGATCAGACTGTGGCGAATTACCGGCAGACGGTCCTGACTGCGTTCCAGCAGGTAGAGGACAATCTGGCGGCGCTGCGCATCCTTTCCGAGGTCATTGAACAGCAACAAGCCGCCATCCAGTCGGCCGGCAGAAGCCTGCGGGAAGCGACCGTAAGGTACCAGGCTGGAATCGACCCGTACCTGAACGTGATCACGGCGCAAACGATTCTTCTCACCAACCAGCAGACCGAGGTGAATTTCGAGATGCAGCGGATGGTCGCGAAAGTCCAGTTGATCAAGGCGCTCGGCGGAGGCTGGGACGCCAATGTGGGAATGGCGCTTCCGCCTGTCCCTCCTGGTTCCGGTCCGCATCCGCCTGTGTAAATACCGGCTCTTCCCTGCTTGCAACCTCACAGGTCCGCGTCTGCCATGTGGCGGATTTCCTGAACAGGCCCGCGTATCTGACGGTTGAGACAAACCCGTCGCCAGTCAGATGAATGAGGATTTCCTTCTCCATGAGTTTTTTCAGGTTCGTCATAAAGCCCACCTCGCCGAACTACAGGCAAGTATCGTGCCATCGTCCCGATTCGAATACGGCTCTCGCGAGTGCGGCATCTGGCGCAGGGCTGGCGGCGTTCACTCAGGGGTAAACTTTAATCAGATGCATCGCCAAACCAGTGCCCGTGTCGCCGGCGGATTGTTTCTCATCATCCTCGCGATTTCCGCGCAGACTCCAAAAACAGAATCGCCTGAGACAACCCATCTGATCGACTCCATTCAGGGGCCGGCCCTCTATACGGCCTATTGCGCAGTATGCCACGGCAAAGACGGCAAGGGCGGAGGCCCGATGGCGAAGTCTCTTAGAACTGCCCTGCCCGATTTAACGCGCATTTCCATGCACGAAGGCGGGAAGTTTCCGCTGGCGCGCATTCAGCGCATCATTTCCGGCGAAGAGCCGCTTCCCTCCGGACACGGCACGCGGGACATGCCGGTCTGGGGACCGATTTTTTCACAAGTCGCGTGGGACCAGGATCTGGGACGCGTGCGCGTGTACAACCTCGCCAGATACCTTGAGCGGCTGCAGTCGAAGTAGCGTGCGATCTATCGGTTTCGGCCCTTCGGTTGGCCCTTCGTTTGCAATACCATGAATGCAAACCTGAAGGGAGGTCCTGCATGCCAGCTTCAATGCTTGTTCTGATCGCCATGACCGTGATCGTGGCGGTAGTCGCTCTGTATCGAAAAGTCGTCACGCGCCGCGATGATGAAGTCCTGCACATTGCCGATCCAACCGGCGAAGTGTCCGCCAACGAGCAAAACGTTTCGCGCTCGCTCAAGAAGATCGATAACGTGGGAATCGCGCTGACCGTCGCCACCGCGCTCTATGGAATCGCCTTATTCGCGGTGTATCTGTACAACGGTTTTATGCAGCAGGGCCGTTAGCGCGAGCGCTCGGCCCGTCCGTTACTGCGCGCCCCAGCTATTTACCAGGTTGGCGACGTTCACGCTGCCGATTCCGGTCGCGAGGTTATAGCCCGGGCTCGTGGTATAGGCCAGCGTGAAAGGAGCCGCGCCGGAGGTGGAGAGAGCGCCGGCCCAAGTGGTCCCGAAGATGCGCCCGCCGCGGCCATAGACGACGGTTCCGAGAAAGCCGTAGCAGTTTACCGGGCCGCCGCAATTCACGACGTTGTCTCCCTGGGTGATGCTGTTAAACACACCGGGATTGCTCGCCGCCAATCCGTAGTAAACCGGATTGGGATTACCCTGACGGCCCCCCGCCTTCTGGTTTACCAGGGCCTGCACGCCCGCGAGAATCGGCGACGACGCCGAAGTCCCGCCAAATCCGGCCCAGGTGTAGGGGGCACCCGTGCAGGGCGCGCTGTCCATAGCTGAGGGGTCTGAAAAGCAAACCACGAGATAGTGTCCCCAAACGCCGTTCGCGGCGAACATGGATACGTCGGGAATGTCCCGCACTCCGTCGCTCGGGATGCCGGGGAGGCCGGTTTGCCAGGAGGGCTTGGGGTACCCCCGGCAACTGCCATTCGAAATTCCCGCGGTTGCGGGCACTCCGGTGGCGCAGTTACTGGGCCCCCCGCTGCCGCCGACCACGGTGACGAAGCCATCCTGTTGGGCGGTGCTGCTGTCGCAAAAACCGCTGGCGCCGTAGCCCGTCAAAAAACCGTTGAATTGGGCGAGCAAGCCTCCCGCGCATGAGTCGTTCCACGGCATCTCGGGGATATAGGACAGCGCCGAGGCATACGCCGGGCTATCGGTGGAACTCCAGTACATGCTGGAGTTGCCGTGCACCACATCGGCAAAGTCGGTCCCGCCCGCCGCCACGTTGTACTCGGTTGAAGCATAGGCGCTGACCCCGATGCCGTGCGTGGCGATGGATTCTCCCGCGTCGCAGCTGGCCGCTCCTTCATCGCCCGCCGCAACGAACACGGAAATCCCTTCGGCGACCGCCTGCTGATAGAGCGAATTGAATGCGGCGTTCATCGAAGCGCCGTTTTCCGCCTCGCATTCGCCGTAGCTGATGCTAAAGATGGCCGGAGCGGGGGTCGCGTTCACCAGGTTCTGACCGGCGATGAAACCACCGAACGTGACATCGGTATCGGGGCAGGATGCCACTTCAATGGTTGCGCTCGGGGCAGCCGCACTGGCCCATTCCGCGTCGAGGATCGCCTCGTCGTCATCCCCATTCACCCCTGGGTCGCCGCAGTTGCCGGGATGCACGGTGATCAGGGATCCCGCGGTGTACTGCGAGAGCCCGAGGACGCTGCGGAAAGTGGACCAATCGGACGCGCCGCGCCGCGGGGTGTACAAATCGGTGTCTTCAATGACGACCACGGTTTGTCCCGTCCCCGTGATGCCGCTGTTGAACACGGGAGTGAAGTTGTAAATCGTTGCCAGATCGCCGGGAACCACCGCATAGTACGTTTGCCCCTGGTAGGTAAAGGTATACTCGGGGGCGCTCTTCTTCACCTTCGCGCGGCTCATCTTATGCGGCCGGAAATCGTGCATCGAAACAATGCCCGCCACCGCCGGCGCCAGGGCCTCGGGAATCTGTGGATCGCCGACATTAGCGATATGGTGCACTCCGTTGATGTCCAGATTGTGAATCGCAGTGTGGAACGCGGTCCGCACCTGGCCGGCGGTCCCCGAAAAATCGATCACCATGCCGCTCGGGTAGACCGTATTCACCGTGAAACCCTTCGATTGAAGCCAGCCCGCGATGGTCCGCAGATCGGATTCCGCAAGGCCGTAGGTTTTCCCGAAATCGCCGGCCGTCAGCCATTTGTGGAACACGGGGGATTGAGGATTATGAAGGTCGGCTACGAACTTTTCGACCGCCCGCTCCTCTTGGGGCGATCGCTTCAGCTGGAGCAACATGTGATCTACCGCGAAATCGTCCGGGACCATGCCCCGATCATTGTCGGCATTGGCCTCGGGGCGGGTGTTCCCCGCGAGTGTAACCAGTTTGTTTTCATCTACCGACTCGCGTATCAATTCACGCCCGGCGGTTTGGGACCTGAGCGCGACAAAACTGCCGATCAACAGCGGGATCAGCGACGTTAAAATAGTGGCGTACACCCGGCGGCTTCGAAACATAGATCTCCCTACTGATGCTACACTGAGGCGCCCGCGGCGCAACTGCCGAAGAACTACGCCATATCTCCAGGTGACGAGCGAACGGCCCTCGCCGAGTACGAGAAAATACGGCAAAACGTTCTGTGGCACAATGAGTCGTTCGGCACATCTTGTACGGATTAGACGGAACCTGACCGATAGTCCCGTGCATCTGAAGTGAACACGTGGTTTGCTCCTTATTGAGCGGGAACCGCCTGTATTTGTCAAGGCAATACAAATCTACGAGGATTCATGTTTTTAAAGCCAATTAAATCCCTGCTCCGTACAGCCGGGCTAACCCTGTTCAGCATCGCGGTGGCGGCGGCCCAGACCCAGGACACCAGCGGCAATGGCCTGCTCAAGGGCACGTACAACTTCCGCCACGTCGCCGTTCAGAACGTCGATGAGAACTCCAATCCCACGGAGATCACGGCGATCTTCGGCACCATCACCTTCGACGGCGCGGGGAACTATACCCTGAACGCCATGACTGTCGACAATACCGTTTTGGGCGGCGCGCCGCAGCCCCTGACTCTCACCAGCACTTACGCGATCGGGTCCAGCGGAAGCGGTTACATTACCAACGAGCTTTATCCGACCGATATCGACGCACTCATTTACGGGGCTGTGGCACAGGGCGTGTTCACGGGAAGTTCCACGGAGTCGGAACAGGATTACACCATCTTTAACGACATTTTTATTGCCCTGCCGGCCGGATCGTCTCCGCCCACCAATGCGAGTTTCACTTCGTCCTATCAGACGGGCTTACTGGATTTCACGGGAGCGGGCAGCACGGCCGTCAAGAACGCGCTGTTCGAGCTCAGTCCCAACGGCAAAGGGGCATTCGGCCCCATCACGCTGAACGGCCAGGCGGCCAATCAGCTCGCCTCCTCTCTGACGCAAAACGTCACGGGCGCGACTTACAGCTTCAGCAACGGAATCGCCACCCTCACGATTCCACTCCCGTCGGGTGTCAGCTCGACCAATGCGCTGTTCACCGGATCCAAAACGTTAGTCGCGTCGGCTGACGGCAATTTCATCCTCGGCTGGACCGCCGGCGGTTACGACATCTTCTTCGGCGTAAAGGCCTTGACGGCGACGGCGACGAACAGCATCAGCGAGGGACTGTATTTCACGGCCGCCCTCGAAGATGCGCCCGATATTTCGGGGACAGACTCGTATTACGGAGGGACTAACAACACGGGCGACAGCAACGGGGACTCGATCGTCCACGAACGGTTCAATACGACGACGGCGTACTCCACCGACTACGGCAGCGACGACCAGATCCAATTGAGTGCCAATGGCGGCGCCGGCCCCGACGTCTTCGGCTATGACTACCTCTTCGGCGACGGAGGGCAGGCGTTTGTCGCCATCGGGACCGACGGGCTTTTCTCTTTGCAGGTGGGGTTGCATGCCCCGGCGTTCTCCGGACCGGGCGTCTATCTGAGCCCCATCGGAGTGGCCAACGCGGCCAGTTTGCAGCCCGTTACCGCCAGTATCGCCCCAGGCGAACTGATTTTGCTCATTGGGACCGGTCTCGCCTCGACTACCATGGTGACGCAGGGCGGACAGACGTTCCCGACATCCCTCGGCGGTGTCTCCGTGACCATCGACGGCTTTGCCTGCCCGATCTACTACGTGGCTCCGACGCAGCTGGCCGTGGCTGTTCCCTATGAGGTCGCGTCCAACCAAACCGGCCTCGCCAACATTCAGGTGACCAACAACAAAGTGCAATCGAATGTGGTTCAGGTCTACGTCACCGATGCGGCGCCGGGAGCTTTCTCGCAGAACGCCGACGGAATCGGATTCGCCGCCGCCAACCATGCCGCGACCGGCCAGTTGATTACGCAGGCGAATCCCGCCCTTCCCGGCGAATATATTTCCCTGTACCTGACCGGGCTCGGCACCGTTACGCCCACGGTTGCGGATGGAGCGCTCGGGCCATCGAGCCCGCTCAGCTGGGCCGATGTCTACAATGCCGATAATCTGTCGGTTTACTTTAACGACTACGGGCCCAATGGAACGTCCACTGAGAACCCGGGCACTATCACGTACGCGGGTCTTGCCCCGACCCTCGCGGGCCTGTATCAGATTAACGTGCAGGTTCCGACCAGCGGCCTGGCGGCGGGAGACGACATCTATATCGAGTTTATGACCGATGCCGCCGACGTGAACGAGATCCAGGTCCCCTACGGGGTGACGGCTCCCGCGGGCAGGTCGGTCGCGGCGGCCGGACGGGTCCGGGCCGTTCGGTCCCGTGCGAAGAATCGCATGACGCGCCGCGCGGCGCCCGCCGCACAGTAACAGCGCTTCGAGCTTCACCGCTCGAAGAGGAAATGAATCTTCTCGGTCCCCGCCACGGGCTTGCCATCCTCGCGGGCGGGGTCGAAGCGCCACTGCTTCGCCGCTGCCACGGCGCGCTTCGCAAGGTAAGATTCGAGGCCGGAATGCTGCTTTGTAGCCAGTACGGCGTCCGTTACCCGACCATGGGCATCGACATGCACCCACACATCGATCGGGATGGGCTCCTTGATGCGCGGTCTGATGCTGGCGGGCACCATCGGGGGAACTTTGATGCGCGGCACCGGGCGCACCACACCCGAGGCCGCAGGCACGGGTGGTTGTGCCGCCGGCGCCTGAGGATGATCCGGGCTTAAGGCTGCGGCCGGCGCACTTTTCATGCGGAACGATTCTGCCGTCAAATGTCCGCCGCGATCGGTCACCTCCAACCGGAACGTGACGTCGTGGCCCTTCGGCTGGTACTGATAGCTTCCCGACTGCAGGTCCCCGGGCGAGAGATCGATACGGTTCTGATCGTCCCCATCGCGTACGAACAGCGCCACGCCCCGCGCCCTGCTCAGAGCCGTGGCATCGCGATTCCACGAGATGCGCCACGCGGCTCCCGAGGGGTCCACATAAAGGCCCAGCGGACGTACCGATATGCCCGCTTCCGGGGCATCGCCGACCGCGGCGGGGGCTGACTCCCGATGCTCCGCGCGCGGCAGCAGAGCCCAGAACGCCCCTGCCACCAACACAATCGCGCCCGCCAGCGGCCACCACTGCCGAACCAGCTTCCGCGTTGACGAAGCCTCGGCCTCATGCGCAGCGCCGGCATGGTCTGGCCTCACACGATCCGATCTCGGTTCACTCATGAATGCCCGGGCCGGATGCCCCTGCTCTTCAAATGGTACGAAATCCGGCACCAGACGCCGGAAGCCTTCGCGGGAAGCAGGCGGATCTCCGGAACCCGCTTCAACCGCTGGTGCTGCAACTGAAGCGGCGGGCGGGCCGCCATCTTCCAACGCCAGGACCACTCGTCCCCGAAAGGGGAACTCCGCGCCCGACGGGCCCACTTCGCCTGCCGCTTCGAGCGCGAAAAACTGCGCCGAAATTTTGGTCGCGCTCTCCGGCCGGATCAGGAGAATCAGATCGCCCGGATCGCCGAAGTAGCGCGCGATGAGCTCATAGTCGGAATTTTCCAGCTGGAACCCGGCATGCGTGTGGCTGCGATAGAAGCCGACAATATTCAAATCGCTCGATTGGCGAATCGCCGCCGCCGCTTTCTCGAGTTCCTCGATGTCTTCCGCGTCGAGGGCGAAGCGCGGGCCGCCATGGTGCGCGCACTCGAGACGCTGATAACGGTCGACCCATACGCGGGGACGGGCGCTGGGCTCCACATGCCCCAGCAGCAGGCCGCCGACCTCGATGCCGCGCGGCGGCATCGGCCCGAAACCCTCCATCACGTCCCGCGCGATGCCGTCCACCGCATCGAGGTGCATGTGGACGACTACGGAATCCTCTCCCGATTCGCGGGTAAAGTATTCCTCGTCAATCGGATCTGCCGTGCCGGCCTGGCCAGTCGAAAGGGCCATAGTGCGATACCTGTTGCTACGGACGCGCCGCTCGTCCAGAGGGGTTCCCACGATCCCGTATCTGAAGAAGAATTAATTGGATAGCCGGAATTCACCGCACCCGGAATCGGCCCCTTAACCCCGACATAGGCATCCCGCATAAATGGTCGTGCGGCGTTGCCGAAGCTAGACGATTCTCACACCAGTTGTTAATCGGAATGCAACTTTCCAATCGCTGCTACGTGTTTTATTCCGTCCGCGAAGACGGAATCTTTCAGGGAGGGGTCGTGAAAAATTTCAGTAGTAGCCGCACTGCGTGCTTAGCCGCAACTTTTTCGATTTTTCTGCTGATGTCAGCGCCTCTGGGCGCACAGGAAACGCTCGGCGCAATTACCGGAACCGTAAAGGACGCATCGGGCGCGGTGGTCGCCGATGCTGCCGTCAAGTCCCGCAATCTGGCCACCAACCTCGAGGTCACCCAGCATACGGATTCCAACGGTTCTTTTTCGGCGCAGAATCTGCCCATCGGCATGTATGAGGTTTCCGTCTCGAAGGAGGGATTCAGCACCGAAACTCACACCCGGATCCTCGTCAGTGGCAACCGCACTGCGCGTTGGCCGTAGACGGAACCGGCGTCGGAGCCCCGGTTGTCGACATGCTCCGAGCCGCTCGCATAGGCTGCGACATCGCGGCTGTAACCATCACCGGAGGAGAAAAAGAAAACAAATCCGTCCACACCTGAAACGTCACGGGGCGCGTCTCCAGGCCCACCGAACACGATGATCTGGTAATCGCCCTGTCACTAGCCTGCTGGAGAGCCAAACGCCCCGAAATCGGCCACCGGACAGTCCCTTCTTCTGACCTGTCGGGACACGCGGCGATAGCCGTGTGTCTGCCCTCTTCCCCAATCAACCCCATGCCGATATACTTAGAGGTAATTCGATGAAAGCAAGCAATCCCAACTGGAAGTCCGTCCTCGTAGACCAAGTCCCCGCCCCCATGGCGACCGAGCTCGAAGTCTTCGAACACGAAATCGCCCTCAAGAAACAAGGCAAAATCGAAGATCGGGTCTTCGCCGAGACGCGTCTGCGTCGAGGCGCTTACGGCCAGCGCTACGACAACGGCCAACGTTCCGACGGAAAAACCACCCGCACCCTGCAATATCCCTCCCAGGAAACCAAAGGCCCCAACACCCTATGGGACGCCCCCGGCATGCAGCGCATCAAAATCCCCTTCGGAGGCCTCAACGCCCCCCAGCTCGAAATGCTCGCCGATCTCTGTGAGGAATACTCCGACGGAATAGCCCACGTAACCACCCGTCAGGACATCCAGCTCCACTTCATCCACATTGAAGACACCCCCGCGCTCATGTGGCGCCTGGCGTCAGTAGGAATCACCACGCGAGAAGCCTGCGGCAACTCCGTCCGCAACGTAACCGCCTGCCCCATAGCCGGAGTCTGCCGGGAACAAACCTTCGACGTAACCCCCTACGCCAAAGCCATCACGTACTTTCTCCTGGGCCATCCCGACGTCCAATCCTTCGGCCGCAAATTCAAAATCGCCTTCTCCGGCTGCCGCGAAAACGCCTGCGGACTCGTCCGCCTCCACGATTTCGGAGCCATCGCCGTAACCCGTGAAATCGAAGGCCAAACCAAACGAGGATTCGAGCTCTGGGTAGGAGGAGGCCTCGGCCCAGTCCCCCAGCAAGCCCGCCTGTACGAAGAATTCTTACCGGAAGAAGAGCTCTTGCCAATCGCCCAGGCCATGGCCCGGGTCTTCGCCCGACTCGGCGAAAAGAAGAATCGCAACACCGCCCGCCTCAAGTTCCTCGTCAGCAAACTCGGCATCGAGGAATTCAAAAAGCTCGTTCAGGCCGAACGCGAAATTCTCCCCCACGATCCCCGCTGGACCGACTACCTGAAAGACGTTCCCCATTACAAGGAAGAGCCGCTCAAACCACCAACCCTCCTGCAAATCCGAACCGTGAAGCCCGAAGGCTTCGACCACTGGTACGCCAACAACGTCTACCGCCAGCGCCAGCAGGGCTACGCCACCGTAACCATCGCGCTCCCCCTCGGCGACATCACCGCCACTCAGCTCCGCCGCGTAGCCGACATATCCCGCAAATACCTCAGGGAAACCGTCCGCAGCACCGTCGAGCAGAACCTCGTCCTCCGCTGGGTCAGCGAGGCCGATCTTCCCGCCCTCTACACTGAACTCAAACAGGCCGATCTGGGGGCTCCCGTAGCCGGCACCATCGTCGACGTCTCCTCCTGCCCCGGCACCGACACCTGCAAACTCGGCATCGCCTCCTCCCGCGGACTCGCCGGGGAACTCCGTATGCGCCTCGCCGCCAAAGACACCGAGCTCGATGAAGCCATCGGAGGACTCCGCATCAAGATCAGCGGCTGCTTCAACTCCTGCGGCCAGCACCACGTCGCCGACCTCGGCTTCTACGGAGTCAGCCGCAACAAAAACGGCTACACCGTCCCGCACTTCCAGGTTCTCCTCGGAGGCGAATGGTCGAATAACGCCGGATCCTACGGCCTCGCCATCGGCGCCGTCCCCTCCAAACGAATTCCCGAAACCGTCGACCGCATCACTGGCCGTTATCGAGCCGAGCGTCTCCAGGGCGAAACCTTCCAGGCCTTCATCAGGCGCATCGGTAAAGCCGAATGCAAAAAGATGCTCGATGAATTCACGGCCGTCCCGCCCCACGATCAGGACGCCTCCTTTTATAGCGACTGGGGCGACCCCCGCGAATTCACGCTCGGCGACATCGGAGTAGGCGAGTGCGCCGGAGAAGTGGTCTACCCCATCGATTTCGAACTCGTAGCCTGCGAGCGCGAAGCCTTCGAAGCCCAGCTGCAGCTCGACGGAGGCAACATCGGAAAAGCCGCCGCCATGGCGTACCACTCGATGCTCCACGGAGCGCAAGCGCTTTTGAAATTCAAGTTCCGCATCGCCCCCGAGGACCCCGCGAAAATCGTCGACGAATTCCGCACCCACTTCTACGACACGGAGATCTTCTTCGATCCCTTCGTCCGCGGCAAATTCGCCCAGGATTTCTTCCGCGCGCACGAAGAATCGGGCCTCACCCGCACCCCGGAGAAAACGCACCAGCTTATTGAAGAGGCGCAACTATTCATCGAGGCATGCTACAGCTGCTACGCCCGCATGACGTCGGCGCCCGCGAAGGCCACCGCGTGATCGACCACATCAATTTGAAGATCTTCGTCCAGGAAGGCAATCGGTATAATCTGGCCGACGCCGTAGCGGTTTTCCACCAATGGATCCGCGACAGCGTCTGCCCCGAGCTCTTGATCGACGTAGCCGATTACCGCCACGTCCCCGCCGGCCCCGGGGTCATGTTAATCGGCCACGAAGCCAATTACAGCCTCGATAACCGGGAGAACCGCCTCGGGCTTCTCTACAACCGCAAGACCCCGCTCGAAGGAACTTTCCAGTCAAAGCTCGCCCAAGCCTGGCGAGCCGCCTCGGACGCCTGCGACCGCCTCGAAAAAGAAGGCCTGAGGTTCGACCGCAACCAGATCGAGGTCTTCGTCAACGACCGCCTGTTAGCCCCCAACACCGAAGAAACCTGGGAGGCTCTGAGGCCGCAGCTTGAGATGTTCTTCCCGTGGGCCAACGTGGAACGAATCGGAGAAAAGAGAGACCTCTTCCGAGTTTCCGTACGCGGGGCAGGTTGGCAACCTGCGGCCGATTGATCATCGGCCTGCCCATGCCCACCATACTAGCCCTCGACGAAGGAACCACCAGCGCCCGAGCTGCGCTCTATAACGAACAAGGCGAGAGAATCGCCATGCAAGCGGTTCCATTCCCCTCCCTCTTCCCGCACCCCGGCTGGGTAGAACAAAACGCCAAAGCCATCTGGGACGCGCAGCTCGAAGCCGCCCAGGCCGTCCTCGATCGCGCGGGCCTCAGAGCGCGAGACATAACCGCCTGCGGAATCACCAACCAGCGCGAAACCACCATCCTCTGGGACCGCCAAACCGGAGAACCAATCGCCCCCGCCATAGTCTGGCAATGCCGAAGAACCGCGGATTTCTGTTCGGAACTGAAGCAATCGCGCCAAGCCGAACTCATCGAATCGAAGACCGGCCTGGTAATCGACGCTTACTTCTCCGCCAGCAAAATCCGCTGGATCCTCGAAAATGTCCCCGACGCCAGGACCAAAGCAAACAATGGCGATATCCTCTTCGGCAATGTCGACACCTGGCTGATCTGGAACCTGACCGGCGGGGCGGTCCACACCACCGACTATTCGAACGCCTCAAGAACCATGCTGATGGATCTGGCCAGAGGAGACTGGGACCAGGACCTGCTTCAAATCTTCGACGTCCCCAAAGCCATCTTGCCGAAAATCGTCCCCTCCTCCGGCCGAGTGGGCGTCATCGCCCCTCACTGGCTGGGAGCCGAAGTCCCCATCAGCGGCATCGCCGGAGATCAGCAGGCCGCCCTCGCCGGCCAGGCCTGCTTCCGCCCCGGCCTCTCGAAAAACACCTACGGAACCGGCTGCTTTGCCCTCACTCACGCCGGATCGCGCCAACCCCGCTCCACCCATAGGCTGCTCGGAACCCGCGCCGCCTCGCTCGACACCAACCCGCAATTCGCCGTCGAAGGCAGCGTCTTTATCGCCGGCGCAGTCATTCAATGGCTGCGCGACTCGCTCGGATTGATCTCCCACGCGGCGGAATCGGAATCCATAGCCGCATCCGTTCCCGATACCGGAGGAGTCCACGTCGTGCCCGCCTTCGTCGGCCTCGGCGCCCCCTACTGGGATTCCGGCGCGCGCGGTATCATCACCGGCCTCACACGATCCACTGGCAAAGCCCACATCGTCCGCGCCGCGCTCGAAAGCATCGCCTTCCAGAGCCAGCAACTGATCTGCGCCATGGAGGCCGACTCCGGCCAGCCCATCCGCGAACTCCGCGTCGATGGAGGAGCTGCCGTTAACGATTTCTTGATGCAGTTTCAGGCCGATATCCTCGGCAAGCCAGTAGTCCGTCCCATCGATGTGGAGACCACCGCCCTCGGGGCCGCCTACCTCGCCGGAATCGCCGAAAAGGTCTGGTCGGGAGCCGGCGAAGTGGAAAGTTTCTGGCGCGTGGAGCGCCGTTTCGAGCCCCGTATGCCCGATGCCGAGCGTGCCCGCCTCATTGAGGGATGGCGTGAATCGGTCAGCCGAGCATCGTCATCATACAATACAGGTTAGGCATGCGAACCCTGTTCCTGAACCCACCTTCTTTTGAAGGCTTCGATGGCGGTGCGAGCTCTCGCTGGCCCGCTTCCCGCGAAATCGAATCTTATTGGTACCCGGTTTGGTTGTGCTATCCGGCCGGCATGCTTCCGGACAGCAAAGTGATCGATGCGCCGCCCCATAAAATCTCCATCGAACAGACCGTCGCGATGGCTCGGGATTACGATCTTTTGGTTCTCTTTACGTCGACCCCGGGCTTCCACGTCGATATAAAAATCTCCCAAATGATGAAGCAGTCCAACCCCAATCTCAAGATCTGCTTCGTCGGCCCGCCCGTCACCATGGAGCCGGAAAAGGCGCTCAACGCCAGCCCCGCCATCGACTTCGTCATCCGCCGCGAGTTCGATTATCAGATCGTCGATTACGCCAACGGCAAGCCGCTCGAGGACATCCCCGGCGCCAGCTTCCGCAAGGACGGACGCATCGTCAATAATCCCGAAGCGCCCTCCATCGAGAATCTCGACGCGCTGCCCTGGGTCTCGAAAATCTACAAGCGCGATCTCGACGTCACCCGCTATAATGTCCCGTTTCTGCTCAATCCGTTCATCGCCATGTACACCTCGCGCGGCTGCCCCGCCATGTGTACCTTCTGCCTCTGGCCGCAAACGCATTCCGGACACCGCTGGCGTCTGCGTTCGAGCGATGACATCCGCGACGAAGTGAAATACGCGCTCGAAGCCTTCCCCGAAGTGAGGGAGATCTTCTTCGACGACGATACTTTCAACTACCGGAAAGAACGCACCATCGAGCTCTGCGCCAAGTTGAAGCCCCTCAGCTTCACCTGGTCCTGCACGTCGCGCGTCACCACCGACTACGACACCCTGAAGGCCATGAAAGAAGCTGGCTGTCGGCTCCTCATCGTCGGATACGAATCGGGCGATGCGCAGATCCTCAAGAACATCAAGAAGGGCGCGACCATCGACATGGCCGAGCGCTTCACGGCCAATTGCAAGAAACTGGGCCTGGTCATTCACGGCGACTTCATCGTCGGCCTGCCGGGCGAAACCCGCGAAAGCATCCGCAAAACTATCGACTTCGCCAAGAAGCTAGATAACGAAACCATCCAGGTTTCGATCGCCCATCCCTATCCCGGCACCGAGTTCTACGAGTACGCCAAAAAGAACGATCTGATTTCCATCGGCAACATCGTCGACGAGCGCGGCAATCAGCTACCGAAGGTGGTGTACGAGAACCTGGACGAAGCCGAATTGATGGATTGGGTGGAGCGCTTCTACAGCGAATACTATTTCCGCGCGCGCGTCGTCTGGCGTATGGTGCGGAAGGTGATCTTCAACGCGCATGATCGCCGGCGGCTCACCAAGGAAGCGCGCGAATATCTGGCCCTCCGGTCGCGCCGGAAGCAATTCATCCTGAAGCAAAGGCAGCGGCACACCGTCGTATCCGCCAATGCCGGCGACTAAGGCGCTGAATTCGAAAACAAGGCTGTTCACCGCGATCGTGGTTCTGAGCAACGTGGCGGGCAACTCCGCGCTCACCAGGGGCATGCAGCAGTTGGGCGATATCGGGAACTCGCCGTTTGCATTGATCGCCGCCCTGTTCCATCCCTGGGTGGCCCTGGGCGTTGCGCTGCTCATCGTCTGGACGCTCAGCCACATGGCGCTCCTCAGTTGGGCCGACCTGAGCTACGTGCTGCCCGTGACCGCCAGCGCCTACGTGCTGACGGCCTTCTCGGGCAAATTCATTCTGGGTGAGAACATCTCGCTGACGCGCTGGGCCGGTATTATCCTGATCACCGTCGGAGTTACGCTGGTAGGGCGCACGCCGCCCGATACGCGCTTATGAAATGGATACTGGTCTTGATGCTCGTCTGCGCCACCACGGTCGGCGATGTCTTCCGCTCGCTGGGCATGCGGCACCATGGCGAAATCCATGACTTCCGCCCCGGCGCGCTCGGCCTCGTGCTGTCGGCGCTGGGCCGCAATCGATACGTGATCATCTCCACCTGCTCGATGGCCGTATCGTTCTTCTCGTTCATGAAGCTGGTCTCGATAGCGCCCATGAGCTTCGCGGTCCCCATGTCGGCAGCGACCTTCATTCCCGAGACGCTGCTGGCCAAGTATCTCCTCAAGGAGGCCGTGGACTGGCGGCGCTGGATCGGCGCCGGCCTCGTCGCCATCGGCGTTGTTTTTGTGTCGCTGTGATCCGCGTCGTCTTGATACAGATCATGGTCTGGTCCGGCATCGCGTATAACCTGCTGGCGATAGCCGCCGCCCTCCGCTTCCGCCGGCGGAAATCGTTTCCCGATTTTCATCCGCCGGTATCGATCCTCAAGCCGGTGCGCGGACGCGACCCCGGCTTCTACGAAGCCATTCTGTCGCACGCCGAGCAGGACTATCCGGAGTTCGAGATTCTCTTCGGAGTGGCCGACCTGAACGACCCGGCCATAGCGGACATCAAGCGCCTCGGCTGCCGGATTATAAATACCGCCAACGATGCTCCTAACGCGAAGGTCGGCTCTCTGGAGATTCTCGCCCGGCACGCCCGGTACGACGTGCTGCTGGTCAACGATAGCGATATCTTAGTCGAGCCCGACTACCTGGCCCGCGTCGTCAGCCTGCTTGAAGACGATGGCGTCGGGCTGGTCACCTGTCTTTACCGCGGGCGCGGCTCCTCGATTGCGGCCAAGGCCGAAGCTCTGGGCATCGCCACCGAATTCGCTCCCAGCGTCCTGGTGGCGAGGCTGCTGTCGTCGAGCGGTTTCGCCCTCGGTTCCACCATGGCGTTCCGGCGGCGCGAGCTCGATGCCATCGGGGGCTTCCACGCCATCCGCGAATACCTCGCCGACGACTACCAGCTCGGCGCGCGCATCTCCGCGCTGGGCAAGCGGATCGCCCTGGCCGACACCGTGGTCGAGACCAATCTGGGCGCGGGGTCGTGGCCCGACGTGTGGAAGCATCAGGTCCGCTGGTCGCGGACTATCCGCATTTCGCGCCCCGCGGGCTATTTCGGTTACCTGGTCACTCAGCTCACGTTCTGGTCGCTCGTCGCAGCCGTGTGCGGGTATCCGGCGACGGCGCTGGCGGGCCTCGCCATTCGATTGATGGCGTGTCTGCGGGTCGCGAGCCTGGCGCAGCTCGCCCTGGTTCCCCTCCGCGATCTGTTCGGTTTCGCGGTGTGGTGCGCGGGACTGGCCGGCAACGAAGTGGAGTGGCGCGGGATGCGCTATCGCGTGCTCCCCGACGGGCGCATGAGGCCTCTGCCATGACCGACGTCCATACGCCCGAACAGCGCAGCTTCAACATGGCGAAGATCCGTTCGCGGGATACGCAGCCGGAGCTGCGGGTGCGCCGCATCCTCCACGCTGCCGGCCTGCGCTACCGCCTTCATGCCAGGCAGTTGCCGGGGACGCCCGATCTGGTCTTTGCACGGGCGAGAGCCGTCCTGTTTGTGCACGGATGTTTCTGGCACATGCATCGGTGCAGGTATGGGAAGCCCGTGCCGGCGACGAATCAGGATTTCTGGGCTCTCAAGCGGCGTTCGAATGTGGATCGGGATAAGCGCAATCGAAAGCTGCTGAAGGCGCAGGGTTGGCGCGTGTTCGAGATCTGGGAGTGCCAGACGCGGGATGAGGAGGCGTTGCGCAAGAAGCTCAATCCGATTATCGATCTATGGCGAATTCCCGCGGACGTGAAGCACATCGCAGATCATTCGACCAAAACCAGCTAAATTAATATCAGGAGGGTTTAGTTTGACGGGGCTTAACGGCCATCAGTCTTATCAGCATTCAAGTGCGCCCGCTTGGAAGTATGAGGTGGGTGATTGGATTCTGAATCCGATTTGGGGCGGCTTGATCGATCACCACATGAGGATTACCGATCGGCTAGCCGACACGAATGGTCAACGTAGGTACCAGATTTTCGACACCGCGCTTGCCAGAGGAACAGCCGACTACGAGTTTGCGCTTGCGGATACCCTTGAAAGAAGCTCAAGACTTGGTCCGGCGACCGGATTCATCAGCTGTTTCGTCAATCCTGTGGCGCGCTGCCCAGTGTCAAGGGCTGAAATATTCGATTCCCGAACGGCTAGACTGCGAAAGCCTGCAACGATGGATTCACTCCGGCTTGGAGCAATACCGCTGGTGCCCTCGGGTGTGGGGTTGATAGCCGTGGTCGTCGGCTCCGTTGCGATCGCCTCCAGGCACCCCACCCCACGACGAGCACATCGGCGTAAAGCGTACCGACGTCGCTGACCATTTGAACGGCTGGGAGTCTTACACCGCTCTCTACCGAGATGTCTCGATGAATGCACGCGGTCACGATAACGCGGGATAGTTTGGCGTCCCCAGGGGGATTCGAACCCCCGTTACCGCCGTGAAAGGGCGATGTCCTGGGCCTCTAGACGATGGGGACCAGAGGAAGGCGAACACTTCAATTTACCATGCGTCAATGAAAGACCTCCGCCGCCTTTTTCGCCGCCAGCGCCTCGCGCCGATTAAACTGGAAGTTTCCCATGTCAGGAACCGACGAGTTTTATCGCATCCAGAAACTGCCCCCCTACGTTTTCGCCGTCATCAACGAGATGAAGGCAAAGGCGCGCGCGGCGCAGATGGATGTGGTGGACCTCGGTATGGGGAATCCCGACGGGGCCTCGCCGCAGATTGTGGTGGATAAGCTGATCGAAGCCGCCCGCAATCCGAAGAACCATCGCTACTCGATGTCGCGCGGCATCCCGCATCTGCGCGAGGAAATCTGCAAGCGCTACAAGCGCAGGCACAACGTAGATCTCGATCCCGATAAAGAGGCCATCGTCACCATGGGTGCGAAAGACGCGCTGGCGCATCTGCTGTTCGCCATCGTCGGGCCCGGCGACGTGGTGGCCGCGCCCAATCCCGCCTATCCCATTCACCAGTACGGCGTCATCATGTCGGAGGGCAACGCGCACATGCTGCCGATGCCCAATGCGGAAACGTTCCTCGACCGGCTGAAAGAGCTGTACCGGGAGTCGCTCACACCGCCGAAGGTGCTGCTGATCTCGTTTCCGCACAACCCGACCACGGTGTGCGTGGATCTGCCGTTCCTGACGGAGATCGTGGAACTGGCCCGCCAGAACGGCACGCTGATTGTCCACGATTTCGCTTATGCCGATCTGGGCTTCGACGGTTATGTCCCGCCCAGCATTCTGCAGGTTCCGGGCGCGAAGGAAGTCGCGGTTGAGATTTTCTCCATGTCGAAAAGCTACGACATGGCCGGATGGCGCGTCGGATATTGTCTGGGCAACGCGAAGATGATTGCGGCTCTGGCCCGCATCAAGAGCTATCTCGATTACGGGATGTTCCAGCCCATCCAGATCGCCGCCATCGTGGCGCTGCGCGAATGCGATGAGGATATCGAAAGAATCCGCGCCACCTATAAGAAGCGGCGCGACGTTCTGGTTGACGGTTTATGCCGCGCCGGATGGCCGGTCGAGACGCCGCGCGGGTCGATGTTCCTCTGGGCGCCGCTGCCCGCGCGCTATCGCGCCCTTGGATCGCTCGAATTTTCGAAATTGCTGATGGAGAAAGCTCTGGTGGCCGTCTCGCCGGGAATTGGGTTCGGCCCCATGGGCGAGGGCCATGTACGCTTCGCGCTGGTCGAAAACGAGCACCGCATCCGCCAGGCGACTCGATCCATTGGACAGTTTCTCAGAAAAGAGTAAGGAGCAGTTCAGGCAGTTTTTGCGCGAAGGCCGAGCGCGCCAATACCACGTCGCAGCCTGCCTCTTGCGCTCGCGATTTCAGCTCCACCTGCACGTGCGACACGAATCCGATGGTGCGAATCGCGCTGGTCTCCGGGTTGGCTTTCATCTCGCGAATCAAGCCGATCGGATCGGCGGCCGCGTAGTTCAGATCGAAGATTACCGCGGCTGGCCTGGTCCCGATCTTCTCCAGCAGCGTTTCCCGGTCCTTAAGAAGCTGTACGGTGATCCCCAGCTTCTTCGCGATATCGATAATCGTCGCCGAGAAGAACAGATCGGCCATCACCACAAGCACGTTCACCGCATCAGCTCGTCGACCAGCTTCTGCGCGCCGTAGAGCTTGCGTAAGGCCTCCGTCATGACGTTGGTGGTAACGGCGACGGCGCGGTTGGTCGCATCGCTGTATACGAAGTCTCCCACCAGCGATTCGATGTTTCCATCGAAGATCAGGCCAACGATTTCGCCGTTCCGGTTGACCACGGGCGAACCCGAATTGCCTCCGATGATGTCGTTGGTAGTAACGAAATCGAACGGCGTCGCCAGATCGAGTTTGTTGCGACCTTCCATAAAGCGCGAGGGCAGGGCGAAGGGGCCTTCGAAGTTGAATCCGTTGGCCCGGTCATACAACCCGTAGAGCGTAGTCTTCGACGGCGCTTCGGTTCCGTTCATCGGATAGCCCTTAACCTGGCCGTAAGAGAGCCGCAGCGTAAACGTGGCGTCGGGATAAGTGCTCCGGCCGTAGGCGGCAAAACGCGCCTTGCCGAGCTGTTCTCCGGCGCGCTGCTCCACGCTCTGCACGTTGTCCTGTTGCCACTTGATCGTTTCCCGGCGGATCGGATCGAGCCTTCGCTCGATGACGATCATCGGATCGTCCGACGCGGCTACGGCGGCCTCGCCACCCTCAATCAGTTTCCTGCGCACCGCGGGATCCCCGAGTTTCGTGGCACTCAACCAGGCTCTTGCGGCCTGCTCCGGCGTCTTGCCGTCCAGCGCAATCTTCAAAAACGCATCTTCGGGTCCCAGTTGGGTCAGATCCAGCTGCAGGGCTCCCGCCATGCGCGCCATCTCCATGGCCGGATAGATGGGCGCGGGTGAAAACAGCTCGTAGCGTAATGATTCGAGCTGCGCATCGTGGTAGCCGGGCAGGCGCTCGCCATCGGGCTTCTTCACTTCGGCGACGTAATCGACGATGGTCGCGGCGAGATTCGCCAGCTCGGAATTCGTGCCGCGAAAGAATTGCTCTTTGGCACGCGCGCGGTCTTTGGCTTCGGCGGCGACGATTTCATCCCACGCACTGCCGTAAGCCTGTTTCCATGCGGGATTTGCCATCACGCGCGCTCTGAAATCCGCTTCTTCTTTGCGCTTGGCGTCCATGATCTGCGGATCGAGCAGGCCTTTCTCGCGCCCCTCGAAGGCCTTGAGCGAATTCTGCAGATTGAAAATCTCCGAAGACGCCTGGCGGGCCGGCTCCGCGCCCTGTGAGGAATACTGCTCCAGAACTTCAATGCGGCTCTTCAGAATCGTAAGGTAGGCGGGCTCCCGGAAATCGCGTTCCGTTTCTAACTGCGCAAAGGTATCGAGCCGCTGCGTCGACCCTGGGTTACCCGGTACGAACACGAGGTCGCCGTCGCCCGCGCCCTGCGGATTCCACTTCAGATAGTCCTTGGTGGCGAGCGGCTTGCCGTCCTCGTAGACGCGGAACAGCGCCATATCCAGGTCGTAGCGCGGATACGTGAAGTTATCCGGATCGCCTCCGAAGAAGGCAATCTGCTGTTCGGGCGCGAACACCAGGCGGACATCGGTGTACTTCTTATAGCGATACAGCCAATACTCGCCCCCCTGGTAGAGGGTCACGACGTCGGATCGAAGGCCGGTGTTCTTCAGGCTTTCGCTTTCGGTGGCGGCGATGGCGGCGCGTCGCAGAGCGAACTCCTGCTCCGGCGTTTTGGCGTCCTTAACGGCGGCCTGTATGCGCTTTGTCACGTCCTCGGTCGAAACCAGAACGTTCACCTCGAGATCCGGCGACTTCATCTCGTCGGCCTGGGTGGCGGCGTAGAATCCGTTTTTAATGTAATCGTGCTCGGCGGTAGAGTTCTTTTGCAGTTGGCCGCGCGCCACATGATGGTTGGTCAGCAGCAGTCCGTTGGCGCTCACGAAGGAGCCGGAGCCGCCGTCGTTCAGGCGCACACTGGAGAGCCGGACATGATCGAGCCATGCGGCGGTGGGGGTGAAACGATACCTGGCTTCGAGTTGTTTCACCGGCGGGTTATCGAAGGTCCACATCCCCTCGTCCGCCTGCACGGCGGCTGCGAACAGAGAGAAGGCGAGTGCGAGAGGGAGCTTATGGTAAGTCATGTCGATTCGGACCCCAGATTCCATGGTAAACGGTTAGCGCTCAGGATTCCTGAACGATGGTTCCCTGGTGGAATCATCGAACCCTCGGACGTATGCTGCCAGATCGTCGATTCGGCGGGTCTTGCGGGTGTTGTCGCAATGGTCACGGAGGATGCCTTGGCAGTGGGCGCCCTCGGGCAGAGATTGTGGCCGCTGGTGTGGTCTTAGCGCGAAATTGATACTGCCGCCGATGCCGTGGATCATCCCCGCGCAGAGTGCTTCGATTCGCCAGCCTCTGTAAGTTCGTCACACACCCGCCTCTTGTTATCCGCAGGGCTCGCAGGTTCTTTGTAATTGCATGCCATGGCCTTACCGGCGAGTTCCCGACCCGCGTCCGCCGGCAACGGACCGTCCTGCTCGACGATCACCGTCAATTCGTCGCGCATAGTTCATTTTGCCCGACTTACCGTTGGGAAAATTGCGAGGCAACGCCTTTGGGCATACAATAGCCGAATGCGATTCCTTGCGTTGCCCACGAAACGGGTGTTATTGCTCAGCATTCCGCTGGTCCTTTTATGGGGCCAACTGCCCGGCCAGAGCCCGGCTAAGACGGGTTGGTTCGCCGGGCCGGGGAAGCCCGTGCCGGGAGTGAGGGGCTTTACGGTTCTGTTCGAGAACGAACAGCTGATTGTCGATCCACCGCAGCCGTATCCGGGCGCCGGCGATCCCGCGACCGACCTTCCGCAGCTTTGCGGGACGCTGCCTCCACAGGATCGGGTCCGGTGCGCCGAGCCGGGCCACAATTGGCATAACCACAAGCTGAATCGCGTGCTGATTTATTTCCGTACCGGGGGTGAGCGGCTCACTTATCTCGATGGCACGATCGAGGATCTGAAGTGGGATCCGGGGACGGTGAACTGGAGTCCGGCGATTGGATTTCACTACTCGGGACCGCTGCCGACTCCGCGGGTCGATCCACGGCCGAGCGGGCCTTCGGGCGTAATTATCGCGATCAAGAAGGCGGGGTATCCGGCCAAGGTGGTGGGGACGACGCTCGATCCGCTGAAGGTGGCTCCGAAGAATTTTTCGTTGATTTTCGAAAACGAGCAGGTGCGGGCGCTGCGGTTGAAACTGGGTCCGCATGAAAGCGTGCCGACGCACGAGTATACGCTCAGCCATCTGACGGTTTGCATGACGGATCTGAATGCGCGCCTGACTGCGGCGGGGGGAGCGGCCGAGGCCGTGCAGCATAAGACGGGGGACTTCAAATGGAGCGGGCCGTCGCAGGAGAAGATCGAGAACCTGAGCGACCAGCCACTCGAGACGGTGGTGCTGGAGATGAAGACGATTTACTGAAGAGCAGTGGGGCGGATCGGAAATCTGCCCCACCGGTTATGCGATCCATCATTGCTTTCGTCGCGTTTATTGTTCCGACGATCGAGGGCGGCAGGATTCGGTGAAGGGGCGCTACGGGGGGTACTGAAACGATATACTCCGAACGGAGGTTTTCCGTGAAATCGGTTCTATGGCTGGCGCTGGCGTCGGCATGCCTGGCGCAGGGGCAGGTTCCGGCGCGAAATCCGCATGCGACTCCCGAAGACCGCGCGGCGGGCGCGAAGATTTTTCGTTCGCATTGCGCGAGCTGCCATGGGCTGAAGGGGACGGGCGGGCTGGGTCCGAATCTGACGACCGGCTCGTTTTTCCACGGCAGCACGGATGCGGATCTTTATAACAACATCAGCGACGGGATTGCCGGGACCGCCATGCCGGGGGTGTTTTTCGACGGCACGCAGGTTTGGCAGATCGTGGCGTTTGTGCGTTCGCTGAGCCAGGCGGGCGGGGCTGCGGCGATCCATGGGGATGCGGGACGGGGCGCGCAATTGTTTCGCGCGAACGGGTGCGGCGGGTGCCATCTGGTGCATGGGGAAGGCGCGGTGCAGGGGCCGGATCTTTCGGTGATCGGGTCGGAGCGGGCGCCCGATTATCTGCGCGAATCGATCATCGATCCGAATGCCAAGGTGGCGCAGGAGTATTGGGTAGCGAAGATTATCGCGAAGGACGGGACTTCGTATTCCGGATTCCTGATGAATCAGGACACTTATATGGTGCAGATCCTCGATTTCTCGCGGGGGCTGGTGGCTTTGCCGCGCGGCTCATTCCGCGATTTCGGAATCGACCGCAGCTCGACTATGCCTTCTTACAAAGGCAAGCTCAAGGATTCGGAAGTAGACGACCTGGTAAGTTACCTGGCTTCGCTGAAGCGCCAGAAAGAGGCTCAATGATGAGAATAGCTTTGATCCTGTTAGCCGCGGCGGCTTGCCAGGCGCAGGTTACTAACGAGCGTCTGTTGAAGAGCGACGCCGAGCCGCAGAACTGGCTGACTTACTCCGGGTCTTATAAAGGCTGGCGGTATAGCTCGCTTGACCAGATCACGCGGTCGAATGCGGCGAATCTCAAGGTGGCGTGGGTGTATCAGATGCCTACGAGTCATCGGATCGAGGCGACGCCGATTGTAGTGGACGGGGTGATGTATGTTTCCGAGCCGCCTTCGAACGTGTTTGCGCTGGATGCGGCGACGGGAAGGCCTTACTGGCATTACAAGCGCGTGCTGCCGGCGAAGATCAATGTGTGCTGCGATGCGGTGAACCGGGGCGTGGCGGTGCTGGGCGACCGGGTGTTCCTGGGGACGGTGGACGCGCATCTGGTGGCGTTGAATGCGAAGACCGGCGCGGTGCTGTGGGATGTGCCGGTGGCGGATCCGGGGACGGGCTACAGCGTTACGGGCTCGCCTTTGATCGTGAAAGACATGGTGATCACGGGAGTGGCGGGCGGCGAATACGGGATTCGCGGCTTTATCGATGCCTACGATGTGGCTACGGGTAAGCGGCGGTGGCGCTTCAATACCATCCCCGGGCCGGGTGAGAGGGGCCATGAGACGTGGGGCGGCGGCGATGCGTGGAAGCAGGGCGGCGGGTCGACGTGGGTGACGGGGTCGTACGATCCGGAGCTGAATTACATTATCTGGGGGGTGGGGAATCCTTCGCCGGATTGGAATGCGGATGTGCGTCCGGGGGACAACCTGTATACGGATTCGGCGATTGCGCTGGATGCCGATACGGGGACGCTGAAGTGGCATTTCCAGATGGTGCCGCACGATTCGCGCGACTGGGACGCGGTGCAGGTTCCGGTGCTGGTGGATGGGGATTGGCAGGGCAGGCCGCGGAAGCTGGTTTACTGGGCGCATCGCAGCGGGTTCTACTATGTGCTTGACCGCACGACCGGCGAGTTCCTGTTGGGCAAGGCTTTTGCGACGCAGACCTGGGCGAGGGGGTTAGATGCCAAGGGGCGGCCGGATCAGATCGCGAGCGCGGTGCCGACCGAAGAGGGCACTTATATCTGGCCGGGGGTGCAGGGCGCGACTAACTGGTACTCGCCGTCTTACAATCCATTGACCGGGTATTTCTATCTCACGGTGTGGGAGAACAAGGGCTTCTATCTCAAGGGTGAGCCTAAGTATACGCCGGGCAACCGGTATGTAGGGAGCGTGCCGGATATCGATGTGGCGGACGATCCAGGCTATGGGGCGATCCGCGCGCTGAATCCGAAGACGGGCGAGAAGGTCTGGGAGTATAAGATGCAGACTAAGCCGTGGTCGGGGGTGTTGACTACGGCGGGGCATGTGTTATTCGGCAGCAATGGCGGGTGGCTGAGCCGGGAGCGCGAAGATATGGAAGCTTACTTTTTCGCGCTGGATGCGGACGACGGGACGGAACTGTGGCGGATTAATCTGGGCGGGACTATGGCGGCTAATCCGGTGACTTATACGGTGAATGGGAAGCAGATGGTGACTATGGCGGCGGGTGGGGCGATTTTTACTTTTGGGTTGCCGTAAGACGGGGAAGGGCTCAAGGTCTGGTATTGGGTCAGTTTGAAAGTGGATTCTTGCCTTCGCAAGGTCCGCCCGACACTGTGACGGCTTGGAAAATCTCCGACCCGAGATTATTTGACCATCTCTCTGGGTGATCTCGATAATGTTTGTCTATCGTTGCTAGGGCTTGATCGTTCGACATTCGGCTTAGGCAGGTGTAAAACTCCTTGGCTCGCTCATCGTGGTCGGCAGTGAAAAATCCATTCGTCCATCCCGCATACGTCGCGGACTTCTCGGCTGCCTTGATGTCGCCCCAAAGGCTGAATTTCTGGAGGACCGGGTCGGCACCCAACAGCGAGCAGCCAAGAATCAATACCCATATCGGCTTCATTTTCAGATCTCCCGTGCTGAGTTTGGAATTACGCCAAGGACAAGTTCGACGCGAAAGTATGGATTACACCCGCAGTTCAGAGCACGCGGGCCGTCCCTCGTGACGTCCAGTAAACTATTGTGCAATCGCCCGTTTCTTCTTTGAAAGGCTCCAATGATCTCACCTTCAGTCAAGCGAGCCTTTACGGCACAGAGAACCTTCAGTATCTCTTCGGCTTTCCGCCATGAAAGAAGCCCCGCCGCCAGTCTCTTTTCGTAGGTCCACCCGGCGCTGTCCCAGCCGGTAATTTTCCAATGCATCACCGCCATGGCGTATAATCCTATCATTCTTGGCCGTTCAAGCAAACCGAACGATCATGACACCGAACGATCATGACTTCACTACTATGTCTCTGCGTGCGGTCGAACAGGCCATCGGCGAGAAGTGGGACGGATGGCCGCTGCACATAAAGGATGCTGGCAAGAATCCGGCAGAACGCCAACTCCACGACGAAGAATCAGCGGTTAGCGGGACAGGTCGGTTAGTTCTTGCTTCACTGCTTTGGCTTCGGGGGCGTCGGGGTGGTGCTCGAGGAAGCTTCGCAGGGCTTTGATGGCGGCGGGGCGGTCTCCTTTCTGTAAGTAGATTCCGGCGAGCGGTAGTTGGGGGTGGGAGAAGTGCGCGGGGTCGAGGTGGACGGCCAGCTTGAGATACTTCTCGGCTCGGTCCAGATCTTTCAGTTCCATGTAAGTGAGGCCGAGCTGAGAGTTAGCCAGTGCGTTGTTGGGGCGGCGACTTACGGCTCGCAGATTGTATGCCAGCGCTTCTCTCGGCCGTTCGAGGTTCAATAAGACTCCTCCCAGATTCACGAGCGGCTCGAAGGCCTGGGGATCGACTTCGAGCGCTTTTTGGAAGTTAGTTTCGGCTTCTCGGTAGCGCTGGGTTTGATAGGCGATGGTTCCGAGTTGATTCCATGCGGCGGCGAATTGAGGCGCTATTTCAATGGCCTGCCGGAGATGCGCGGAGGCGCAACCGGGCTCGCTGCGCCCGAGGCAACGCTGGGCTTCTTCGTACTCCCGCATGGCTCGATCTGGGATCGAGAGGACGGTGGCTGAAACGGTGGCTCGGCTGTCGGATTCGAGGCGGCTCGGGTCGATGCGCAGCACGAGATCGAGATGGCCTTTCGCGTCCACGGTGCCGGGAGTTAGTTCGACGGTTTGTACTGCTTCGCCTCGGGCTTGGGTTGAGATCACCAGCGTGTAAGTGCCGGAAGGAAGTTTATGGAAGCGGAAGCGGCCGTCGGCTCCGCTGGCGGTGGAGCTTTCAAAGGGGGCTGACGCTCCGTGCAGGTAGACGGAGACTGCCGCGGGTGGTTCGATGCGGCCCGTCAGTTCGTAGGCGGATACGAAGAACATGCGGCCCGACCCTTCAGTTAGTGGGCAGGAGAACTTCGAGCTCGTCGTGAATCAGCATCTCCGAGGTGTAGAAATACTGGGCGAGGAAGAGGCGGCCGATCTGCGCGGTGAACTCGATGCCTCCGTCCTTCTTGGTGATTTCGACCTTGCGGGGGAACAGATAGACGACGGTTGCTTTGCCATCCTCGTGGCGCAGGATCTCGACGCGGGAGGGTTTCAGATCCTTCTTTTGATAGCGGTGGATGGCGGCGAGGCCCTTGAGCTCGGAGTTCAGATTGTAGCGTTTGGGAAGGGGAATGCCGTAGACGGCGATGGCGTAATCGTCGCTGTTGAGCGGGGGAATTTCGGTCTGGCCGGCCTTTTGCTCGGCGGTGCGGACGGGGAGGGCGCTTTCCCACTGGACGGTGACGGGGTCGGGTCGAGGCTTGGCGTGAGCGCGGGCGATGGCCTCTTCTTCGGTCTCGGTGTTGAAGATGCCGGTGATGGCGGCGAGTCCCACGCCTTTCCCGATGCCCTCATTCATGTTTCCGCCGTCGCGCCGCTCGAAGGGGCTCAGGTCGCGGAGCCAGACGGGGGTGACGTGTTTGACCCACGGGGAGTCCGCGAGGATTTGTTTGGCGTCCTCTTCATTCCATTTGGAGACGGGCTTGGATTTCCAGGTGGGGTCTCCCGCAAAAAGAGCCTCGGCTCCGAAGAGGAAGAGGGTGGTGAGTGGGATCAGGCAGCAACGCATTTTAGTGTCCTCTGGCGTCGGTGGGCATCAGGACTTCCAGCTCGCCGTCGATCTGCATTTCGCTGGTGTAGAAGTACTCGGAGACGAAGAGGTGGCCGATCTGGGCGACGAATTCGATGCCTCCGTCCTTCTTGCCGATTTCGGTGGAGCGGGGGAAGAGGTAGACGACGATGTCGGTGCCGTCGTCCTGGGGCAGGATCTGAACCTGGGAGGGCTTGAGGTCCTTTTTGTTCACGCGGCGGAGGTAGGCGATGCCTTTCAGTTCGGTGGCCAGGTGCAGGCGGCTGCGGGGCGCTTCGATGCCGTAGACGGCGATGACGTAGTCGTCAGTGGTGAGGACGGGAATGTCGACTTCGGCGAGGATTTTTTCGGATGCGCGCACGGGGATGGCGCTTTCCCAGCGGATGGCGACGCCTGGGGGAAGGGGTTTCTGGTGGGCCTGCTTGATGGCTTCGGCGGCGCGGCGTGGGCCTAAAATTCCGGTGCCGGCGATGCCGACACCGTGGCCGATGCCCTCGTCCCAATCTCCACCATCGCGGCGCTGGTCGGGGCTTTTGTCGGGGAGGTTCGCCGGGGTGACGTATTTGACCCAGGGGGAGTCGGTGAGGATTTGTTTGGCGTCTTCGTCAGTCCAGTGGGAGACGGGCTTGGTTTTCCAGGAGGGGTCAGCGGCGAAAAGAAGGACAGCGGCTAGAGGCAGCAGGCACCAGCGACACATACTTCATTGTAATTGCATGTGGATTGGTCCGCTCCCTCACGGTCGCGGCTCGGTAACGAAGGCTTGGGTGAAGTATTGCTTCTGCTGCGGGTCGATTACCATGGCTTCGACTCCCTGGGCTCGGGCCAGGGCCAGGCCTTTTTCGGAGCCCAGGATGAAGATGCCTTTGGCGAGGACTACGCCTTGTTCGGCGGTCTTCGCCATCACGCTGACGGAGATGGAGGCGGTCGCGGGATATCCCGTGCGGGGGTCGATGATGTGGTGATAGCGGACTCCGTCGACAATGCGGAAGCGCTCATAATCGCCGGAGGTGACGAGCGCCATGCTTGAAACATTTACCACTCCGAGGATCTGGCCGTGCTCGCGGCGGGGATCCTGTATGCCCAGACGCCACGGGTTCCCGTTGTGCGTGCCCGAAGCCAGAACGTCGCCTCCGCCATCGACCAGTGAGTCGGTGAAGCCTGAATCGGCGAGGACGCGCGCGGCTCTGTCGATGGCGTAGCCTTTGGCGATTCCGCCCAGCCCGATGTTGGTTCCCTGGGGGAGGTAGATGCGGTTGCCTTCAATCCGAATGGCCCGGTAGTTGATTTTTTTTTTCGCTTCGGCGACGGCGGCCGCGGAGGGCACGGCGAACGTGTCGTCGAAGTGCCAGATGTTGCCCATGCCTCGCCAGGTGATGTCGAAAGTGCCTTCGGTTATCTGGCTGTAACGGATGCTGCGTTCGATAATTTCGCGCAACTCGGCGGGGACTTCGACGGCGTGAAGGCCGGCGGCGTCGTCGAGTTGGGAGATGGGAGATGCGGGCTTCCACTCGCTCATCAGGTCTTCGATGCGCGCGATCTCGGCGTAGGCGCGGTCGATCGCCTTGCGCGCGTCGTCGGAACGGCCGTGATCGACCACCTCGATGTTCCAAAGCGTTCCCATCATGGCGCGCTGGATTTTTACGGAGCCGGATGGGCCGAGCGAGATGTGCGCGGCGCCGGAGAGGAAGCGCAGCGCGATGAGTCCGCCGACGAAGGCAGTCGACAGGATGGTCCTGCGCCAGGGGATGTTCATGGGCTTTATTCGGCAAGTAGCATGCCATCCAAAATGGCCGACCGCTTGCCTTAACCAGCCCAGGAAATGATCGTAACCGCGCGATTCAGGCCGAACCGGCGAACGCAGGTCCCGGTCATGCTGCATTTCACTCAGGCGGCTGCGGGGTATGACGCAAGCGGGTCCATTCAATGGTTAATGAATTTCTGATTGCCGCGGGGCTGATGGGCGGGGTGGGGGTGATTCTCGCCATTGTGCTCGCCATCGCCGATAAGAAGCTGTACGTCTGGGAAGATCCACGGATCGACGAAGTAGTGGCGATGCTGCCGATGGCGAATTGCGGCGCTTGCGGGTGTCCGGGTTGCCGGGCGTTCGCGGAGAAAGCGGTCGCGGGCGAGATTGCGCCGGGGCGCTGCACGGTAAACAGTCCGGCGGGAATCGTGAAGATTGCGCAGTTTCTGCAGGTGGACGCGGGGCGGGAAGAGAAGCGGGTGGCGCGGCTGGCGTGCGCGGGCGGCGTGCAGGTGGCGCGGCAGAAGGCGCATTACGCGGGACTCGAATCGTGCCGGGCGGCGGCGCTGGTTTCAGGTGGGGGCAAGGGCTGCAGCTGGGGTTGCCTGGGGCTGGCGGATTGCGCGCGGGTGTGTAATTTCGCCGCCATCCACATGGATTTTTCGAGCGGGCTGCCGGTGGTGACGGAGAGCAAGTGCACGGCATGTGGCGACTGCGTGACGGTTTGTCCCAAGGGATTGTTTTCGATTCATCCGGTGAGCCATCGGCTTTGGGTGGCGTGCCGGAATCAATTGAATGGCGATCTGGCGGAGGCCGAATGCGAAGTGGCGTGCACGGCTTGCGGGCGGTGTGCGGCGGATGCACCGGCGGGGCTGATCAGTATCACGAGCAATCTGGCGGTGGTCGATTACTCGAGGAACAGCCAGGCGACGGCGACGCCGATTCAAAGATGTCCCACGGGGGCGATCGTGTGGATCGACGAAAAGAAAGGGCCGGTGAAGGGGCTGGAGGCGAAGAAGATCACGCGCAAATCGCCGCTGCCGGTGGAACTGCTGGAACTGCCTACCGGTGTCCTGTCCACAAATGTACGGAGTGCTGAGGTGAACAGATAACATGAGCGTAAAACGAGAATTCCGCTACCCCGGAATCCGGCAGGCGGTGGACGGCAACACGGCCGTCATCATGTGCGAGCGGGAGTCAACCGATGCCGCGGGCGCATATCCGATCACCCCGTCAACGCAGATGGGCGAGTATTGGGCGGAGGAGGCGGCGAAGGGCCACATCAATATTTCGGGGCGCCCGCTGATTTTCATCGAGCCGGAGGGGGAACATGCGGCGGCGGCGGTGACGGCAGGGCTCTCGATGACGGGGCTGCGGGCGGCGAATTTTTCGTCGGGCCAGGGCATCGCTTACATGCATGAGTCGCTGTATGCGGCCGTCGGCAAGCGGCTGACGTATGTCCTGAATATGGGCTGCCGGGCGATGACCAAGGCAACGCTCAATGTTCACGCGGGGCACGACGATTATCACTGCATCGACGATACGGGGTTCTTTCAGGTGTTCGGGAAGAGCGCGCAGGAAGCCTGCGATCTGAATATCATTTCGCACAAGATCGCGGAACAGGCGCTGACGCCGGGCATTTGCGCGCAGGATGGATTTCTCACTACGCATCTGATCGAGTCTCTGATGCTGCCGGAGCGGGAGTTGATTGCGGAGTATCTGGGGCGTCCCGACGATATTATCGACACGCCGACGGCGGCGCAGCGGATTCTTTTCGGAAACCGGCGGCGGCGCATTCCGGAACTGTGGACCGTGGATAACCCGGTAATGATCGGGACGGTGCAGAATCAGGACGCGTATATGCAGAGCGTGGCGGCGCAGCGGCCGTTTTTCTTCGCGCATATTGCCGGCATTGCGGATGCGGCGATGGCGGAGTTTTACGAGCTGACGGGGCGGCGTTATCAGCGCGTGGCGACGTACCGGATGGAAGACGCCGAGTATGTGATTGCGGGCCAGGGCAGCATGATCGTGACTGCGGAGGCGGTGGCGGATTATCTGCGGGAGACGCGCAAGATCAAAGTGGGCGTGGTGAATCTGACGATGTTCCGTCCGTTTCCAGGCGATCTGCTGGGGGCGATTCTGAAAGGCCGCAAGGGCGTGGCGGTGCTGGAGCGCGTGGATCAGCCGCTGGCCGCCGATCTTCCGCTGGCGCGCGAGTTCCGGTCGACCATCAGCCGGTGTATCGAGAACGGGGCGTTTGCCAATGGGCATGTGCCGTATCCGGATCATGCGATCTACGCGCGGCGCGACGACATTCCTCCGATTTATTCCGGATCTTACGGTTTGGGTAGCCGCGATTTGCAGCCGGAGGGGATTATCGGCGCGGTCGAGAACATGCTGCCGAAGGGCGCGCAGACGAGGTTCTTTTATCTCTCGATCGATTTCATTCACGACAAGCCGTTCACGCCGAAGCAGGAGATTTATCAGATTCAGGTGGCGGACGGATATCAGGGCGTGAAGGATTTGGCGATTCGCGGCAGCGAGAATCCCAATCTGATGCCGAAGGGCAGTATCACGGTGCGGATGCATTCGGTGGGTGGATGGGGCGCGATTACGACGGGGAAGAATCTGGCGGTGACGCTGTTCGATCTGCTGGGTTATCACATCAAGGCGAATCCGAAGTACGGGTCGGAGAAGAAGGGGCAGCCGACTACTTACTATTTGTCGGCGGCGCCGGAGCCGATCCCGATTAATTGCGATTACTTTTACGTGGATGTTGTGCTGTCGCCGGATCCCAATGTGTTTCAGCATTCCAATCCGCTGGCGGGGCTGAAGAAGGGCGGTGTGTTCATTCTGCAGAGCACGTTTGAAAACCAGGAAGACGTGTGGGCGCAGATTCCGGAGCGTTTTCAGAGGATGATGATCGAGAACGAGATCCGGTTCTTTTATCTGGACGCATTCAAGATTGCGCGGGAAGAAGCGACCGATCCGGAGCTGCAGTTCCGCATGCAGGGGAACGCGTTTCAGGGCGCGTTTTTCGCGGCGTCGCCGGTGATGGCGCAGTCGAAACTGGGCGAGCAGGAGTTATTCGAGGCCATCAAGACGCAGCTCGAACATAAGTTCGGGAGCAAAGGCGCGCGCGTGGTGGAAGACAACATTCGAGTGGTGCGGCGCGGTTTCGATCAGGTGCGCGAGGTTACGGAAAAACGGATCGCCAGCACTTCGACGGCGCTGATTCGCAAGCCGGTCGATCTGCCTCTGATGCTGAAACAGCGCGCCGTCAGTTCCGATCTGACGACGGATATTCATCGATTCTGGGAACAGACAGGTAGCTTTTATGTGTCGGGCAAGGGCAATGATAATCTGGCCGATCCGTTTATTGCGTTGAGTTTCATTCCGGCGGCAACGGGGATTTTCCGCGACATGACGGGCGTGCGTTTCGCGCATCCGGTGTGGATTCCGGAGAACTGTACGGCGTGTGGGTCCTGCTACACGATTTGTCCTGACAGCGCGATTCCGGGGTTGGTGCATCCGGTGGGCGCGATTTTCGAAACGGCGCTGAAGAATGTGCAGAAGGATGGGCACACGGTCACGCAACTTCCCCGCGCGGTGAGGACGGTGGAGCAGAAGCTGCGTAGCGCTTTGCAGGCGGCGGGCGACAAGGCCGATGTTACTCGGCTGCTCGACGATGCGATTGGCGAGGTGAAGGCGGGTTATAAGGCTGGTTCGCCGGAGAGAGCGGAGGTCGACCAGGAGTTCACCTGGTTCCGCGAGGTGCTGGGCGATTTCAAGTTCAGCGTAACGCAGCCTTATTGGGCGGTGCGCGAGAAGAAGCAGAAGGGGTCGGGCGGGCTGCTTTCGATCACCGTAAATCCGTACGCCTGCAAAGGCTGTATGGAGTGCGTGAATGTCTGCAAGGACGATGCGCTGCGCGCGGTGGATCAGACGCCGGCGACGGTCGAGAATCTGCGCCGCGATTGGGAGTTTTGGCAGACGCTGCCGACCACTCCGGCGGAATTCATTCGCATCGAGAATCTGGATGAGCGCATCGGGGCGCTCGAAACGCTGCTGCTCGACAAGAGGAATTATTCGGCCATGGTGGGCGGCGACGGGGCCTGCCTCGGGTGCGGCGAGAAGACCGTGGTGCATCTTTTCACCGCGACGGTGGAAGCGCTGATGCAGCCGCGCGCCGCCAGGCAGGTCGAGAAGATCGACGATCTGATTCTGCGGCTGGACCGGCATATCCGGCTGAAGCTGGCCGACACGATGGATCTGAGCGACACGCACCGGATCGAAGATACGCTGGCGAAGTTGCACGATCGCGATGTCACGCTGGCGAATTTTTCGGGGACGCTCGACGAGCGCCAGAGCGGTAAGACGATTGACGCGGAGTGGCTGCGGTGGGTGACGCAGCTTCTGGCCAGGCTGAAGCATTTGCGCTGGCAGTATACGGAAGGGCCGGGGCGCACGGGCCGCAGCAGCATGGGGATTATCAACTCCACCGGCTGCACGTCGGTGTGGGGGTCCACTTATCCGTTCAATCCTTATCCTTTCCCGTGGGCCAATAATTTGTTTCAGGATTCGCCGTCGATGGCGATGGGGATTTTCGAGGGGCATATGGCGCGGATGGCCGAGGGTTTCAAGGCCGTGCGGATGGCGGAGATCGAGCTCAAAGACGGCTACAACAAAGACAAGTACGGGGAGTTCTTCACTTACTTCGACTGGAAGAAATTCGACGACGCGGAGTTTCATCTGTGTCCGCCGGTGGTTTCGATCGGCGGCGATGGAGCGATGTACGACATCGGTTTCCAGAATCTTTCGCGCATGATGATGTCGGGCAAACCGATCAAGGTGCTGATTCTCGATACGCAGGTTTATTCGAACACCGGCGGCCAGGCTTGCACGTCGGGATTCACGGGCCAGGTTTCGGACATGGCGCAGTTCGGCAAGAGCGCGCAGGGCAAGGAGGAGGTGCGGAAGGAGATTGCGCTGGTGGCGATGGCGCACCGGACCACTTATGTTGCGCAGGGCAGCATTTCGAATCCCACGCATTTGATTGAAAGCTTCATTGAGGGGATCAATGCGAAGCGGCCGGCGCTGTTCAATATTTACAGCCCGTGCATGCCGGAACAGGGCATTGCGGACGATCTGGCGGAGCATCAGAGCAAGCTCGCGGTGGAGTCGCGCGCCTATCCTTTGATTCGCTACAACCCGGATAAAGGCGGTCTGCCGGAGGAGTGTTTCGATCTGGATGGTAATCCCTCGATCGAGACCGACTGGCCGCAATACAAGCTCGAATATACGGATGAGCAGGGGGCGAAGAGCAGCATGGAAGTGCCGCTGACTTTCGCCGATTTCGCGGTTACGGAAGGGCGTTTCCGCAAGCAGTTCCGCACGGTTCCGCGCGATGCGTGGAATGAGAATATGATCCCGCTCCATGAATATCTGGATCTGGAAGCCGATAATCGGGAAGGTAAGTTTCCGTATATCTGGGCGGTGAGTCCGAAGAACCGCTTGATCCGGGTGATTCCGGCGGCGCCGCTGGTGCGGTCGTGCGAGGACCGGCGCAATTTCTGGCGCATGCTGAAGGCGCTGGCTGGCGTGCGCGCGCAGGTTGAGGCGGTCGACGTGAATCAGGTACGCGCGGAGTTTGCGAAGACCTTGGCGGCGCACATCATGGAGTTGGCGGGGGGCGCGGCAGTGCTGGTAAACGGTTCGCCCGCGCCGGTGGTGGTGGCACCCGTGGCAATAACAGCTGCCGCGCCGGACGGCGATGGATACATCGCGCCCTGGATCGATTCGGCGCAGTGCACTTCGTGCGACGAGTGTATCGGGATCAATCCGAAGATCTTCGCTTACGACGAGCACAAGCACGCGCAGATCAGGAACGCGAAAGGAGGACCTTATAAGGATCTGGTGCGAGCGGCCGAGAAGTGCACGGCGCAGGTGATTCATCCGGGGACGCCGTTCGATCCGAAAGAGAAGGACCTCGACAAGCTGATCAAGCGGGCGGCCAAGTATAACTGAGGCGCGTATGGCACTGATGGAAATTTTCACCGGCAAGCGCCTCGGGCGCGGGCTGCACGTGCCGGATCACAAGGAGGCGACCAACCGCCTGCCGATCCGGCGCCTGCCGTTCGCGCCCATGCTGGTAGTGCCGCTTTCGCAGCATACCGGCGCGCCGGCGATTCCGATTGTGCATGAAGGCGAGGAGGTTGTGCGGGGCGAGCCGATCGCGAAGGCCGGCGGATTTGTTTCGGTGCCGATGCACGCTCCTGCTACGGGGCGAGTGGCGCGTATTGCTTTGGCTCCGAGCGCGCGGGGCGATCTATCGCCGGCGATCTATATCAATCCGTATCAGGGTGCGAGCCAGGAAATTCTCTACGGCGCGGAGCAGGATATCGAGCGGATGACGCCGGCGGAGATCGTGCAGGCGGTGCAGGATACGGGCGTGGTCGGGTTGGGCGGCGCGGCATTTCCCACGCACGTGAAGCTCAAGGTTCCGGAAGGTAAGAAGATCGACACGGTGGTGGTGAATGGCTGTGAGTGCGAGCCGTATCTGACGACGGATCACCGGGTAATGCTGGAACAGCCGGGCGAAGTTCTGCAGGGAGCGCGGATTGCGATGCGTGCGCTCGGTGCGACGCGCGGCGTGGTCGGCGTGGAGGACAACAAGCTCGATGCGGTCGCGGCATTGAGGGCCGCGGCGGCGGGCGCTGCCGATATCACTGTTGAGGCAGTCGAGGCGAAGTATCCGCAGGGCGCGGAAAAGATGTTAGTGAAGGTGCTGCTGGGGCGCGAGATTCCTTCCGGCGGATTGCCTGCCGATGTGGGTCTGGCGGTTTTCAATGTTGCGACGCTGGCGCAGATCGGCGAGCTGCTGCCGCGCAGCCAGGGGTTGATCGAGCGTGTGGTGACGATCACGGGACCGGGGGTACGCAAGCCGGGGAATTATCTGGTGGCGCTGGGCACGCCTTTACGATGGGCGCTGGCGCAGGCGGAATGCACGGACCAGGTTTCTTCGGTGATTCTGGGCGGTCCGATGATGGGCGCGGCGGCGGGGTCACTCGATGTGCCGATCACCAAGGGCGTGACGGGAATCCTGGTGCTCACGCGCAATGAGGTGAACGGGCAGGCGCGCATTTACACGTGCATCCACTGTGCGGCGTGCGTGGACGTGTGCCCGATGCACCTGAATCCGTCGCGGCTGGGGATGCTGGCGCGCAAGGATCGCTATGAAGAGATGGCGGCCGATTTTCATCTGATGGATTGTTTCGAGTGCGGGTGCTGCAGTTATGTATGCCCGTCGCATATTCCGCTGGTGCAGTATTTCCGTATTGCCAAGCAGATGGTTCGGGAGCAGAAAGCACGCGTATGAGCACGGTGGTCGAGATCCGGACTTCTCCGCATGTGCATTCCGGGCGTTCGGTGGAGAAGATCATGCGCAACGTGGTTTACGCGTTGTTGCCGATCTGTTGCTGTTCGGTCTGGCTGTTCGGGATCAGCGCTCTGGCCTTGCTTGCGACTACTACGGGTACTTGCGTGCTGATCGAGCACATCTCATGCCGGATGGCGGAGCGTGAATCTTCGATCGGAGATTTCAGCGTGACGATTACGGGAATTCTGCTGGGGCTTACGCTGCCGCCGGGGCTTCCGCTGTGGATGGGCGTGGTGGGGGCGTTCATCGCGGTCGCACCGGGGAAGATGATTTTCGGCGGGCTGGGATTTAACGTTTTCAATCCCGCGCTGGTGGGGCGGGCTTTTCTGCAGGCGGCGTTTCCGGTGGCTATTACCAGCTATACGCCGGCGATGGCGCTGCATCGGTTTTCCGAATTTATTCCGACCAGCCTGGCGACGCCGTTTCTGAAAGCCGCGCCGTTGGGGGATTGGATTTCGCGCGTGCGGGTGGACGGCTTCACGGGCGCGACTCCGCTGATGCTGCAGAAATTCGATCATGTGGCGACGGACCCGTGGACGCTGTTCCTCGGCGAGCGCGCGGGGTCGAGCGGCGAAACTTCGGCGGTGCTGATTCTGCTGTGCGGCCTTTATCTGATCGCGCGCAAGATGATGGACTGGCGTATTCCGGCCGCCATGCTGCTGGGCGCTCTGCTCACCGATGGCGTTTATTATCTTTCCAATCCGACGCGTTATCCGGGGCCCTTGTTCGCATTGTTCTCGGGCGGTCTGACGCTTGGGGCGATGTTTATGGCGACGGATCCGGTTGCTTCCCCGGTGACGCCGCGCGGCATGTGGATCTATGGGCTGCTGATGGGACTGATCACGGTTCTGATCCGATTTGAGGGCGGCCTGGCGGAGGGCGTGATGTACGCCATTCTGCTGGGCAATGCGCTGGCGCCGCTGATCGACAACGTGACGCAGCCGCGCACTTATGGCGAACGGCGGAGAAGACTGGTGGCGCCGCAATGAGCACGGGAACGCGCATGGTGCGGCTGCTCGGAACCGTTTCGCTGCTTTGCGGAATTCTGATCGTCGGCACGAACCTCGCGACTTCGAGCCGGATCCGGCACAACCAGGAGATCATCATGCGCGAGTCGGTCGCGGAGTTGCTACCCGGGATTCGGAAGCAGATTATTTACGCGATCGAACCTTCGGGCGAGTTGAAGATTGTGGCGGGTCTGGAGGCGGGCGGACCCAGGTTATTCGCGGGCTACGATGGCGCAGGGAAATTTCTGGGGGTGGTGATCGAGACCAGCGACCGCGGGTATGCCGATGTGATTTCGGCCATGTATGCGTACTCGATTGAGAAGCAGGCGATCACCGGTTTCAAGGTAGTCGATATGAGGGAGACGCCGGGGTTGGGCGATCGCATCCGCAGCGATCCGGAGTTTGCCAGGAACTTCGAGGATCTGGACGCGACGCATCCTCTCAAGACCGTCAAGCACGGGTCGAAGAAGAATCCGTGGGAGATCGACGCGATTTCAGGGGCGACGATTTCTTCGCGGGCGGTGGGGCGCATGCTGGCGAAGAGCGTCGAGGACGTTACTCCGGTGGTGTTGAAGAATCGCGAACGAATCGAGCGAGGTAACTGATGAGCGAGGTGAGTTGTCACGGTTCCGGCGAGTCGGCGATCACGGCCGAAGGGAATCCTTTCCGCAATGGGTTGTGGAAGCAGAATCCGGTCTTCGTCATGGTGCTGGGAATGTGCCCGACTTTGGCGATCACCAACAGCGTGCGCAATGCGGTATCGATGGGTGTGGCGACCACCTTCGTTATGGTGTGCTCCTATGGACTGATTTCGACGATCCGCAGCCTGATTCCGAAGCAGGTGCGCATCGCTACTTACATCGCGATTCTGGCGACGGCGGTGACGGTGGTCGATTACCTGGTGAAGGCCATCAGCATTCCGATTTACGTGGCGCTGGGCGCGTACATTCCGCTGATCGTTTCGAACTGCCTGACCCTCGAGCGGGCCGAAGCTTATGCGGGCAAACAGCCGGTAATCAAGTCGATGATCGACGGGCTGGGTATGGGATGCGGGTTCACGATCGCGCTGACGATGCTGGGAGCGGTGCGGGAGGTTCTGGGCGCCGGGACGTTTCTGGGAGTTCACCTGTTTGGTTCGCACTTCGAACCGTGGGTGCTGTTCCTGCTGCCGCCGGGCGGATTCATTTCACTCGCCATGTGGCTGCTGGTATTCGCCGCGTGGAAAGAACGGAGCGCGAAACGCGCCGCAGCCGCGGAGTCGGAGGCAGCGGCATGAACGAATCTCTTACCCACATTTTCGTCGACGCGTTTCTGATTAACAACTTTGTGCTGTGCGTGTTCCTGGGGATGTGTTCGTTTCTGGGGCTCTCCGCGAAATTTGCGACGGCGTGGCGCATGGGCGTTTCGGTGATGTTCGTCGTCATCGTCAGCAGCGTTCTTTCGTACGCGATCAATCTGCTGCTGGTTCTGTTCCACGCCGAATATCTGCGGATCATTATTTACATCGTGATCATCGCGGCCACCGTGCAGTTGACGGAGATGTTCATCAAGAAGGCGAGCCCGGCTCTGTTCCGCGAGCTGGGCGTTTACCTGCCGCTGATCACGACCAACTGCGCGGTGCTGGCAGTGCCGCTGTTTCAAACTTCGCGCAATTACAATTTCGTGCAGAGCACCGTATTCTCGATCGCGGCCAGCGGCGGATACTGTGCGGCGCTGGTACTGCTTTCGCTGGTGCGCGAAAGAGTGGCATTGTCCGATGTCCCGAATCTTGCCAAAGGCACCGCGATGACGCTGGTGCTGGCCGCGATCCTGTCGATGGCATTCATGGGATTTGGCGGGATGGGGAACGGGGGTTAAGGAGCAATGAGGGTCCTGGGCGCTTTGCTCGCCGTATTGAAGGCCGCGGCCGGGATGTTTATCGTACTGGGCATATGGCTCGGAGTCCAGAACTTCGTACGTCGGAAGTCCGGATGCGGGCGCGATCGCGACATGCTCGACTTCATGCTGCACGGCTGCGGCGGCTGCTCGAACAACGCAAATTGCATCAAAAGGAGAAAGGACGGGGAACATCATGAATCTCTATGAATACGATTTCAGTAACCTCCGCATCGCGACTGTTCTCGCCAGCGAGCGGATCACGCCTCCGAACGATCCGGTCGAAGTCCGGCACCTCGTCCTTGAGGTTCCCGAAGATCGCCTCGATTATCTGGAAGGCCAGAGCATCGCGGTGCTGGTACCCGGACCGCATGAGTTCGGCGGCGCTTATCATTTTCGACTTTATTCGATCGCGAGTCCGCGGCACGGCGAGGACGGGAGAGCCGACACGTTCTCCATCTGCGTGCGGCGGTGCTTCTATATCGATGAAGTGAGCGGAGAGCGGTATCCGGGGCTCGCGTCGAACTATCTTTGCAACCGGAAGCCGGGCGATCCGGTGCAAATCGCCGGACCGTATGGGTCGCGATTCTTTGTGCCGGACGATTCGAAGGCGAATCTGGTGATGATCGGGGTGGGGACCGGCATCGCTCCGTTCCGCGCGTTCGTCAAGCATATCTATGAAGAGCGCGGCCAATGGGAAGGCCAGGTGCGGCTTTTTTATGGCGCGAAGACAGGCATGGAGTTGCTCTACATGAACGACGTGCGGAAGGATCTGGCGCTGTACTACGACCAGCAGTCGTTCCAGGCGTTCGAGGCGATCAGCCCGCGTCCGCACTTCGATGCGCCGCCCGATCTGGAAAAGATGCTGCTGGAGAATTCGAAGGAGATCTGGGAACTGGTGCAGCAGCCCAATACCTATGTCTACATCGCCGGGCTTTCCGATGCGGCGCGGAACTTCCGGAAGGCGATGATCTCGGCCGCCGGATCCGAGGAAGCCTGGCAGGCGTGTTTCGACGAGCTGATCCAGGAGGGCAGGTACGCGGAATTACTGTACGAATAGGGCTATAGCCCGAGAAGATTGGATTCGAGTTTGGTGTAGCCGTGCTCGTCGGCCCAGAGGTTCAGAGCGATGGTGGCCAGTTCATCGACGACCGGCACGGCGTGGCCGTCGCGCGTGAGATCGATGGACTTGATATATGTCTTGCATCGATCGCAGGCTTCCACGCGGACGTGAGCAAAACCCTCGGCTGTGTAGACGGGAAGCAAGTCTTTATCGCGTTCACCGCAGTTGGGACAAGCCGCGCGGAGGAACGGCCATTCGGTGGAGCAGAGCGAGCAGAGCAGCCACCGCCTGGCGCCATCGCCTTCGCCGCGCAGTACGCCCGCGACTGGGCGGGCATTGCAGAACGGGCAGGTTGAGGTGGTTTGTTCGAGGTTGATAGTTCCGCGCAGGGCGAGGTGTTCGGCATAGGGCTGCAGGAGCGTGCGGGCGTAGAATCGGCCGGCTTCATCGGAGCCTTGACCCTCCCATTCGGCGAGCAACAGGTCGAGGGGGTCATCGGCGCGGAAGTCGGCCAATGGCTTCGTTCCGGTTCGTTTTACCAGGTTGAGCAGCGCGGGGAAATACCCTGGCAGGACGCGGATGTCGTTCTGGCCGGAGGCGCGCAGTTCCTCGAAGATGGGCTTTTGAAACAGCGCCAGTTCGCGATAGAAATTCAGCAGCCCGGCGGCGGCCGGATGAGTGAGAGCGAGGTCGGTGGCGCGGGCGATGCGATCGTCCAGACTCGCCTTCATTGGCGAGTGCTGTACCAGAGCCGATGATGAGTGCGCGCCCAATCCTTCGTAACCCAGCCCTGCACCATTGCGGTGACACTTCCGGGAACCATGAAAACACTCATGTAGACGTGAATAATAAACGCGCCAATGGTGATCAAAGCGGCGCATTCGTGAATCACCACGACCATGGGGCGAATCCATCGAAGGTCGAAGGGGACGCGCTCGGGGAACCACATGAAGACGCCCGAGAGGATGAGCAGGAACGCACCATAGAACATGGCCCAGTAGTATAGCTTCTGCCCCGCGTTGAAACGGCCCTGAGAGGGAACAAGATCGTCCCGATTGGTGGCGTAGTCTCCGGCTTTATCGAACCAGGCGCGATCGGCTGCGGTTATCTCGACATCGCCGCGCCAGATAACATGCATCCACATGGCGGCGACGAAGAAGAGGAGTCCCATGAAAGGATGCCAGAAGCGCGAGGCCGGACCGCCGCCCAGCGCGACCGCCATCCAGAAAAGATATGGCGAATAAAACGCGAGGCCGGTGAAAAGGCAATACAGGTAAGAGAATCCGGTAAGCCAGTGGCAAAGCCTCTCTTTGAACGTGTAGCGTTCGATCAATGCTGAGCCCTCAATCATGATGCACCTCTTTAGGGCCGAAGCGGAGGTAATGAATGGCGACTCCCAGAACGCCTCCCGCCATGGCGAGATTGCCCAGCCATTTCAGCGGACCTTTCCAGATGCGCACCAGCAGGGGGATTTGCGGATCCTTGGGCAAGCCGCCGTAGGCTTCGGGGTGCTCGATGTCATGCAGGACGTACATGACATGAGTTCCACCTACGCCCGGCGGGTCGTAGAGGCCGGCGTTCTTGTGGGCGGTGTGCTCCTTGAGTTGAGTAACACGCTGACCGGCGAGAGCGAGCATGTCTTCCTTGCTGCCGAAATGCAGGCAGCCGGTGGGGCAGGCTTTGATGCAGGCGGGCTCGATCCCGGCGCCGACGCGGTCGGAGCACAAGGTACACTTATGGACCTTCTTCGTTTCGGGATTGAACTTCGGAATGTTGAAGGGACAGCCCGTCACGCAGTACTGGCATCCTATGCAGTTATCCTGCTGGAAATCGACAATGCCGTTGGCGTATTGAACTATCGCGCCGTCGGCTGGGCAGGCCTTCAGACAGCCGGGATCGGCGCAATGCAGACACCCATCCTTGCGCATCAGCCAGCTGAAGGTTCCGTCTTCGGCGGTGTGTTCGTTAAAGCGGATCAGGTTGTAATAGTTCCATGCCAGATCCGGCATGGTCTGGTAAGTGTTATCGAAGACGGTTTCGCGGAATGGGTAGCCGTTCCATTCCAGACAGGCGACTTCACAGGCTTTGCAGCCGATGCAGGTGGTGACGTCGATCAGCTTGGCTACCGGGTAGTCGCGCGACGCATCGCGGCCGGGCACGGTGCCGGCGTGTCCGGAGATGGCTTTGATTTCGAGCGGTCCGTTGGCCATCAGGCTTTCTCCAGTTTGACCAGGAAACCCTTGAATTCGGGCGTGTAGGCGTTGGGATCGGTGGTTGTCGGCGAGAGGGAGTTCGTCAGGGAGCGCGAGGTTCTGCCGGCATCTTCCTGGATTCCGCGATAGCCGTAGTGAATGGGGATGCCGATCTGATACGTCTTCTTACCGTCGATCATCATGGGCCGGATACGTTGCGTAACCATGGCTTTGGCTTCATAAGTGGCGCGCGCGCTGGTTACTTTGACTTTGTCGCCGCCTTTGATGCCGAGGTTGGCGGCTAACTCGACGGGTATCTCGACGAAGGGTTCCGGAATCAGCTGGACATTCATCTGGTTGTTCTTGGTCCAGTAATGATAGTGCTCGGTCAGCCGGTAAGTGGTGCAGATGACGGTGAAGCCCTGCTCGGGCGTACCTAACTTATCCATGTCCGTCGTGTATCTTTTGACGACCGGGTTGCGCGAGCGCTTAGGATGGAGCGGATTGGCGATGGGGCTCTCGGTCGGCTCGTAAAACTCGGGGAACGGGCCGTCGGCGAAGGCGGCAAGGGGCGCGAAGATCCGGCCTACGCCTTCGGCATTCATGATGAAGGGGCCCATGTGATCGGAGGGCGGAGAATCGACCTTGAAGTCCGGGACATCGTTGCCGACCCAGCGTTTTTGCGCTTCGTTCCACCAGATCTGGCGGCGATCGGCATCCCAGGGCTTGCCCGCGACATCGCACGAGGCGCGGTTATAGAGGACGCGGCGATTGGCCGGCCATGACCATGCCCAGTTGGGATAGATGCCGAGGCCTGACGGGTCTTCTGTGCCGCGCCGCTGGGTCAGGGCGCCGGCTTCCGTCCACGAGCCGGACCAGATCCAGTTACCGCACGAAGTGGACCCATCGTCGCGCAGGAAAGCAAAACCCGGCAGCTGCTGGCCAGCCTTGACGACCTGACCCGAAGTTTTGTCCTCTACATCCGAAAGTGCGCGGCCGTTGAGTTCCCTTGCGACTTCGGACAAGGAGGGATTTTCGGGGGTGGTATAGTTCCACGTCAGATTCAGAATCGGATCCGGGAACTTACCGCCTTCCTTGCGATAGAGCTCGCGGACTTTCAGGAAGATGCGCGTCAGGATTTCCTGATCGAGTTTGGCATCGCCGGGAGGCGGGACGGCCGCCCACTTCCATTGCAGCCAGCGCGCGGAGTTGACGAAAGTTCCGTCCTTCTCGGCGAAGCCGGCGCCGGGTAAGCGGTAGACTTCGGTCTTGATGTTCTTTGTCTCCTCGGCAGTTACGCCGGGAGATCTCCAGAAGTCGCTGGTCTCTTCGGGATAGATATCGCAGACGACCAGAAACTCGGCCTTCTTGAGAGCGTCGATATTCTTGCTCGAGTTAGGTCCGATGGCCACGCCATTCATGCCGAATGCGATCAGGCCCTTGAGCTTACCCCGGTACATGTCGTCCCAGATGTGGCTCCAGGAGTATTCACGATCCACTTTCGGCAGATAGTCGAACGCCCAGCCGTTTTCCTTCTTCGCCGCTTCGCCATACATGGCTTTGAGGAACGAGACGGCGAACTTCGGCGTGTTGGACCAATAGTTGAAAGATTGCCATTCGCCGGGTTTGGAAGCGGTGGGAGTGATGCGCTTCATCCAGGCATCGAAGTCTTTGTCGGTCGGGTTAGGGACCTTGAGGTATCCGGGTAAGTTATCGAAGATCCCGGCTACGTCGGTGGCGCCTTGAATGTTCGAATGGCCGCGGAGAGCATTGACGCCTCCGCCGGCCCGGCCCACGTTACCAAGCACTAACTGCAAAATGGCCGCGGTTCGGATGATCTGTGTGCCGAAACTATGCTGGGTCCAGCCGACCGCGTAGATGATGGTGGCGACTTTTTTGGTATCGCCGCCTTTGCGGACGGAGGTGAACAGGTCCGCAGCCTTCAGGAATTGATCTTTGGGTATGCCGGTGATGCGCTCGACCATCTCGGGCGTATAGCGCGAATACTGCTGCTTCAATAGTTGATAGACGCAGCGGGGATTTTCGAGCGAAGTATCGAAAGCGACACCGGGCGGAAGCGATGCCGGAGCATTCGCCGGGCCGACGGACGAGGATCCGCTTGCTTCGTAGTTCCAGGAGGAACGGTCGTAGGTGCTGGTGGTTTCATCGAAACCGGAGTAGAGGCCGTCTTCTGGCAGCTTGAAACCTTCCCTGACGATGAAGGCGGCATTGGTGAAATTGATCAGATACTCGCGCGCGATGCGCTGGTTCTCGATCGCATAGCGCAGGACGCCGCCGAGGAAGGCGATGTCGGCTCCGGCGCGAATCTGCAAATGCAGATCGGAAACGGCCGCGGTACGGGTATAGCGCGGGTCTACCACGATCATCTGCGCGTTGCGCTGGCGTTTGGCTTCAATGGCCCACTTGAAGCCGCAGGGGTGGTTTTCGGCCGGATTGCCACCCATGATCAACATCATGTCGGTATTCTTGATGTCGATCCAGCCATTCGTCATCGCACCGCGTCCAAACGTGGGCCCCAAACTGGAGACCGTTGGACCGTGTCAAACCCTGGCCTGATTTTCTATATAGGTGAGCCCAAGGCTGCGCATCGCCTTGACGGCGAGGTAGTTGAACTCATTAGTGTCGGTGCAGCCGCCGTTCCATGCGATGCTCTCGCAGCGGTTGACGGTGCGGCCCTGCGCGTCGGTGTCGATGAAGGTTTCGTCGCGGGTCTTCTTGATATGGCGGGCGACCTCTTCAAAGGCCTGGTCCCAAGGCATGTCTTCCCAGCGATCCGAACCGGGGCGGCGCACTTGCGGCTTGAGCAGGCGGCGCTCATTGAGGATGTCGTGATAGAGCGAGGACCCTTTGGGGCAGAGCGTGCCGCGGTTGATGGGATGATCGGGATCGCCCTCGACGTGGACGACCTGGGGGGTCACGTTTTTGGCCTTGTCGCCGAGAGTGTGGATGATGACGCCACAACTCACGGAGCAGTAGGGACACGTCGAGCGCGTCTCGGTAGTTCGGGCGATTTTGAGCTCGCGGGATTGGGCGTAAGCCCGCCTGAGATCGAATCCGAGCGCGGACGCGACTATGGCGCCGCTGCCGGCTCTGAGAAAAACGCGTCTTGTTACATTCACGTGACGCCTCCTGATGGCTGAGGGGCTGAAACAGAACCACTTAGATTGTATTCCCGACATGCGAACTACACAAGCCGCATTAGTGGGAAGTGGGACCTGATGGCTCTGGGTTGCCAAGGTATCGCAAGTTGAGATTAATTTTTTGAATCTACGCAATCAATTTGCTGTATAGTGATATCAGCGATCCATGATGATCGCGTGATGGAGTTTCCATGTCGAAGAAAAGAATGACGATGATTGTCGCCGTGGCGCTTGCTCTGGCGGCAGCCCGGAGCTTGGTTCCCACTGCTTTCGCTGCACCGCGGATGGATCCGGGCATTAAGCAGACCATGCAGCTTCTGGTTCTCATGGAAACAGACCAGAGCGGCAAGGTGACCAAAGCCGAGTTCATGAAATTCATGGAAGCGGAATTCGACAAGCTCGACAGGAATAAGGATGGGGAACTGGACGTGAAGGAATTGACGCAATCCCAATATTCCGTCCACGTCGGAACTCACCGGTAGCCCCTGTCCGCTAAGTCCTGTGGACTTAATTTATCAGATCACCGGCGGCGACCGAAGCTTCGGGGCACCGAAGGCCGCGGGCTTCCACCCGATCCGAATCGCCTTCCGGACGGCGGCGGTGAAGACGGCCTCGAACCGCCCGATCCGAACCGCTTCCCCTGAGGCTCGGCGTCTGCTCCGTGCCCGAAGCGTTTCCCCGGGCCATTGTCCGGCTCCGCATTGCCAAAGCGCTGTGACGGAGGCGGCGCAACGGAGGGCGAACTGCGCGATGCATAAGCCGATCCCTTGAATCCACCCGACTGCACATATCGGCTCCCGGCGTAACGCTGCTCCGTGAACGTTCCGTGGCTGCCGTATTTCGGCGGCGCGGCTGGCGTTTCCTGGCCATACCAGGTGCGGCCGCTGCGCTGGGCATTGTAATAGCCGTTGTATTCGTTGATGACGATCGGCCGGTAACTGTGCCCCCAAAGCAACTCGCGCATGATCAGGTACTGCGGCAGGAAGGTCCAGAAACTTCCATGATCGTTGTGGGTCCAGTAGCCGTATTGATTCGAGCCCACCGACGGCGGCGCAATGTAGGCGAACCCGGCGGGTTGAGCGATGTTCGACGCTTCGGAATCGTAGAGGCCGGCGTCTTTGTGGCTGATCGCCATGCCGAGATCGCCTTCGACCGCATGCCAGGCTCCGGGAGAAACATCCACCCACTGGACATCGCTCGAAATCTCGCTTTGCTTCGCGGCCACATCCACGAAATGCGTTGTGACTGTTTTGACCTTTTCGCGATAGACCTTATCGGGGCCGTTGTTCGAGATCTCGAGGTCGTCGAGCACCTTATCCCACGCGTTGTAGAGTTCGCCGCACAAAGATGTCAGTTGGCCGGTGTCCCGCGGCAGGCTTACCGAGTCACGGGCCAGGCCATCGTCGGCCTGAACCAGCGTCGCCACCACAGGGCCGCTGGGTTGTGAAGCCGCCGAGTGCCGCGCGGCCTCCGTGGAACTCCACTCCTCTTCCGCTTTCGACTGCTCCGATTTCAGCGCGGCAAGGCGATTATCGAGATCGGCCTTCTTCGCGGGCCAATCCTGCTCCGCCTTCTGGACCGCGTTCGTAACCAGCATGAAATCGACGGCCCGAACGGCGTCGTACTCAGTCTGCATCTTCGCCAGATAGTGCGGAAGATTGCTGCGGAAATCGAGCCAGTGGGTGGCCTCTGACTCAACAGCCCGCGCTTCGTCGAGCGCCGCATCGCGAAGATGCCGTTCATCGCTGAGAATCCGTTCCGCGCGCGTGACGGCTTCCTTGCCGCCCGAACCCTGCATCTTTTCCAGCTCGCGGCTATCGCTCTTCGCGCTATCGAGCTTCGATTGGGCGGAGCGAATTCGGGCATGCCAATCCGCCGCCGCGGAAGTTCCCTGGAACAGATCCGGTGCGTGCGCCAGATCGTCCCCGATCGTTTTCATCGACCGATTCAGTTGCCGATCGGCCTGTTTCAGCTTTTCGTTTTCGGATGCGATCTCCTGGCGAAGAGGCCGGGGAAGTCCACCGCAACCGGCCAGTAACAACGCCCCGGCAACCAGAAAAGAGCGCTTGCGCGCCATCATTGTTTAAGCCCCTCGGAAAACACTAACGTCCGTTGGTTCCACCCTGATCCAGATGGAAGCCGTGAAGGGCTCCCCTTCGAACTTGCGCACGCTCAGGGTACGTTTGCCGTCCTGTTCCGAAAACTGCCAGCCGTAGAAGCCGCGCCCGGTGTCCCTGCCCTCGCTGAAGACGCCCATTTCGCGGCTCAGCCGGTAGAGCCAGAATTTGCCCTCGAAGTCGAAGAAGTCGGTGGGATTCTGCCGCTGGTCGAGTTCGCCCAGATCCGCCTCAGTCAAACCGAGTTCGTCGAGCGTGATGCGGCGGCCGTCGAAATTACCCAGCACATCCACCGCATCCTCGTTGTGGACTTCCAGATAAACCCGCCGATCGCGCCAGGTTCCGCTTAATGCCGTCCACCGGCGGCTCCCCGCTTCGTAGAGATCGCGGCGGTCGACGGTGAAATCGATATCACTGAAATCCTCCGCCGCGCCGACGACGGATAACGTATCGCCGACGCGAGCATCCGTAATCTTGAGATTCGCCAGATCTACCTGGGGCGCCGTCTTCTTATCGAAAAACATAGTCAATGTGGAACAGGCGCTTTCGCCTGTTCATTCTTAATGGCCGCTGGCCGGAGGCAATTCCTTCTGGATCGTCACCGTCGTCAGCCGTTCGCGCTTCAAAGCCTCGAGTTCCGCATCCACGGTGTGTCCCTGCAATTGAGCGAACTCATCCTCGAGTGCCGTATCCTTACCCGCACCAGCCAACTCCCCGAAAGCCTTAGCCGTGGCCTCTTCCTTAGCCACCGATTTCTCAAAGTTCGACAAAGTAGCGAAAGCATTGTCGGCTTTGCCCACGCCCGCCAAAGCCTCCGAAACCTTGCGCTGAGCCATAGCGGCATTCTTGCGAGCCACCAGCGTGGTCGCGGTGCGCTCGCCTTCGTCGATCTTATGCTTCAGATCGGTCACCTGCCCCTTCAGCGAATCGCTGGCCTGCCGCGCCGAATCGACCGCCGCCTGCAGCGACGCCACCTGCTTATCGGACTCCGCCTTGCGCGCCAGGGCCTTCTTCGCCAGCTCTTCGTTACCGGCATCGAGAGCCTGCCCGGCGCGATCCTTCCATTCCTGCGATTGTTTGACGTACTTCTGATACTCCGCGTCGAGCTGATTGTAATTGCTCATGGCGCTGGCCGAGGCGCGAACCACATTGTTGAGTTCGGTCTTCATATCGGCCACGGTCTGCCGGACGGTGGCTTCGAAGGTGGCGTCTTCAATGGCTCCCATGCCCTGATTCGCCTGGCCGCGGGCGACTCGCCCGGCGCGATTAAAGATGTCTGAAAAGAATGCCATGCTGCTCCTCCTTACTCAATATCCCGGCCGATCAGTTCTTTCGCATGCACGACATCCGCGAGGAGAAAGGTGATGCAGGAGAGGATGTCGTCCTCGTCGTCCGCTCCCATCTCCTGTAGCTTGCAGAAGTTGTTCAGCGTGACGGTAACGTTGCCGTCGCCGGTTTCATTCAATTGAAAGTGCGAGGTGGAAATTCCGTTTTCCGCCGACAGCATCTTGTGCATCACGGAGACCGTCATGCGGAAGATCGGCACGGTGGCGCACACCAGGGAGAAAAACATAATATCGCCCTGCAGCACGGCCTGAATCACGACTCCGCTATCCAGCTCCTGAATCCTGAGTCCGCCATCGCCGGTTTCGGTAACGCCGTAGCGCCTGGCTGCCAGCAGAGCGTGAATTTGTCCGAGGGTGGTGCTCGTCGATTGCAACATGATGTTTGCTCTCAAGTGGAGATACGAGGGTTCGACGAAAGTTGTTCGGCGGAACCCTCTGTAGTATAGCGAGCGAGCCGACGCCTCGCGTCCGGATCCCCAAAATCCAGACTTACACCGTGCGGCTATCCTCGGCCATCAACCTTTGATACTGCCAGGTGCGCTTCAGCCATCGGCAACCCATCAGACAGCATCCGGCGCGGAAATCCCAGAGTAGCGTACAAAGTCTCCGCCATCGCAGGTGAGAATTTCCCGGATTCCATGAGCCTTCATGCCGGCAACGAGACGAGCGTCATGCGCCTGCACGCCCCGCCCCACATGATCCACGACACGCGCCCGCCATTTCGACAGGCGAGGCAGGTGCGCGCGGCGGCGTGCGCGGCGGTGAATGGCGTAGTATGGTTAGGATCGTGAAACCGGCACTCCAGCTATTCGCGCTGATCTCCGCCGCGTGCTCTTTGGCGCCGGCCGCGGACAAGACCTTCATCGATTATTTTCTGCCCACGCCGATTCATGGCCACCTGACGGCGGATGCGTGGGGCGTTCCCAATGTTCTTCCGCGCGATCCTCAGAATGGACTGGAGGACCCCACGATCAAGAAGTGGTGTTATTGGGACGGACAGATCATCAAAGGCCCCGACGGCAAATATCATATGTTTGCCAGCCGCTGGGATCAAAGCAAGGGCCACCGTGGATGGTTTGGTTCGGCTGCCGTGCATGCGGTGAGCGACAGCCCGACGGGACCTTACGTCGATAAGGGTCTGGTCTGGCCCGATAATCAAGCCGGCAAGGGGCACAATGTGACGGCGCTGGTTCTCCCCGACGGGCGCTATGCCGTGGTGGTCAGCGAGACGCGGCCGGGTGACGTTTTTGTCGCGAAGTCGCTCGATGGGCCCTTCGAACAACTCGGCTCGATCAAGGTGGACCCGAACGGGTTCGATGCGCGGGACGGACGCATGTCGAATGTGAGCATCATGGTTCGCCGGGACGGCAATTTTGAGATCGTGCCGCGCTCGGGCGCGATTCTGATCAGCACCACCGGGGTGCTGGGTCCTTACAAGATCCAGGGGCCGAGTATTTATCTGGTACAGCGGCGGCTTGTATCACATCGTGGTCAATTGCTGGAGCGAGCGCAAGGCATTCCATCTGACATCCCCGGATGGCATCGGCAACTGGACGAATCGGGGGCTGGCCTACGATCCCACTTCGAACATGGTCCGCTACACGGACGGGACCGTAAACCATTGGGAGAAGATGGAGCGGCCCGGCGTACTCCTCATCGATGGCCACGTCGCTTACTTCACGTTAGCGGCCCTGGACGTGCCCAAGGAGCAGGAGCTCGGAGACGATATTCATGGCAGCAAGGTGGTGGTGATTCCATTCGATGGTGCGGCGCTGGATCGGGATCTG
>JBEKAQ010000002.1:0-117699 GCA_050015835.1 Bryobacteraceae bacterium | reverse complement strand
TAGATGTTGTCGATATCTTTGGAATTTTTCCGGACCAGGCTGCCGACCATGAGCACGGTTCCGTAGAAAGCGGCCATGATGCACAGGGTGGCGAGCGTGTACGCATATCCCCGGCGGAAAATGACGTCGACGTCCATCAGGCGGTAGCGCACGATCGAGTAAGCGATGGTGAGCGGAATCAGCGGCAGCGTGACCACCGCGTAGTTCAGATAGGGGCTGGGCAGGACGTCGAATACAAAGGGGATCGCGTAGAGCAGTCCGAAAGGCGCGAATCCGAACAGCATGCCGTTGCGCAGCCATTTAAGCTGCTGGCGGATAATCGGGTCTTCGGCGTGCCGGTACCCCAGCTGCAGGACGCCGCCGCTCAGCAGATACGCGGCCGTGAGCAGCCCCATCCACGCCCGGTCGAGGGTATAGCGGACGTCGAGCAGCGAGTTGCCCGGCGACATTAGTACTCCCGTTTCGAAACCTACCGCAACCAGCGTAAATGCAATGCCCGGCGTGTAGACGGCCAATCCCATCCAGCGCCGGTACCAGGGTCTTGGTTCCGGAAACGTCAGGCTGAAGTGCAGAAAAAGGCATGGCGCCAGCCAACCGGCAACCAGATTACCCCAGTACATTACCTGGTCGAAACCGTTCAGCTTACCCGTGTAATGGAAGCAGCAAAAAATGAAAGAAACCAGGCAGAAGATGTAAAAGTGCCGCGCTTTGCTCGCGCTTCCGCGACGGAAGTAAATGAAAAGGCCGATGGCCAGATAGCAGAGGCCGACCAGATACTGATACGTGTAGGCCACGCCGCGCGGGGCCTCGTCGATGATAACGGTGGCTTTGACGTCGTCCACCCCCGCGCGCTTCACCTGATAGACGGCCTTGGCCCACGCGCCGTAAGATGCCAGACGCCTCGGGACGTCCACCGTGTTGCGAATGGGTACACCCTGAATGGTCCGCAGTACGTCGTTGACGCGGATACCCGCGCGATCCGCAGCGCCGCCCGGGACCACCCGCGTGGCCACCACCAGCCCCCCACGATCGCGCCACACCACGCCGTCATCGGGCAGAGGGAAGCGGTGGAGTTGCTGATAATTCAGGGCAGCGGCGATCACGGCGGCGATGGTCAGCACCGTGAGAATGGCGGTCGACAGCTGAAATTTGAGTTCCTGAAGCATCAAAGCCTGGAGCGACATTGCCCCCGTGTCAGGGGGAATACCCAAACACAACTCTACGGTTCCAGTGTATGTGCAGTTACCATGCCACCAATTTTTACTTTACTGTAATGTTTCCTATTGAAAACAAAGGGGATTCCGAAGGGCATTCCGCAGGCGATCCCATTTTTGGAATCCGCCATCTATGCGAAGTGTTGAGAACCGGGAATCGGGGCCATGTGGAAAGGCGCTTCCGCTGTCTTTTTCTAGCTCAGCTCAAGGGTCTGGATCTCCGGTTCGCCCGCTTCGAAGCGGATGGGGGCGGCTGGTCTGTGCCATCGCCAGATCGCCATGAGCGCGGCCGTTGCCGCGGCGAGGCACAACACCGCCTGCGCCGGATTCCGTTCCAGCGAGGCTTCGAGATCCGCCGCCATGAAGCTGTAATTTGTGAATCCATAGAGATAAAGTCCGGCCAGCACCGCCAGGTTGGTGGCTCCGGGAAAGTAGGAGCAGGTAAACGGGACTTTATCGAAGTTCCAGAACAGAGCCTCAGTCAAAAGTGCGCCGGCGCCCAACTGAAAGACGCTATGGAACAGGCCGGTCTTCCATCCCCACGCCACCACTTCGACCGGAAGAAAAAGCAGCAGCGCGGGAGCCAACCCACTGGCTATCACGCGTTTCCGCGCCGCCCGCCGCGACGCCGCGCCCCACCCCGCCTCCGCCATCCGGAAGAGCCAGTTGGCCGGCAGTTCCGCCGGGAATTGAAACGCCGCGCGAAATCCCGATATCACGAAGAACGTTACCAACAGGGGAAACGAGCGCAGTCCTTCCGGCGAGACGCCCAGGCGGCCGTCGCGAACCACACCCAGCACCAACAAGCCCAGCGAGACTCCCACACTCCAATAAGTGGCGAGGAAAAGCCGATGTTTGGTGCTGCGGGCCAGGATCTGTCCGGTGAAGCGGAAAACGGCGGTCTCCTCGGGTGAACCGGTGAACGGCGATAAAACAGAATCGAGCCGCCGGCCTCCCGGCGAGTCTTCCGATTCCAGAGTGCGGCGATAATGGCGCCTGAAGCCCACCGCCCAGGTGATGCAGAAGACGGCGATGGCGCATCCCAACGCCTTCCAGCCGAAAACGCCGAGCGAGGCGAAAAATGGATCCGCCCGGGGCAGCATCAATTCATACACTCCGGCAAACCAATACGGTGGGAACAAACGAAGCCAGCCGGGATGCGTTTCAACCAGAAATCTCAAGCTCGCGGCATAAATCGGGAATAAAAGCAGCGACAGCACCATCAGGCTCATGCCCAGCATCTGAATCCATGGCGCCAGACGGCGGAAGAAGCGGGGTGTCGCGAGGTTGATCAGGAGTCCCTGAAATGCCGCGACCGCAAAGAACGCGAAGGCGGCGGCTGCGCCCGTGCCGACAACCTGCGCGCACATCAGGCGCAGCACCCCCGCCGCGTGCGCCTGCTTGATGTAAGCCGAAAAAATGGGCAGCAGGATGACCGGGAACGCGTTTGCCGCGACCACGATGGCCAGCAGGAAAAGGCCCAGCGCGGCGAGTTTGGCGCCGAATAAATCCCGCAATCGAATCGGGAACGGCGTCAATATCAGAAAATCGCGGCGATCCGGGAACAGCATATCCCACTCGAAAACCGTGGCGAATCCCACCACCGCGAATGAATACGCCACAAAGAAAAGATGGTCGGCGCGCAGTTCCATATCGACCCTCGGCCCCGGTTTCAGGAACGACAGATCCATGAACCGGGGAATCAGATAGAGAGCGACAAAGAGTCCGGGCACGGCGAGAAACCCGAGTATCTGGTAAATATTGGTCTCGTAGCCCGCACCCGGCGCGAGCGCATCGCTATCCGTAAAACGGTCGCGAAAAAGCCGCAGGAGTTGCCGGAAGGGACTCATGAGGGGCCGATCAATTCGGCGATGCCCTGAGCCCGCTTCTCCATATCCTCCTGCTCGACGAGTTGGTTGAAGATCTCCTCGAGACTGGGCAGTTGCATCAGGTCGCGCAACCGACCGACAGAATCGTCCGCCACGATGCGGCCCCGGTAGATCACGATGACGTGCGTACAGACCTTTTCCACCAGCTCCAGCACGTGAGAGATATACAGGACGGCTTTGCCGCGCGCTGCCAGCGCGTGCAGAAGATGACGGAAGAGCAGGGCATTGGCGATATCTAGCCCCGACTGCGCTTCGTCGAAAATCAGGAAATCGGGATCGTGCAACAGCGCGGCGGCGATGAGCACGCGCTGCTTCATGCCCTTCGAATAGGCCGAGATCGGCGTCCAGATGGCATCGCTCAGCGACAGCGCGCGCATCAGCTCGGTGGCTTTGCGGTCGACCTCCGCTTCGGCGAGCCCGCGCAGCCTTCCCGCCAGCTGCAGATATTCGAGCCCAGTCAGATACCCGTAGAGATTCGGCTCCTCGGGAACGTAGCCGAGGCGGCGCCGGTAGCCGATCATATCTTCGCGAATATCGCGCCCATTAAAGAGGATGCTGCCTTCGCTCGGGTGCAGCAGCCCGGTCAGCATCTTCACGGTGGTCGATTTGCCCGAGCCGTTCGGCCCCAGATACCCCGCAATCTCCCCGGCCCGCACCGTGAAGCTGACCTCATCCACCGCCCGCAGACTGCGGAATCGCTTGGTCAGTCCGCGCACTTCGAGCATCAGTGAGGCCCCCGATGTACATGAAATGTGTAAGTCAGCCCCCAGATCAGGGCCAGGTAAATGATGGACGTACCCACCAGCGACGCGGCCGATGCGATCACCAGGGAATTGCGGAGTTGCATGGGCAGCGCCACCGTCACCAGCTCGCGCAGAGCCCAGACCCAGGCCTCGGCCAGACCTTCCCCCAACTGCCGCCGGAAAACGCACGTCATCTCCCGTTGGAATTCGCGCCGGAATTCCAGTGGATAGAGCAGCACGAGAACGGAGTAAGCGCGGCAACTGAGTTCGATCGCGGCCGACATGGTTTAAGCCTCCGGCGCGAGATTCATATCGCGCGCCAATCGAACCGTCGAGCGCATGCGGGAAATTTCCATTTCCAGCAGCGCCTTGCCATGCTTCGTCAGCCGGTAATAGCGGCGCCGGCTGTCCTTGTCCGCGGCGCTATCGAGCTCGGCGGTTTCCTCGATGAGCGCAAATTCCAGCAGCCGCTGGATGGTGGTGTAGAGCGTGCCTGGTCCCATGCCGAAGCGGCCGCCCGACAGGATCTTCGCCTGCTGCATGATGGCGTACCCGTGCCGCTGTCCCTCGGCAAGAGCGAAAAGCGTGTAAAAGACCGCCGGAGTGAGCGGCAGCAGACGAAGTAACTCATCCGGGAGCTTTTCGAAACGGAAAGCCATCGCAGTTATATATCCGTAAAACGTATATCACTGACTGATGTATTTGTCAACGAGGTCCGGATGCCGATTTCGCCACCAGCATGATCTGATATCCGAACAGGCCAGGGGCCATCCGCGTGAGCGCACGCAGCGCCAGGTTGATGCCTCGCATGATTCTGCCGTGTGGCGAGATCCCCAGCACCAGTTCGAGCGGCATCACCGTGAGCTTTTCCTCGACAATCCGGTAGCCGTGCGCCTCCACCATCCGGCGGACGGTCTTACGCGTGAAGAAGCGGTAGTGGGTCTTGTCGAGAATTCCCCTCTCCGCATAATTGAACCGCCCGCAGGCCAGCGCAATCCGCACCGTGATGTTGGCGACGTTCGGCACGGAAACGATCAGGAGCCCATCCTTCCGCAGAACTTCGTGACATTGATCGAGTATTCTTTCCGGTTGCTTCAGATGCTCCAGTACATCGAGCAGCAGAACGCGGCTGAAGCGCTCGCCCTTCAGCTGTTCGATAACAGGAGCGATTCCCTGGTCCAGATCGGCGCTGAAGTAAAGATCGAGCGCCGAACTTTCCGCGGCCTGCGGTAAGACATCGATCCCGGTAATCCGGTTGTCCGACTTCCTGAGTTCGCGTGCCAGAAAACCTTCCCCGCACGCGACATCGAGCACTTGCTGCCTCGCGCCCACCAGCTTTATAGCGTTGTAATGGCTTGACGCTTTACTTTGCTTGATCGGATAGTGAACGAAAAATTCTTCGAACTCGGGAAAGCATCTCACACTGCGGCAGGTTTGTTTGTAACGATAGACGGCCTTCGCGACATCCCGCGCATACTTCAGCCCATTCACATAACAGATTTCGCTGCCATAATAAGTGGGAATCGGGACTTCCTTGATGAGAAATCTCTCGTGATGGAGCTTGATGACGATCTCCGTATCGAAGTGGAAATCATTGGTCATGTTGTCGAGGTTCAGACGCCTGAGAGCGTGCAGATCGTAAGCCCGGTAGCCGCTGTGAAACTCCGTCAGGTTCATACCCAGCGCGCGATTCTCAAAGAAGGTGAGAATGCGGTTGCCCACGTACTTATATAACGGCATCCCTCCTTTCAAAGGACCGCCGTAAGTCATCATCATGCGGGAACCGAAGACCGCATTGGCCTCGCCGCGCACAATCGGGCTGTATAAGTGGGAGAGGATTTCGGGCGCGTACTGGCCATCGCCGTGCAGCAGCACGACAATATCGAAACCTTTGTCCATGAAGTACCGATAGCCGGCTTTCTGATTGCCGCCGTAACCCAGGTTCTTGGCGTGATGAAGGACATGCAGCTTTGGCAGGTCGCGCATCGTCTTCATCCCTACCGCGAGTTCATAGGTCGAGTCCTGGCTGGCGTCGTCGAATACCGCCACTTCTTCCACGTTGCGCCAGACATTCGGAGTAATTCGGCGGAGAACTTTCGAAAGAGTCGTGACCGCGTTAAAGGCCACGATCAGGATGCCGATTCTCTTCCCATGGCACTGCGCCATCTCGGCGTCGTTCGCCATGAGATTGCCATGGAGCGACTCGAGAGGTTCGAAGGGAAGGGCGGGTGCGACGGTTTGACTGCTCACGGCCTCAATGTGAATACGCGACCAAAAGGTGAAGGGGTACGCAACTATGATACCCCCGGACGAATTAACAGCGATAAAGTATCCAGATGCTCTCAGTTTTCTGCGCGCCCAGCCGCTACACTCAGGGACCGAACGCTACCGCCTCGCTGGGGGGCGAAATCGCCGGACTGGGCCTTAACGGGCCGGCGCTGATTCTCGCGGGAAGAAGCGCCATCGCGCTCCTGTCGGAGGTTTGGAAGGCCAGCCTGGGCGAAGCTGGAATCTCGTATTCGGTAATGCATTTCGGCGGCGAGTGCTCGTCGGCCGAGATCGAACGCGCTAAAAACGTGGCGGACCAGATGGGCGCCCGGATCGTCATCGGCGCCGGCGGCGGGAAGGTGCTCGACACGGCCCGCGCCGTCGCGTCGGACCTGATGCTGCCGGTAGTCAACTGCCCCACCATCGCATCGAGCGACGCCCCGTGCAGCGCCCTCTCCGTTGTCTACACGGAGGAAGGACTGGTTCAGGAGTATCGCATTTACCGGCGCAATCCGGATCTGGTTCTGGTGGATACCAGCGTCATCGCGAAGAGTCCCGCAAGAACGTTGGTGGCCGGCATGGGAGATGCGCTGGCGACGTGGTTCGAGGCGAAGGTCTGCGCCGATGGCCACGTCGGGAATATGCGCGGAGGAGCCTCCACGCAAAGTGCCCTGGCGCTCGCCGAACTCTGCTACAAGACACTGCTGGCGGATGGCGTCGGCGCTCTCGACGCCCTGCACACCCGTGAAGTTACCCCCGCCCTGGAACGCCTGGTGGAAGCCAACACGCTGCTCTCGGGGCTGGGTTTCGAATCGTCGGGGCTCGCCGCCGCCCACGCCGTCCATAACGGCTTAACCACGGTCGAGGGCACGCATGCGTTCATGCATGGCGAAAAGGTTGCGTTCGGCGTCCTGGTGCAGTTGATGCTCGAGTCGAAGCCCTCTTCGGTAGTCGATGAGGTGCTGGGCTTTTCATCCAGCGTCGGCCTGCCGATTACCTTCGCGGCGGTGGGGCTGGGCCCGGATCCGTCGAAAGAAACGCTGGAGCAGATTGCCCTCCGCAGCACGGCGCCGGGCGAGACGATTCACAATGAGCCGTTCGAGGTTCGCCCGCAGTTGGTTGTCGAAGCTCTTCGCGCAGCCAATGCCGCGGGCAACAAGTGGATTATCTCGTCAGCGCGGGAATTCCCCAGATAAACACGGCCAGGCCGAAAAGCAGAAACGCAGCCCCGGCTCCCGGCAGCCAGAGCGCCTCGCGGTAAATCCCGGGTTCCAGAACCCCGAGATCGGGATTTCCGGGCGCGTAGTGTACCGAAACCTTTTGTCCCAGAGGATAGCGAAGGGCGACGTCGTACGCCGAAATACCGCCCTGCTCCGCGATCTGCCCGAACAGCCGCACGTTGCTGTAGTGCTTCTTCCCGTTCACGTCGTATCCGAAGATGATATGGTCCCCGGAGGTCGTCGACGAGACGAGACCGCTGTCTTCGGTTCTTGCGACGCGTGTGCTGGAGTCGATCTTCCCGTAGGTAATCGCACCCGGCGCCTGGGGCCAATGCCGGCTCTCCCAGGCTCGCGCAAGATTCACCAATCCCATGGTCAGGAAGGCAACGCCGAGCGTGGCGAAGATCCCTGCGAACATCGCCAGGCCGACGCCGAACAAGGCACTGCCTCGCGACATCCCGAAGTAGAGGACGATGCACATGACCGCAGGTACAAGGAACGCCAGACCTGCTCCAGGCAACAGCAGGGCCGCCGCATGGAATCCCGGTTCGGCGGCGGCGATTGATGGCGCGCCGGGATTGTAAACCACCGTAGCCTCCGCGCCCAGCGGATAGCGGAACCGCCGCAACTCCGCGTCGGAGGAGTCGCCCGATCCCCACGTTTGACCGAAATGCAGGACGTTCGTCGTATACTCCCGGCCACCCACCCGATAACGAAATTGAATGTCGGCGAGATACATCGTGCTCGATCCGCTGCGGGTGCGTTCGGTCTCGGCGCTGCGATCCGATGTTACGACCACGGCCGCCGTCCTGGGCCAGTTACCGCTCGCAACGGCGCGATAGAGATTGCGGATTCCTGGCAACAGAATCGCGCCTCCGATTAATATAAATACCGATGCCCCGCAAACCACCCAGATGTCGTCGCGCTGCATATTTGACATCATAGAGGGTACAAAGATCCGCATGACTAATCTGAAGCCTGTCGACGTAGCGGTAATCGGCGGTGGATGGACCGGTCTCCTGATGGCCAAAGAGATCACGGAGAAGACGCCGCTGTCGGTCGCCGTGTTCGAACGCGGCGGCCCGCACAAAACCGCGGACTACGCACAGACGATGGTCGATGTGGATTACTTTATCCGCCTGCGCATGATGCAGAGCATCGCCGATGAGACCATCACGCATCGGCACGCGCCGGGGAATCCGTCAGTGCCCATGCGTCAGTACGGCTCCTATCTTCCCGGCACTGGCGTCGGCGGCTCGGGCGAGCACTGGGGAGGGCTCTCCTTCCGCTACCTGCCCGACATCTTTACCCTGCGCACTCATCTGACCGAAAAACATGGAGCGGCCAGGTTGCCACCCGATCTCGCCGTGCAGGATTGGGGCGTGACTTACGACGATCTCGAACCGCTCTACTGGAAGTCGGAACAGTTGATGGGCGTCAGCGGCAAGGCGGGAAATCTGCGCGGCCAGAAGATCGAGGGCGGAAATATCTTCGAGGCGCCGCGGCAGCACGAGTATCCTACCCCGCCGCTTAAGTACTCGTACGTGAGTAAGATGTTCGAGGACGCGGCTAAGCGCCTCGGCTACCATCCTCATCCCTCGCCGGGCGCCACCATCAGCCAGACGTATCGCAATCCCGACGGTGTCACACGGCCCGGCTGCGAGTATTGCGGCCATTGCCAGCGCTTCGGATGCATGATCGGAGCCAAGGCCCAGCCGAGCAATACCCTCATGCCCGTGCTGGCCAAACGCGGCAAGTTCCAGTTGCACACGGGAAGCTGGGTGCGCCGCGTCGTTCACAAAGATGGGCGCGCCACCGGCATCCGGTTCATGAATAACGAGGGACAGGAATTCTTTCAGCCGGCCTCGATCGTCGTGCTGGCGTCCTTCACTATGAGTAACGTCCGCTTGCTGAGCTTATCGAAAATCGGTATTCCCTATGATCCCGTCACGCGCAAGGGAACATTGGGAAGCCATTTGACGCAGCAGGTACAACTGAGCACGCGACTATTCTTCGATAAGCCGCTCAATGCCTTCATGGGCGCGGGCGCACTGGGTATAAAGTTTTCCGATTTCGATGGCGACCTGGGCTTCACCGGTCAGGAAGACGGCCTCCTGCGCGGTGGGATATTTTCGGTGGGGAGCACCGGGGAAGGCCCGATCCGCTCCTTCGGCGTGATGCCGCCGGGCGCGACTAAAGAAACCTGGGGCCCCGAATGGAAGCGCGCCGCGCTGGAATGGAGAGATCGCGTGGGGGGAATCAGTATGTTCGCCGAGCATCTTTCTTACTGGCATAACTTCATGGATCTGGACCCCACTTATACCGACAAGTTCGGCGATCCGCTGCTGCGATTCACCATGGACTGGACGGACCACGAGCACAAGCAGCGAGAATTCGGCGCCAGGATTCACGCCCAGGTAGCGCGTGAGATGGGCGCCCGCTTCGATCCGACGCCGCCGCGCCGCGCTCCGTATGACATCGTGAATTACCAGGGCACGCACATCCAGGGCGGCGCAATCATGGGAACGTCGCCGGACCACAGCGTGGTGAACCGTTATCTCCAGCACTGGGACATGCCGAATCTGTGGGTCATCGGCGGTTCCGCCTTTCCGCATAATGCCGCGCCCAATCCCACGCTCACGGCGATGGCCATGGTCCATTGGTCGGCCGACGCTATGATCGGACGGTATCTGAAACACCCGGAGAAACTAATATGAAACGGCGCGGATTCCTGACTCTGCCGGCGGCCGCAATCGGTGGCACGCTCCTCTATACACTGGCCGGCGAACCCATCCGGTTGAAGGCGCAGGAGGGAGTGGTGCGCGTCCCGCTGCGCTTCTTCAGGGCTGGCGAAGCAAAGGCGATCGCCACCGCCTGCGAACGGGTTTTTCCCAACGATGCGAGCGGTCCGGGTGCCACTGAAGCCGGCGTGGTGGTCTACATTGACCGGCAACTCGCGGGCCCCTATGGCCGCGATAAGTATCGCTACACCAAAGGCCCCTGGGTTCAGTCCATCCCGGAGCATGGCTATCAGGGACAGGAAACTCCGCGGCAAACGTACCGCCAGGGCCTGAAGGATCTGGGGGATTTCACCGCCCTTTCGGTAGACGAACAGATCGCCAAACTGAAGTCGATCGAGACTACGCGTTTTTTCCAGATGCTGCGCACTCACACTATCGAAGGCATGTTCTGCGATCCCATGCATGGCGGCAACGCGGGTCTGATCGGCTGGCAACTGGTCGGTTATCCCGGCCCGCACATGAGCTATCGGGAGGACGTCGACAAGCACTTTGGAGAAAAGTGGAGGCCAAAGCCGGCCAGCCTCGAGCAAATTATGGGGCGCCCCGGCAAGCCCTGGGAAGACGAGAAGGATTGAGATCGGGGCCAACCGGACATTTCACGGGCTACGTCTGACGCTTCTTCACGGTACGGGCTACTGGATATCCACGGTCACCGTATTTGCCTGATGCTGATCCACCTTGACCAACACGTTCGATATGCCGCTGCCCTGCAGGTCCGGCGTCAGTTGCACGTTGATCTGGTCCAGTCCGGCAAAATTCGGCTGCGGACCGGCATAAAGCACGGGCAAGCCGATCCCATTTACTGTCACCAGCACATTGTCGAGCGAACTGCGGTTGCGGAATCCCGTTCCATAAAGCGTCAGGTAAACCGGCGTGTTGGCGGTTACGTCGATCGGCACAGGCTGACACGGCGAACTGTTGCAGTTCAGCAGCGACACGGGAGACGACAGGACGCCGCTGATGCCTACAGCCGTCGCCGCAGCCAGCCCTGAGCCGGTGCCGCTCATGCTGAACATCGTGGGACCAACCTGTCCCACCGCACCGATCGCCGTGATTGGCGCATTGGGTCCGTTCGCGATAGTAAACCTCGCTACACCCGTAGCCAGTTCCGGCGGCATCACAAAGTTGATCTGTCCCGGCGACACATACAGCATCGAGGCGCTGCCTGAGTCCCCAGCCGCATCCTGCACCGTGATCGTCACGTCCCCGAGGGAGGATGGCAGGGGCAGAGAAGAAGCCTGCTCGGTGCTCGATGCCAGATTGGCGCCGTAGATCGAGGCGATCGAACCAGGAGCCACTACGCCCAGAGGCGCGGCCGACGAGGTCACTACGGTCGACTCCTGAAGACCGTAATAGCGCGCCATCCAGTAGGGGAGTATGTAATCGATGGCAGCCGTCTCAATAATGCCGGCGCCCGTATTCGAAAGATCGAACGGCGAACGCTGCCAGAGGAAATCGGTATTCGGGCGCAGCCACACCGGCGCCGGCTGGCACGCCTGCGATCCGCAGACTGCCACCGTGCCCGTAAGGTCTACCGCAAAATCGCGCCGCAGCCTCAGCAGCCATGCGTCCAGCAAGGCGAGCGTTTGACTGTCGCGCGTCGCGTCCGGACCGTTCAGCCCGAGATCGATGACATTGAAAAAGGCATTCTGGTCCGATCCTGTGTGGCTGCGCAGTTGCGAATATGCGGCTTGATAGATCGATTTCGCGGAACTGGATTCGAGGCGGATCAGATTGTAGAGATTAATGTAGTCGAGATTGAACTTGAAGTAGGAATCGTCGCTCGTGGTATCGACCGCGATGGGCACAGGTACCGTTACCGAGAAGAGCGCGCGCTGCGCTTCATAGCTAAGGCTCGAAAAATTGCCTGGGTTGACATGCCGCCCGATTGCGAGAAACGTCTCAATCTGATCCGGCCGGACAAGAAATGAGGTGCTGACGGTTCCGTCCGGCATCGCTACCGACCAATTATTGCCATTCAGAAAGTCCACCAGGCGTGTGACCAGATCGCTTATGGAGCTCTTTATGTTGCTGTCGGTTACCATGTCCCAGGCGACAGCCAGACCGAAGATCGCACCGGAATATTCATCTCGCGACGTATTGCCCACCCAGATCCAGCCAGCGGAGCTGTTTGTGTAGATTCCGTTACTCGCCTCCTGAGTAGAGATCGAGGCGGCATACGGAGAACCAGCGGGAACCATGCAGCGGGCGAGGAGATTGGTTCCGGTTACGTCGGCCAGACCCTTCAGGGCGGAAACGGCGTTGGTCACGTTGTTCAACGCGTCGGGCGCCTGTGTGACACCGTACCGGAAAGCCTCGGCCGCGAGGTAATGCCCGGTCCAGAGCGCGGAGTCGCCGCAACGGGTGTAGTTGGCGATCCGATCGCTGTCCGTCAGGGTAAAGATCGGATCGAGAATCGCACCGAACGGCAGGTGCCGCGCCTGGATATTGGCGAGAATGGCGATCGCGTCCCCTTCGGCGGCACGGGCGGCCCGCGGCCCGGCGATCAGCAACGCGATACAAGCGCCAGACATTAGCCAGCGTGAGTTTCGCATCGGAGATCCCGCATTAAAAACTTGGACGCGCGTCCGTGCCCAAAGTTTACCTGAAAAGCCAAAGTGCCCGGATTCACGCTGGACCCGATCACACGGACTGGGAACTTAGCGCCGGGCACTGAGGGTATTCCCATTTCTTGAAATCAACGCCTCGGTCCGCCTGGCTGCACCGCAAATCCTCCACTTCGGGGACTTGACCTTGTGTCGATCTCCATAGCAGGGACGACGACGCATTCATGCGGCCCATAATAAGGACCTCCGCAGCGATTCAGCGATCTCCGCAACCTGCCGCCCATCGTCCATAGCGCCACGGAAATCGATGGACTCAAAGTTCCGAACGAAAATGCCAGCGCACTGGACACTAAGACCGGTAGCGCCGACTGTAGTAATGCCGATACGCTTTTCGCCGAATCGAAGATTTTTTTCGGCACCCTCCCGGTGAAGCAATCCGACTACCAACGCATATGCCTGATTTCATTGAGCCGTTGCCGTCAAAATGTTGACGATGACAGAATTTCGCTGGGGAGTTCGGCGTTGTCTCTTGTCAAAACACCGCAGGGGGGAATGAGGGGAAGTGCCGAAGTCAGCAGTGCCGTGAAGAAGGCCGATCCTGATTTCGTTCCCAGGACAAATCGTTCGTCAGTGCCGATTTCATGAGCTTGCCAGGCTTGAAATGGTGCTTTGCTGCACCAGTAAGCGCGAGTGCAGTGGTTTATTACTTGCGGCTGCTTGAATTCAGGTCGGGTGCTGGACCTCCGATCCTATTTCGTGCCTCCCCGGGGCAAGTGCAGCGACATCAGCACGAGCGCGCCTTTGATGTCGATGAACTGGTGGGGAGTGTTCTCCGGCACGATAAAAAAATCACCCTTTGCCACGGCCTGCGGCGTGCCACCTGCAATCGCCGTTCCGTTGAAATTTCCCGGGTTGCTGGGCTTCTCGTTCGCGATCTTGCCGCCCGTGACCAGAGTGCCGGAGCCATCAATCACGTAGAACAACTCCGCTTCCGTCTCGTGTCTCGCGGCCGGTCCCACCGCGGGGCGGTACTCCAGACTTGCGCGGTACGGCGCCAACTGGACAATCGGTGAGGAAACCGTAGGTTGGTCGCTCTTCCGGATTTTCTTCGAGTTGGCAATCAGATCCTGCACTTCTGCCGATGAAGCGAAGGTTTTCATGCTTTGAGCCGAAGGCTGTTGTGCCCACCCGGTGGATACCCATCCAAGGGACATCAGGGCCGCGAATGTAACGATTCCGATTGGGCGCATATCAATCTCCTGTGTGGCTGGTGCGTTCCGGGAGAATCCTAACACACCCGCCGGCACTTCGCGGATCTCACGCACCGCTTTTCGCTCTTATCGCGCTTTTCGCGCAGGTTGGCGCGCGTCGCGCCACGGCACGGAGACGATGTACACGGACAAACTGGATGCGTTGCAGCGCAAATATTTAGATATCCAGCCTGCAGCACCCGCACCCGGCGCCTGTCGATCAGGCGTCTCGAACTCGCCGGCGTCGGGGCCGTTTTCGTCCATTAGCAGACGATGCGCCGGTTGACTGAGGCTACATTCTCAATCTAAGCTTCGTAGGAAGACAACATGCGCATCAAATGTCTTATTTCCCTGGTTATCGGCACCTGGACAGCCGCCACACCACTGGCAGCCGGTACGATTATCTTCTCTAATTTGGTTGGCAACTGCTGTGGCGGCTACCTGGTCGGCGGCTCACCTGCCGAGGGAGGCCCCGAGACGCTCGCGGTGGCTTTTACGCCTGGCGGGAATTACCTGATGACTGATGCCCAGGTTGAAGTGTCCAGCTCGCAAGGGGACCCGTCCTTCAATGTTTCCCTATATGCAGATGCCGGGACTTCTCCGGCGGGGTTGATTGCCACATTTGGGGCCGACCTCGCGGCTCCCGAGCTCGGAGGCATTGTGATCGCTTCTGGCGCAACCGCGCCATTGACAGCGGGAGTACAGTATTGGCTCGTGCTGAGCCCGTTCGACGGCAACTCGTATGTGGATTGGGAAGAGGGCGGGAGCTCACTTGTTCCTTCGAATAGCCTGATACCGCCGGGTACCTGGTCCCCGTTCGTCGACCCCAGAGGTGTACAACTTCAGATCGACGGAGCGGCAGTGCCCGAGCCCGCGAGCTGGACGTCTGCCACAATCGCGCTTGCGCTGATTGCGGGAACTCGCCGGCGTCGTTGAATTTGCGAGTAAACGCACAGGCGGCCACGGCTTCAATGAGCAGCCTGTCTGTTTTGTGAACTATACGCCGGACGAGCCTTTCGGCGTGAGCACGGCGGCATCCCAAAAGTGGCGCGAGCGGTGGCAATCCGGACGAAGGAAGCAGTCGCCGCGAAGCACATCGCCGAGGCCATCCAATATCGGAGTCTCCGCCTAAGCCTTTCCGACACAATGCGCGAAGCGCTGTTTGATAAACTACGGTCGGCTTTTATGAAACGCATCCGTGTTTCCATCTTGTTGCTTGGGCTTGCCGCAATTTCCGTTGCCGCCGCATCGCGTTCCGTCTGGGATGGCGTCTATTCGAAGTCGCAGGTCGCCCGCGGGCAAACCGCCTACGGCGAGCTGTGCGCCACATGCCACGGCCCGAGCCTCAACGGCGGGGAAGCCTCTCCCGCACTCTCCGGGGAAGATTTTCTGGGCCGATGGCGAGGCCGGACCGTCAACGACCTCTTCGAAGATATCCGGACCACGATGCCGAGCGACGATCCGGGGCACCTCAGCCGGCGCCAGTGTGCGGATATCACGGCCTACATCCTGAGCGTCAACGCGTTCCCGGGCGGCGACAAAGACCTGTCGAGCACGACGGCCGATCTGAGCGACATCAGGATCGAAGCGAAGCACTGAAGGTTCCGGCGTCGCGCCTGACCGCATATGATGGTCAGGACTCGTGCATCCAGGACCGGCGCGCCCCACCCATGTACGTCATGTAGTGCTTGGCCTTATCGTCGCGGCGTACATGATCACCTACATGGACCGGGTGGTGATCTCGGCGGCGGTGCCCTCGATCCAGAAAGAGTTCGGCTTCTCCATGGTGACGATGGGCTGGATTCTCGGCTCGTTTCGCTGGGCGTACTCCATCTTTCAAATTCCCGGCGGCTGGCTGGGCGATAAATTCGGTCCGCGCAGGGCACTGACGGCGATTGTCGCGTGGTGGTCCCTCTTCTGCTCCGCGACTGCGCTAACGTGGAGTTCCGGCTCGATGCTGGTGTGCCGGTTCCTGTTCGGAATGGGCGAAGCGGGCGCATTCCCGATCGCGACGCGTTCGCTGTCGCGGTGGATGCTGCCTTCGGAGCGCGGCTTTGCGCAGGGGATCACCCATGCCGGTTCGCGGTTGGGTGCGGCGATGACACCGGCGGCGGTCGCGATGGTGATTGTGCACTTCGGGTGGCGCGCCGCTTTTGTATCGTTCGGATCGCTCGGTCTCGTATGGTCCTCCGTCTGGTTCTGGTATTACCGGGACAGCCCCGCTGAGCATCCGGGAATCAACGCGGCCGAGCGGGAACTGATCGTCAGGTCGGTGGGGTCCCCGAAGCCGACGGACGGCGTGCCGTGGGGGCGTATTTTATCCAGTCCACAGATGTGGATTCTCTCCGCGATGTATTTCTGTTACGCGTATTCGCTGGCCGTTTATCTCGATTGGTTTCCAAAGTATCTGAACACGGAGCGCGGCTTCGGCATCGAGAAGATGGGGCTGTACGCGAGCCTGCCGTTACTGGCCGGCACGTTCGGCGACATCGCCGGCGGCTGGATCTCGGACATCTGGGCGCGGCATACCAGCCTGGCGGTGGCGCGGCGGGGGGTCGCGGTGGGAGGATTCCTGATCGGGGCGGCCAGTATTCTGGCGGCGTGTTTCGTGCACGACCCGGTCGAGAGCGTCTGTTTTTCCTGTGCGGCGATGTTCGGACTGGAATTGACGGTAGGAGTGTCATGGGCCATTCCGCTCGATATCGGCGGCGACTATGCGGGCTCGGTTTCGGCCGTGATGAACACCTGGGGAAATATGGGAGGCGCGGTATCGACGACGATTTCCGGCTATCTGGTGAAGTATTTCGGCTGGAATTCGATCTTCATCGTGATGTCGTTTCTGGCGCTGGTGGGGGCGGGGTTGTTCCTGCGCATTCACGCGGACAGGAGAATCGTCTGAGGCCGGGTGATAATCAATGGAAGCGATGAAGCCCTGGTGCGCGTTTTTTCTTCTGTTGGGTGAGTTGTGCATGGCGGCTCCGGGGCCCCCGCCGAGGAAGCCGAAGCTGATTCTGGCGTTGGTGGTGGATCAGTTCCGTTACGATTACATGTTGCGATTCCGCGCCGATTACACGGCGGGGTTCAAGAGAATTCTGGAACAGGGCGCCGTGTTCGACGATGCGCATCATGTCCATTTCCCGACTGTGACGGCGGTGGGACATTCCACCTTTCTGAGCGGCGCGACGCCTTCGCTCAGCGGCATTGTGGGCAACGAGTGGTTCGAGCGCGAGACCGGCAAGGTGGTGACCAGCGTTTCGGACCCGTCGACGAAGCTGCTCGGAGCGGATGGGGCGGGGTCGTCGCCGCGGCGTCTGCTGGTGAGTACGCTGGGCGATGAGATCAAAATGTCGGGCCAGCCATCGAAAGTGATTGGAATTTCGATTAAGGACCGGGCGGCGATTCTGCCGGCGGGACATATGGCTGACGGCGCCTATTGGTTCGACGATCCATCCGGACATTGGGTGACGAGCAGTTATTACACGGCGGCGCTGCCCGACTGGGTGGAAAAGGTGAATGCAGGGAAGCCCGCGGCGGTGGCGGAAAATGGCGTTTGGTATCCGGTGGGGGCGAAGGCCGGCTCAGCCAGGCCGTTCTGTGCGATGAATGGTGCGGCTGCTTCGCCTATGGGGAGCGTTCCGAAGTGCGTGTCGATCGAGGCATCGCCGTGGGGGAACGAGTTGATTGAGGATTTCGCGGAACATGCGCTGGCGGCTGAAAAGCTCGGGCAGCATACGGGCACCGATATTCTCGCGGTGAGTTTTTCGGCGAACGATTATGTGGGACATGCGGTGGGTCCGGACGCGCCGGAGGTCCGCGATATGGCGATTCGCACCGATCGGCTGTTGGGGAAGTTGCTGGACGATGTGGATCGGACGGTGGGTATGGCGAATGTGGTGTTGGTGTTGACGGCGGATCATGGAGTCGCGCCGGTTCCCGAGGTCAATAGGGCGCGGCATATGATCGGAGGCCGCAGTTCGGAATCCGATCTGGCGAAAGCGATGAACGATGCTCTGGTGGCGAAGTATGGGGCGGGGGAATGGATCGTGGGTACCGCCGGTGCGACGTATTTGAACAGGGAGTTGATGGACGCAAAGAAGCTGGACGAAGCGGAGGTGGAGCGGACGGCGGCCGCGGCCGCCCGCCGACAGCCGCATGTGTTCCGGGTCTACACGCGGGTGGAGTTGCTGCGAAACGAGGTGCTGGACGATGCCGTAACGGCGGCCGTCCGTAATGGGTTCTACCGGACGCGATCGGGCGACGTGATCGTGATCCCGGACGAGTTTTACATTTACGGCGCGAGCGGGACGACTTCCGGGACTACCCATGGCACGCCGTTCAATTACGATACGCATGTGCCGGTGATTTTCATGGGGCCCGGGATCAAGGCCGGGCATTATTTCGAAAAAATTGCGGTGAACGACATCGCGCCGACGCTTGCGGCGATTGTGGGCGTGGAACAGCCGAGCGGCTCGGTGGGCCGCGTATTGCAGGAAATGTGGCAGTGAGCGCGCTCCGGCGGTTCTTCGATTTTCTGGCCGGGATGGGCCTGATCGTGCGCGACGACCCAAAGAAGGTGGTCGATCTGACGGTGCGCGAATGGGGTGCCGAGGTCGACGGATTCGTGTTGTCGATTCGGGAGATCCCGCATGAGGACCCCGATGCGCAGGCGGCGGTTTCGATGGTGCTGCGGAATGTGGGGCCTGCGCCACGGTCTGTATCGGTTCCCGGGTGGTTGTTCTTTTATCGATTCGAGATTATTGGACCGGATGGGACTGCGGCGTCCATGAGTTCGTTCGGAAAGGAATTGGTGAAGCGGACTCGGCCTGGGGAGCGGATTGAGGTTGCTCTGGGGCCGGGCGAATTCACCGAGACGCAGATTCCCATCGGCTCGATGTTCTCGCTTTCGGGCAAGGTGAAATATCGAGTACGGGCGTCGTGCGACTTGGCGGAAGGGGTGGTTCTTCGGTCCAACGAGATTTCGATTTAAGGGCGATGGACAGGCGGAGGCGCCTGTCCCACATTAGCGGGCGGCGAAGATGGCGATATGGCCGCCGGGCTCGCGGACGCCGATTTCGCGCATTCCGTAGAAAGTGGTGCGCTCCGGCATGGCGATGGGGTAGCCTTCGAGGCGCTTCAGGATGTCGGCGAAGTCCTCGACTTCGATGAACAGGGCGGTGTCGCCGGTGTTCTTTGGGGCGAACTGAGCTTGATCCTTCAGCACGCTTTCGATGGTTTGGAGCATCAGTTCGGCGCCATCGCGCACCAGAATGACGAAGCCCAGGCGGTCTCCCTCGGGCACCTCGACGGTTTTTTCAAAGCCCATACGCTCGACCCAGAAGGCGAGCGACTTTTCGATATTTTCGACGATCAGAACGGCGGTGATCTTCATATGCAGCCATGCTAAATAATCGGCGCGGCGGCGGTATTGGAAAAAACGGCCATGGGCGTGCGGCCGGTGAATTCGCGGAAATCGCGGATGAGATGGGCCTGATCGAAGTAACCGGCGTCGGCGGCGATTTGCGCCCAGTCCGCTCTGGGCGCCGGCTTACCCATCGAAACGGCGGCGACGGAAGCCGCATAGCGGAAGCGGAGGACTCGGCAAAGATGTTTGGGGGTGAGACCGCTGGCTTCGAGACAGCGGCGCCGGAACTGGCGTGGACTGAGGTGGGACTGGGCGGCGATCCGGTCGAGATCGGCGACGCCGCGGGCCTCGACCATGGCTTCGATGGCGCGACGTACCAGGTCTGGTGGCCTCTCGGGAACGCGCAGAAACGCGCCCAATGCTCCCGCGCGGTCCGGGACTGCTGCGAGCTTCGATTGGAGTTCGCGGGCCTGTTGGCCGAGGAGATCTTCAAGCGGTACCGCGCGGTCCGTCAATTCGGCAGGCGAAACGCCGAGAAATTCTCCCGCCATGCCGGGGCGGAAGCGCACGCCGGTCATCGCAGAGCCAGCCGGAATTTGGTAGCGCCGCTCCACCGTCATGGCGCCTATGGCTTGCAAGCCGGTTTCGGGTGAGTAGACGATATCGAGGCAGGCGTCGGGACGCACCGCATGGTCGACGGGCGCGGGCGCATCCATGCTCCAGATACACTCCACCCATCTGCGGAGGGGAGCCGGGACGGATTGTTCGCGATAGGCGCTCGTAATGTGCTTTAGTTTACAACCCTGTTTGCCGGGTGATAAAGTCTATGGTCGAAAACTGCCCGAAAAACGGCGGGGAACTTTCCGACGTCCAAGAGCAATACATGTCGAACGCCCGAATGCCGCATACAGACGAGGAATTGTACGGGCTCATGAGGAAGAACGATAAGCGTGCGTTCGCGGAGTTGTACGAACGCCGCGAACCGGCTCTTTATCGTTACGCACTACATATGTCGGGAAGTACGGCGGCGGCGGAGGAAGTGGCGCAAGAGGTTTTCGTGCAGTTGATGTCGGCGCATACCGGGTTCGACGAAAAGAGGGGCTCGCTCGAAGCCTGGATGTACGGGGTGGCGCGCAATCTGGTGCGCGTGTTTCGCCGCAAGGGCGCGATCGCCTCGCCGTATACGCCGGAGCCGTCGGAGCAGGTTTTCGAGCACGATATTCTGGGCGACCTGATCCACGGCGAGAACATTGCGGCGTTGCGGGCGGCGTTGCTGGAATTGCCGGATAACTATCGCGATGCGGTGGTGCTCTGCGATCTGGAAGAACGTAATTACGAGGAAGCGGCGCGGCTGATGGGATGTCCGGTCGGGACGGTGCGATCGCGGCTGCATCGGGCGCGCGGGCTTTTGGCCGCCAGACTGCGACGCTTGCAACCGGTGGCCGAATTGAGTGCGAGGTAATGCCGATGAACTGTAGCAGCGCGATGGAAAAAATCTCGGACTGCGCCCGCCGGCGGGTGGAGCCTGAAGCCGCGATCGAGGCGCATATCGAGACCTGCGGCTCGTGCAGGGAGGTGTGGGAGTCGGAGCGAAATCTGACCGCGTACCTGCGCACGATCCGGATCGCGGCATCGGGGCGGCGGTCGTCGTCGGCGAACCGGGAGGCTCTGATGCGGCAGTTCGCGGAGAAGCATCGGGCGGCCGCGAATACCCGATGGCTTTGGTCGCTGGCCGCCGCGGCCGCTGTGCTGTTGGCTGTGATCCTGATCCAGGGTGCGGAGCGCAGGTCGCGGCTGGGCTTTTCCGCCGCTCGGCTGGCGGCGCAGAATCTGTCGGCGCAGGCGGAGGCGCCGAGCGATGCCGATGCTCAGGAAGATGCGGGGGGGGATGCGCAAAGCGATGCGCAGTATGAGGGATTTATCCCCGTTCCTTACGTGCCTCCGCTGGCCGCCGGGGAGCTGGTGAGTGTGGTGCATACGGAACTTTATCCCCTGGAACTGGCGAGGCTGGGCGTGAGCGTGGATCCGGCATGGGCCACGGAACTGCCGGCGGACCTGCTGGTGGGCGAAGATGGTTTCCCGCGCGCGGTGCGCGTTTCCGACGAATATTCCGATGAGAGAGGTTTTTGAGAGGCAGCTATGTTTAAGAGAACACCGGTGAAAAAGTCAATCTTGTGCCTGGTGGTGGCGTTATCGGCTTCGGCGCTGTTTGCGCAGGGTCCGCGTGGATTTGAGTTCGGCGGCCGCGGGATGGGAATGTTCGCGGGGCCGCATGCGCTGGTGACGGGAGCGCCTTACTCGGCGGTCGAAGTGGTGCAGACGCAGGAGACGCTGGCGGATGGCAACAGCATCACCAACCAGCATCAGACTACCGTCTATCGCGACACTTCCGGCCGTATCCGGACGGAGGAGACGATTGCGCCGCACGGCTCGGGCGAGCAGACCTACACGGTCTCGACCATTCTCGATTACGTGGGCGGTTACCGTTATGTGCTCGATTCAAGGACTATGACGGCTTACCAGAGCCCGCTCAGGGTTCCGCAAAGCCAGGCGGCGTCCAGCGGGACGGGGCGGCGCAATGGCGGGCAGGCGAACGCGGCCGCGTCGAACAGGCCGCAGGTGGCGAGTACGTCTCTCGCGCCGAAGGTGGTCAACGGAGTGATGGCGAGCGGGACCCTGCATACCGAGACCATTCCGGCCAACAAGATCGGCAACGCCCAGGCGATCCAGATCTCGCGGGAAACCTGGAGTTCGAGCGAGTTGAAGGTTCCCGTTTCGATCAAGAGTTCGGATCCGCGTTTCGGTAAGACCGACGTGGAGCTGACCAGTATCGTGCAGGCTGAACCGAGCCCCGCGCTCTTCGTGGTGCCGGCGGGCTACACGTTAAAGACGAACGGACGGGGTCCGGGCGGCCCGATGCGCGGTGGCCGGCGCGGTCCGGGGGCACAGTAAATTTCTCAGAAAAACGGACGGGCGGAAGCGCCTGTCCCACATGTGACGAGCATTTTTCCCACGCCATCGGCATAACGGTCTAGTACGTCAAAGGCCTGCTGTACCTGGTCGAGCGGCCTTGAATGCGTAATCAGCGGCGCGAACAGGCTGGTATTGGCTGCCAGCATATCTCGCGCCGTTTCCGCTTGATGGTTCGACCGGTAGACGTTGAAGAAAGTAATCTCCTTTTTGCGCAGTCCCGGGGCGTGGAACGGTATGTGGACACCAGCGGGTATCGCGGTGTAAACCAGGCGTCCGGCCTTGGTAAGAGCGCCAATGCACTGGTTCACGGTATCGGCTCCGGCCGCGCAGTCAAAGGCGACGTCCACGCCGCGATTGCCGGTATCGCGCAGAATCGCTCTCACGGGATCGTTGGTATCGAGAACTGCGTCGGCTCCCATCGTCTTTGCCATTTCGCGGCGGTGGACTATTGGCTCGACGGCCCAGACGCGGCCCGCGCCGGCGAACTTCAACGCGGCGATGGTGAGCAGGCCGATGGGCCCGGTCCCGAAGACAACAGCCGTCTCGCCCGACTTGACGGCGGCGAAACCGAGAGAATGCAGCGCCACCCCGAGCGGCTCGACCAGAGTGGCCTCGCGCAGACCCACATGCTTCGGGATGGGGATCAGGTTGTTGGCTGGCAGGTTCACCAAGTCGCGGAAGAATCCCGGAATGCCGCCGGAGCTCATGAAATGCATATGGTCGCAGAGGTTGGCGCGGCCGATCCGGCAGGGCTCGCAATGGCCGCAGGGGATGGCTGGCTCGAGCGCGAAGCGATCGCCGGACGTAATGCCGGTCACGCCGGGTCCGGTTTTCAGCACGACGCCCGAGGGTTCGTGTCCCAGCACAACGGGGTACCGGCAGTGGGAATCGCCGATAGCGCCTTCGGTGTAGTTGTGCATATCGGAGCCGCAGATTCCGACCGCGGCCACCCGCACTTGAACTTCGCCGGGCGCAGGCGCGGGGAGGTCCTGGTCGACGATGCGAAATTCGCGGATGCCGACTAACTGGGCGGCTTTCATGAGATTAAGACCGCTCCCTCACGGCCGCGGCTCGGTGTGAACGGTGAAGCGCTTGATTTCGTCCGCCAGGGCGGGCACCGTGATCACGTAGTTGCCGCCGTAGATGGTGTCGTTTCCGTCGAAGTCGAAGGTCACGCAGCCGGCTTCCTCGGCGATGATCTTGAGCGGCGCCAGATCCCAGGGCTTGGCCTGCGCTTCCAGCCATACGTCGGCGTGTCCGGCGGCGACCAGCATGGCGTCGAGGCATCCGCCCATGCTGCGCACGGTCCAGAATTCCGACATCCAGAGCATCAGTTCCTTCGAAAACGGGTAGCGGTGCATGAAGCCGAGGCCGTTGCAGCAGAGCAGCGCGTCCCTCTTCTTTTCGATGTTCGAAGCGTGGATGCGGCGGCCATCTTCAAACGCGCCCTCGCCCTTCGCGGCGGAGAACATCTGGCCCAGCGCCGGGAAGTAGGCGTGACCGGCGACCACCTTGCCCTGTTCTTCGAGGCCGATGAGGACGCTCCAGGCGCGCGTACCGCGAATGAAATCGCGGGTGCCGTCGATGGGGTCGACGATCCAGCGCCGGCCGTTGGTCGATTCCTGGGACGTGCCTTCTTCGCCGAGCAGGCCGTCGCCAGGGAAGGCCGCGACGAGTGCTTCGACAATGAGCTTCTCGCAGGCTTTATCGGCAATGGTGACGGGCGATTCGTCGGACTTCGATTCCACTCCGAGATTGCCCTCGCTTATTTTCAGCGCCAGTTCACCCGCCTGGCGCGCGATCCCGGCCCCGATGGTTAATTCTCTTTCGTATGCCATTTGCTGTTACCAGACTACACATACTGTCACCAGACTACAGAGGGCCGCTGTTAGAATGGCCCTGATGAAGAATTTTCGGGATTTCGGGGCGGGACCCGATCCGTTTGGCCGCACCTGGCAAGTTCTGTTTAAGTATCTGCAGAATGGGATTTCCATCCGGCACAGCGATTCGATCGACGTGTGCTTTCTGCTGTCGAGCGGCGAGGAAACCTTGCGGAAGATCGTGGTGATTCAGCATCTGGATATTCGGAATTACGCGCAGCGCACGGGGCGCGTGGTCAGCGATACGTGGTGTTCGCGGATCGCCATGTGCCATATCAAACACGTCATCGAGACGGCGGAAGATTTGGAAAAAGAATACCTGGGGGTGACTCCGCGCGAGATTGAAGAGTACGATGCGGCGGTGCAGAAGTGGGAGAAGGAGTGGGTTAAGTCCCACGCGGCCTGAGGGTTTAAAAATGACGCGGCGCGATTATCTCGCGGTTTCGGGAGCGGCGCTGGCGGCGGGCGGCATTCCTCTGCGCGCGGCGGAAGAAGCGGCTCTGCAGGATGAAGTGGTCCGGCTGCAGTTGAAGCACACGTGGACGACCGCGATGTCCTCATCCACTTATCGCGACGTTGTATTTGTGCAGTACGGGCGCGACGGGATTGTGGGCAACGGCGAGGGCGCGCCCATCGTGCGCTACAAAGAGACCGCGCAAACCGCCAAGTACGCCATTGAAAGCGTGCGCGGGTTGCTCGAGCAATCCGATCCCGCATATTTCGAGAAGATTATCGCGGAGGTTTTCCGGCGCATCGATGGGCAGTTTGCGGCGAAATCCGCCATCGATATCGCGCTGATGGACTGGACCGGCCAGAAGCTGGGCGTGCCGCTCTATCGCTATTTTGGGCTCGATGCAAGGGACGCGCCCATTACAACGTTCTCGATCGGTATCGACGATCCGAAGACCACGAAGGCCAAGGTGGAAGAAGCGGCCGAGTATCCGGTGCTCAAGATCAAGGTGGGTCTGGATTCGGACGAGGCGACGATTGCGGCGGTGCGCGCGGTCACCGACAAGCCGTTGCGCGTGGACGCCAACGAAGGCTGGAAGGATAAGGAAGAAGCGGTTCGCAAGATCAACTGGCTGGAGAAGCAGGGCGTGGAGTTTGTGGAACAGCCGCTCGCGGCGGACCGGATCGAGGACGCGCGCTGGGTGCGCAGCCGCGTGCATATTCCGATTATAGCGGACGAATCGTGTCTGCATGAAGGGGATATTCCGAAGGTGAAGGACGCGTTCGACGGCATCAACGTCAAGCTGGATAAAGCGGGCGGGATGCTGGCGGCGTTGCGTATGATCGGGATGGCGAAGGCGCTGGGGATGAAGACCATGCTGGGATGCATGGTTTCGAGTTCGTGCACGGTGACGGCGGCCGCGCATCTTTCGCCGCTGGTCGATTATGCGGACCTGGATGGGAATCTGTTGATCGCCAACGATCCTTTTACGGGGGTTACGGTGAAGAATGGGAAGCTGATTCTGCCGAATCGGCCGGGCCTGGGGCTGGTAAAACATCCCTTCGGATGAGAGGACACGCGGCTATCGCCGCGTTATCCCAGCGTCTGAAGTAAAGCCTGGATATAGCCGAACGCAAACGCAAACGCCTGAGCCCCGCCCTTGTCGCCAGGGATCACGGGTACGTGGTCGGGCATCAGCATATACGGATAACCAACCTCCTGATAGGTCCGGATCGCATCGATCATATTGACGCTTCCCACATCCGGGAACGTCTCCTGGAAGTCGCCGAACCCGCCGTGGATATTTCGGAAATGAACGTTGAAGATCTTCTTCCGCGTGCCAAAGTACCGGATCACGTCGTGGATCTCTTTGTTGGGATCCTGCAGCATCTCCGACACCGTGCCCTGGCAGAAGTTGAGCCCATGATAAGGGCTCTCATGCATGGAGACGAACTTCTTTAGTCCCGCCGGGCTGCCCAGCACGGTGTGGACGCCCCGGTACCCGGCCGGCTCCGGCATCCCTGGATCGTGCGGATGACAAGCCATCCGGACCTTCTCTTCGGTGGCCACCGGAACCACGCGCGCGAGGAAGTAATCGATGCGCTCCCAGTAAGCGTCGGCGCTCACCGGCCCGGCTTCGGTGAGCTTGTCCTTATCCGGCGCCTGCTGGTAGTTCCAGGCGCTGTAAGTGCTCTCGCCCCGGCCCGGCACGCGATTGGGCACCCGCACCACGCCAAGGATGCTCATGTTGTATTTGATGGCCGGAATGCCGGCCTTCGCGCAGTTCCGGATCATCTGCCGGATCTGCTCGATCTGGCGGTCGCGCGCGGGGCTTTCGCCGAGCATGATCGCCCCCATCTCGGCATGCGAGATGTCAGCCGAGGGCAGCGGGATCGGCACCATGTCGAGCGAGATGCCATGCTTCGCGACGCGATCTTTCAACCGCGACAGCCCGTCCACGGACCATTTCTCGTCGAGCGTCGGCGAAAGGTCCTCGCTACAGATGTGATTGATGCCGAGCGACGACATCACGCTCAGGACGGCGTCCTGGTGCGAGTGTTGAGTCCCCGCGTGCATCGTCGCCTTTTTGGCCGTTGCCGGTCTGGCTGGGGCGGGGCGTTGTGCCAGGGCGGCTTCGGCAAGCGCGGCCGCACCGCCGGCGGTTTGGAAAAACTGGCGTCTGTCCATAGGTACAGCTATTATGTCGTCAATTGCCCGTCGCCGATATGGCCACATTGACCGGCATGCTTTGGACGCCGTTCACGAAAACGTCGATTGGAATCGCGGCCCCCAGCGGCGCGTTGGCCGGCAGCGTCACGTTGATCTGGTAGAGGCCGACGGCCGTCGGGGTGAGACCCGCGAATCCCACGGTGCCATTAGCCGTGCCGTAGAAAGGTCCGCCAAAGACCACGGTCAAGTTCTGGATCTGCTGTAACGGGCTTCCCGTAGCCGCCATGCCCGCCACGGCCGCTGGATTGGTTTGTCCGAAACCGATGCCGTACATGATGAGAGTATCGCCGGGCTTGGCCGGATGAGTCTTGTATCCAGGCACGCTGCTGCTGCTCGGAAACGCCAGACTGCCATCCCCGTTGTTGATGATCAGCCCGTAATTGGGCAACGGCAGGTAGGGCAGCAGCCGCGGGACCACCGCCGTAACACCGAGCGGCCGGATGTTACCTGCCTGCCCGTTCGAAACCACCTGCACGGTCGCCGTTCCCGCCGATAAGGAGTAAGGTATCTGAAAGTTGATCTGACCCGGAGAAACGTAGTAGAGAGGCGCAGGCACGTTGTTGACCAGCACCTGCGTGTTGCCGAGTGTGGTGGCAAGGGGCGTGGTGGCGTTCTGCGCCGCCGTCCCGTTGGCCGCGAACTGGCTGCCGAATATGCCGAAAATATCGCCCTGCGCTCCCGATTCCTGCGCGAAGGTCGCGATATTGACCATTCCGTCGTACGAGATCTGCGGGGGTCCGGCCGGAGCTACGTAGAACTCGACCGGGATCGACACCAGCGCATTGTTGGCGGCGTTCGACGTTATAGTTACCGTGCCGGTGTAAGTGGCGGCCTGATTAGGATCCGGGTGAGAAAGACCTGTGGGGTCCGCCGTTATTTGAAGAGTGTTCGCGCTCAGGACAGAAACGGAAAAAAAAGCAGGGTTCCCAGGCGATGCGGTCGCCGTCGCGCCGGTGATCGTAAGAGCCCCCTGTCCGACATTGTTGAGGGTCAGGTAGGCAATCTCCTGCGGACCGTTGTAATAGCCGGAAATCTGCACGGCCGGGCTGCTCGACAAATCGACGATCGGCGCAGTGGTTACATTGAGAGTTACGTTGATGGTCTTGTTATCGGACGCGACCGAAGAGCCGCTGATGACCACGCTGCCCGTGTAAGTGCCGGGCGCCTGGGATTGCTGCGCGGTAGCTTCTATGAACCACGGATAGGGGAGCTGCGCCACCGCGAGGGTGCCGCTCAGGAACGACAGCCAGTTTCCACCCGACTGAGTAGTAACTTTGCCGGTAACGCCCTTACCCGCCGTGTAGATGGGGACGACAGCCTGCGACGCATTGCCGTTCCCCGCGGGAGAGATGTAGATGTTGGCGGAGCTCGGAACACCCAGCGTGTTCACCGTGACCGCAATCTGTTGGGGCGAATCGACGGCATTGGGATCGGCAACGGTGACGTATTCGGTATAAGTACCCGGGGCGAGTCCGGACGTGTTCAGCGCGATGTTGATCGGATAACACGTTCCGCCGGGCTGGCTGCAGGCGATGGTGGATCCGACGGTGGCTGATAGCCAGGTGACCGAACTTGCTGGCATAAGATTGAGCGCACCGCTGCTGAGGTTGAAAGCCTGGACGGTTTGTGCGGGTCCGTTCGTCCCGGGAACGATGTTGATCGGGCCCACGGTGGAAGTGCTGAGTCCCAGCTGCGACGCGGCGCTGAGCAGAGACGAGAAAGTCAGGAAGAGAGCGACGGTGGTCTTCATTCTGATGAGTCCTTCCGCCACAGTGGAGAGGCCGAAATACTCTCGCGGATATTCGCAATTACTGAAAATCGATCAATTGCACTGTGGGCGCGATTTGATGATGCAGGTCGAATGCCGTTGCGCCGGTGGGGCAGATTTCCGATCTGCCCTCTTACCGGACGAAGCCGATCTTCTGCAACGTGGCGGCGGGCTCTTTGTCTTCGAACTGCAGGAGCATGGTCTTCTCGCGGCCGTCTTCGAGCGCCACGCCGGCGGGAGGAAGATCGAAGGGGAAGATCTTCTTGAGCGCATCCAGATCGTTTGAAACCGGACCCCGGCCGGTCAGGCCCGCCTTGCCCATGAACCAGCCGCCGAACTGAGGATTCTCCGTGGGCACGCCGACGAAGCGCGTGTCCCCCCAGTTGAGCGCCGCGAGGCGCCGGCCCGCCTCAAGGCAATGCAGGCACTTCGGGTTGAAAAAGTAGATGAAGACCTTGCCTTCGCGCAAAGAGATCGGGTGGCCGTCCTCCGACATGATGGTGTCGGGCGCTTTGACGCCGGTGTGCCGGACGGTATTGAGTCCATAGGAAAGCACCGCGAAAACCGCCACCGCGCCCAGAATCACCACGGCGGGACGAACTCCGTCGGAGGGCCGGGCCCAGAAGCCGGCCGCCATGGCCAGCAGCAGCATGATGCCGTCGCCGATAAAGAAGCCGGGACCCACGGCGCGCTTCACCCACGGGAAGCAGGAACACTCGGCGCCGCGCAGCTCGTTGTAGTGAATCCCGATGAAGATCATGAACGCGACCAGCAGCAGCGAGACGATGAGAGCGCCCCAGCGCCGGAAGCGCGGGACCAGAATCAGCACCGCCGCAAATGTTTCCGCAATACCAAAGCACAAAGCGGCGGCGAGACTGAGCGATTCCGGAACTTTTGCCTGGGCCAGGCGGACCGCGGCGCCGGCGGGATCGGTTACTTTCCAGAGGCCGGCGACGAGAAAAATGATGGCAATCAGGATGGCCCCGGTCCAGCTGAGAGCGGTGCGCCACTCGTGCTGTTCCACGAGACGGGCAAACGGAGCGCCTTCGAGAGGGGGGTCCGAGGGAGCCGCCGAAACGTCAGACATATATCTACCAGTGTATAAAAGAGACCGCGTGGCGAGCGGAAGCATTTGTGGACGGCCGCTGCGTCACAATAGGTGTCAGGCGCCCATTGTGAACACCGCCGATCTCACGCGTATCGCGATCATGCCCGGCCAGCGCTCGGGACAGCCGTGCATTCGCGGGCTGAGAGTGACGGTCTGGGATGTGCTGGACATGCTGGCTTCGGGGATGACGGAGGACGAGATCCTTGAGGACTTCCCTTACCTGGAGAAAGCCGACTTCCCGGCGGTCTATGCCTACGCTTCGCAATTCGGCCGGGAACGTCTATCGCGTTGAAACTTCTCTTTGACGCCAATCTTTCGCCGAAGCTGATCGGGAGATTGACGGAGCTGTTCCCCGACTCCACTCACGTTTTCGATACTGGTCTTGAGAGACTTGCCTCGGACGAACGCATCTGGAGTTACGCGGCGGCAAATGGATTCGCCATCGTGACAGCCGATGCGGATTTCGTCGCACTGGCAGAGATGCTCGGTCCGCCGCCGCAAGTCGTCAGGCTTGAGAACTGTAACTACAGCACCTCGGTTGTCGAGGAACTCCTCCGGCGTAACGCGATTCGCATTGCGGATCTGGGAGATTCCGAATCGAGCGATCCTGATCATTCGAAACCCGGTTTGACCGAAGGTGTCACGCCAGCGCCTCGAATCCCCCCTGGGAGGGGCGGCCCGCCATATTGGGAAAGGACCAATATTCGTCATTTGTTCGCCAATAGCTGGATTTCTATTGGTCTGAAGAGAGTAGCTGCATTGTGTCCGATAGCCCGCCCGGGAGTGCGGGTGGCAGGCTTACTCGGTACGTTGAATTGTTGATAAGCTAAACGTAGCTGGAGGCTGAAATGCTCCCGAGGATTTTGTTAGGCACTTTGGTTTTACTCACGGCTGGTCGAGGAACATACGCGCAATCGACGCTCGATCCAGGTACGCTGTACAAGCAGGCTTCCCCGGCGGTCGTCCTCATTGAAGCTTTGGGGAGTGATGGAAAGGTAGCGAGCACCGGAAGCGGACTGCTCGTGAGCGCCGATGGGAGACTGCTGACTAACTATCACGTTATCGCGCACGCTAAACAGGCTACGGTAAGACTGGCGAACGGCGATGCTTACGATCTGGTCGAGGTGATAACCGTCGATAAACGCAAGGACATAGCGTTTCTCAAGATTCCGGCGGTCGATTTGCCTTTCGTGAAATTGGGCCGTTCTAATGGCGTCGAGATCGGGGCATCGGTTTACTCGATTGGAAGCCCGCTCGGCTTGCAGAACACACTTTCTCAGGGGCTTGTGAGCGGGATTCGCGACATGGATGGCTATCGGTTGTTTCAAATCAGTGCGCCAATCAGCCACGGGAGTTCAGGCGGCCCAATTTTCAACTTGAACGGAGAGGTTATAGGGATTGCGGTGCTCACAATTGAGGGTGGGCAGAATATCAATTTCGCTATTCCAATCGACTACGCCAGGGGAATGCTCGGAATGTCACAAACCCAACCTCTCGCAACTGTCTACGAGCCCGAACCACCACCAGAGACCTCCAAAGAGAGCACCGGCGTAACGAAGGCATCCACGGCTGCCGTTGTAAGGGTGATTCCCGAAGAGATGCGGAAGAGCGCGTTCGTTTTCCTCGAAACGAAAATGGGAGCCTGGCATCTAGATGACGCGCGAAATCTTCTGGGCGAGCCTACTCGCCTGCGGGACGCGTTGGTAGGCGCTCAGGTTGACGGTAAGATATACGCATTTCCTGACCCGACGGGCGGAATGAGGGAATTTGAGCTGAATTTCGCGAACAGCACCGGCCTTCTCCGGGCAGTATATGCCTACCCTCAAGCTGCCTCAATGCGTTTGCAGGCCGCTCAAGAGCTTTGGGGTCGGAATTACCGAGAAGTTAAGAACCCGAATGGCACGCGCTCCTATATATACAATGATCGCCGCTTGATGGTTCTTACTGACAAGGGCGGAATTATAATCAACCTTGGCGTCTACCTGCCGTAGTTCACGGTCGCCCCTGTTAAGGGAGATGCATCAGATTTAACGCCCGATGACAGTTTCAGTCAAGTTGTTCTTCGACACGAATGTATGCGACAAGCTTCTGAAGCCGCCCTACCTTGTTCATTTAGCGGAGATCAAGACAGCGATTCGAAAGCATTATAGGATCGTAATCTCATCGGAGACATTCATCGAATTGATGAGAACATTCAAGGGCGGATCAGGTGAGTTCTTTAAGCACGACCAGAACCGAATGCGCGTGATGGCCGGGTGGGGCGCTTACCCAACTTTCCTGTCTTTGCCCGGTGAATTCACCATGAAGCAGTCGCTAGGACTAAATGTTCCAGCGGCGTTCGGGCCCACGTGGTTCAGAAAGACCCTAAAAACCTTTCTTGCCGCCACTAGCCGCAGGCAGCTATTTGAGGATGGCGTGCCAATGGGTAAGCATCTCGTGAAGTTCGACCCGGAAATCATAGAGCAGCAACACAAGGCGGGAGAAGAATCACACCGGAAATGGTTGCAAGATGCTGCCTCCGGACAGTATATCTATCCTCCTCCCGAGCGCTGGGCTGTCGGGTTTGGTGAGCAGCTAGGCGTCACCCTCTCGCCGGAACAGGCAACCACTTTAGCAAATGATCTTTCGGCCATGTACGCCTTTCGGAAGGCCAGTTTCGAAATAGCATCCAAGAACAAGAATTACAGGTGGGACAACCGGGACGGGGACTGGGTTGATGGGCAGCAGCTCGGTTACTTGTGTGACCCGAGCATTCGCTTGGTCACCGATGAGCAACCGATTAGGCAGAAGTGTGCGACGAGCCAGCAGAGCCAGCGTGTTTTGTTGCTGTCAGAGTTTGTCGCGAATCTGGGCATTACAATCTAAAACAACCACGCGGAACACGTTCCCAATGGTTACGCGTGTCGCTACGCGCCGGCGCCCAGCCACGCGTCCAGATGTTGCTTCTGTTCCGCCGTCGCATCGGGGCGAATTTCGAGCTGCCACTGTTTTGGCGGTTCTTCGCCGAAAGTGACGTCGATGCGCAGCAGCTTATCGCGCCTTGCCACGAGGACGGAAACCTTGTCCCCCGCATGGTAATTATCGAGCCGCTGCGACACCTGATCGGCGCGGACGCGGAAGTCGCCGATGGCGACGATCTCGTCATCCACATTCAGTCCGGCGCTGAAGGCAGGAGTTTCGCGCGGGACTCGGGTGATCACGAGACGCCCCGCATCGACTTTGGTCTCCGCTCCCAGCCAGGCCTTCTTCGCCGCCGCCGCCGGCGGTCTGAAGCGCAGCCCGAACCAGTCGAGCGCCTCGGTGTAATCGAGCTCTCCGGTCGTTTCCACGGCACGGTGGAAGAATTCCCGGAGCGAAGTCCCGGCCACTTCGTCCGCCGCCGCTTTGAATTCGTCGGGCGAGAAACCGCGATCGCCGGAGTAGCGCGAAAAAGTCAGGCGCATCAGATCGTCGAGCGTCTTGGCTCCGTTGGTGGCGCGGCGGATGCGCGCATCGAGCAGCCAGCCCACTACCGCGCCCTTCGTGTAATAGCTGATGGTGGTGTTGCGCGAATTTTCGTCCGGGCGATACAGCTTGATCCACGCGTCGTAAGAAGACTGCTCGGCCGATTGCACCAGGCGCCCCGGCGTGGTCTGCAGAGTGTTGATGACGGTCGAGAGCGAGTCGGGCGCGGTATCGGTTCCGTTGCCGAGATACTCGATGCGCGTCGACAGCCCCGCGCGGTGCACCATCAGCAATCCATAGTAATCGGTGAAGCCTTCGGAGACCCAGAGGCTCTTCGTGGGATTCTCGTTCTCGTAATCGAAGGGGCCCAGTTCCACGGGACGCAGGCGCTTGATGTTCCAGGCGTGGAAGTATTCATGCGAGGCGAGACTCAGCCAATTGACGTAAGCGCGGCGCGTGCCGGTGGCCCAGCGGCTGGTCATCAGGCAAGCGGAATTCTTGTGTTCGAGACCTCCGCCGGATTCGGTGATCAGGTTCAGGAAAACGTATTTACCGTAGGGCAGAGAGCCCCACATGGCGCGGTATTGCCTGACAATTTTCTCGAGGTCGGCGACGGAGCGAGCCCCGTCCCAGACGCCGTCTTCGCCCTGATTGACGAGGTAGTGGGGGATGCCGTCGATCTCGAAACGATAGACGGCGGGATTGCCCGCGAGGATGGGCGAATCGACCAGGGTATCGTAATCCGGCGCGATGTAGCGGTGCGGCTGCGAGCCCTCGGCGAGGCCCGTGATGCTGGTCTTCCAGGCCGCCGGCAGTTCCAGTTGGACCTCGTGCGGCAGGCGCATTCCATTGACCAGCGTAATGAAGGTGGGGGCGCCGTTCAGCAGCGCGAACCCGCTTTCCACCCAGTTGGTCCGAACCGACATCTCACGGCAGTAGACGCGATACGATAACTGGATTTCCTGCGCGCCCTGAGTTTCAATGCGCCAGCGGTTCTTGCGGGATTTGGCGAAAGGCAGGGGCTGGCCGCCCTCGCCGGTCACCGCGATGTCTTCCACATTGCGGGCGTATTCGCGGATCAGGTAAGAGCCAGGCGTCCAGACCGGCATGAAGACTTCGACGGACGATTGTCCGGCAGTGGGAAAGCGGGCTTCGACGGAGATGTAGTGGGTCTGGGGATCGGGAAACCGAATGGTGTAACGGACGGCCGCGGCCGTCTGCGCCCCGAGAGTTTCGGCCGTCATGGTCATCATCAATGCTATAGCCCACCGATTCATACGAACAACAGCCCCAGCATAACTATGAATCCGATGGCGCTCATGACCGCGCCGGCGACGACCGAGGTAGGGCGGTAGCGCATCTCGACCAGATGATGCCCGGCAGGAACCTCCACGGCGCGCGCGATTCCGTAGGCCTCGTAGACCGGGGTTGACGATCCGTCGACCCACGCGCGCCATCCATCGTCGTCCTCATCGCCGGCGACGACTACGCCGCGGCATTGCATACGGGCATCGATGTCGAACGAATTCGCCTCGCGCCGCAGCAGCGTTACGGTATCGCCAGCACAGGATTGGGGCGGCGGCGGTATGGCGCCGGTGAAGAACGCTTCCCCGCGAAGATAAGCCCCTCCACGATCGAACGCCTGGCCCATGACGGCCGGATCGATCTGGGTCACCTTATGGACGGTCCAGACGGGTGGAAAAGCGTCCTTATTGCGGTACACGTTGATGCCGTTCGGGGCACGGAACACTTCCGTCTGATCGTCGCGCTGAGGCTTCCTGCCGACCCAGTAATTCACGCCCAGGAGGTTGCGGGCCCAATCGAAGCCGCGCACGGAATCTACGTTGATGGAAAGCGACGCGAGGTAACCGCCGAAGACATCGACGCTGTACCAATCGCCGAAGTTGTAAGGAATCTGCTGATCGTCGATCTGGGCACGGACCGGGGCGGGCGCGTGCCTGAGCCAGGCGGCGAGTTCTGGATCGCCGGAGAGCCTGGTGAGCAGAGAGCCGGGGCGGTCGCGGCGCTGATACGCGTAGCCGATGGAACTTCCCAGTTCGAGGAGGGACAGGATGGCGATGACCACCGCGGGGTGGCGCAGCCGTCCGGCGCTCCATGCCGCCAGCGTACCGGCGATCAGGAGGGCCAGAATGCCTTCGAAGGCGAGCAGATTGTAATCGTTGGTCCTCGGCAGCGTCGTTTGCATGACGAACCACGTCGCGGCAAGAGCCAGGGCTCCGGCGGCAGCGGCGGTGATTGAGGCGAGGCGGCGGAACCCGGCGCCGGCTTCGAGGAATCGGTCCACCCCGTAACTGCTGAGAACGGCGGCGCCGAAACCCAGCAGAAAGACGGCGAACTCGATTCTGCGGGCCTTATCGACATTGGGTATCAGCGAATAAACGATGCCGTGAAATACCGTCAACCCGCCCAGTGCGCCCAACATGCCGGCGGCGGCGACGATGGCGAGTATCTTAGCCGGCGGTTCGCGCCAGGCGGCCACGATGCCGGCGAGCGCCGTCAGCACCACTGCCCAGCCCAGGTACACTTCGGTGCCGGCGGTCATCGAGCGCGCCACCAGGCCGATTACACCGGCCGGCAGCATGCTGAGCGCTTCGAGCGCCCGGTACGGCACTACGTCATTCCATTTCACCGGATTGTTCGAGCCCACCCAGCGCAGGGCCTGGTGGCCATAGTCGCTGGCAGGGAGAATCTGGATGGCGCCTACGAGGCCCGCCATGATGCCGAAGGCCGCGATGGCCGCCCAGCGCCCCCGGTCCGTCCAGTTGCCCTGCGCGAGGTAGTAAATCCAGCATCCCCCCACGGCCAAGCCGATGAATATGGGAATCTGATGATGCCCGCTGAGGACGGAGAGACCCAGCATGGCGCCTGCAAGAGCTCCGTTGCGGATGGGGCGGACGCCGCGTAATGCGCGGAAGAAGAAAAGAAAAACCAGCGGAGCCCAGATCCCTCCGGAGATCATTTGCGGCCAATCGGTGGGCCCGACCCAGCCGCCCAGCGCGAAGGCGGCGCCCCCGAATACGGACGCGAGGACGCTGCGGCCCAGGTCGCGGCACAGGAGATAGCAAAAGAGCGCGCCCAGGTAGTGGATGGTGAGGAAGTAGCCGTTGATCCAGAAGAGGCGCATATGGCCCTGGCTGTTGAGCGGCATGGCGAGGAACGGCCAACCGATGGGATTGGCGATGCCGGGCTGCGCTTGACCGATCAGCGACTGGCCCGCCCACTCGTACGGATCCCATAACGGAATGTTGCCATGATGGATTTCGCTCGCTTCATACTGGAGCCAAGGAAGCACCTGGTTGGCAAGATCGGGACTATCGAGCCAAGTGTATTCGGTGCCCGCCAGGGTGATTTTCCAGAACGTGCCGCCGACTATAAAGACCAGCAGCAAGGGTCCGGCAAGCCTCCGCCCTATTGGTCCAAAACGGGCGGAGTGGTGGTTTTCAGCCATGCCTGAATCTGTCATGATAGCGGGAAGTCTGGGTAAATGAAAGAGTTAGGCTTTGGCTTCCGGATTGCCTCAAGGGTAGCGGGTATCGATGCATATGCGGCTCTCCATGGTGCTTCCGGGTGCGATTATGATGATCGCCGGTGCCCTCTCGGCTCAGCAGTATCCCGCGCCGCCCTATGGACCCTCCCAACAGATCCAGTTTCCTCCCCAACAGCAGGCAAACCAGCAGGATACCGCGGCTATGTCGGCTCCGGATGAGCCGGGGCGGCCGGTGGCACGCTTGAGCGTTCTGAGCGGAGATGCGTCGGTGCGCCGCGGGGACTCGGGAGATTGGGTGGCCGCAGTTCTGAATGCGCCCCTGATGGCCGCCGATTCCGTCTCCGTGGCGGCGGGCGGAGCGGTGGAACTACAGTTGGATCGGGCCAATTTTGTGCGCCTTGCGGGAGATTCCGAAGTTCGCATCTCGAATCTCGATCCCGGACATTACCAGATTCAGCTGGCCAAGGGGCTGGTGACCTGGAGAGTGCTGCGTGACGCCGCCGGGCAGCCCGAGATCAGTACTCCGCTGGTGGCGGTGCATCCCGGTCGCGACGCTTCGGTGCGCGTGGAAGTGGCGCCCGACGGATCGACCCGGGTCACGGTGCGGCGCGGGGACGCGGACGTTTTTACCCCGAAAGGCTCCGAGCATGTGCACCAGGGAAATATGATGACGGTGCGCGGCGCTCCGGACGACCCCGAATATCAGGTGATCAACGCGCCCGCGCCCGATCAATGGGATAGCTGGAGCGATCAGCGCGACGCCTATCTATTGCGCGCACAGTCGCCCCGGTATGTGAGCCCGGACGTAACGGGCACCGAGGACCTGGATGCCTACGGCCGCTGGGGCTACGATCCGGCCTACGGAAATGTATGGACGCCGGCGGTTCCTCCCAACTGGGCCCCTTACCAGGACGGCCAGTGGGTTTGGGAGGACTATTACGGGTGGACCTGGGTCGATTACGATCCCTGGGGTTGGGCGCCGTTCCATTATGGATCGTGGTATTTCCGCACCGGCTTCGGCTGGTCGTGGTTTCCCGGCGCTCGCTTCGGGCATTTCTGGTGGCACCCCGCGCTGGTGGGCTTCGTGGGCTTCGGCCCCGCCATAGGATTCGGTTTTGGCTTCGGCAACATCGGGTGGATTGCGCTCGCGCCCTTCGAACTGTTTCATCCTTGGTATGGGCGCGGCGGCTTCGCGGGAGGCGGCGTGGGGCTGAACGTGAACATTGTGCGCAATGCCAGTATTACGGCAGCCTACCGCAATGCGCGCTTTGCCGGCGGCGTGAATGCGGTATCGGCAGCGGATTTTCAGCGGGGCAGTTTCGGCAACCGCGTGGGGGTCAACGGCGCTTCGCTGCAGGGAGGGTCGCTGATCCGGGGCGCGGTGCCGGTGACGCCCAGCGCGGCCAATCTGCGCTTCAGTAATCGCGGGGCTACGCTGGCGGCGCCCCGCGCGGATCTGGGAAGTCAGCGCTTCTTCAGCCGTGCGCCAGCCTCTCCGGCTGGTTCTACGCAGCGTACGCCATTTACGCAGCAGCAGGCGGCCGTGCGATCGGCATTCGAGAGCCGCGGCATACGGGTGGGCGCGTCTTCGGCGGGCTTCACGGGAACCCCCAACAGCGGCAGCGGCGCGCCGGCGGTTGCACGCAGCTCCGCTACGCCCGGATGGGAGAGATTCGGCAGCCCGCAGACGGGCGGCGGGGCATCGCAATACGCCGGTGGCGTCGCGCGCGGCTATTCGAGCGGGCCTTCGAGGTCGGTCCAGGTGGCGCCACCGATCGTGCATCAGCAGTACTCCCAGCCGTCCTATAACCGGGGGAACTCGGGTTTCGGCGCTCCCAGCTATCGCCCGGCGCCGAGCGCGCATCCGTCCTACCGCAGTTCGCCCGAGTATCGGAGCGCGCCCGCTCCGGCGCCGCGCGGAGGCGGTGGGGGCGGCGGACATGCCAGCGGTGGCGGGCATGGCGGGCATCGTTAGTGCGCCACGCGCACGGGCATCGTTAGTGCGCCACGCGCACGGGGTCGGGCATCGTTAGTGCGCCACGTGCACGGGTCGTACATGGATGGACCGCCGATGCTACACTTGGTTCTGACTGGCTGCGGCTGTAGCTCAGTTGGTAGTAGCGCCAGATTGTGGTTCTGGATGTCGCGGGTTCGAATCCCGCCAGCCGCCCCAAAATTTTTTCCTAATCTTCTCAATAACTTACGAATTTTTGTTCCCGTTAGATAGTACCAGGACTACAGACCTTGGTTTTATTCCTTCGGTTCAGGTAGAGTCGTATGTACGGGGAATTTGTATGCCGATGACGTCAAGATGCAATTACCTCAACGCTCCGTTTGCAACCTCGCGCCGCAATGTGCGAAGCTTTTCCGTGCGGCGGCCTAATCCAATCCGTCAGATGATGGCCGAAAAGCAGCTTGCGCGGGAGGTTGCGAAGTCGCGCGAGCGCGTGCAGCAGTTACACGCGGAACTGCCCACCATTATTCATGATCGGGTCGGGGAGCAGATTCAAAAGCTCGAAGACAAACTCCTCACCGATTTCAAGGAGATGGGGCAACGGGCCATCGAAGAGAGCACGGCGGCCCTGAACGATCATCTGAACGAACGGATCGATACCCTCGAAAAGGTTTCCGCGCTTCAATCCAGGACCATCGTCAACCTGCGCGATTCGTCAAGGATCGCCGAACAGAAGGTTAGCGCCGTGGTCAACGTGATGGAAAAGAGTCTCGCCGGGGCGGTTCCCGGATTCAAGCTGGACCCACCGGCGTATCAACTTCCGGCCGCCGCTCCTGCGCTTGCGCACGCGCAGTTTCAACTTGCCGAGCCTTTGACGGAAATGGTCAGAGCCGACAGTCGGGAAATCAGCGGTTTGACGAGCAAGCTGGGATTTTGTCCGCACTGCACCTCGACGAACGTGCGCCGGGCTTATCGCCAGGGCCTTTTCGAGGAGCTCCTCAGGCTGTTCTTCGTGGCGCCCTTCCGCTGCCGCGCCTGCCGGCACAAATTCTACCGTTTCTGAAAGCTCAGGCTACGGCGGCCTGATATTCTTCGTAAGCGCCGCGGAAATCTTCAATTCCATCGGCGCTCATGCGCCAGATCCGCGTCGACGTTTCTTCCAGCAGATCGTGGTCGTGCGTGACCAGGAAGACCGTCCCCTCGTACTTCTGAATGGCGAAGTTGAGAGCGTTGATGGATTCGAGATCGAGGTGATTAGTGGGCTCGTCGAGCGCCAGAACGTTGGGCTTCTGGAGCATCAGTTTGCAAAAGAGCAGCCGCGCGGCCTCGCCGCCGGAGAGCGCCTCGGTGGGCTTCATGGCTTCATCGCGCGCAAACAGCATCTGGCCGAGCAGCCCGCGGAGTTCCTCGTTTCCGGCGGTGGGATCGAACTGTTGCAGCCAGTCGAGAATGGTCAAGCCCGGTTGAATGCTGGCGCGATGGTCCTGCGCGAAGTAACCGACGGCCACTTCATGCCCCCACTCGACCGTGCCGCCGTCGACGGTGAAAGGCTCGTCATTCGCGCCGGGAGCCTTGGCTATCAGAGAGCGCAGCAGAGTGGTCTTTCCGGCGCCGTTGCGTCCAAGAATACCGACCTTCTCGCCGCGTGAAACGCTGGCGGTGAAATTCTTCACGACCGAAGTTTCGCCGTAGGATTTCGAAAGGCCCTTGACCTCCAGGGCGTGGCGTCCTGAAGGCCGCTTCATCTCCCAGCGGATGAAGGGGCGGGCGATGTTGGATCGGGCGAGGTCGCTGGTCTGCAGCCGTTCCACTTCTTTTTTGCGCGACATCACCTGGCTCGAGCGCGTACCGGCGGAGAAGCGCGCGATGAATTCCTTGAGCTGCTCGATCTTCTTCTCGCGCTGCGCGTTCTGCGCCTCGAGGCGTGACCGGATCTGCGTTTTGGCGAGCACCATCTCGTCGTAACCGCCGGTGTACGTGATGATGGTCTCGTAATCGATATCGGCGGTGTGGGTGGTGACGCTGTTCAGGAAGTGGCGGTCGTGCGAAATCACGATCAGAGTCCCCTGGTAGCGATTCAGGAAATCCTGCAGCCAGTGGATCGATTCGAGATCGAGGTGGTTGGTGGGCTCGTCGAGCAGCAGCGCGTCGGGCCCGCCGAACAGCGCCTGGGCAAGAAGAACACGCACCTTCTGGCCGCCCTGCAGTTCGCTCATGCGGCGCTCGTGCAGTGGTTCGGGGATGTCGAGACCGTCGAGGAGAATGGCCGCGTCGCTCTCGGCCGAGTAGCCGTCGTTTTCGGCGACGATGCCTTCCAGTTCGCCGAGACGCATGCCGTCGTCGTCGGTCATCTCGGGTTGGTCGTAAAGTGCGTCGCGTTCTTCGAGCGCCGTCCAGAGCCGGCGATTGCCCATGATTACCGTATCGATGACCCGGTAGGCGTCGAATGCAAACTGATCCTGGCTGAGCACGCCGACGCGCTTCGGGCTGACGACATTGCCCTTCTGGGCGTCGAGTTCGCCGGTGAGGATCTTCATGAAGGTGGATTTACCGGAGCCGTTGGGACCGGTGAGACCATAGCGGCGTCCGCGCTGGAAGACGGTGGTGACGTCTTCGAACAGTATTTTGGCGCCGTAGCGCATGCTTACGTTGTTGACTGAAATCACGGCTTAAATTGAGGATAAAAATGTGGGGTGAAATTTCAGTATAGCAATGAGCGGGCGAAGCCGTCCGCTTCGATGCCGCTCTCAATCGCAATGGTATTGAGGTGTAAGCCTCGCTTCCTCGGGCGTCAGGAGGTCGTCGGCATCGATAAGTTTTTGGGGTCTGATCACGACGGAACCCAGATGCCTTTCGCCGGCGACGAAATCGCCCAAGTCGAGACGGAGTTCTTCGGCGATCCGCTTCGGGATCATGATCTGGCGGCGCTGCCCGACGCGGCTGCCGATGGCGGGGCGGCTAACGACTGTTGCGATAATTTGCTTTTGCGTATGGCCTCTCTGGTTCTTTGCTACGCCGCGGAAGATGAGAAAACCGCTCGCGCACTGGGTAGCTTTCTTGAAGCTAACCTTACCTGCGAGGTCTGCTACGAGGAAGGCGTGGTGCGGCCCGGCTTCGACCTGGTGGACGCAGCCGAGCGGGGACTTTCCGCCGAAGCGGCTCTGGTTCTCCTTTCGCCCGATTCCGTCCCCAAGCCGTGGCGGCGCGAGAAGTGGCAGCCGGTTTTCTTTTCCGGGCCGGCTTTATTCCAGACCCATCTTGGATTCGTGCTGGTGCGCGAATGCCACTTTCCCGATTTGCTCCGCCGTCAGCGCTTCTTTAACATGTCGCGGGACTTCACGGGTGCGGCGCGCCAGATCGCGCGCTGGCTCCTGCGGCCCGATCAACCCGCCGCGCGCGAATTACCTCTGCCGCCGGAACTGGGCGATCTTCGCATAACCCTTGCGGACCGGCCCGGGACTGCCCACGATGTGCCGGCTGGGCAGGCAGGGGAGTTCGCCAGGTTGTCCGCGGCGGATTTCGAGGCCGTGTATCGAATTCAGTGCCGGAACCGCAGCTGGGCGGGAATTCTGGGAGATGCCGGCCATGCGATGGGTATCCGGCTGGCTGGCAACGTGGAGGAAAATCTCGGGACGTTGATCGCGAAGTGCCGGAACCACCGGTATCTTTTCATCTTCGAGAATCTTCGGCCCGCCGACAGGGAGGGTGCGGCGTTTGGAGGCAGATCTTCGGCGATCTTTGTTACGCCGGATGCGGCGGAATCGCGCGTACCGCTGGATGAAATCGGCGCGGCATTCTTTACGGCGCCGCGGGACGAAGCGAGGTGCGCGGAGATGCTCGGCGACGCGAGCGCTTACATGTCCGAGTTATTCGCGAGCGATTATGAAGCCGGTTTACGCATCGGCTGGGCCTTGGTATCCATCCTGAAATCGGCTGGCCGGTTTGCGGAAACGGTGGAGGTTCTCGATGTGATGGAGAACGCGGCCCGGCTGAGGAGCGACTCGACGGCGCTGTTCAAAATCCACTGGGAGCAATCCTGGCTGCGCGATACGGATCAGGATGGAGCCATCGGCATCCTCTCGACCGCCGCCTCTGAAATTGTGCAGCTCAGGTTCGACTTTGCGTAAGGCTGGGCTTTGCGTAAGCTTAGGGGATATGCCTGTATCCGTGAAAGACAACGTAGTTTTGGTGGTGGGCGCTTCGAGCGGGATGGGGCGCGAGACAGCGGCTCTGTTTGCCCGAGAGGGCGCCAAAGTGATAGCGTCGGCGCGCCGGGAAGACCGCCTGAAGGACTTGCAGCGGCAACTTGCGGGCGAAGGACATCAGATCGCCATTCACGCCGCCGACGCCTCCGATGCGGGCGCCATGGCACAGTTGGCGCAGGAGGTTGAAGATACCTTCGGCAGAATCGATATTCTCGTCTATGCCACCGGGACCAACACGCCCGACCGCGCCCTGAGCCGGCTCACTCCCGAAATCTGGAACAGGCTGCTCAACGTGAATCTCAACGGAGCCTTTTACGCGACCCATGCGGTTTTGCCCCGCATGCGCTCGCAGAAGGCGGGATTGATCTTTTACATCTCGTCTGTGTCGGCGGTTACGCCGGATGTCTCGGGCGCGGCCTACCAGGCTTCGAAACGCGGCCTGGCCGGTCTGGCGGGCGCCATTCGGATGGAGGAGAGAGACAACAACATTCGCACCTGCCTCTTGTGTCCCGGGCTCGCCGACACGGAGATTCTGAATAACCGTCCGGTCAAACCGTCCGCGGAAACCTTAGCGAAGGCGCTGCGGGCGGAAGACATTGCCGGACTGATTCTGGACATTGCGAGGCTGGGGCCCCGCACATGGGTGCCGGAAGTCCACTTGATGCCCGCCTGGGTTTAAAACCAACCGACATGCGGCGACAGCCGCGTTATCACGAAACCCGAAAGAGGCGCAGCTTTCGCAGCGCGTCCCTCCGACCAGCCCTGTTGTTCAACGAACTTCAGAGGCAGGAGACTAGTTCATCGCCATGGCGACGATGTGAACGCGCCGGTTCTTCTGCCAGCAGGCTTCGTCGTGCTCGTCGCAGAGTTGCTTCTCCTTGCCGAAGCTGACGGTATTCAACTGACTGGCCGAGACGCCGACGGAAACCAGATAATCCTTGGCTGCCTTGGCACGCGCTTCGCCCAGCGCGAGGTTATACTCGGCCGAGCCGCGCTCGTCGCAGTATCCCTGTATCGTAAGTTTGTAATCGGGATATTGACTCATGATGGTCGCCAGTTCCTTCGAATCGGCGTTCAGGGTGGACACCGCATCGGTACGCAGGGTGTGCTGGTTGTAGTTGAAGTAGGCGTCCTGAATGCGGGCGATCAGTTCGTCGATGCGCGCACGCGTGGCGGCGTTCGGATACCGCGGGGTCTGGGCTTGCGCCACGGGCTGTGCCTGGCGCGGAGACGGAGCCGGCTCTTGTCTGGCCACGGGCGCAGGGGCCGGAGCGGCTGCGGGGGCCGGAGGAGGCGGAGTATTTACGGCAGCCTGCTTCCTGGCGCAGGCGCTCCCCAGCACGCAGAGCGCAGCGGCGGCGGCGATAGTCGGATAAAGGCTTTTAGTCATCGTGAATTAATTCCCTCATCCGCATTGTGCCTTTCAGGGCGGGATGAAGCTATCCTGTCTTGACAGTATTCGGGACAGTATTTCTTACACGGGAGCGACCGTCGCGGGGTATAAATGAAACGTGCGCCGCAAGCTTCGCCCGCTATTCGTACTCCTCGCCGGCTTCGGTGGTCTGCTGCTTTTCATTCTCGCCGCCGCCGTGGGCACGCTGATCCTGTTCGACCGCGTCCGCACCGACGATACGCGTACCCGGCAGGCTTTCATCAAGAGGCTGGGCGAACTGGAGCAGATCCGCGCACAGATCTATCTGTCCGGTACTTATGTCCGCGACTTTCTGCTGTCGCCCGATCCGAGTGGCGCCCAGGACGAGCGCGCCCGCCTCACCGGCATCGAGAATGAAACCCGCACGGCGCTCGACCGCTACGCGGAAGGGCTCGATCCGGAGGAGCGGGAAGAGTTTCAGGCGCTGCGCAGCGAGATCGATGCCTACTGGCAAGTCCTGCAGACTACTTTCGACTGGACGCCGGAACAGCGCGACGAACTGCGCTACACCTTCTTCTACGAGCAATTGGTGCCGCGCCGCACCACCATGCTGCAGATCGCGGATGGGATCGCCGGAATTAACCAGCGCGGCCTGACCCGCGCCGAAGAGAGTTTTGCGCGCTCGGCCGCCAATCTGAGCTGGTCGCTCAGGGCGACTTTCGCGATCGCGCTGGCGGGCGGATTCCTGCTGGCGCTCGTTACTATCATCCTGATCCTGCGCCTCGAAAGAGAGGTGGACCGGCGTCTGCAGGAGACGGCCAGCGCCCGGGCCGGGTTGCAGGAACTCTCCGCGCGTCTGGTGGGCGCGCAGGAAGAAGAGCGCCGCAAGCTGGCCCGCGAGCTTCACGACGAAGTCGGGCAATCGCTTTCCGCCATCATAATGGAGGCAAGTAATGCCGAGTTGGCGGAGGACCCCGGCGAAGCGCGGGAGCGCGTCAAGTCTATCGAGTCGATGGCGGGGAAGACTTTGAATGTAGTTCGCGATCTGGCTTTGCTGCTGCGTCCTTCCATGCTGGACGATTTCGGCCTGGTGCCGGCGCTGAACTGGCATGCCCGCGAAATGAGCAAGCGAACCGGGCTGGACATCCGCATCGAAGCGGGTGAGGATTCGGATACTCTGCCGGACGAGCATAAAACGTGCATATACCGGCTGGTGCAGGAAGCGCTCAATAATGCTGCGCGCCACGCCCATGCCCGGTCGCTCAATGTCACGGTGAAGAATGCGGGAGACCGGGTGCTGTTCTCGGTGAGGGACAACGGGGTCGGATTCGACAAGCAAACGGTGCGGGGCCTCGGCTTGCTGGGGATGGAAGAGCGCGTGCGGCGTTTGGGCGGCAAATTCGGCATCGATTCGCAATTCGGGCTGGGTACCAATATTCACGCCGAACTTCCGCTGGCGGACCAGGGCGCGGCACCGTTTCATATCAAGGAAGCCGATGCCGATTCGCATCTTGTTGGCTGACGATCACACCATCGTTCGCGACGGCTTGCGGGCGCTGCTCGAACGGCAGGCCGATATGTCCGTGGTGGCGGAGGCGGCCGATGGGCGGGAGTGCGTGCGGTTGGCCGCGCAGCACGCACCCGACGTCGTCGTGATGGATGTGGCGATGCCGGAGATGAACGGAATCGAAGCTACGCGCCGCATCCTCTCGGCGCATCCGAAGACTTCCGTCCTGATGCTGAGTATGCATCGCGACGAGAGCTATGTGCTGCGTGCGCTGAAGGCGGGGGCGCGTGGGTATCTGTTGAAAGATTCGCCGCGCGACGACGTATTGACGGCCATCCGCACGGTAGCGGCCGGCCGGTCGTTTCTAAGCCGGCACGTAAGTCAGATGCTCCAGGAGGATTACGTCCGGCAGCTGGAAGCGCGCGGCCTCGAAGATAGTTACGATCTGCTGACCGACCGCGAGCGGGAAATACTGCAATTGCTCGCGGAAGGTAAGGCCAATAAAGAGGTGGCTAACGTACTGAACATCAGCCCGACCACGGTGGAAACGCATCGTTCGCATATTCTGCAGAAGTTATCGCTGCACAGTACGGCCGACCTGATTCTGTACGCGGTCAGGAAGCGTATCATCTACTGACCGCGGCGTTTCGATTAGTAGTGGAACTTATAACGGAACTCGACGTAGATCTGCCGCGGGTCGTTATAGTGGAAGCCTCCGAAGGTCAGGCTGTTGTCGAGTAATACGTGGCGATTCGCCACATTCAGGCCAGTCAGCGAGACCCGGTATTTATCCCCCTCGCCGAAGCTCTTTCCCAGCGAGATATCAAATGTAGTGTGCTGAGGCAGATAGTTTCCCGGATATTGCGCGTCCGGATTTCCGTTGGTGAATCCCGAGCCGTAGTAGACATTCGTCGAAGCGAACGCATGCCACGGAAGACTGGAATTGGCGCCGATGTTCAATGTATTTCTTTGATCGTGGTCTACCGGCGAATATCCGGGCGGGACGAAGATGGGGCATGCCGGTGTTACGGGGACCGGACAGACCACGCCACCGGTGATCGGCGCGGTTGCCTGCGCGATCTGATTCGAATAGGCCAGATGAACCTGAGCGCGGCGCCAGATGCGTGGGGAGCGCAGAGTGGTTTCCCAGCCCTGAATCAGCGCGCCCGTCCAGGTAATGGGCCAGAAGATGTTCGATTCGCCGATGTTATTGTGATCCAGCCAGTTTTTCGCGCGTGTCTGAAATGCGTCTTCCTCGAGCACCCAACCGTGAAATGGTATCGAGACGCCGTACTGGAATTCCACATCGCGTTCTCCCCTCATGGGAGCGAAGGTCAGGGTCTGGCTGGTGGCTAAGTCGAGCAGAGGACCCGTGGCTGTGAGGAGCGGAGGCGGTTGATAGAAGTGGCCATAGAAGCCATGGAAGCCCCAATTGATCCTGGGGATTCTTATGGCAGCGCCCAGGCGCGGGTCGGTTGCGTTTTCAGTAACTCCCGGCTCGGTTCCGACACCGGGGGTGGCGAAGTGCGATTCGCGGAGGCCGCCGATGAGCGTCAGCCACGAGGTTACTTTGAATCGATCGCCGATGTATTCCTCGATCAGGCCGCCGGTTACGGCAGCCGAAGACGGGCCGTAGTTCTGACAGTCCGGGGCGCAGCCCGTAAATACGTTGTTAAAGAAGTTACTCTGGTGCTGGGCGAATCCGTAGATACCCACCTGAATGTCGTTATTCTTTACGGTGGTAATGTCCATGCTTGCCTGCGCGCCGCCATAGTCGGCGGTCTGGTGCACAGTGGAGATCGCCGGCGTATCGTTCGGCCCACCGTTATAGGCGGCCTGGTTGTAATGATAGAACGGCGAAACGGTAAGTACCAGGTTGGGATCGAACGTGTGGACCCAGGAGAAGGTGAGGTAACCGTCGGGTTCACGCTCGCTATCCTGCAGTCCGTAACTCTGATAAACCTGATTCCCGGCTGAGTTGGGATTCGGGTCGATGGGGATCTGGTAGTAATCCTGGCGCAGCGAAGCTACCATCCGAAACTGGTTGGACGAACTGGCGTTGAATATGAAGGACGCGAATCCCCCATAACCGTTGTCCGCATCGTGAACGACCTGGCCGATCGGGGTCTGCAGACCATAGTCGCTGCGATTTCCGTTGAGACTAGCGTAGTAAGCGAAACGCTGGGTGTGGCCTCCGAAGTTGAGTTGATCGTTGGTTTGATACCAATTGCCGAACGAGGCTACAAGCTCCGCTTCATTGTTGCGCTCGAAGCCGGTGCGGGGCACAATGTTGAAGATCCCGTAGGTGCGGTCACCGTACTCCGCATCGTAGCTGCCTCGCTGAATTTCGAGATAATCGATGTCCTTGGGGTCGATCTGCGGGCCCAGATTGGTGGCGATATTCGTGTTGGGCACGGGTACGCCGTCGATCAGCCAATCGACCTGATGACCGCCGCGCATATGCAGCATGTCGTGGGTCACGTAGGCCGCGGGGACGAAGTCGGTGATCATCGCCATGCTGTTGGTCCGGTCGGCGCCGGGAGTCTGGGCGATATCCTCGCGATCGACCATCGTGGTGGGAGTTACCGAATCCATATTGACCGTCTCCGCCTGGCCGGCGACCACAATGCTTTGATTTACCGGCGCGAGCGCGAGCTGAAAGTGGAGAATCGGCGCTGAACCGGAAGCTACCGTGACGTTCTGTTCCACGGTCTCGAACTTAGACTGCGTGACGGTGATTTTGTAATCGCCGACGGGCACGGTGGTGAACGAGAATTCACCGTTATCGTTCGCTTGTGCGGTTTGGGACCAATCCGAGGTCACCGCATCGAGCTTTACCGATGCCCCTGCCAGGGGCCGGTGCTGCGGATCGTGCACGATGCCTTGAATTTTCCCGAAAATCGTTGCATGGAGCGAAGAACCAAACGATATAAAAAACGCCAGACAGAATACGAGCTTTCGCATAATACCTCCTTCATCTTTCTTCTTTGTGGACTTGTCGCGGATGCTTAGATGAACGGGAGGTAATAGGGTGGGCCGCGTTTTTGATTAGACCGGCTAAAAGAGTCGGGGACTTGTGCCGAGGTGGAACGCTGAACCACGGCCCGATCGGTCAGCGGGTCGAGCCTGGCTTGGGAAACGCTTGAAACAAAAGGTACCGGGTTAGTCGCCGGAGCGAATGAATTCGGGAAGTACGGGCATCTGCCGCCGGATGAAAATGCCGGTCCGGACGAGGTTTGTCCCCCTGCCATCCCCGTCATCGCGCAATGATGTTTGCCCGCGCGGCGGCAGCAGGCGGGGAGGTTGGCGTCGGAATCCGCAATAAGGGCCGGAGCGATCGGCGAGAAGCAGAAGAGCGCCAGAAGCAGGATGGCAGAAAGTCGCCGCAAGCTTCTATCGTACTCCAGCTTCAGGTCAGACGCTGATGACCGGACACGGCGATTCGCTCAGGATCGCGTACGTGTGCCGTCGCAGATATTCACCGGCGCCCGCGACGCCATGCCTTCCGATCACCACCAGATCCGCCTGGAAATCCCTCGCGGCGCAGGCTATTACTTTGGCGGTATCGCCTGAACCGACAATCACGCGAGCGTCTGTTCCGACTGCCTCCTGAAGGATGGTAACGCGCTTCTTCGCCTGTTGCGCGACCGATTGCGTGAGTTCCTCTTCAAGGTCGCCCGGGAGGTATCCCGCGGGCAGCGGCGCCGTAGCGTGGACGATACCGAGTTCACCTTGCTCTTCGCCCGCCAGCCAGGCCGCCCATTCGAGAATGCTTCGGCTGCGTTCATACGTCTCTTCCTGATTCAGATCCAGCGCGCACAGGATGCGGCGGCAGTGGATCTGTTCGAGCGGCGGCGCGGCTTCCGAATGGGCGCTGGTCCAAACCGGACAATCGAGATCGTGCAAGACCTTGCCAGTGACCGAGCCGATCAGAAAACGGCGGAAAGGGCCTAACCCGTGAGTCGGCATCATGACCAGATCGGGGCCCCAGCGCCGGGCTTCCGCGACTATCTCGTTTGCGGGGTTGCCCAACACGCACAGGCGCTCGGTCGTGAAGTACTTGAGTTCGTCCGTCAGGTAGGCGGAAAGTTGCTCCTGACTCCGCGGAAACAGTTCCTCGGCCAGATTATGTTCTCCCATGCCGACGGCGTGGAGCAGCATGATCTCCGCTTCGAAGCGCCCGGCGAAAGCCTCTACGTGGCGAGCGGCGCCGAGACAACTCGGGGAAAAGTCCACTGGGAATAGAATTTTTTTGATCTGCGGCATAACGGCTCCACTCACGGCGATGCATCCCGATGGCCCTTTGCATGTCTTATGTTTCGATAGTGCCTGTCGATTAGCCGCTGGGTGGAAACGCAGATTCACTTCGATAAATGAGCGAAATGGCGCAAAGCACCTCGGGAAGCTGCTGTGCGGCTGCACACAATTTTGTGGCAGCCGGAGTGCAGGAAACACCGTGGAGAAGACTATCACCATGGCTGAAATCTTCAAAACGATCACTGAGCCACTCCAGAGCAGCGCCGCTGTGAAATCGGTTTTTGGCGAGCCTGTAACCATTCAGGGCAAGACCGTCATCCCCGTGGCGCGAATCGCTTACGGTTTCGGAGGCGGTTCGGGAAAACGGGCGCATGAAGTCAGGCCCGGTGAAGGGGAAGGCGGCGGTGGCGGCGTGGTGGCAACGCCGCTGGGAGTCTTCGAGGTGACGGAAAGTGAGACCCGGTTTATCCCGCTCCATGAGAATCGAAAATTTCTGGCGAGCGCTCTCGCCGGCCTGATTATTGGTTTTCTTTGGGCGCGCAGGGTTAAGCGGAAGGAGAAAGATCGTGTCAAAGGTTGAAATCGAAAAGGTGGATGGAAAGAAAGCCGCGACGGCTTCTGTCCTGGATGAAATCAAGGGGCTGGCGGAACGGGTTCGCGAGCGCGCTTTCGAGCTCTTCGAACGGCGCGGCCGCGGCAACGGCTTCGAGCTCGAAGACTGGTTCAACGCGGAGCGCGATCTAGTGCGGATTCCGGAAGCCGAGCTCATCGAGAAGGATGGTAAATTCGAAGTTCGCATGAACGCTCCAGGTTTCGATGCACGCGACATAAAGGTTACGGCTTTGCCCGACGCGCTGATCGTACGCGCGGAGTCGACGCACCGGCACGACGGAAAAGACGGCAATGTGCGGTTCTGCGAGTTCGGTCAAAAGACGTTGTTCCGCCGTTTCGATTTGCCGGAAACGATTGACGTCGACAAGGTTTCGGCGGATCTCGACAAAGGCGTGCTGCATCTGACGGCCTCCAAAGCAAAACACGAAGCTGCGCCGAAACCTCAGGCTATTGCCGCGTGACCACTGAGCCGGCGCCCGGAGTGTCCGATGCGCACTTCACCGGCAGCGCCATCGTACGGGACATCGTCTTCGGGATGTCGGATGGCCTGACGGTGCCGTTTGCGCTGGCGGCAGGCCTCTCCGCAGCGGTCAGTTCCAGCTTCGTCGTACTGATCGCGGGCATCGCGGAACTGACCGCCGGTTCGATTTCGATGGGCCTCGGAGGGTACCTGGCGGGCCGCAGCGACCGGGATCACTATCGCGCCGAAATGGCACGGGAACAAAGGCATATTCGCCAGGCGCCGGAAGCGGAACGGATCGAAGTGCGGGATATCCTGGCGGGCTACGGCCTGCACGGCGAGGCGCTCGACAATGCCGTGGCCGAGATCACGGCTAATCCGAATCGTTGGGTGGATTTCATGCTGCGCAATGAACTGAGCCTCGAGCCGCCGGATCCGGCGCGGGCACGTAACAGCGCGTTGACAATCGGCGGTTCTTATGTCGCGGGCGGAATCCTGCCGCTGCTCCCCTACGCGACGGGGATGCGGGTAGGCGACGCGCTGAAATGGAGCGCGGGCCTGACTCTGATTGCGCTGCTGGCTTTCGGAGCGGCCAAAGGAAGAGCGATGGGCGTGGGGATGCTGAGAGCCGCCGGGGAGACGGCTCTGATCGGCAGCCTGGCGGCGAGCGCCGCATATCTGTTGGCCCGCCTGGTGAGTCAGCTGGGCTAGGGCCGGGCGACTCTCTCCGGAGTCGGTTCGGGGACCGTTTCGGCGGCGCGAAAGCGCAGAATGGCCGCTACTCCCGACTCCAGTTGCGATGCGCTCAGAACGTTGATCCGCCCCGAGTTGCGAATGGTCGCGAGCGCCGCCCAATTCACCGAGTCCTCACGCTGCGCACAGCTGGACGCGGCGGACGACACGATCAATTCGTCAACCTGGCCGATGCGCGCGTCTTCGATGATTTCCGCGGGATCGGTGACGAGGAGGGAATGGCTCGCCGCCTCATCTATTTCCCGAAGAATTGCATCGGCCGTCATCGCCGAGTACGCGGAGATTAACTCCGAAGCTTTGGTGTAGAGAAGGTCCATACCGAGACCTTCGGGACTCCCATGGATCGCCCCGGTAAGCACCGGCGAATAGGTGTTCACGCGCCGGTAAATGGCCAACTCACGCGTAACCGCCGCCAGAATCAGCGGCTGGCGGTCCGCCACCAGAATGGGGTGAATGCCATGCTCAACCGCTTTGAAGAAATCGTGCAGATAATTCACCTGGAGTTCATTCGCCGACGACGTTCCGAATTGCACGCCCTTCATGCTGCCGACGGAGGGGCCGGCGCTCGACCGGTCCTTGAGACTGTGGTCGGGCCGGTCGAACTGCTCATTCTGAGTGAGTGTTTTCGGCACCCCGCGGGGCAGGGGCGCCTCGACCAATCCATTACGCCCGCCGCGGAACAATTTTACGGATCTGATGCTGAGCGCCAGCAGCCAGAAATCGCGATTGCTCAGAAGCTCCGGGAGCAGGGGAAGCACGAGGAATTCCTGCCCAAAATGGACGCGCGGCACAAGTGGGTCGGGCCAGAAATGCACCATGGTGAAGTCGGGCGCGCGGAACATGATTACGCTTCCTGTGCGGCCTGCCCAATCCGTGTTCGACGCCACCTTGCCCAGAGGCCGCAGCATGTCTTCGCGCTCGGCCGTTTTAAATCCTTTTTCGGCCAGCAGCCGATCGGCCTCCTGAATGGCCGCCACGATGCGCGTACCCGGTTTGGTGACCTGCGAGTATTCGTCCCGTAAAGGTTGAAAAATAGTCAGACAGGGGCCGGTGACAGCGGCCAGCCTCTTCAAATCGTCGTGCGTCAGCATGGCAATCCTCTTAAACCAGAACTCCCCGTTCCATAGCGATCAGACCCACCACGGGCTTTGCCAGGCGCTGAAAGTCCGCAAAGCTCATGCGGATGACGTCCCGGTGCGTGCCCAGGGTGAAAGCGATAAATTCTCCGGCGATGGCGGCGTCCACCGTGACCGGCATCTCGCAGATATCTCCGAAGGGCGGCATGGCGCCCAGCTCGCAATCGGGGAACAGTTCCGCGAGTTCGGCTTCCGTGGCCAGCCTGACGAATTCAATTTTCAGCAGCCCGGCGAGTTTGTTCATATCCATGAATTCATCGGCCGGCACCACGGCCAATCCATAGCCTCGCTCGCTGAAGTACACCACGGTCTTCGCGAACTCATGGACGGGCATTTTTTCCGCCTCCGCGGTGGCGCGCGCCGTTTCCGCCCTGGGGTGGACGGAATGAGAGTAGCGGACCTGCATCTGATTGAGATACTCGAGCCAACGATGAATGAGCGGCATCTGACACCTCCGTCTGGTCTTGAGCACGGAGAGCGCCACGGGTCAAAACAGTGTATTTCCGCTGAAACAGGTGACGGACGGCCCGATTCGAAAAAAGCAGGCTGCGTGCAAAGGCGCATTTGGGCTGCGTTGGCGCGCAGCCGCGCAGGCTCCCGAACGCCATCCGATTGGTTGGTCACTTGCACGGCATAAAGTTATGAAGCGCATTCTCTTAGTGGTTCTATTCCTGCTTCTTGCCCTCGGCATAACGCTGGGGATCATGCGCAGCCGCGCGGCGTCGATCGAACCAGCGAGCCCGTCGGGCATTGTTTCGTTCACCGCCACGCCCCGGGTCGTCAATGCGGGTGAGGCCTCCACGCTGGCCTGGGTGACGCGAGGGGCCGATTCGGTAACTATGGAATGGGGTCCGGCCGCGAAACCCCGCGACGCTATGGAACGGCGCACCGGATTGCCGCCCGTCGGTACATTGACGGTTCGTCCGGAAGAAGACACCGTTTACGTGATCGAATGCCAGGGGGGCTCCGGGCAGGCGTGTACCGCGGCCAGCGCGACGGTACGCGTGAAAAAGCCTTAAATCCCGCGCGTCAGGTAACCCCGCTCCTCCAGCTTTTCGACGACGCGGCGGGCGGCGCTTTCCGGGTTTTCCCCGACCCCGTCCACGACCACCGCGGGATGGTCGGGTGGCTCATAGGCGGACTCGAAACCGGGTACGTTGCCGGCCGCGCCCTCGCGAGCTGCGCGGTAGATTCCTTTCGGGTCTCGGGCCATGCAAACCTCGAGCGGGCAATCGACCCAGACCTCCAGTAATCCCGCAATCTGCCGCTTCGCCGGGTCGCGGTAGCGGCGGCGATTCGCCGTGGCGTCGAAAATTACCGGTACACCATGCTCGACGAGGAGCGCACCGATCCATGTCATCTGCCGGTAGAAGAGTTCGCGCTCTGCGTCGTCATATCGCGGATGGACCGTGAGAATTTTCCTCAACTCGTCGGATTCGAGGACGGCCACGTCCACCTGGCGGGCCGCCAGCAGCGCTTCGAGGGCGCTGGTCACGGTCGACTTCCCCGATGCCGGGAGCCCGGTGATCCATACAGCGAACGCTGGGACGTTCTTATGCGTCACAGTAGTCGTTCACCAGCGCGGGATCGAAATCGCCGCTGTCGAGTACGTGGAGAGTGAAGGCAAGAATCCTGTGCCGCACCGTGTCCGAGAGATTGGGGTACCAGAGCGGATTCACCAGAACCAATCCCCGGAACGCGAAGAAGGGCCCGACCACACGCAGCATTTCCGCATCGCCGGTTTTCTCCAGATAGCGGTTCCAGAACCGGCGGAACAATTGGTCGAAGGCGCCCTCCAACCGGGCCGTGCGGCAGAGCGAAAAGAACAGGTAATTGATAGTAAGGCACGCGACATCGTCGGCAGGCTCGCCGAATTCACCGCGCGAACGGTCGAGTACGCGAAAGGCGGTACCCGGGCCAAACAGAATATTCCAGGGATGGAAATCGCCGTGGACGCTGCGCAGCCGGTGTGTCAGACCCTTCAGGCGCCAGCGCCAGCCGACGAAACACTTTTCGATTTCCTCCAGCACCTGTGGCGTGACCAGAGTGTCTGCTGGAAAAGAGTCGGCAAGGCCCATCACGCACTCGCCATGGCCCACCAGTTCGCGTATGCGCCGGACATATAAACCCGGTCGATCCGGATCGGGCCGTTCGCGGTGGATTTCGACGAGATAATCGCACAGGGCATCGGCTCTCGCGAGATCCTGTTCGCCGGCTATCTGGCCGAGACGTTCCAGATCGAGCGCATAAGGCTCGCCCTCGACGTACTCGGTGAGCAGATAGAGCTCTTCGAGATCGCCCAGAGAAACCATGCTCCCGTTCGAATCGAAGCCGCCCACGTCGAGCGAGCGCACATGATTCGGGAGGCGATTGAAGGCGTGGTGCTGCCCCAGCAGAATCTGCGCGCGGTCCGGCATGTTCTCATGCCCAAACGGTCCTGGGCTGATGGTGTGCAGAACCGCGCTGCGGCGGACGCTGGCTGTCTCATAGTCGATCCGGACCGGAACGCCGTAACCGTAGCTCTTGACGTTCCGGTCCTCCGGCGTTTCGCCCAATACCTGCAGACCGAGCACAGAGGTCTTCTGGCAAAAGAGGGACGTCAGGTAAGCTTCGATCTGTTCCGGTTTCAGCTCCACATTCAATCGTTAAAGCACGGCACGGCCCACTTTCCGCTCCGTCACCTGCTATGCTTCCGCCATGCGCCTGATCGCCGCCGGGCTGCTCGCCGCAGTCTGTGGAATGTGCCAGCTTCCACCGGACGTGCCACTTTCACCAGCCGCTCGGAAGCCCTTCGAGGCAGAAATTCAACGGCTCGATCACCTGCTCGAAACCGCCGGTGACAAGGACACGGTCATGCTGCAGTTGGCGGCGACGTGGGCGAGCGGCGGGCAGTACCGGCAAGCCATGGAAGTGCTTGGGAAGGTGGTTGATCGCCAGGTCGGGCTCGACCCTTCGAACGACGTCGATTTCGCGAAACTGCGCGGAACCAGAGAGTTCCAACAGCTTCTTCTGCGGAGGGTTCGGGAAGACACGTCTCCCGTGGCGAAGGCGCGTTTAGCTTTTACGGTCGGCCAGGCGGACCTCGCCCCCGAAGGGATCGCGTGGGATCCATCCCACAGAAGGTTCTATCTCGGGAGCATGTACAAGCCGAAGATTGTCGCGTGCACCGCGGGTGGAGACTGCATGCCGTTGGTGCGGGAAGGTGAACCCGGATTGACGGAAATCCTGGGCGTCCGGGCGGACCCGAACGACGGGACGATATGGGCGGCCGGCAACGGCGACACTGAATCCGCCGTGTGGCATTTCGACGCCTCGACAGGCAAGCTGATTCGCAAATACGCGCTGGCCCGCGAGACCGGACGCCACATTCTGAACGATCTGGTGGTCGGCGGGCGGGGCGACGTGTTCGTCACGGATACGCGCGCGGGAGCGATTTACCGGATCGCTCGCGGGGCAGATCGAATGGAGCGTTTCAATCCGGCTCTCAGAATTCCGGAGGCGAACGGCATTGCCATCTCCGACGACGACCGCTATCTCTATGTGGCCGGTTTCGGGGACGGCATTACGGTGGTGGACGTCAAGCCGGGAACTTTCCGTGCCATCGCGCACCCGGCCGATCTTTGTCTCGCGAGCATCGATGGCCTCTATTTTTACCGGGGCAGTCTGATTGCGATTCAGAATGGCGTGATGGCCAACCGGGTCATTCGCGCCTACCTCACTCCGGCCCTCGATGCTATCGCCGGCTTCGAGATTCTGGAACGGCGCAATCCGCTCTTCGAAGGGATCACGACAGGAGCCGTCGCCGATGGAGCTTTCTATTTCATGGCGAATACCCAGATCGATAAGGTCGGTGCGGGGCGAATCGCCGGCAGCGCGCGGTTAGAGCCGGTCCGGATCTTAAGGATCGACCTTAAGGGCGAGGGCTTTCATTGATGTTCATCGCCGACGGAAGTCTGTCCCGCCGAAATGGCGTACTCGACAATCGCCCGGCTGACGGCCGCCGGCTCGACCTGATAAGAACCGGATACGGTCGCCGCCAGTTGCAAAACCCGTTGTGAGCGGTTGGCCGCGTCGCTTTGGGAGATCCGGGACAATGTGTCGGCGGATTTGGAAAGCTGAAGTCCATCCGCGGCAGCTGCCGGCGGGGCTTCGGCGGCCTTCGCTGCAGGACTGACGGATTCGGTTTCCGCCGTTCGGGATGCCGGACCAAGGGCCGCGTTGGTGGCATTGTTGTTGTTGACGCGGAAAGGCATATTTCCACTCTCTATTCACATATCGGCTGGCCGACGCCGGTTTAGACCCCGAATCTAAATGGTCGGACCTCCGCTCCTGTCGGGCTGCTATCGTTTAAAATGGTACCGGATGCAAAGCGGTCTGGCAGCGGCGGCGCTTCTCGGGTTACTCGGTTTCGGAGCGGACAACGTTAATTTCGATACGCTTAAGCCCGGCGCTGCTCCCCCCAACTGGTCGTTCACTTCAACTCGCGGCGGCGAACAAGCCCGATGGGAAATACGTCACGATCCCACGGCTCCCAGCCGCGGCAACGTGCTCGAACAGGTTTCAGGCACTCCCGGGCAGTACGACTTTCCGGTCGCAATCTTCGACAAAGTGGTCTGCAAAGACGGCGACCTCAGCGTAAAGTTCAAGATTGACGGGGGCAGCGGGGTGAGAACCGCCGGGATCGTCTGGCGCTATCAGGACCGCAATAACTACTACCTGTTGCACTTCAGCGCCGACCAAAAGAACATTGTGCTTTACCGCGTCAGGGACGGGAGGCCGCAGGCGATTCCCGTAATCGGAGCGAAGCCCGGTACCGTCGGCGTCCCGCACGACATTCGCACGGGGCAGTGGTACGTGGCCAAGGTGGTGTTCCGGGGAGCCCGGGTACGGGTTCTTTTCGGGAACCGGCGCCTCTTCGACGTGGACGACAGCGCCATGCTCATGGCCGGCAAAACCGGCGTCTGGACCAAAGGCAAAACCACGGCGTCCTTCGACGATTTCCGCATTGACAAGAAGAACTGAAGCCGAGCGTCAATTAAGGGTGAACTTGCCGGTCTTCGTTTGCGTTACGATCAAAGGAGACTTTATGCGGCAAATCGCTGTTTTCGCTGGTGTTTTACTGGCTGGAGCAAGCGCCTTCGCGGCCGACTCCCAGCTACTCAACCTGGTGATGCCCAACGCTCAGGTGATGGCAGGCGTCAACGTCACGACGGCTGAAGGCAGCCCTCTCGGCCAGTACCTTCTGGCTCAGGTCGGAAGCAATGACAAGGGCTTGCAGGGGTTCATCGCCGCTACCGGCTTCGATCCTCGCAAGGACGTCGCGGAAATTCTGGTCGCATCGCCGGGAAACAGCGCCAGCCCGAGCGGCCTGATCCTCGCCAAGGGCACTTTCGACGTCATGACGATTACGGCGGCCGTCTCGAACGGCACGAGACAGCAGGTTTCCGCATACGACGGCTATCCGCTGATCACGAGCACGGACCCTAAGGCGAACCATGCGCTCGCTTTTATCGGGAATTCGATCGCGCTCGCCGGCGACGTGACCTCGGTCAAGGTGGCGCTCGACCAATCGAGCGGCGTCAATTCGGTCGATCCCGCACTCGCCGCGCTGGTGCAGTCGCTGAGCACCAGTGAGGACGCGTGGTCGGCCAGCATCGCTTCCCTCGGATCGCTGCTTCCCGCGGGCGCCGCTACGCAAAACGGGAACGCCGCACAGATCCTGCAACTGGTGAAGAATATTCAGTCGTCGAGCGGGGGCGTGCAGTTCGGACCCAACGTGGTGTTCAACGGACAGGCCGTTGCGGACACCCCGCAGGACGCCGCCGCGGTAGCCAATCTGATCGGCATGGTCTCGGCGCTGGTGTCGATGGGCGCGGCGCAGAATCCTCAGACGGGAGCGGCCGCGCAACTGCTTCAGAACCTGCAGGTGACTACCACGGGCGCGACGGTGAACCTGGCCGCCAGCATCCCCGAGGCTCAAATCGAGGCAGCGCTGAAGTCCGTTTCAGCACACAATTCAGCCGAGAAGCCAAAGACCCGACGCCTGTAGCGTCACAAGGCGGTAAGGACAAGGTTTCAGAAGTTCACACGCGTATTCGCGCTTGAGCACGGCGCATCGTTCAGGAATTTGGCGAATCCAGGCCAACCGTAGATGATGCAGGCCAGGTGCAGAACGGCTTCCGCGACCTTCTCTTCAGGATAATCGGGCGGCGGGGGCATGGGTTTGGCCGGCTCGGTGCAGAATAAGGCTCGCGGCTCGGCCCTCGGGGCCAGTTTCAAAGGCGATCCGATTGTCAGACACCCTGGCGAAGAAGTTCTTCTCGCCTTCGGCAAACAGTTCAAACTTAGGCAGGACGATAGCTTGGCCGGTGACCTGTGCGAAGCCCTGTGCGAAGAGGCGGTCGCCGTCGCGGGTGATTTCGAATATGAGGTTCGGCGTCAATTGATAGCGCCCGGTGTAGTTATCGAGGAGCTTAGGATCAATATGAATCTCGGTGGGCGGCTTTGGAGGCTCGGCATTGGCGAGCGGCAACTTCGGGTTCAGGAGATGAATACCGATGTCACCGACACCGGAGGGAGTAGAAGCATTGGAGAGCACGACGACCCCGACACGCTCTTTAGGGTCGTATCCGACAAACGAGCGGAAGCCTCCGGTGCCTCCCTCGTGGCCGGCGATCTCCCGGCCGTCGGGTGAGTAAATAAGCCACGCTAAACCGACCTTTATTTGGCCCGCGGGACGCCGAACTCCGAGCATGGCTTTCATGGCGGGCGCGAGAGGCGATTCCTTGTAGCCGAGGAACGCTTCAAGGAACGTCAGCATGTCATTGGCGGAGGAGCGCAGTGCGCCAGCACCGGCAAGCGTGGGAAGGTCCGAATTGGCGACGGGCGTGAGCATCGCGTTGTGACCAGTAGCCATGCGCCGCTTCATTGAGGAAGAGAGCGTAATACCCGTGTCCGGCATGCCGAGCGGTCGCGTGATGCGGGTTCCGATCAAGCTCTCATAATCCGTGCCGGCGCGGTACGCGAGGAGGCGGCCGAGAAGTCCCGCGCCCAAGTTTGAATATTCGAATTCGGAACCAGGGTCGCGCGGCAGAGTGTAGCCGGAAAGGAACTGGTACAAATCGTCCACGCTATAGTCGGCGGCGTAAGGATTGCGTGGGTTCAGCTTCAGGTTGCTGGGATTGGGCGGGAGCCCGGAGCTGTGCGCGGAAAGATCGAGCAGCGTAATGGATTTTCCGTTTCGCTCAGGCATCTTGACATTTTCGGGAAGATATTTGGCCGCTGGATCGTCGAGGGTGACCTCTTCGCTGTTCACCATGTCCGCCAATGCCAGCGAAGTGAAGACTTTGGAGACCGATCCAATTTCGAAGATCGTATCACCATCGAGCGTGCGTGGATCGCTCCTGGCGAGGTTGCCATAGGCGACGACGCGGCGGCCATCAGGTTCGATGACACCCACGACAATGCCGACCGCTTGCTTCTGTTGATCAACGCGTTTTACGAGGATTTCGCGGATTTCGTCGGCGCTAACTGTAAGTGGCATGACAGCGAACGTTAGTTTACTCGATTCGGAAGAGTTGGGGAGTCCTTTTCACGATAGAGCCTGCATGACGCCGCTCACGGAAACCACATGAGTGAGAAGCCGCGACCCGCGGACTGGACGCCACCGTTGCCGTTCCCGCACCCTCGCGAGTACGGAAGTGTTTCTCTATCGGCTCCGGAATACGTCCGCGAACATGGGAAACCGAGTACTAAGGACGTTCGTTCCGGGATGGAAGTAAGGGTCCGAAGCGTCGCCCATTAAGCTGGTCTAATGCAGGGCCGAGTTCCTCATCACCGATTTCGCCATCCACATGCCGCTCGAAGATCCGCCTCAATTCGTCGTCCAGGTGGAGGTCTTCTATTCGAAGATTGGCAATCGTGGTGACCAGCGCCTTTTCCCTTTCTGCCCGCTCTTGTCCGGTGATGGGAGCTGAGGTTGTCACCATTCTCTAATTTACCGCGCTGCCGACACGGCCACTGCACACCCGGCTTCGACCGCCAAAGCTGCCGCTATTTTTTTTCATACCTTCCGGATGGCACGAACCTTGCTATTCTGATGAGGGTATTTTCATATGACGACGTCGTTCACGGCCCCCACCGGCACCGAACGGCTGAAGGCGGCGCGCTTGCTGGGCCTCGAACCGGAGACCCTGATCGACGCCTTCCGGCTGATGCAGACCTCGCGGCTGCTGGACGACCGCGAAATCCTTCTTAAACGTCAGAATCGTATTTTCTTTCAAATCAGCGCGGCTGGTCACGAAGCCATCCAGGTGGCCGCCGGTCTGGTCCTGAAGCCGGGCTACGACTGGTTTTATCCCTACTACCGGGACCGCGCACTCTGTCTGGCCCTCGGCATGACGCCGCTCGCCATGCTCCTGCAGGCTGTCGGCGCCGCGTCCGATCCCAGCTCCGGCGGACGCCAGATGCCTTCCCACTGGAGCGATCCGGCGAAGAATATCGTCTCCGGTTCATCCGCCACCGGGACCCAGTTCGTGCAGGCCGTCGGGTGCGCCGAAGGGCTCCGCTTCCTCCACCCCGATGAGGATCGGGTGGTGCTGGTCAGTTCCGGCGAAGGCGCTACCAGCGAAGGCGAGTTCTGGGAATCCATCAACCACGCCTGCCTCAGCCATGCTCCGGTCATTTTTCTGATCGAGGACAATGGTTACGCCATTTCGGTCCCGGTGGAAAATCAGACGCCGGGCGGATCCATTTCGAAGCTGGTGGCGGATTTTCCCGGGCTGCTGACTCTCGAGGTTCTGGATGGTACGGACTTTCCCACGTGCTATCGCGCCATGCGCACGGCTGCCGCCTATTGCCGGGAAGGCCGTGGACCGGCGCTGGTACATGCGCATTGCATTCGCCCCTATTCTCACTCGCTGAGCGACGACGAGCGCTATTACAAGACGGCGCGCGAGCGGGAAGACGAAGCCGCGCGCGATCCGCTGACTAATTTTCAGCAATTTCTGATCGAGGAAGCGCTTATCGAGGGCCACGAAATCGATCAGATGGTGCGGGAGATCCAGCACCATATTTATGAGGATGTGAAGGTCGCCCTGGAGGCCGTGCCGCCCGCGCCCGAAACTGCTTTCCTCCATCTGTATTCGGAAACCGTAAACCCATGTTCCGCCGCGTTCGACACTCCCGCGGAGCCCGCCGGCGAGCCGAAAACGATGGCCGATATGATCAACGCCACGCTTAAAGAGGAGATGCGCCGTAACGACCGGATGGTGGTTTTCGGGGAGGATGTCGCCGATTGCAGCCACGAGGGCAATTTGCCGGAAGTGAAGGGCAAAGGCGGCGTCTTCAAGCTGACGGCGGGTCTGCAGACGGAATTCGGCAGCCGGCGTTGCTTTAATTCGCCCATTGCCGAAGCGTCCATCGTGGGGCGCGCCAACGGTATGGCGGTGGTGGGCTTGAAGCCCGTGGTCGAGATCCAGTTCTTCGACTACATCTGGCCTGCCATGATGCAGATCCGCGACGAGCTCGCCCCCATGCGGTGGCGTTCGAATGGCGCGTTTGCGGCGCCTGTCGTTATCCGCGTGCCGATCGGTGGTTATCTGAACGGCGGGGGAATTTATCATAGTCAGTGCGGCGAAGTGGAATTCGCGCATATTCCCGGCTTGCGCGTCGTCTTTCCGTCCAATGCGGAAGACGCGGCGGGCCTTCTGCGCACTGCCATTCGCTGCGCGGACCCCGTGCTCTTTCTGGAACACAAGAAACTCTATCGCGAGATGTACAATCGCGCTCCGCATCCCGGACCCGACTTCATGATCCCGTTCGGTAAGGCGAAGGTTGTCAAGACAGGCAGTTCGCTGACCGTGATTACCTACGGGGCTATCGTGCAGAAGACGTTGCTCGCCGCGCAGGATGTGGAACGCCGCAATCCGGATGCGAGTGTCGAGATCATCGATCTGCGTACGCTCAATCCTTACGATTGGGAAGCGATTCGCGGCAGCGTGGAGAAAACGAACCGCGTGCTGGTGGCGCATGAAGATACGCTCAGCTTCGGCTATGGGGCGGAGATTGTGGCCCGCATTGCCGACGAATTGTTCACGCATCTCGATGCGCCCGTGAAGCGCGTGGGGGCGCTCGATACGTGGGTGGGATACCATCCGCAGCTCGAGGCCGGGATTCTGCCGCAGACCGACGATCTGGTGAGGGCAATCGACCAGCTACTGGCGTATTGACGCGCGCTCCGGGGTTGTTTCGCACGATACAATTCAAACTGCCATGCCTGAAAGCACCCGCCTGGAGTTTAACGACGCGCAGGGTCGGCGCGTCGTACGGCTCGAAAAGGAAGTATTTACGATCGGACGGCGCGCGGGTAACGATCTGGAGCTGAACGATGCGCAGGTTTCGCGCGATCATGCGCAGATTATCAAAAAAAACGGCCATCATACCGTCCGCGATCTGGATTCGCGCTACGGCAGTTTCGTAAACGGCGAACGGATCACGGAACGGGAACTGGCCCATCTCGACCGGGTAAAGTTCGGCGAAACCAGCCCTGAACTATTGTTCATCAAGCAGGGGGCGGGCGCGGTGGAACGGGTCGCGGAACTGGCGGTCGGCGATCTGCGGCAAATCTCCTCTCTGCTCGAAGGGCTGCGCGCCATGGGTTCGAGCCGCGTTCTCGACGATATCCTCGCCATGGTTCTCGACTCCGCTATCGACGTGGGCGGCGCGGAACGCGGCTTTATCATGCTGGCCAACCCGGAGGGCAAACTGGAATTCAAGGTGGGGCGCGGGCGCGGACGCCAGACTTTGGCGGGCACTGTCTTCCGCACCAGCAGCAGGATTCCGGAGCAGGTTTTTCTGACCGGCCAGCCGCAGATCGTGACGGACATGCTGGAAGGGGATTGGGCCGGCACGCACGGCGAGACCATTGCCATGGGGATCCGCAACGTTCTGTGCGTGGCTCTTCGCCTGGTCCGGTACTCCGAACGGCGCGATGCGGCGCCTCATGAGGAAAGGCGGATCGGAGTCCTGTATCTCGACAGCCGGGACAAAGGTTCGCTGAACTCGCCCATTACAACGACGGCGCTCGAGACGCTGGCCAACGAAGCCGCTGTAGCCATCGAGAATACGCGGCTTTATCGCGAGGCGCTGGACAAGGCTCGCATGGAACAGGAACTGAGCATTGCCGCCGACATGCAGCAGGCGTTGCTCCCGCCTCGCCAGCGCTGCGGACCCGGCTTTGAGGCGGTGGGCGCCATGATTCCCTGCCGGGCTATCGGCGGAGATTTCTTCGATTACCTGGAATTGCCGGATGGGCGCATTGGCTTTGTTCTGTGCGACGTGTCGGGCAAGGGACCGTCGGCGGCGCTGATGACGGCCATGATCCAGGGAATCTTTCGCGGGCAGGCCGAAGACGCGCACAGTCCGGCCACCGCCATGACGCGGGTGAACCGGGTGCTGGCCCGCCGGTCGATCCGGTCCCGTTACGCGACTGGATTCTATGGCGTGCTGGCGCGGGATGGCCGCTTCGTTTCGTCGAACGCGGGCCACAATCCGCCCATTGTGGTGGGGCGCGACGGCACGGTTCACCGGCTCGAGAAGGGTGGCACACCGCTCGGTTTATTTGCGGGGTCGACCTTCGAAGAAGAGGAACTGACGCTGGCGCCGGGCGACACGCTGCTGCTGTTCAGCGACGGTCTCAGCGAGGCCGAAAATCCAGAGCTGCAGGAGTACGGCGAGGAGAGACTGGTGGAATCGATGGCGGCGGAACGCCATCGCGAACCGGATGCTTTGCTGGAATTTTTGCTGGGGAGCGCGCGGGATTTCGCGGGCAGCCAGCCGCAATCGGACGATATTACGGCTTTGATCGTGCGCTGTGCGTCGGCGTGAAACCTGCGACAATCGGATTATGACCATGGAAGAGCGCGTCGATCGGCTGGAGAAGAGCCTCGGCAAAAACGATGAGTTGGTTCGGGAACTGCGCGATGCGGTGACCGTGACGGCTCATCTGGAAGCGGCCCAGGGGCGCCTCCTGAAGGAACACTCGAAATGGCTGGTTGAGCACAACGGGGCGATGAAGGATCTCGACGAGAGGATATCCCGGCTGGTGAGCGGTTTCGGCGAGTTCATGCGGTCGGGCCTCCGCCCTGCTTTCTGAGCTTTACCAGATGCGTGCGACGCGATACTCGTCGAAGATCTCGTCGCGACTGACGACGGGCAGATTCAACGCGAGTGCCTGGGCGATGAGCATACGGTCGAACGGGTCTTTATGCAGGTCCGGGAGAGATCCGGCGCGCTGCCCATGTTCCACGGTGATGGCGAGTTCCTGAAACCCAAGCTGTACGATGCGGCGCGCGAACTCGGCGGCGAAGTTCTCCGCGCCGGGCAATTTACCCAGCCGGACTTTGGTCGCAACCTCCCACGCGGACGCGGCGCTTACCAGAACCTCGGTATCGAGCGACGAGAGCGCGGCGCGCGCCTTTCGGGACAGCCCGGGATCGTCGCATGCCCACCAGAGAACCGTGTGCGTGTCCGCGAGAACGCGCACTGGCTATTCCCAGGATTTCAGTTCTTCGGACGGTAATGGCTCGAAGAAAGACGGCCCGATTTTGAATTCGGCCTTGAACAACCCGGGAACGCGTTTGTTTGGCGGAGACTTGACGGGAACGAGACGCACCACCGGCTTCTTCCCCCGGGCGATGATCACCTCTTCGCCCCGCTCGGCCTTCTCGATCAAGCGCGAAAGGTTGGTCTTGGCTTCGTGAATGGATGCGAGGGCCATGTCAATATTAGCTAATCGAAGTTTAGCTAATCGCAAAGTGAGCGTCAACGCATGGAGTGCGTCCGGCCCCAGCAGAGCGTATTCTGGGCCAATTTCAACGTTCTCTTTTACTTTCAGTGGGTTAACATGATAACCTGATCGTTTATCATGCGCACAGTTGACCTGATCCTGCGGAAACGCGGGGGTGACGAGCTAAGTGTGGACGAAATTCAGTACCTTGTGAATGGGTACACGTCCGGCGATATTCCCGATTATCAGATGTCGGCGTTCCTGATGGCCACGTTTTTCAGCGGCATGACGGATCGCGAGCTGAGCGCGTTGACCGAGGCCATGATAGCGACCGGCGAAGTCCTGACGCTGAACGACATTCCCGGCATCAAGGTCGATAAACATTCGACCGGCGGAGTGGGCGATAAGACCAGCCTGATCTGCGCTCCTATCGCGGCCGCGGCGGGCGTGATTGTCCCCATGATTTCGGGGCGCGGACTCGGCCACACCGGCGGCACGCTCGATAAGCTCGAAGCGATTCCTGGTTTTCGCACTGATCTGACGGTGGACCAATTCCGCGCTCAGTTGCTGGAACTGGGGCTTTGCTTCATCGGACAGAGCGAGGAGATTGCGCCCGCCGACAAGCGCCTCTATGCTTTACGCGACGTTACGGGGACCGTGGAATCGATTCCGCTGATCGCATCTTCCATCATGTGCAAGAAGATGGCCGAGGGCGTGGACGCGCTGGTGCTCGACGTTAAGGTCGGCAACGGCGCGTTCATGAAGAAGCAGGTCGATGCGCGGCGTCTTGCGCAGGCCATGGTGGGGATCGGTCGCCGCCTCGACAAGCGTGTACAGGCTCTGATCACGGACATGAATCAGCCGCTCGGCTATGCCATCGGCAACGCGCTCGAAGTGATGGAAGTTTCGCAGACCCTGCAGAAAGCCGGTCCGGCGGATCTGACGCGGCTCAGCATTGAACTCGCCGCGCGCATGATTTACCTCGGCAAGATCGTGCCCACGCTCGACGACGCGCGCAAGCTCGCCGAGGACAAGCTGATGGATGGTTCCGCCTATAAGAAGTTCAAGCAGGTGGTGCAGGCGCAGGGTGGCAATCCGCAGGCGCTCGACCGCTTCGAGCTCCTGCCCAATGCCACCGGAATGCGCGAGATTCTTTCGCCGCGCGCGGGATTCGTCAGCGCTATTATGGCCGAGGATATCGGCCGGGCGTCGACGATGATGGGCGCGGGACGCGGGCGCAAGGAAGACGAGATCGATCCGGCAGTCGGCGTGATCCTCGAAGTGAAGGTGGGCGAGAAAGTGGACGCCGGTTCGGTGCTCTGCCGCCTCTATTACACGGGCGAGGAGAATCTCGACGAGGCGGCCGATCTGGTGGAAGACGCGTTCCGCATCTCCGGCACCCGGGCGGAAGAGCGGGAACTGATTCTCGAGGTCGTCGGCTAGTGTACGGTGCGGTTCCGCTCCCTTACGGTCGCGGCTCGGTAAGTGGACGGTAACCGGTGGACCGGTTCACGGGGCTACTCGGGATCGCGGTCATTCTTCTAGTCGCGTGGGCTTTCTCGCGCCACAAGAGCGCTATCAAGCTGCGCATTATTCTCTGGGGCATGGGGCTGCAGTTCGCCTTCGCGCTGCTGGTTCTGAAGACAGCCTTCGGCAAGGTATTCCAGGCGGTTAGTGTCGGCGTGGCGGCCATGCTGGGCTACGCGCAGGCGGGCAGTAAATTCGTCTTCGGCGATGTGCTGGGCTCGGCCGATAACTCCTCCCGCGTTCTCGGCGGCACCATCTTTGCGTTTCAGGTGCTGCCCATTATTATTTTCATCGCTTCGTTTTTCTCGATTCTCTACTATCTCGGGATCATGCAGTGGATCGTGAAAGCGTTCGCCATCGTGATGCAGAAAGTCATGGGGGCGAGCGGCGCGGAATCGCTCAATGTGGCGGCCAGCATCTTCATGGGACAGACTGAAGCGCCGTTGACGATCCGGCCTTTTCTTGCGGGCCTCACGCAATCCGAGCTCTTCACCATCATGGTCAGCGGCATGGCCCATGTTTCGGGGGCCGTGATGGCCGCTTATGTGTTATTCGCCCATGTGCGGATTGAGCATTTGCTGACGGCTGTGATCATGACCGCGCCCGCCACCATCATGCTGGCCAAGATCTTCGAGCCCGAGATGGGCACTCCCGTGACGGCGGGTAAGGTAGAAGTGCGCCTCGAAAAAACCGCGGTCAACGTAATTGACGCGGCAGCGCAGGGCGCGGGCGATGGCCTGCATTTGTGTCTGAATATCGCGGCCATGCTGATTGCATTCCTTGCGCTGATCGCGATGATCAATGGCATATTCGGCTGGGTACATGGCTATCTGCCCTGGGTTCCCGCCTCGATGGAGCAATTGTTCGGCCTCGTTTTTGCGCCCGTCGCCTGGCTGCTGGGCGCCTCGTGGAACGATTGTTCTTCGATCGGACAACTGCTCGGCGAGCGTCTGGTTACCAACGAGTTCATCGCGTTTATCGAACTGGGCCATATCCGGGAACATTTGACGTCGAAATCGTTCACCATCTCGACCTACGCACTGTGCGGATTCGCTAATTTCAGCTCGATTGCCATCCAGGTGGGTGGAATCGGGGCGCTGGCGCCCTCGCGAAAATCCGATCTCGCACGGATGGGCCTGCGCGCGGTGGCGGCGGGCACCATGGCGAACTTCATGTCGGCGTGCATTGCCGGTATGCTGATTTAAGATGAGTGCCGCCTCTGACTTCATCGATTCGAGAATTACGGTAAATCCGCGCATCGCGGTGGTGCTGGGGAGCGGGCTGGGCGCGTTTGCCGACACGCTGGATAACCCGAGCGAGGTTCTCTACAGCAAGATTCCCGCGTGGCCGCAGTCGACCGCCATGGGACATGCGGGCAAACTGGTGGCCGGTCTGGTGGAAGGCGTGCCGGTCGCGGTGCTCTCCGGCCGCGTGCATTTATATGAGGGCTACACGGCGGAGCAGGTTGTGTTCGGCATCCGGGCGCTGGGGATGCTGGGCATCGAGTCCGTGGTGCTGACGAATGCCGCCGGGGGCGTCAACCCGGCCTACAATCCCGGACAACTGGTGCTGATCGCGGATCACATCAATTTGCTGGGGCAGAATCCGCTTACCGGCTTGAACGACGAGGCGCTGGGTCCGCGCTTTCCGGATATGAGCGAAGCGTATTCGAAGCATTACCGGCAGATCGCGCGAGATGCCGGGAAGGCGATGGGGCTCGATCTCGAGGAGGGCGTCTATGCCGCGGTGCCGGGACCGAGTTATGAAACGCCGGCGGAGATTCGCTGTCTGCGGACGATCGGGGCGGACCTGGTGGGCATGTCGACGGTGCCCGAAGCGATCGCCGCCAATCATATGGGGATGAAGGTTCTGGGCGTCTCCTGCGTCACCAATCATGCGGCGGGCGTGACCGACCGGAAGCTCGATCATAAGGAAGTGCTGGAGGTGGGCGAGCGCATGAAGGACACGCTGATCGGGCTGTTGCGGCGAGTGATCCCGGCGCTGGCATGACGGACCACCTGATTTCCGCCGCTCTCGACGCGCGTGAGAATGCGCACGCGCCCTACTCGAAGTTCAAAGTCGGCGCGGCTGTGGAAGACGACGCCGGCCATATCCATACAGGCTGCAATATCGAAAACGCTACCTACGGACTTACTCTCTGCGCTGAGCGAGTGGCGATATTCAAAGCAATTTCCGAAGGCGCGCGCCGCTTCAAACGCGTCGCCATAGTGGCAGACACAGACCAGCTCACGCCTCCTTGCGGCGCCTGCCGGCAGATCCTCTGGGAGTTCTGCGGCAATGTGGAAATCGCGCTCGCGAACCTGCATGGCAAGACGGAGACGCTGCGGCTCGGTACTCTGTTTCCAAGAGCCTTCGATGCTTCGCTCCTTTAGTCTTCTTCTGCTTCTGGCCGGGACGCTTGCCGCAGCGCCTTGCGACCTGATTGTCAGCGCGCGCTATGTGGTCACCATGTCAGCGCAACGCCGCGTGATTGAGAACGGCGCAGTGGCGATTCGCGGCGAACGCATCGTGGCCGTCGGCCCGCGCGCCGAGATCGATCGCGATTGGCAGCCGAAGCGCCGCATCGATCGTCCCACCGGCATGCTGACTCCGGGGCTCATCAATACGCACACCCACGGCGCGATGTCGCTTTTCCGCGGCATTGCCGACGACCTTAAACTGCAGGACTGGCTCAACAACTTCATCTTTCCCGCCGAAGCGAAGAACGTCTCGCCCGATTTCGTGCGCTGGGGCACGCGGCTTGCCTGCCTTGAAATGCTGCTCTCCGGCACCACTACGTTCACCGACATGTATTACTTCGAAGACGTGGTTGCCGAGACCGCGAAAGAGGCCGGCATGCGCGGCGTGCTGGGAGAAACCGTCATCGGGTTTCCGGTCGCCGACGCGAAGACGCCCGCCGACGCCCTCCGCTACGCCGAGAAATTTCTCATCCGCTTCCATGACGATCCGCTCGTCGTGCCCGGCGTAGCGCCGCACGCCCTCTATACCAATTCGCTCGACGACCTCAAGGCCGCGCGCACACTCGCCAACAAATACAATGCGCCCATTCTGATCCACCTCTCCGAGACCAGGAAGGAGAACGACGACAACCAGGCTGCGCGGCGCCAGAGCCCCACCCAGACTCTGAACGGCATCGGTTTCTTCAATGGCCGCACGGTCGCCGCCCACTGCGTCTGGGTGGATCGGACCGATATGGGGCTGCTGAAAGCGAAGAATGTCGGCGTGGCGCATTGCCCTTCGAGCAATATGAAACTCGCGAGCGGCGCGGCGCCCGTGGTGGATCTTCTGCGGAGCGGCATTGCGGTGGGGCTCGGTACCGACGGCCCGGCGGGCAGCAATAACGATTTCGACATGTTTGAAGAAATCGATCTGGCCGCCAAGCTGCAGAAGTTGGTGCGCGGCGATCCCGAGGCGCTGCCGGCTTTCCAGGCCTTCGAGATGGCGACCATCGGTGGCGCGCGCGTGCTGGGCCTCGATAAAGAAATTGGCTCGCTCGAAACCGGCAAGCGCGCCGACATGATCTCTGTCGATCTGGACGCTCCCAACGCCGTTCCGCTGTACGACGTTTATTCGCAGCTCGTCTACGCGCTGAAGGGCTTGAACGTTCTCGACGTGGTTGTGAACGGCCGCGAGATCGTGCGCGACAAGCGGTGTCTCACGCTCGACCGGCAGGCGGTCGTCGCCAGGGCGCGAGAGTATGGCATTCAGGTTGCGCGATCGGTCCGGCAAAAGCATTAGGATAAGCTCATGCCCGACTACGTTCATCCGGAAGTTCTGGTCTCAACCGATTGGGTGGCGCGGCATCGCGACGACGCCCGGGTCCGCATCGTGGAAGTGGATGTCGATACCAAAGCGTATGACGAAGGGCACATTCCGGGCGCGATCGCGTGGAACTGGCAGGAGCAGCTTTGCGACAAGCTGCGGCGCGACATCATCCCCGCGGCCGCCTTCGAAGACCTGATGGCCGATTCCGGTATCGCCAACGACACCACGGTAGTGATTTACGGCGACAACAATAATTGGTTTGCCGCATGGGCGTTCTGGCAATTGAAAATCTACGGCCACAAAGACGTCCGGCTGATGAATGGCGGACGGAAGAAGTGGCTGAGCGAAGGCCGCGAGCTGACGCCCGACGTGCCTCCCGTGCAACCGGTTCCGTACGAGGCCGCCGCGCCCGAGTTTTCCATTCGCGCATTTCTGCCGGATGTGCTGGCGGCATCCGAGGCGGGGGCAGCGTGGTTAATCGATGTGCGCAGTCCGGCGGAATTCTCGGGCGCGATTCTGGCGCCTCCAGGGTTGCCCGAAACCTGCCAGCGCGGCGGGCACATTCCGGGCGCGCGCAGTATTCCGTGGGGCAAGGCGGCCCATGACGACGGCACGTTCAAATCGTACGACGAGCTGAAGCAGCTATACACTGCCGAGGGAGTGGATGGCTCGAAGCCTTCGATCGCATATTGCCGGATCGGGGAACGTTCCAGCCACACGTGGTTCGTTCTGAAATACCTCCTGGGTTTCGACAACGTGAAGAATTACGATGGCTCGTGGACGGAGTGGGGCAACCTGGTCGGCGTCCCCGTCGAACGTGGAGAAGCCAGGGAAGCCGAGCGCGCAAAATGAGAGTGGAAGAATACGGCGAGCGCAGTCTGGAGCTCGCGGGCTGGGACGTTCATCTGACTACATACAAATTGGGCGACGTCTACCATTGCAAGGCCGACAATGTTTCGCCGGGAGCCGCGCTCGCGCGCACCACCGGGGCGACGCGCGATGAAGCCGAGTCGAGGGCGATCGAACGTGCCGGTCAGTTGTTGAGCAAGACACGCCGCCGCGCGGTGTAGGGGCGCGCCGGTCGTGTCCTGATTTAGTGCGAAGGGGCCGATGTCGTACAAACCCAAAAAACGAGCCACACAACCGCCGCCAAAAGGGCTGGTATCAAACAAGCCAACAAAGAGCGCAATACCGCGCAGGGCGTGGGAGGCTTTGCTGGCCTTGGCGACACTCATAGGCATACCCGCCTTTGCCCTGACGGTGCTCCCGCGTGTCTCTGTATCCAGCCCGTCGGCTCCGTTGGATACAAATAACGTTCTCTCTGTTTCATTTGATATCTCGAATACTGGCTATATCCCGCTCAACGATGTATCTGCAAAATTGGCCGCTGGACATATCAGCGCCCCAAACGGCGGAGGACTGATTGAGAGCAGACTAAAGCCAAATGGGGTTCCGTACTTCGACGTATACTTCCCAATCCTGCCTGACCAGCATCATCATCTTGGTCCTGATGAGCGCTTCACTATCAATCCTGAAAGTCAAATCGGCGGCTACATCGACAAAGCCGACATAGCCATTGTGGTCTCGTACCAGCCATGGATCATTCCGATCACAGTAGAAAAGCGTTTTCGATTTCTCGCCCTTAAAGACGGCCAGGGTCGAACATATTGGCGATCGTGGCCCATCGACGAACCCGCTCCAACCCGGTGACCCAGGACGCTGGCGGGCGCGTCCCTTGCATAGTTCCGTCCGCTGGAGCGACAATCGGTCATGGCTGCTGTTGTCGAGGCGATTCCATTGGCAATGGATTCCCAGGGCGTTTATCGCGTCGGAAAGACCCGAGTGACCCTGGATCTCGTGATCCATGCCTTCCATCGAGGGGCGACAGCGGAAGAGATCGTGCAGAAGTTTCCGAGTCTGGAGTTGCCTGATGTCTATCAGGTGATCGGCTATTACCTGAAGCACGGGGCCGAGTTCGAAGAGTACTTCAGAAAACGCGAAGGCGAGGAAAACGAACTCATCGCCACTCATAGGGAGTGGTCCCCTCCCGGTCTGCGAGAACGTCTTCTGGCACGCCGGAAGCTTCAGTGAAATGGCTGGCGGACGAGAATTTCGATAATGACATTCTTCGGGGACTGCGACGGCGCGCTGCGGAATTCGACGTACTTCGCGTTCAGGATATCGCGGAGATCGCCGGCGAGCCCGATCCTGTAATCCTCGCGTGGGCAACCGCACGGGGCCGGGCCTTGTCGACTCACGACCTGTCCACAATGATTGGGGCAATGCATGAGCAATTGCGGCTGTATGGCGCCTGCGCGCCGATACTGCTCGTGCCCGAGTCGCTCCCGACAGCGGTGGTAATCGAGGACGTTCTTCTTTTGAATGAGTTCGCCATTGACCAGGATTGGCTGGCGGGCATCCTCTATTTGCCCCTCAGATAGGCAGTCGCCGGTTCGAAAACGCAGTTACGTGCCAGGATGTGGATGTGCCTGTCTCACGCCGCATCCGGATTGCGCTCTACGCCGCGGCTGTCATTCTCCTGTGGCTGGCGGTTTTCGCCGCGGTTGTGGCCCTCCGATTTCAGCCGGCTGCCCGCACTTACTTCATCGCGGCGCTGCGTCAGCGTTACCAGAGCGATGTGGAACTGGGCGATCTGCGCATCTCGCTGTTCCCCACCGTGCGCGCTACCGGCGGCAATCTCGTCTTCCGGCTCGGCGGCAGACGCGACATACCGCCCACGGTGCAAATCCGCCGCTTCACGCTGGAAGCGGGATTCATCGGCTTCTTCCGCAATCCGAAACGCATCCGTCGCATCGAGCTCGAAGGTTTACGAATACAACTCCCGCCGCGCTCCGGCAAGTCAGGCGCGGCGAATGCATCCGCGCCGCCCGCTTCGTCCGCGCCGGGCGTGCCATTTGTTCTCGATGAGGTGGTGGCGGATGGCGCGGTTCTCGAAACCATGCCCCGAGATCCGGCGAAAAGCCCGCTGATATTCGAAATCAAACGGTTGACTTTGCGCACCGTCGGAATCGGACAGCCGATGACCTTTCATGCCGAGCTCGGGAACCCAAAGCCACCCGGCATCATCCACAGCGACGGCCGCTTCGGCCCGTGGAACGCCGGCGAACCCACCGCCACGCCGGTCTCGGGCAAATACACTTTCCGCGATGCCGATCTTTCCGTCTTTAAAGGCATAGCCGGTACCCTGTCGTCCGACGGAACATATACGGGCCAGCTGGATCGCATTGAGGTCGCGGGAATCACCGACGTTCCCGAGTTCGCCCTGACCATCGCCGCCCATCCCATGCCTCTGCACACGGAATTTCAGGCCACGGTGGACGGCAGTAATGGCGACACCACTCTGCATCCCGTGCGCGCGCGTCTGGGACATTCCGAGTTCGAAGTCAGCGGCGCCATCGACCGCACGGCGCCCGAAACCCGCAAGACCATCGAGCTCGAAGCGAAGACCGGCGCGGCTCGGCTGGAAGATTTTCTGCGCCTCTCGGACAAGAGCCCGCGGCCGCCGATGACAGGCGTGATTCACTTCAACACAAAGGTGAAAATCCCGCCCGGCGAGACGCAGGTGATCGACCGGCTGGATCTCGACGGCGCCTTTACGCTCGACGGCGTCCGCTTTACCAGCCCCGATGTGCAGCAGAAGATCGCCGGGCTGAGCCACCATGCGCAGGGCGATCCCAATGATCGCGACCCCAACGTGACCGCCGACTTCCAGGGCAGTTTTCATTTGCGCAACGGGCAATTAGGTCTGCCCGATCTGCGCTTCACGCTGCCGGGCGCGCGCGTGGACCTGCATGGGACCTACGCGCTGCAAAGCGGAGCGATCGACTTCGAGGGCACCGCAAGGCTCGATGCTACGGTTTCGCAGATGACGACAGGCTGGAAGAGTCTCTTGCTGCGGCCGGTCGATCCTCTTTTCAAACGCGGGAGCGCGGGCACCGTCCTGCCCATCGGCATCAGCGGTACGCGGGGAGAGCCTTCGTTCCGGCTCGATATCGGCAAGATTTTGCGCCGGCATTGAGCATTCGAGCTACCCTACGGGAACCTGCTCGACGATCTGAATCCCGAACCCCTCGAGCGCCACGATCCTGCGCGGATTATTGGTCAGCAGCCGGATCGTGTGCAGGCCCAGATCGGAAAGAATCTGCGCCCCCAGGCCCACCTCGTGCTGCAGGGGCGGTTGCGATACGTGGCGGTCGTGGCCCACAATACGGCCATTCTCCGTACGCAGCCCCAGACCGGTCTGGTGCAGGTAGACCAGCACGCCCGCGCTCTCTTCGGCGATACGCTTCAGCGAGCCGCGCACCAGCGCCTGGCATTCGCACTTGAGCGATCCGAACAGGTTTCCATAGGCGCAGTGGGAGTGCATGCGCACCAGAACGTTCTCTCTGCCCGCCACCGCGCCGCGCACCAGCGCCAGGTGCGATTCGGGGCTCAGGTCGCTCGAATAAAGGATGGTGTGGAACTCGCCGAATTCGGTCGAGATCGTGCCCTCGGCGCGCCGATGAACGCAGTGTTCGTGCTGCAGCCGGTAGCGGATCAGATCCGCCACGGAGATCATCTTCAACCCGTGGTGCAGACAGAATTCGCGCAACTGCGGCACCCGCGCCATAGTGCCGTCGTCGTTCATGATTTCGCAAATCACGCCCGTGGGATCGAGGCCGGCGAGACGCGAGAGATCGACCGACGCTTCGGTCTGGCCCGCGCGCACCAGCACGCCGCCTTCCCTTGCGCGCAGAGGAAACACGTGGCCGGGCCGCGCCAGATCGTTGGGCCGGGTCTCCGGATCGATGGCGGCGAGGATAGTGCGGGTGCGGTCGCCCGCCGAGATGCCTGTCGTGACTCCCACCCGCGCGTCGATCGATTCGCAGAACGCGGTGCCGAAGTTCGATGTGTTGTGCGGCGACATCAGCGGCAGCCGCAGCGTGTCGCAGCGTTCCGGTGTAAGCGTCAGGCAGATTAATCCGCGTCCATGGGTGGCCATGAAGTTGATGACTTCCGGCGTCACCTTCTCGGCGGCGATGGTCAGATCGCCTTCGTTCTCGCGGTCTTCGTCGTCGACCACCACCAGCATGCGTCCGGCGCGGATCTCTTCGACGGCTTCCGGAATGGAGGCAAAGGGCATAAGCGGCTGAAACCTAACTATAGCGTCCGGGGCAAAAGGTATCATGATCTATCGCGTAATCGATGCCCCGCGCCACTTTGCAGTTCGTTATTCTCGCGATCCTGTTCGCCTGTGCCGCAGCCAAGCAAACGGGTGAAATCTGGTCCCTGGTCGAGCTGCTCAGGCACGGTTCCTCGCTGCCGACCGAACCGGCGCCTCTGCTCGGGGCTTCGCGTACCATCAGCGACGGTCCTTTCAAAAACGATCAGCTTCTCGCCATCGACGGACGCCCCCTTACGGCGTACAAGCAGTATCGGGACGCGGTACGAGCGCACCGCCCCGGCGACAAATTGCGTCTGACCCTGAGCGAGCCGTCGGGTACGGCGATCGAGCGGGACGTGGAGATCCGCAGCCAGAAAACGAATTTCGCCAGAGTGTCCGATATCGCCGTCGCCGTGTGTCTGGATGTGGTGATCCCGATCATTGCCCTTGGCCTGGGGTTTGCCGCCGCCATCATTCGTCCGCGGGACAAGAATGCATGGCTGCTCCTGTTCCTGACGATGGGTTTCGCGCAACTGGCCCGCAGCTCGGACTGGCTGGCGCCCGGAGCCGATGCCGTGCAGATCTGGGAGGGTTTCTGGAATGCCTGTTATCCCATCGGGATGTTGCTGTTCGGAATCTATTTTCCCAGCCGCCTGGAACTCGACCGGCGGCGCCCCTGGCTGAAGTATCTTTTCATCGTTCCGGTGGCGATCTGCGAACTGGCTTACTGGTCTATCGTTGTCGTCTGGACAAGGGACATCAATGCCGCGCTGCCGTTTCGTCTTCTTTTCGTGCGACTCTACTTCGCCGATATGATTTTCTCGATCGTCGGGGTGACGGGCTTTTTCGTGACGCTCGGCTATAAGGCCCGCCACGATCCCTCCGCCGACGCGCGCCGCAGGCTGCGGGTTCTGCATACCGGCGCCTTGATCGCCTTGTTTCCGATGTTCCTAATGGTGGTTCATTCGCTGTACCGGCGATCGAATCTCCTGCAGGGCGTGCCCTGGCCGGTCACGGTGACGGCGCTCCTGTTCCTCGCGCTGTTTCCACTCACGCTGGCCTACGTGATTGTGGTCGAGCGCGCCATGGACCTGCGCTTCGTGATCCGCCAGAGCCTGCAATACGGCCTCGCGCGGGGTGGTCTCTGGGTGGCGCGCTCCGCTCTGTTCGTACTCGCGATCTACCTGTTCAGCACCGCGGCGCGAAGTGGCCGGGCCATCGAACTCGTGTCGGTAGGAATCGGGTTGATCTTTCTGCGCCGGCAAACGGCCGACCGGGCTACGCTATGGGTCGACCGGAAATTCTTTCGCGAAGCCTACGATTCCGAGCGCGTGCTGCAGGAGCTCGCCACCGAAGTCGGACATTATGTTCAGATCGAACCTCTGCTCGCAAAAGTCGCCGGCCGCATCTCTGGTACCATGCACGTTCCCGATATCGTCGTCCTCGTGCGCGAAGGAGAGCGCTTCGTCCCGCGCTATTCCACGCGGCCCGGCGAACCGATGAACATCGCCGCCAACAGCCGCATCGTCCGGAATCTGCGCGAACGCAAAGAGGCGCTCGAAATCTATTTCGATAAACCACCGCTCTGGATCCGGTCGCTCGACGCCGAGGAACTGCAGACGCTCGATCATATGCGCTCGCAATTACTCCTGCCGCTGGCGGGGCAGGAACAGCTCGCCGGCATCCTGAGCCTCGGCCCCAAGCTCTCCGAAGCCCCTTACTCGCATGCCGATATCCGGCTGCTGCAGGCTGTCGCTTCACAAACCGGGCTCGCGCTCGAGAACAGCCGGCTGGTGGCTTCGCTGGCCGCGGCGGCGGCCGAGAAAGAACGCGCCAACACGGAACTCGAAATCGCCCGCGAGGTTCAGGAGCGTCTTTTTCCGCAGAAGTTTCCCGTTATCCCCGGCCTCGATTGCGCGGGTTACTGCCGTCCCGCGCGCGGCGTCGGCGGCGACTATTACGACTTCCTGCAACTGGCCGACGGCAGGCTGGGGATTGCCATCGGAGACGTATCGGGGAAGGGCATTGCGGCCGCTCTGTTGATGGCCAGCCTGCAGGCGTCTCTGCGCGGCCAGGCGCTGGCGGAGATTCACGACCTCTCGGCGCTGATGCACAACGTCAACAAGCTCGTCTATGAAGCCTCGACGAGCAGCCGTTACGCGACATTTTTCTACGGCGAATACGATTCCGCGGCGCGCCGGGTGACCTTCGTGAACGCCGGCCATAACGCGCCAGTGATCCTGCGCGGCGAGGGCGTCATCCGGCTGGAAGCGGGCGGTCCGGTGGTGGGGCTGCTCCCGCAAGCCCGCTATGGGCAGGACTGTTTCGTTTTTGAGCCCGGCGATATTTTCATCGCCTTCACCGACGGCATCAGCGAAGCGCTCAACGAACGAGAGGAAGAGTGGGAGGAAGATCGTTTCATCGCCGCCGCCGCGCGCTGCCGCAAGCTCGACGCCAGACAAATGATCGAATCGATCTTTGCCGCCGCCGATGCCTTCACAGGTGAGGCAAAGCAGTATGACGACATGACGCTGCTGATTGTGAAGGTGACGGGTTAACGGCGACTTCTATCGAATACAGGCGTCTACCCAATCCGGAGGACGAGACCGTCCTGAATGAAACGATCTCCGAACATCTGTCCACCCAAACGCATGCCATCTGCGTTTCTGGTTTTGCCGAAAGTTCGACGTAAATCCTTTGTGAACGGATCTGTCATCTTCAGGATCAGCAGGGTAGGGGTATGTTCGAGAAGAATTCCCTCCCGTTCGAGGGCATCGTGAACCAGTCCGTAGGCTCCCGTGGGATCAGCCGCGTCCAACCGGCGCGAGGCCAGCAGAAGGCGCCAGTCGTCGTACTCCGCCAGATTGACCACAGAGCAACGTTGATCGCTGAATCCGAGTTATCAAGAGCTTCGAGAAGCCTGGCGCCGGCTGCAAGCTCAGCCGTTACCAGTACGTTTTATCCATGCGATCACTCCATGTTTTCCGATACCAACCGCGTCAATCCTTAACCTGGCCGTCTCCGGACTATGCCTCCGATAACGGCTCTGCTCGGACCAGTCCTGAACAAGATCCCATTTGTCGCGAAAAACCGAGTCGTTCCGCGCTTGTTCCGACCGAACGCTTTCCAGCTTCGCCACCTTTATCAGGTCCTTAAGACTGTGGGTGTGGCTGGCGTCGACAATTCGTTGGTCGGGGAAGTCGTGCCTCTGTGTACCTTTCGCGATGCAGGCCTTCAGTGCGCACTCTACGGCATATCCCGCCAGGTAATATGCCTATCAGGAAGACCTGCTCTTAGCAGCGCCCTCGCTTCCGCAAGTCTGACCTGCGCCAGCACCTGCAACTCCCTGCGATTCACCAATCAACGATAACGAATGCGAGGCCTAATTCCGCGCTGCTGGATTTTTGGTAAATTCGGACTCATGCGAGGCTGGTTGGCTATCTGCGTGTGTGTTATCGGGGCCACGCCTTGCCCGGCGCAGACTCCAGCACGTGAGCCGCTCGACAGCTCCGGCGTAACCGCCGATGCGCTTACGGAAGTGCAGATCGCCAATCTGACCATTCTTGGCAAAGTCTGGGGCTTTCTTAAATACCATCACCCGGCTGTCACCGCTGGAAATCGGGATTGGGATCGCGACCTGTTTCAGATCATGCCCCGTGTCCTCGCTGCGCCGGACCGGGCGTCAGCCGATGCGGCGATGTTCCGCTGGGTCAGGGACCTCGGCGATATTGCGGAGTGCCAGTCTTGTGTCCCACCATTGCCAAGAGACCTCTCGTTGTCTCCCGATCTCGGTTGGCTTGGCGACAAGAATTTCCTGGGGTCAGAACTGGGCGATCTTTTGCGAAGGATCTACCTCAATCGCGAGCGGTTTCAACAGTGGTATGTCTCGCTCGATCCGAACATCCGCAACCCGCTGTTCCCGCACGAGGCGGCTTACCCGGCGATGAACGCGGACTTTGGACTACAGATTCTGGCGGTCTTCCGGTTCTGGAACGATATCGAATACTGGTACCCTTACCGCGACGTGATCGGCGTTAATTGGGACGATGTACTGAAGGAATACATCCCGAAGGTCGGTCTGGCGCGATCCATTCCGGAATACCAGCGCGGAGTGCTCATGCTGGCGGCGCGAATTAACGACAGCCACGTATATGTTTCGGCGTCGTCGGGGTCGGTGTTCGTGAGAATGCCGGAGGGAAGCTGTATGATTCCGATCAGCCTTCGCTTCGTCGAGAACCAGGCTGTGATCACCGCTGTCCTCGCTGACGGGCTGCCTCTCGAACGCGGCGACGTCGTCACGGAGATCGACGGGGCACCGGTATCCGCACTCATTGAACAATTGCGTCCCTATTATGGTGCGTCGAATGAAGCCGCGGCTCTGAGGGACATCGCCGGCGGCCTGCCTCGCGGTGCGTGCCGCGAGATCAAAATTCGGGTCCGGCACAACGGTGAAGAAAAGACCGTTGATGTCAGCCGCGTGCCCATCAGCGGGGGCTTTCGCGAACGCTGGATTGAGGCGGGTGGAAGTCATGAGCTGGCGGGGCCGACCTTCCGGATGTTGTCAGACACCATAAGCTATCTGAAAATCTCTTCCCTGAAACTCGCGAATGCTCGGGAGTATGTCAGCGCCGCCCAAGGCACAAAAGGGCTGATCGTGGACCTGAGAGGCGCTCCCACGGAGCCGATCATGGGGGACGTACTGGATATGGTGCGCCCGGGGTTGTTCGCACAAGTCACCATCGGCGATCTGTCAAACCCGGGCGTGTTCAGATGGTTGGGTCCAGGCCCGGGGCAGCGCGCCCCTCCAACCGCCAGGCCCGATTTAAGAATCGTGGTTCTGGTGGACGAACTTACCCAGAGCTATCTCGAATACGGAGCTATGGGGCTGCGCAGTGCCCCGGGAGTTTCGCTGGTCGGCAGCACCACGGCTGGCGCCGACGGGAATGTTTCTCAGATTCTTCTCCCGGGCGATCTCCGGGTGCAATTCACTGGCATCGGAATTTTCTACCCGGACCGCCGCCCCACCCAGCGCGTTGGCCTTGTCCCGGATGTACGGGTTACACCGACTATCGCAGGGATCAGGGCGGGCCGCGACGAGGTGCTGGAAGAAGCCCTGCGGCAGATTGAAAAATGAACCGGCGCGAAATGCCGGGCGCGGGGTTAAATTACTTTAATCCATCGTTTACAATAGCGGCAGCCGCTATGCCGCCGGCAGAATTCACATTTACGCTCCCCAGCCTGGGAATCACCGCGCTGCTCGATATTCTGGCGGTCGCCGTGGTGATCTACCAGCTGCTGCAGATCGTCCGCGGCACGCGCGCGGCGCAGATTCTGGTGGGAATTTTCGCCGTCGCGGTTCTCTATCAGGTCGCGGTGCGGGCCCATCTCGAGGCGCTGCGCTCGCTTCTGTCGTCCCTCGTGCCCTACTCGGCGATCGCCATCATTATCCTTTTTCAATCGGAAATTCGCCGCACTCTCGCCCGCCTGGGGCGCCGGCGGCTCTTCGGCGGTTATCAGAGGCCCGAATCGACCGACGAGATCCTGCTGGCGCTGGCTGCGATGTCCCGCGACAAGGTCGGCGCGCTCATTGTGCTCGAGCGCGACATCGGATTGCGCACCTTCATCGAAAGCGGCGTGCGTCTGGATTCGCAGATCTCGCGCGATCTGCTTCTGTCGATTTTTATGCCCGGCACCGCTTTGCACGATGGCGCGGTGATCGTCCAGAAAGAGCGAATAGCCGCCGCGGCGTGCTTCCTGCCTCTGACCGTGAATCCCGCCATCCTGAGCAGTCTTGGCACCCGGCACCGGGCGGGCATCGGTATCACCGAGGAAACCGATAGCCTGGCGCTGATCGTCAGCGAAGAAACAGGGGCTATTTCGGTGGGCGCATTCGGCAATCTCGAGCGGGACGTTTCCATCAAACGCGTGGACGACCGCATTAACGAACACTTCGGCGTGACGCGCCGGGGCCAGCAGCCGCCCACTCCCCCCGTAACGCCCCGGCGCGAGGACGCGGTGGAAGCCGCTTCGAGAATGCTGGGACGATGAAATTCCTTACCCACAATATCGGTTGGAAGCTGCTCGCGCTCGCCGCCGCGTTCGGCGTCTGGTTCAATGTTGCGAGCGAGCCGGAACTGGAGACGATTTTTTCCGCGCCCGTTCAATACAAGAACTACCCCAAGGACCTGGAGATCAGCTCCAACATCGTCGAGGCGATCGACATTGAGGCGCGAGGGCCCTCCGGCCAGCTGCGCACTTTGACCGAATCGCAGATTTCGGCCATCGTCGATTTCTCGAGCGTCAACGACTCGGGCGAGAGGACCTTCACCCTGACGCAGAAGGAACTGAAACTGCCCCGCGGCATCGAGCTGGTCCGCACCATACCGGCGCAACTGCGCTTCACCTTTGAGCACCGCGCCACGCGCGCCCTGAAAGTCGAGGTTCCCACTTCGGGCACGTTGCCCCCGGGCCTCAGCATCGCAAGTATCGAGGCGGACCCGCCCGAACTGAGCATCGCCGGACCTGCCAGCCGCGTGGCAGCCGTAAAGAAAGCCGTCTCCGACCCGCTGGATCTGAATCAGGTGAAAGGCGACTCGCAGCAGGTTCTCGCGGTCTATATCCCCGAGCCCGAGGTCCGGTTCCTTACCGTGCCGCGCGTTACAGTGAAGGTTCACGTCGTACCTGCTCACTGATTACATGGCGAAACGGCTTTTTGGAACAGATGGCATCCGGGGCGTGGCGGGCGAACCGCCGCTCGATCCGCAAACCATTACAGCGCTCGGGATCGCGCTGGCCGACGATCTGACGCGGCAGGGACTTGCCGGCCGGCCCGTTCTGGCGGGTATGGATACGCGCGAGTCCGGGCCCGCCATTGCGGCGCAACTGGCCGATGGCCTGGGTCGACGCGGCATCCGCGTCGAGTTCGCCGGTGTGGTCACAACCCCGGGTGTGGCTTATCTGACGCGCACCGGGGATTTCGCGGCCGGCGTAATGATCTCGGCTTCGCACAATCCTTATCGGGACAACGGGATCAAAGTTTTCGCGCGCAGCGGATTCAAGCTGCCCGACGCCGAAGAGCATGAGGTGGAGGAAGAGATTTTCCGTATCCTTCCGGATGTGCAACCGTCCGCGTCCCTCACACCGCTCACCGCGGCTTATTCGGTTCAACCCTACCTGACTTTCCTGCTCTCGACCTTGTCGGCATCGGCGCGCCTCCAGGGACTCCGGCTCGTTATCGATTGTGGCAACGGCGCGGCCTCCGCGCTCGCTCCGGATCTTTTCCGGGCGGCCGGCGCCCATGTGACGGCCATGTGCAACCATCCGGACGGACGCAACATTAACCTCGACTGCGGGGCGCTCCACCTCGAACCGCTGCGCCGGAAGGTTCTCGAATTGAAAGCCGACGCGGGCGTGGCATTCGACGGCGATGCCGATCGCGCTCTGCTGGTCGCGTCCTCGGGAAAAGTGATCGATGGCGACGCCATCCTTCTGGTCGCCGCCCGGCGCTTGCAACAGGACGGACATCTGCCCGGCAACGTGGTGGTGTCCACGGTCATGTCGAATCTGGGTCTCGAGAAGGCGCTGGGACGGCTCGGCATTTCGATGATCCGGACTCCCGTCGGCGACAAGTATGTGCTGGAGGAAATGCTGCGGCGGAGCGCGCCGCTCGGTGGCGAGCAATCCGGCCATATCATCTTCCGCGAATGTTCAACCACCGGCGATGGGATGCTGACCGCCCTCAAAGTCCTTGAGACCTGCGTACGGGAAAATGCCAGTCTGGATGCCGTGTCGGCCGATCTGGCGGTGTTTCCGCAACTGCTGGTCAACGTTCGCGTAAAAGAGCGCCGGACTCTTGACGAAATGCCCGGGGTGCAGAACGAGATCCGGGCGTGCGAGGCGGTGCTGAACGGATCGGGCCGGGTGCTGGTGCGCTTTTCCGGTACCGAGCCGCTGCTGCGCGTTATGGTGGAGGGCGCGGAGCAAGGCCAGGTCGAGGAACTGGCGGCGCGAATCGTTTCCGCCATCCGCGCCGAACTGGGAGGGTAGCTTCGGATCCGGCAGTACCATAGCGACGCAACACCCGATATAATCGAAAAATCACGTTTACGTCGCCCAAGCAAGAAGCCGAGTCGAAGGACTTTTTTCTCTGGTGGCTGGTGCCGGCCCTGCTCGTATTGGTTCTCGTCGCGGCCTGGTCGAACCATTTTCAGAATGGGTTTCACTTCGACGACTTTCACACCATCGTCAACAATCGCGCCATCCGAAGTCTTTCCCATGTGCCGCGATTTTTCACGACGGCGCGAGCCTTCAGCGATCTGCCGGAGTACTCCGATTACCGCCCCCTCCTTTCCACCTCCTTTGCGCTGGACTACGCGGTAGCTGGAAAGGCCATTCCAGGCATCTTCCAGATGGATACATTCGTCTGGTTTGCGCTGCTGATTTTTCTGTTGTATTTTCTTTTCCGTCTGATCCCGGGTGCGACGCATCAATCCTCGGCGTTCGCGGCCGCCCTGTTCGGCCTCCATCCGCTGGCGGCCGATACCGTCAACTACCCGCTCCAGCGTGGCGTCATACTCACCGCGGCTGGAGTGGTCGCCGGTCTGCTGATCTGGATTGTCTGGCCCAGGCGTCTGCCACAAAATCTGGTGGTGAATGTGGAGCGTACCCCGGAGAATTGGCGGGAAGACATCAGCCGGGAACACGCGACCCGCATTAACGAAACATATCGGCGCATTATCCACGCGCCTACGGGAATTTATCTCGTCCCGGTGGTGCTGGCTATGCTGTGCGATCCCGCGGCAGCCGTATTTGCGCCCATTCTGGTGGCGTGGATATGGCTTTTCGAGCCCGAAAGAGGCGTGCGGAAAGCCCTGCCGGCGATTCTGGTGTGCGGCATTTACTGGGTCGCTCAATCCGTCCTGACTTGGAAGTACGCGGCCGCCTCCAGGCTCCCTGTGGTCGCCTACTGGTTCACTCAGCCATGGGTGGCAATGCGCGGTTTCTATGCTTTCTTCGTTCCGGTGGGACTGAGCCCCGACACCGGTCTGCAGCCTGTGGCGCATTTGTGGTCACCGCTCGCGATGGCGGGATACGCCGGGCTCGCTTTGTTGCTGTATCTGGCCCTGCTAACAGCACGCAAAGCAGCCTGGCGGCCCGTTTCGTTCGGTATCTGGTGGTTCCTGCTCGCCTTGCTGCCGACTGTCATTATCCCCCAGCGTGTGGTGGAGACGGATACCAGGATCTTCGTTCCCATGGTCGGTCTGGTGCTGGCCGTGACTCGGGCAGCCTGGATCGTGTGGGATCGTTTATCCCATCTGCCGCGCATGCGCGTTCCGGGGATGGTCGCCGGATTGATCCTCGGTACCGCTTTGATGGCGGGTTGCGCCTGGCAAACCTGGATGCGCAATCAGGTCTGGTATTCCGAACAAACCCTTTGGTCGGACACGGTGGTGACAAGTCCGCGCAGCGCCAGAGCCTTGATCGACTACGGATTGTCTCTGATTTCTACAGGCCAGCCTCTCCAGGCTCTCGCGTATGTTCAAAAAGCCGTTCCCCTGACGTACCACAGCGCGGCACTCGAGACCGACCTCGCTCTGGTTTTCGACAGGTTGAGCCGGGACATCGATGCGGAGGCGCATTTTCGCAACGCTACAGCGATTGCGCCTGCCTACGCGCGGGCGTTCTCTTCCTATGGCCGGTGGCTGCTTGACCATCAGAGACCCGTCGAAGCGGCGCAGATGGCTACCCGCGCGTTGCAACTCGAGCCCATGGATCTGGTGGGCCATCAGATTCTCATGGAGCAATACTCCCAACGGTTCGATTGGCCCGGTCTGGAACGAGCCGCCAATGAAGCTCTTCGTATCGAACCTGATGACGCTACAAGCCAGAATTATCTCCAGATGGCAAAAACTACCGTCGAGATGATCCGCAACAGCGAGCAGGCCGCCAAGGCTCATCCCACCGTGGACGAATACCTTAGTCTTTCAGTTCTCTATTTCAAGAACCGAAGGTACGAAGACTGCGTCAATGCAGCGACCGAAGCCTCGAAAATCCAGCCCAATCTCGCGGAACCGTACGCCAATATGGCGACCGCGTATTACAGTATGGGCAGATACGACGACGCCATTGCGGCTTTACGGCAGGTGATCCGGCTGAGGCCGGATTTTACCTTCGCCCGGAGCGATCTCGCGTATCTTCTGGCGAAAAAAGCGGCGGCTAAATAGCGCGTTTCTTGCCCGGCCCCGATGCCATCCGGCGTCCTGCGGAATTGTCTCCCCCGTTCCCCGAATCGGTGGACTGGTGTATGCTCAAAAAACAAGGTTGTACGAAAATGTTTTCCGCCGTCCTGCTGACCGCCCTCGCCGCGCTGATCGCGCTGAATCTGATTTGGTTGTTCCGGCTGCGTTCCCAGGAAGCTCTCGAAACGCGGCTCCGGGCCGACATCGCGAACCTTCGCGCCGACACCCTGGCCGGCGCCATCGAGGCGCGCCGGCAACAGGCCGAAGAGAGCCGCGCCCAGCGCGAGGAACTCGGCGGAAGCATCGAGCGCTATACCGGCCAGACCCACCGGCAACTGACCGAAATGCAGCGCGACCAGCGCACCGAACTGGAGCGCATTCGCTCCGTCGTCGATGGGCGCCTGTTGGCTTTGCAAACCGATAACGCCGCCAAACTCGAACAGATGCGCCTGACTGTCGACGAGAAACTGCAGAGCACGCTCGAGACACGCCTCGGCGAATCCTTCCGTCTCGTCAGTGAGCGTCTCGAACAGGTGCACAAGGGACTCGGCGAGATGCAGAATCTCGCGTCCGGCGTGGGCGATCTCAAACGGGTACTCTCGAATGTGACGACACGCGGGGCCTGGGGCGAGGTGCAGCTCGAAAACCTGTTGACCCAGATGCTCGCGCCCGACCAGTTCGAGCGCAATGTCTCGCCCACCGGTTCCGGGGAGCGCGTGGAGTTCGCCATCAAGCTGCCTGGCGCCGGGTCCACGCCGGTATGGCTGCCTGTCGATGCCAAGTTTCCGTCGGAGACCTATCAACGGCTGGCGGCGGCCGCCGAACGCTGCGACGCCGAAGCGGTGGAGATCTGCGCGCGCGAACTGGAAGCTGTAGTACGCGCCTGCGCCAGAACCTTCAGCGGCAAGTATCTGGCGCCCCCCCACACCACCGACTTCGGAATCCTTTTCCTCGCCACCGAAGGGCTTTATGCCGAAGCGCTGCGCCGCCCCGGTCTGGCGGAGGCGCTACAGAACGACTATCGCGTGGTGCTGGCCGGACCCACCACCTTCGCGGCGCTCCTCAACAGTCTGCAGATGGGCTTTCGCACGCTTGCCATTCAGCAACGCTCGGGCGAAGTGTGGAAACTGCTTGGGGACGTGAAGACGCAGTTCGGAAAATACTCCCAGGTGCTCGATGTCATTCGCAAGCGGCTCGATCAGGCCGCACAGACTGTCGATGCTGCGTCCGTGCGGACGCGCGCCATCGAACGGCGGCTGAAAACCGTGGAAGCGGCCGAAGATCCGGAAGAGGTTAACGTGATCCGGCTGGCCAGCGCCGGCTAGCTTTATTTCAACACCAGACTGCCGAACGCTCCCGGGACGTGAAACGTCTTGGCGCCGGTGGGACGCCAGGCGATATAGACCCTTCGAGGCTCCGGACCCGCGATTCTGAACAGGCCGATGCGCAATTCGTCGCCGGCTTTCGGCGCTTTCAGGTCGAGGCTCGCAAAAGGAATCCGCATCTCGCCAACCCAGATTTTCTTCTGCGCCTCGATCCGCCCGCGGACCGTGAAGCCCGACTGCCACTCCACCGCCTCGCGGGGCGATTTCGGATCGTCCTGATCGATATCAAGATCCACATATTCGCCCTGTGGAGAAACCTGGAATTCTTTGTAACGCGATATCTGTAGATAATCCGACCCGATGAAAGCTTCCGCTACATCCCAGTCCCACAGTTTGTTGGTCTCCTGAGTCGTCGCCGGGTTAGGATTCAGATACAGTTCGTCATAGGGACATACAAACAGTAAGTAGAGATTCTTGTGGGTCCACCGCGAACGGACTTCCGTCGGGGGGAGGGCAACGGCCTGGCCCATGTAGTCGCGTGTAGCTTTTATCCCCAGGACGCCGCTCCACTCCGCCGATTGTGGGTCCGCATTGGGTTCCCAGTCCTTTTGCGCGGGAAAGCTCTCGATCACATTTGCCGGGTCGTCCGCCTGAGTGGCGAGATCCGGCGCGGGCGGGGATTGCGGGGTCTGCATCAATGTGAGAAACAACACTGCCAGGATCATTCTCTATAACCCTTCGGCGAGATTGTCCCCAAGTGTTCCCTCATCCTATCCGATAATCCAGCTTCGCGCTTCCGTCCGGATCGATAATCCCATTGTAAGATTAGAAATTTGTAATCTATGTTACCAGGATGCTCCCGGCATGTGAAACTATTAGGGAAGGAGTTAAAGGTCGGGTTCAGCCTACGGGCTATGTTCGCTCACTGATGACGAATAGAATTGCACTCATCAGGCAGTTCGCGGTTCGTCTGTTGTTTTACGCAGCTGCCCTGGCGATCACGGTTGCCGGACAACGCGCCTTCGCGGCGTGGCGCGCCACAGGACCCTTTGGTGGCGATGCCGAGGTAATCCGGGTTGTTCCCCGGGTCAAAGATCTGGTGATCGCGGCGGCGCACGATGGTCTGGTTTACTCATCGGCGAATGGCGGCGCATCCTGGACTAACATCGCCTTCCCCGCTCAGTTCGCCGGTGTGCTGCATGCCCTTGAGGTAGATCCCCGTTCCGCCGCTGTCTGGTACGTCGGCATGGAGAGCGGAAACGAGTGGACCTCCGGTGTCTACAAGACCGGCGATGCCGGGCATACCTGGACGTTGCTGCCGCAAACCAGGGGACTCAAGGTCTGGTCGCTGGCTCTGGCTCCGGGCGATGCGGACGTGATTGCCGCGGGTACCGGCTCCGGAATCTTCCTGAGCCGCGATGCGGGGGCGATGTGGAATCGAATTTCACCCGCCGACGACCCCGAACTCCGCCCCGTGGTTTCGCTGGCATTTCATCCCACGGACGTCAATATCCTTTACGCCGGAACCACCCATCTTCCCTGGCGCACCACCAACGGCGGGGCGAGCTGGCAATCGATCCACGAAGGCATGATGGACGATTCCGATGTATTCAGCATTCAGGTGGACCCGCTCAATCCAGCGCGCGTCTTTGCCAGCGCCTGCAGCGGGGTCTACGGAAGTACCGACGGGGCGTCGCGCTGGGCACGCCTCGAAACCCCGAAGGGCGCGTTCCGGACGCACTTCGTGGCCATCGATCCGAAAAACACGCGGTTGGTTTTCGCCGGTACCACCGAGGGCCTGCTCCGGTCCGTTGATGGCGGGCGGGTCTGGCGTAAAGTCAGCGCCGAATCCATCAAGTCCATCGCCTTCGATCCATGGGTTTCCGGGCGCATCTTCTTTGCGTCCACCACGGCCGGCCTGCTGATCAGCACCGATGGCGGCACTACCCTCCGCGAAGTCAATGCAGGATTTACCAACCGCAATTTCACTACGCTGACCGGAGCCGGCAACCTGCTGTACTCGAGCAGCGTTTACGAGCCGGGATCGGGCGGCGTCTATCGCACGGATGAATATGCTCTGCGCTGGGTTCACGAGGGCGACCCACTGGGCGACCAGCTGCTATTGATGGCGGCCGTTCCCGATAATCCGAACGTTCTTTTTGCCGCCGGCTATCATAGTCTGCTCCAGTCGAACGACCGCGGCATATCCTGGGCGCCGCGCAAGGTTCCGGCGGGGTCGCGCGTCACCGCGTTGCTGCCCGTGTCTTCCGGACTGCTTCTGGCCGCTACCGACGAGGGCTTGTTCCGCAGCGGCGATGGTGGAATAGCCTGGACGCGTTCCGCCGACGGCAGGCTTACGGAGTGCGCGGAAACACGATGTACGGGTGCGCCAATTGAGGCTCTGCGCAGCTCCGGTAAACGTATCGTTTCGGCGCTGACATCGAGTGGCGCGGTTTCGAGTGCCGATGGAGCCATTACCTGGAAGAAGTGCGGAGAGCCCGCGCCCGGCACGGCGTGGTATGGGCTGGACTTCGATTCCTCGGCCGACGGCACGGCTCTGGCCGCCACGTCAGCCGGTCTTTTCCGCTCCACCGACGGTTGCGTGTCCTGGACGCCGGTTCGCGCCGGACTTCGTGCCGAAACGGCCACCTTCGTGCTCTTTCACCCGACGCACTCCGGTGAAGCCTTTGTTTCGCAAGGCGGCAAAATCTTTCGTTCTACAGATGGCGGCCAGCGCTGGCTGCCCCTGGATGACGAGGGCATCGGCAATTCCGGGCCCTCGTCGCTGTTCGTGCTTCCCGCGTCGCCGGATCGGCTTTTTGCGCTGTTTCCGCGGCGCGGCGTATTTTCAACTTCGATTAAGGAGAAGCCACTTCAATGATTAAGAGGTTTGACTTACGCGCGCCGGCTCGATCGGGACATCGATGGCGTACCGCTGTCCTGGCTGCCGGTATCGCGCTGGCAATGACCGGACCCGTTTCCGCCCAGGACACAGGCTCGAAAACTACGACAAACGTCGCCGAGGGTGGTTATTCGCCCGTGTATCTGGATTTCTTTGCCGGCTACCAGTGGTTCCAGTTCATCCAGGGCTCGAACCAATCGCAGACTTTTGCACCGGCCGGCGTCTGGGGTGAAAGATGGACCGAGGATATCTCGAAGTACATCGGTATTCAGGAAGAGTTGCAATTGGGCTATAACGGTCTGAGGTACCAGCCCGCCGGCAACGTCACTTCGTTCTCCCACGTTTCGGACCAGAACCAGCAGGTTTTTGCGGACATAGTGGTCCATCTGAGGCCGCGTGAGGCCAAGCTCAGGCCGTTTCTCTTTATCGGCCCCGGCTGGGCTCACTACAATACGCCCAATTTCAGCAAGCTGACGGCCGGCCCCGGCACCCCGGGTCCGATAGTTGACCCGCTTCCCGCCGGTACCGGGCCGCAGCCCTCTAACAGCGGCTTCGCGTTCAACTACGGCGTCGGCCTCAAGTACAACGTGAGTCCCAGGTGGGGCCTTCGTTTCGACGTGACTGCAATGCGCTCCGTCCTGCCCCACTTCGCCCTGCCCGCGTACGCAACGACGCCGGGAGACCTGACGGTGCCTGAAATGGGCGCGAATAATTCAATTACGGTGTCGGTGGGCGTGATCATGAATATGAAATATCACTATCCGCCCGCCCCCGTGGTGGAGCAGCCGAGGGTGGTTGAAAGGCCGAAGCCCGACGTTCAGGTGGGGGCGATCACCGGCGCTCACGACGTTTGCCCGGGTGAAACCGTTCAACTTTCGGTGACAGCCAGTGGATTCGCCGATCAAACGCCGTCCTACCAGTGGATGGTCAATGGCAACCCTGCTCCTGGCGGGACATCGGCTACGTTCAGCGCTCCCACTCTTACCTCCGGGAATGAGACGGTCGCCGTCAGGGTAACCGCCGGCGACAGCTCGAAGACATCCGCCCCGGTCAGCTTCCTTGTTCGGCCGACGCCGCCTCCCACGATTGGGTTCGGTATCGCGCCGTCGACCGTTACCTACGGCTCCCGAGTCAATCTGGCCGCCACCGCAACCGGCTCCGCCTGCACCAATCCGGTGACCATCCGCTACTCGGGCCAGGGCGTTTCCGGCAACACATTCGATTCCACCGTGCTCAACTTCGACCAGAGCAACCGCCTGCGTCAGCAGTCGCAAACGGTTCATATAACAGCCACGGCGACGGATGCGAAGAACCAGACCGCCAGCGCCGGTGCCGATGTCACCGTAACCCTGACAGCCCAGGCACGCCGCCTCGACGACATCGTCTTCCCGCAAAACAGCTCGCGCGTGAACAACTGCGCCAAGCGCTTGTTGCTCGAGGAATTGACGCCTATGCTGCGCTCCGATCCGAACGCCAAAGTGATCCTGATCGGTCACCGGGATGCGACCGAACGGGCGCGCATGAACCCGCCGCTCGATGAAGCCCGCGTCATCAACGCGGCCGCCGTGCTCAGTGCCGGCAAGGGCATCTGCCCCTCGCTCGATCTCAGCCGCCTCAGCGTCAAGTGGGTCGGTACCGAACAGTCGTCGGAAACCCGTCCGGCGCTCTGCGGTACTTCGACCAACGTGAAGGAACAGGGCGGCCAGGCCATCCGGCAATCGGACACGCACGCGCAGTACCGGCGCGTCGAGATCTGGATCGTGCCGGGCGGCGCCGACATGCCGGCTGGTATCACCGGTCTACAGGCTGCGCCCACCGCTGCAATTCAGGCGAAGGGTTGCCCTAAGTAACGCTGTCCGCATCTGTACCAACAGCGCGGTTGCGGCCTTAAAAGCCGCAACCGCGTTTCTTTTTGTCGGTGATCCCAAATCGATGATAGTCCGGCGGTGAATTTCACGATCCCGCCCCAGCCTTTCAGCGGCAACCGGATCAAATGCGGGTCTGGTCGGACAAAGCGCCGATGGAATCGTGGAAGCGTTTCGCGCCGCCCAGGCGCCCATCCCCCTCACGGCATTCCCATCCGTGAGGTCGTCAACTTTGGCTCGCCGCGCACCGGTGACGGAGATTTCAAAGCCGGCTACGAGGCGGCGCTTCGCCGGACCCGGTACGAGAATTACGGAGATGTGATAGCGCTCGCGCCGCCGTCGCACGCCCCCGTCGATTTGCTGGTGGACATCCTGGGGCGCATCCCTGGCGCCGGACCCGAGATCGCCGGCTGGTTCCAGGCCGCCAAGGCCTGGAATTACCACTCCGTGGACGTGCCGCGGTTTATCGGCAGCCTCACCGCGGGATATGGCATCCTGACCGACGAACCCGCTCGAATCGCAGGTGCTGGCTGTTCTCGAAGCGACCGGCCGCAGTCTGCTCGCCCTGCGTTTTACCTCCATGAGCGATGCCCATACGATCGCCTGCGGTTCTGGCTGCATGCGCGGGACCTGTCCCTCCGACGTTGGGGGCGTGGCTTAGTCTGATAGTGTGGATTCAGGCCAGCCGATTTTGAGTCCAAATTCTCTCGACAAGAACAAGATCGGGATTCTGCTCCTCGAAGGGATCGATCCCTGCGCGGTCGAGGCCTTCCGCGCCGACGGCTACAGCGAAATCGAATACCACAAGAAGCCGCTCGCGCATCCGCAGTTGCTCGAATCCATCCGCGACGCGTATTTCGTCGGCATCCGCTCGGCGACGCAGCTCACGGAGGAGGTTTTCGAAAATGCACCGCGCCTGGTGGGTGTTGGATGTTTCTGCATCGGCACTAACCAGGTCAACCTGAAAGCCGCCCAGAAGCGGGGCATTCCCGTTTTCAACGCGCCTTTCTCGAATACCCGCAGCGTGGCGGAACTGGTGATCGCGGAGATCGTCATGCTGATGCGCGGCATCCCCTGGCGCAACGCGCAGGCGCATCGCGGCAGTTGGGCCAAGACCGCCGCCGGGTCGCACGAGGTGCGCGGCAAGGCGCTCGGTATCGTCGGCTACGGCCACATCGGGACGCAGGTGGGCGTGCTCGCCGAAGCGCTCGGCATGCGCGTGATTTTCTACGACATTGAAGCCAAGCTTGAGCTGGGAAACGCGGTGCAGCTGGCCTCTCTCGACATGCTCCTCGAGGGCGCCGATGTCGTGACCCTGCACGTTCCCGAAACCCCGCAAACCAAAGGAATGATCGGCGCCGCGGAATTGACCCGCATGAAGCCCGGCGCCATTCTGATCAACGCCTCGCGGGGGACCGTGGTGGACATCGACGCATTGACCGAGGCGCTCGATTCCGGCCGGGTCTCGGCCGCCGCGCTCGATGTTTTTCCTTCCGAACCGAAGGCGGGAGAGGAATTCCGCTCGCCGCTGCGCGGGCGCGATAACGTGATGCTCACCCCGCACATCGCCGGCAGCACTGAGGAAGCGCAGAGAAATATCGGGCGCGAAGTGTCGGAAAAGCTGATTAAATACAGCAACAACGGATCCACGCTCACGGCCGTCAACTTCCCGGAAGTGTCGTTGCCGGAGCATCCCGGCCACCACCGGATACTCCACATCCACCACAATCAACCCGGCGTTCTCTCGCGCATCAACGCGATTTTTTCCGAGGAGCATATCAACATCGCGGCCCAGTATCTGCAAACTAACGCCGTGATCGGATATGTCGTGATCGATATCGAAACGGATCGGCGCGAGGAATCGCTCAACCTCAAGCGGCGCCTGGATGGAATCGCGGGCACCATTCGGACGCGGATTCTGTATTAGCTAACTCGCCTGTTCGAGTTTGATGCCCTGATAGATTGCCGCCACCGGGATACTACAATCGACGCTGGCAAATCGGCAGATGGCCTCGGGACCCGCAAATTCCGTGAACGTCCACCCGCCCTGTTCCGAGCGCACGAATGTCTCTACGCGCGGTGAGGTCTGAGAAATCAGGACATATTCCCTGAGGGACTCGATTTTGCGGTACCAGGCGAACTTATCCCCCCGGTCGAATGCCTCGGTGGATTTCGAAAGAACCTCGACAATCAATGTGGGATTGAGGGCGATATCGTCGTCACCGGCGGTCTCGGCGTCACCACCGGAAACCACGGCATCCGGATAGAAATACGGACCACGCTCCGATACGCGCACCCTCAGATCTGAATTTCCGACCTCGCAGCCGCGGTTTCGCAATGCCTGACGCAACTCCGCAGCGATCGCCACGGCCAGATAAGAATGCGTCCGGCTGCCACCTGCCATCGCGTAAATATGGCCATCGAGATACTCGCTCCTGCGCTCAGCTGCGCGGTCGATCTCCAGGTACTGTTCGGGCGTAAGAAACGGAATTGCCTGCGCCGACATGACTCAAGTCTAGCTCGCCTGCGCTTTCGCGATCGCCGCGCGGATCGCGTCCGGCTTGGTGAAACCCTCGAATCGCTCGACCGTATTGCCGTTGCGATCCAGCACAAGGGTGATCGGCAGCTGGCCGATTTCGCCCGACCCCAGACCCACCGTGTACCTCATCGGAAGTTGTTTCAGGAACGGCTTTACCGCCTCGGCCCCGTCCTCATCCATGGAAATCCCAACCACTTCCACGCCCTTCGACCCCAAATCCTCCTGCATACGGTTGAATTCCGGAATCTCCTGGCGGCATGGGATGCACCAAGTGGCCCAGTAATTCAGCACCACCACCTTGCCCTTCCAATCCGCCGTGGAAAGCGGCGCGCCATCGATGGTCTTGAACGGACCGCCGTCGAAGGCCGGCGCCGCTTCAGAGGGCCTGGCGTTCAGAAATGCCAGGTATTGCTGTGAATCGCTGGTCTTATCGGCGAAAGTTGCCAGCGCATTCTGATTGCCGTCAAAGACGACATAAAACGGAATCGCCACGGTCTGGAACTTCTCTTCTTCGAGCTTCTGATTGGCCTCGGATGCGGCGTCGGTACCGTCCGTGTAAAGCTCCACCAGCACCATGTTCCGCGCCACCGCGTCGATCTCGGGCCGCGTGAACATATTGCGCTTCATCCACTTACAATTCGTGCACGCATAACCCGTGAAATCGGCCAGCACCAGCTTGTTCTCCGCCTTCGCCTTAGCCAGCGCGCCGGGCAGATCGTTCTTCATCCACGCCAGTTCCTGTTGCCCCGATCCGCTCGAAACCGAATCGGACGAAGGCGGCGGGATGAACGCCTCGATGTCGCCCAGGCGCGCGCCGAACATACCGGGCACAAGGCTCACCCCCGCCACCACGAACAGGATTCCTATCAGCAGCCGCGCCACGCCCAACTCCGCCTCGGCCGAAATTCCGGGCAGGCGCACGTAGCCGAGCAGATAGAATCCCGCCATCGCCAGCAGCACCACCGCAAAGGCAAGGAAACGCTCGCGCGTGATGAAGCCCAGTTGCAACACGGCGTCGAGGCTGTAAAGGTACTTCAGCATGAACGCCAGCACCAGAAAGCCCATCACCACTTTCACCCGCGCCAGCCATTCGCCCGAGCGCGGCAGCTTTCCCAGCCACGCCGGAAACAGCGCCAGCAGGAAGAATGGCAGGGAAAGGCCGCTCGCAAACGTGGCCATTCCCAGGATGGGCCGCAGCTTTCCCCCGGTGACCGATGCCGCCAGCAGCGTGCCCATGAAAGGTCCCACACAGGCGAACGACGCAAGCGCGAAGGTCAGTCCCATGAGCAGCGATCCGGCGAACCCGCCTTGTCCCGACGCGGTATTCAGCCGCGTGAGAATACTCGAAGGAATGGTGATTTCGAAGGCGCCGAGCAGGCTCAGTCCGAAAGTGAAGAACACCAGCGCGATGAAGCCGTTCACCCAGGGATTCCCGCCCAATTGCACGATTCCCGCCGGCCCCAGGGCGATCGTCGCGAGCAGCCCCAGCCCCGTAAACAGCACGACGATCCCAAGACAGAACGTGATCGCCTGGGCGAATCCGCCGCGCTGCCCCACAAAGTAGGACATGGTGATCGGGATCATGGGAAATACGCAGGGCGTGAAGATAGCAGCCAGCCCCACCCCGAAGGCCAGTGCCAGGAAGGGAGCAAGACCGCCATCTTGCGGACTGGCCGCGGGGGCCTTCGATCCCGGTTTGGCCTCGATATAACCGGAAGGAATGGAAATCGCGCTGACCGCCGCATCCTGAGCGATGTTCACGGTGGCGCCGACCTGGCGCGAGCGTGGTGGAATGCAGGAGGTTCCGCTGCAGGTCTGGTACCGCGGTTCGAAACTCAAAGCGACCGGCCCGGCCGCCACGCCCTTCTTCAACTCAATGCGCGCGAGAAAAGTCTGCGAACCCTCATACGTTTCCGTGTCGGCGTTGAAGTTCGGATCGAATTTACGGATCGGCGGCGGTTCGAAGATGGTGAAGTGGTCTACAGCCGCGCTGTCGATGGTCTTGATCGTAGTAGGAATCGGGCCGGGAGGAGTGGTCAGGGAGTACATGTGCCATCCCGGGTCGACCTCCGCCTGCAATTTCGCCAGCACCGTCCCGCCCGGCCGCGCGGACGCCTGGTCGACCGTCATCGTCCACTTCACGTGGTTGAACTTCTCGCTCTGGCCGAACACACTAACCGCGCTCAGGGCAAGAAGAAGCCCGTTACCGAGCCGCGACCGTAAGAGAGCGGATTTCCGCATGTTTCGCATACGCCCTGGCCAATTCACGCAGCTCTTCTTCGACGCAACTCCTCTTCGATGCGCTGATTCATATTGCTCGATGCAAAATCCGCCGCAATACGGATGGCGTTGCGGATCGCATTGGCGTCCGATCGCCCATGGCAGATGATGCACACGCCTTTGACGCCCAGCAGCGGAGCGCCCCCGATTTCAGAATAATCCACCCGCTTCTTGAAATCCGTGTACGCCGATTTCGACAACGCATAGCCGATCTTTCGCGACAACGTGGCTTCCAAAGATTCGCGCAGCATGCTGCGGATCATATCCACCAGACCTTCGGAGACTTTCAGCGCCACGTTGCCGACGAAGCCGTCGCAAACGATCACGTCGGCGCTGCCGGAGAAAAGATCGCGCCCCTCCACATTGCCGATGAAATTCAGGCCCAGATCCTTCAGCATGGGAGTGGCGTCGCGGGTCAGTGCGTTGCCTTTATGCTCCTCCTCGCCGATCGAAAGCAGGCCCACGCGGGGGTGCCTGACCTTCAGCACCAGACGCGAATAAATCTCCCCCATCAGGCCGAACTGAGCGATCATCTGGGGTTCGCAATCGACGTTGGCGCCGACGTCCAGCAGGACTACAGGCGTTCCCTTATGGGTGGGAAATACGCCGGAGAGCGCGGGCCGGTCCACGCCCGGCACCTTACCCAGCACCATTTTCGCGATCGCCATGCAGGCGCCCGTATTGCCGGCCGAGAGGAACCCATCCGCTTTGCCGTCCGCCACCAGACGCGCGCACAAGTGCATGGAGCTGCCCTTTTTGTTGCGCGCCGCCTTCGCCGCATGGTCGTCCATGGTGATGCGGTCGTCGGCGTGAAGCACTTCGATCGGCAGATCCTTCGCGGAGGGGTGCTTATCGAGCGCGTGGCGTACCGCTTCGCGATTACCCACCAGGATGACGCGATGCCCCAGGTCTTTGGCGGCTCGGATCGCGCCCTCGACCTCCGGAACCGGGGCTTTGTCGCCCCCCATCGCGTCTACTGCAATGGTGACCATGCGCTCAGATTATCGTGTCTGTGGCTGATTTGAAAGATCTTATTCGGCCGCGGTCTCAATGACCTCGCGTCCTTTGTACTGGCCGCAGTGCGGGCAGACGCGGTGCGGGACCTTCGGCTCGTGGCAGTTCGGGCATTCCGCGTGGGCAGGCTTGCGCAGCGCGTCGTGAGCGCGGCGATTCTGCGTGCGCGCATTGGAGTGTCGTCGTTTCGGATTTGGCATTGCGTTTACTTTCTAGTTTAGTTCAAGATGAATGTTTTTCAGCGAGTTCCAGCGATCGTCGCCCGGATGCGTCTCGCAATGGCAGTCGGTCTCGTTGCGATTGCCGCCGCACACCGGGCAGATCCCCTTGCATGTCTCGCTGCACACCCGTTGCATGGGGAGCTGCAACAGCACCTGCTCCCGCAGGATATCTTCCAGCACCAGGCCGGGTAACTCATAGAATCCCATCTCCGCCTCGCCTTCGTCGATGGCTACTTCCTCTTCACCGGTCGGCGCGCTTTCAATGGGCTTGTAAAACAGGTCGAAAGGCGTATCGATATGGAAAGTGGCGCGTCCCAGACAGCGGTCGCACTCGGTTTCGAGCGTGGTCTCAACCTGTCCCTTCACCCGTACTTCCCCACCGGTATGGGGCAACAGCTCCGCCACGCCTTTAGCGACGAGAGGCCCGGTTTGAATGGCGCCGGAGTCGGAAACATCGAACTCCCCCGGCTTCCAGGTCTCCGCAAAGGGCAGTTTGCGGACCTCCATCTCCTTGATACTGAGCAACATGGCTTTGGGCTGGGAAACTTTGATTGTAGCATGATCCTAAGTGCCCGAATTACCCGACATCACGGCCTACAGGGGAGCGCTGGAGACCCGGATCGTGGGCCAACCTCTGACGCAGGTCAGGCTGGCGAGCCCCTTCCTGCTGAGGACTATCGAGCCGCCCATCTCGGCCGTGGAAGGCCGCACCGTCCACGAATTGCGCCGCATCGGCAAGCGTATCGCCATCGGATTCGAAGGCGATCTCTGGCTCGTTCTGCATCTGATGATCGCCGGGCGCCTGCATTGGAAGCCGCCCGACCTCGAACTCAAGGGCCGGCAGAACCTGGCAGCCTTCTACTTCCCCAACGGAACTCTCACACTTACGGAGGCGGGGACCAAGCGCCGGGTTTCGCTCCACATCGTACAGGGCGACGAAGGATTGCGCTCCCTGGACCCCGGGGGAATCGACGCCCTGACCGCCGACCTGGCCGCATTTCGCGCCGCCCTCACCGCCGAAAATCACACCCTGAAGCGGGCGCTCACCGATCCGCGCCTGCTCAGCGGCATCGGCAACGCCTATTCGGACGAGATTCTTCACGCCGCCCGCCTCTCCCCGCTCCTGCAAACGCAAAAGCTCGGGGACGAAGAATGGCACCGGCTCTTCGCCGCCACGCAGGGCACGCTCAGACTCTGGGTGGACCGGCTGCAGGCTGATGCAGGCAGCGCCTTTCCCGAAAAGGTGACGGCGTTTCGCGAAGACATGGCGGTGCATGGGAAATACGGCCAACCCTGTCCCCGCTGCGGCGAGAAGGTCCTGCGTATCCGCTACGCCGATAATGAAACCAACTACTGCGCCCGTTGCCAGACCGGGGGCAAGGTGCTGGCGGATCGCGGTCTGTCGCGACTCTTAGGGTCCGACTGGCCGCGGACTCTCGAAGAGCTGGAGGCTCTGCGGAAGAAATGAACGTCATTCTATTCGGCTCGACCGGCATGGTCGGGCAAGGCGTCCTGCGCGAGTGCCTGCTCGACCCCCGCGTGGAAACCGTTCTCTCGATCGTCCGTGCTGCGACCGGCCAGAAGCACGAAAAACTGCGTGAACTCGTGCACCGGGATTTCCTCGATTTCTCCCCAATCAAGAGCGAGTTGACGGGCTTCCACGCCTGCTTCTTCTGCCTCGGCGTGTCTTCATTCGGCATGAAGGAAGCGGATTATTACCGCATCACGTACGAAATCACGCTCGCGGCGGCGCAGCTTCTCGCAGCGTTGAACCCGGCCATGACGTTCATCTACGTATCGGGGCTGGGCACCGACAGCACGGAGCAGGGGAGCTCCATGTGGGCCAGGGTTAAGGGTAAAACCGAAAACGCGCTGTTCGGCCTGCCGTTCAAAGCGGCGTACATGTTCCGCCCGGGCCTGATTCAGCCGCTGCACGGAATCAAGTCGAAGACTGCGCTCTATCGGATGCTCTACGCGGTAACGGCGCTCGTCTTGCCCACGTTGAAAGAACTCTTTCCCGATTCCATCACCACCACCGAGCAAGTCGGGCGAGCCATGATCAACGTCGCAAGGCACGGCTTCGCGAACAAGATACTCGAGAACCGCGACATCAATCAAGCCGCACAATAGCGCCCTTATGAAACGCGCCGCATTCGCCGATGATCGGGCAGAACGGTGGCGCACTGCGATCGATCATCAACCCCATGTCGTGATCGGCCGCCGGTACTTCAAACCTGCGACTCGTCGTAACCGATTCGCCCGGTTGCAGCAAAGCATTCAGCGGGATTTCCAGCCCGGTAAGAACGGGATTGTATCTTCGCCACCGGGCGTCCACCAGGTACACGTCCTTGGCAATGAGTTCCCGCTGCGCCACGCGCCGCGCGCGGCTGAAGATGCGCAGGGTCACGTCGTATATCGCGGTTGAGTACATCGGCGTCCGTTTCACGCCGTCCACCGCGATGCACCAATCGTCGCTGCACTGTGGTTCGCCGATCCGAAGCACAGCGGGCTTTGAGAGGAAGGTCACAAGGTAGACCATACCCACATAACTCGCTGCGCACACGCCAAGCTTGCCCACTATTGCCAATGCGCGAGCTCGTTGGCCACGGAATGCCGAAAACACTGCCACCCCAATTGCGCCGATGCCCGCGAAAAGGAGGACGATGAACAACAGGTCGAAGACCGTCACGCGCTTCAGTATAAGAACTATACTTCATAATGTAAAGTCCTTTTTAGTCGGGAATCGGAGTCACTCCGTCGCGATGCAGATCGAGCGCGAATATGGCGGGCTCCGCCGCTTCTTCGAACTGGAGCTCTCCCTCCTCGGACTTCGCCAGCCTCGTCGCACTCCACCGTGCGCAGACCGCCAGCGCCAGGAGTACGCCAACTACTGCGGCATAGCCAACTGAATCGTCAAACGAATCGCGCTCCAGTTGCGCCGCCTTCACGACCACCTGGAAGATAACCATGCTGCACAGCAGGAACGACATGTTGAAGTTCGATTTTCCCGGCAGGTACGAACACGTGAACGGCAGTTTCTGCATTCCGTGCAGACAGACCTCGGCGAGAGCCATGCCCAGCAACACCAGCACCACCAGATGTTTCGCCGCCGGCTGCCAGGGCCAGATGGAAAACAGCAGTGCGGCGGATCCCAGACAGACTGCAAGAACCGAGAGCGAGTACAACGCCCGCCGCCGCGCGATCATGCATGCCGGCCCCGCCGGAATCGGCGCGATGCGGAAAATCCAGTTCGCGCGCATGTCCATCGGCAGAGAGAACACCATGCGCATTCCCACCACTCCAAGCATCATGATCACGATGGTCGAGCACAGCGGCCCCAGTCCCAGCGAGTGTGCCAAACCTTCGCCGGTTTCATCCGCTTTTTTGAAAAAAATCGCACACGCGAATGCGATGCCCAGATAGAACGCCAGTAACAGGCGATGTTGACGGCTGCGCAGGATGGTGCGGAAACTGAACTGCCCCACCGCCGTCGCGAAGCCGTTTCCGAAGCGTGGCAGCCAGCTGCGTCCGCCCGACGCGGGAGCGATGTCGGGCTCTTCGACGATCCTTCGCATGGTGCGGAAGTAAGCCAGTGTGTACGCCGAGGCCGTGGCTGCGAAGGCGATAGCGATAGCGATCCAGGCGCGCCGTGCCAGTTCCGGCAGGGCGGGCGATCCGTTCAGTTGCTGGAAGAGTCCGAGGAACCAATACGAGGGCGACCATTCGAGGTACGTCGAGCTCTGCGCATATGCGAGTTCGGCGGGCGTCACCAGCTTCGGCTCCAGAAAATAAGTGCCCACAAAAATGCCAAACGCAGCCAATTGCATCCATGAGGACACGCGCAGGAAGTGTCGCCGGGGCAGCAGTTGCGCGGCGAGTCCCTGTGCGCCCAGCACTGAGCAATAGATGAAAGCGCCTGCCATCAGCATGGTGACCCACCAGGCGGCGAATACGCGAGGGAAATCGAGTACTCCGCCACCGCCGGCGGGCACGACCGCCGTGTTCAGGGATATCGCGCGTTCACCCGCCAGGCGCTGGCGTATGTGCTCCCCGAGCACGTCGGCGAACTGGAATAAGTCTGGCCCGACGTTGGTCAGAACGACTACCGCATAGTCGTGCGCCGGATTGAACAACGCATCGCTCGTATATCCGGCAGTCGCGCCGTTGTGCCAATAGGTTCCGCTGTTGTAAACCCACGCGAGGGCGATGCTCAGGCCCGGTTCAATCGGCGCGCGCAATGTATGCTGTGCTTCGACTGCCGCGCGCAGACCATTGGCGCGGGTGACCGTTTCGGGATGCAGGTTTGCCGTCAGATAGCGGAGCAGATCCTCGGCTGTGGATCGAATGGCTCCGGCGCCCGCCAGCGCACCCAGATCCATTGCGCCCACCGGAGTATGCGGCGCGGAATAGCCCTGGATCAGCCGTCCACGCTGCTCGAGCGAGAGCTGCACCACCGTGTCGTGCATGCCGAGTGGCTCCGTAATCCCGTTCACCAGGTTCGCGTAGCTTACGCCCGTTCGGTTCATCAGCGCCTGGCCCAGAAGGCCAAAGCCGAGATTGCTGTAAGAGAAGGATGCCCATGTGGGCTTGGAGGTGCTCCAGTACTTCATGAACGCATAGAGGTCAGCGGTTTCATAACCGGCAAACGGGTTATGCCTGTCATTCGAACGCAGATTATTCGGAGACCTCGGCAGGCCCGAGCGGTGCGTCGCCAGATCGAGCAGCGTAATCTCTCTGCCTGCGGGCGGCCTCAGCGCGTCTTCCGGCAACAAATCGCGCACGGGTTCGTTGAGGCTGGCCTTTCCCTGCACCACAAGCTGTGCCAGCGCCAGCGCCGTAAAAGTCTTGGTGATGGAGCCGATTTCGAAGATGGAATCCGGCCTGGCGGTTCCGTAAGCAAATATCCGTTGGTGGCCGTGCTCCCAGACTCCGACCGTGGCGCCGCCTCCCGTGCCCGGCGCGAGCACGCCAGTCCTCAGCGCGGGTGCGAGGTCGTGTCTGAGAACCGGCTCAAGGCCGTTAACATCGAGTGGAGCCATAGCCGCCTCATAGGAGATCGAAGGAGCGATGGTCGCCTCATGTCGATGATTGAGCGCCAGGGGCCAGACGAATCCGGCGAAGAGGTGCAGGGTGGCGATGGTCACGCTCAATGCCGTCGCGACCGCAGTCACTTTGGCGAGAAAGATGGTGCGGGACTGGATCGGCAATGGCGCCAACACCATGACGTCGCGCCGATCCGGAAAGGTCGAATCCCAACTCAGGATTGCGAAGAGCCCGACCACCAGCATCGTCGTGGCAATCATGAAATGCACGCCGCTCCATTCGATCGCCAGGTTAGCTCCCGCGAGGCCGCTCCCGATACACAGCACAAGACCGACGAAAATCAGCAGCGCCGCAAACTGTCCGAACAGTTTGCTCATGTCGCCCTTCGCGTCGGCGGAGAGCAGTTCCAGATCGACCATCCTGAAGAGAAACTGCTTGTACAGGATTCGGAATTGCGTTTCTTTCATGGCGTCCCTATGCCTGAATGAGATCCGCAATCTCGCGCGACATCGCGCCGGTATCCTGCTCGACCGCCAACTGCGAGAAGATCTTCTCCAGCGTCGGCAGCGCCATCAAATTGCGCAGATTTTCAATCGAATCGTCCGCGACCAGCTTGCCGCGATGCAGAATCACCACGCGCGACGATACGCGTTCCACCGTTTCGAGCTCATGCGAACTGAAGAGGATCACTTTGCCGCGCGCCGCCAGTTCCTGGATCAGGCTGCGCAGAACCAAACCGGTACCCACATCGAGGCCGGAGAACGGCTCGTCGAGCAGGATCAGTTCGGGATTGTGCAGCAGGGCCGCTGACAGCAGCACCTTTTGCCGCATGCCTTTCGAATAAGAAGAAACAGGAACGTGCCGGTCGCCATGCAGGGAAAACAGGCGCAGCAGACCATCGATCTTATCGGCCGTCGGTCTGGCGGGCAGGCCGCGCAGCTGCCCCACCATCACCAGGTATTCGAGTCCGCTCAGATGCCCGTACAGATGAGGCTCCTCCGGTACGTAACCCATGCGCTGCTTCCATGCGATCAGGTCGCGCTGAATGGGAACGCCGTCGAACAGGATCTCGCCCGAAGTCATTTCCAGCAGCCCTGTGATCATTTTCATGGTGGTAGATTTTCCGGAACCGTTCGGCCCCAGGTAGCCCGTCACCTCCCCGGCACGGGCGCAGAGGGAAACCCGATCCACCGCGAGGGTACCGATGAATCGCTTCGTGACAGCGCGCAGCTCCAGCACCTAAGTCTTCTCCTTTTGCGGCCGGCGCAACCAGGCAACTACCAGCGCCAGGGCCATCAGGACCGCGGTAACGCGCGCGAGCCCGGGCACATGAAGCACCCAAAGGTTGATCCCCGTGGCGCAAAACATGATGGTCGCGATCAGCAATGCCGCCCAAAACCGGAACCTCGGAATCAACAGCCCCGCCGCTCCCGCGACTTCCAGAGTGCCGGTGACGAATCGAAACCACTGGCCGAGTCCGATCTGCGCAAATTCCTGGACCATACCCGGCGCGCCGATCAGCTTGATACCGCCGGCCAGCGCGAACACAAGGGCGAGGAGAACAGCCAGAATCCAGCCGATGACGTTTTTCATTGTACCCTATGTAGCAAACTACTCTTGCGGTTGTCAAGTAGCATGCTACACAGGTACAATTCAGAGATGGCGACCGAGCTGAAACTCTCCCATACCGCCGCGATGATCCTCAAAGCTATCAACGCGGGCCACGTCTATGGCTTCGGCGTGATGGAAGTGACGGGCCTGCCGAGCGGCACGGTCTATCCCGCGATGCGACGCCTCGAACGCGACAGCCTGATCCGGTCGCGCTGGGAGAAGCAGGCGATTGCCGACGCGGAACAACGCCCGCCTCGCAAGTACTACACACTTACAGCTTCAGGCCGGGCGACGCTCGAAGCGGCGGAGAAACGCTACCCACTTCTTGCGAAGTTGATTACCGCTTCGGTTGGAGAGAACGCATGAGCACCGCCTCGCTCCATCTGGCGATTCTGCGCAGCGCGGCCCTGCTGGTGCCCGAAGCGCAGCGCAACGATTGGCTCGCCGAGTGGCGATCCGAACTCTGGCATGTCCGGCGCGATCCCCATGGTCTGAACGTCACTGCGTTCTGCATGGGCGCGTTCCGGGACGCGTTCTGGCTTTGGCGCAATGGGCCGATCCCGCGATCCCGCGGCATCCTTCGCCTCAATCTACCGGAGACGCCCACGGGCATAGATAGCTTTCCCGACCAAGGCGCGGCCGCGCTGTCCTCCCCTAGCCGGTGCCTTTCGATGCTGGGCGCGCTCGGCGCCCTTTGCTTCGTTGTCGCTCTGCTCCTGCCTGCCGCGCGGCATGGGCTGCTTTATTCCCAATTTCTCGGAAATCTCGTGCTGCTGACTTCCCCCGATCGAAACAGTTCGTCGATTTCACGCGAACGGTTCGAAGCGCTGAAGGCTCACTACGACGGGCAGTTCACCGGGCTCGTATTCTGCGCGCCCGCTCGTATGCCGGTGGAGACACCGCAGGGAAAACGAATGCTCTCCGTGGCAAGGACCACCCCCGAACTCTTCCGGCTGCTGAACATCCCCATGGCGCGCAGGAATTCGGGAACACCGGTGCTGGTAGTAGCCGGCGACCGGTGGAACCTTCCCGCCGGCGTGGATGCATGGTTGATCGAAGACGAGCCTGCGATCGCCGCTTTGCCTGAAAACACAGAGGGGTTTGCCCTGGGGCGGTTGCGTTACACCGCTCTGCGTGACACACAGTTCCATTTCGTCCGGATCGAGGAACGTTCGTTCGAGTTCCTGCGTTCGCTGGCGATTGTCCTGCCTATGGGCATGCTGTTGGGGATACTGACATCCGATTTGCTCGGAGGCCATCCGCGGAGGGTCGGGCCGCGGCGAGGTCTTTTTCTGGCCGCGAAGATTTTGCTGGTTCTGCCGATCGTCGTCTTCGGATCGCTGGACCTCGGGAGTCTCGGAAGTTCGGTATCGCCGCTTGTCGTGCATATGGCTTTCTTAGGCAGCCTTTTCGCGGGACGCTGGATCCTCGCAGATCAGCGCAGGCGCTGCCCCGTCTGCCTGAGACTGCTGGCCAACCCGGTGCGCATGGGAGAGCCGTCGCGCATTCTTCTCGAATGGCACGGCACGGAACTCATGTGCCTGCGCGGGCATGGAATGCTTTATGTGCCGGAGTGGCCGGCAATCTGGTCCGGCCGGCAGCGGTGGATGGATCTGGGCCCCTCGTGGGGCGGACTTTTCCCCTGAACGTCGCCCCGGAGCTACACTCTTTGTAGAGGAATTCGCATGCGATTTCTGCTTAAAGCCCCTTTCCTGGTCGCAATATCGAGCGCCTGCCTGTTCGGCCAGCCCGCCTCGCTGCATGTATCCGCCAGTCCCTCCGCCAGCACCGTGCACATCACCGCGCCGCCGCCGCTCGGGCGGGCCCTCGCCGGAGCTCCCTATATTCCGGCGAGCAAGTCAGTGAACACATCCAAACTCTGGCCGATGGCACGCACATCACGCAGAAGGAGGATCTCGTGAAGGTCTTCCGCGATTCGCTCGGCAGAACGCGCGAAGAAGCGCCCCTGTTCCGCCGCAACATGGCGTTAGCCGGACCGGCTGCCGATGCCCGCATCGTCGTGAGCATCACGGACCCGGTGGCACAGGTGAGGTACACGCTCGATACCGTCAACAAGGTGGCGCATCGGCAGCGCCTGCCGTCCCCGGCCGCAAGACCCGCGCAACCGGCAATCGGTAAGGTGACGCCGCCGCCCCTGGAGAATCGCCCGCAAGTTTCCCATGAGAATCTGGGGACACAAACCATCGAGGGCGTCCTTGCCGAAGGAACGCGCACTACGATGACATTCCCCGTCGATTCGCAGGGCAACGATCACCCCATCTCCGTCGTGAACGAAACGTGGATGTCGCCTGAATTACACGTGATGATCCTGAGTAAGTTCAGCGATCCACGCTCTGGAGAGAACGTTCAGAGACTCATCGATATCAGCCGCGACGAGCCGTCCGCCAGTCTGTTCCAGCCGCCGCCCGAATACACCGTGGTGGATGAAGAAGCCCCCTTCACCCTCAAGTGGGACGCGCAATAATTTACGAGAATTTCGGCAGCGGCACCACCTCATCCGCCGGGACAGGCTCGAGCGGCAGCAGAGCCTTCTTCCACGCGCTCAATCCGCCCTCGATCACAGCCGAAGGAATGCCGCGTTCGGCCAGCATGCGCGCCACACGCACCGCCGTCGCTTCGCGAATGCACGTGCAGTAAAGGACAATCTCCCGGTCTTTCGGCAGAGTATCGATATAATCCCCCAGCGCGTTCGGTTCTAAACGCGACGAGCCCTGAATGCGCACCGTGCCGTGGTCGTAATAGCCGTGGCTGCGCACATCGAAGATCGCCACATTGCCCCGCTGGGCAGCTTCCCGCGGCGTAATCATGGGCACCGGATTCTCATTGCGGACCTTCCACCACATGCGGAAACGATTGCCCAGCCAGATCACAAACAGCGCGGCAATCACCCATCCGACCACGCTGCCGAAGGCCGAGTAGCTATGCATGATCGCGACGAGAAAATCGCTGAAAATAAACCCTGCGCCGAAGTACGTCAGAATGTAAATGCAGGTGCCGGCCAGGTCGAGCGTGAAGAATTGCCAGACCGGCATGCTCATGCTGCCGGCCAGCGGAGGCGCCATGGTGTTCAGGCCGGGCAGGAATTTCGCAAAAATCAAAATAATGCGGCCGCGGCGGTAAAACGAATCCGCCGACCGCAGAATGCACGACTCGGGATTCATCGATACGCGGCACAGCGCGCTCAACAGCCACCATCCTGTGTAGCGGCCCAGCAGGAACATCAGATTATCGCCAATGAGCATCGCTCCAATGGCAAAGGCCAGGCATTCGCCCGGCTGAAGTGTCCCGCGCGCGCTCGCCCCGCCAGCCACGAGCAAGCCCAGCGCCGCCGGCACGGGAAGCCCGATCGACTCCGCCAGAACCACGAAGAACAAGAGGGAATAGCCGTGCAGCGCAATGGCGTTGACGAGCGAGTCCATCTTTGAAAAAGGCTTCTAATGTGCCCGATCGATTTCCGGCTGCGGGGCGATATCCACCGTCGCCGGCGTCATCGGCAGCGCCACCAGATCGCGCTCGAGCGCAATGTGCAGCACTTCGTCCATGTGATCCACAAAGTGCAGCTTCATCAGATTGCGGATGTATTCGGGGATATCCGGCAGGTCCTTCTGATTCTCCATGGGGACGATCACTTCGTTAATGCCATGCCGGTGCGCGGCCAGCAATTTTTCCTTGAGGCCGCCGATGGGCAAAACCTTGCCGCGGAGCGTAATTTCGCCCGTCATCGCCACATCGCCGCGCACCGGAATTTTCGTCAGGGCGCTGCAGATGGTGGTCGCGAGCGTAATGCCGGCCGAGGGGCCGTCCTTCGGGATGGCGCCCTCCGGAATATGCAGGTGAACGTCGAGATTGCGGTAAAAATCGCGCGGCAATCCGAGTTGATGGGCGCGCGAGCGGATGTAGCTGAAGGCCGCCTGGGCGGATTCCTGCATCACGTCGCCGAGCTTGCCGGTAACGGTGAGCTTGCCTTTGCCCTCCATCAGGATACATTCGGTGGTGAGGATCTGGCCGCCCACTTCGGTCCACGCGAGGCCGGTCGTCGCGCCCACTTCGTTGTGCCTCTCGGTCGTCGTATCGCGGAACCGTGCCGGACCCAGCAGATCGGCCACTTTGTTCGCGTTGATCACGGCCTTGTCTTTAATCTCCTTGCCGACGATCTTGCGGGAGATCTTGCGCGACACGTTGCCGATCTCGCGCTCGAGGTTGCGCACGCCGGCTTCGCGTGTGTAGTACTGGATCAGATTCGAGAGGCCCTCCTCGGTGAACTGGATCTGCTCGGCATTCAGGCCCGCCGCTTCCATCTGCTTCTTCACGAGGAATCGCTTGGCGATTTCCAGCTTCTCGAGTTCCGTGTAGCCCGACAGCCGAATCACTTCCAGGCGGTCCTGCAAGGCCGGCGGAATGGTGTGCAGCACGTTCGCCGTGGCGATAAAGAACACCTGCGAAAGATCGTATTCCACGTCGAGGTAGTGGTCGACGAACATGTGGTTCTGCTCGGGATCGAGTACTTCGAGCAGCGCCGAAGACGGATCGCCGCGGAAGTCGGTCGACATCTTGTCGATTTCATCCAGCATGAATACCGGGTTACGCGTCCCCGCCTTCTTCATCATCTGGATCACCTGGCCCGGCAGCGCGCCGATATAGGTCCGGCGATGCCCGCGGATCTCAGCTTCGTCCCGCACCCCGCCGAGCGACATGCGCACGAACTTGCGGCCGGTCGCTTTCGCCACCGACATTCCGAGCGAAGTCTTGCCTACGCCCGGAGGCCCCACAAACAACAAAATCGATCCGCGCGGATTCCTCACCAGCCGCCGCACGGCCAGAAATTCGAGGATGCGTTCCTTGATCTTTTCAAGGCCGTAATGATCGGACTCGAGCACTTCCTCGGCGAACTTCAGCTCGCGGATTTCCTTCGACTTCTTCTTCCACGGCACCGCCAGCAGCCAGTCGAGGTAATTGCGTGAAACGGTCGATTCGGCCGACATCGGCGGCATGTTCTCGAGGCGCTTGAGCTCGGCCATGGCCTTCTCGTGCGCATCCTTCGTCATGCCCGACATCTCGATGCGCTTCTTCAGTTCATCGAGCTCGCTCTTTTCGCCGCGGCCCAGCTCCTTCTGAATGGCCTTGATCTTCTCGTTGAGGTAATACTCTTTCTGCGCCTTCTCCATCTGGCGCTTCACGCGGCCCTGGATGGTGCGGTCGACGTTGAGCTTCTCGATCTCGATGTCGAGCATCTCGGCGACGCGCGTCAGGCGGTCGATGGGATCGAAGATTTCGAGCAGTTCCTGCTTCTCTTCGATGGTGAGCTGGAGGTTGGCGCCCACGGTGTCGGCCAGCTTGCCCGGATCGTCCACCCGAATGGCCGCCACCATCGTCTCGTAGTTCAGATTCTGGCTCAGTTTGACGTATTGTTCGAACAGCGACGTCACCCGCCCGGTCAGCGCTTCCAGCTGCTGGCCCTGCTCCACCTTGAAATTGAAGGTACGGACCACGGCGCGGAAGAAGCCCTCGTCGTCGGTCACCGACACCACCTTGGCGCGCTCCACTCCCTCGACCAGCACCTTAATATTGCCGTCGGGCAGCTTCAGGCTCTGCACGATATTGACTACGCAACCGACGCTGAAGATCTCGTTAGGCTTGGGCTCGTCGGTCGAAGCGTCATGCTGGGTGGCAAGAAAGATCTTCCTGTCGCCCGCCATGGCGTCTTCGAGGGCACGGACGCTCGATTCCCGGCCCACTACGAACGGAGTCATCATATACGGAAAGATGACTACATCGCGGATGGGCATCATGGGGAGACGCTTGGTGTCGGACTTCTCTTTAGAGGTGAGCATCAAATTACATTGTATGACTTGATGTGCGGTTTCAGACCAGAGCCATTTGCGGACCGGTCCCGTTACCGTTCGTTATCAGCCAGCGATGCACACCGATATGGCCCTTTTTGCTCGATTTCCCGGGTTCGTTTGGCACAGGCGTATTTTCATTTTCTGCTCTCGCGGAGCTCCCTTTTGGCCCGGATGTAGATGCGGTCGAAGCGGACTTCGTAGCGGCTCAGGGCGCTCAGGCTGCGCGAACGGTCGATGACCGATTCCACGCTCCCCGCGCGGGGAGAGGCAATCCGCCCGCCCCGTCTTTCCACCTGCCGGGAGGCCATCAGACAATTCGGCGGCGTGCGTCCGCGGAGGAGCGCGAGCGACGGAGCGGGCGGATGCCTTCCATGGTTGTTTCCGTCACTGGTAGGCGTCTTTGCGGTCGCGGACTCGGTGCACGGTGATCGTGTCCTCCGTCTCGTCGAAAAACACGCGGTGGTTTCCCACCCGCAGCCGCAGTAATCCTTCGAATTCGCCCGAGAGCGGTTTCACCCGTCCCTGGGCTGTTTCCATATATCGATGCAGCGCCTTCAGAATGTCGAGAGCAATGGGCTGCGGGATGACTCGGACCTCCGCCGGCACGTTGGGCAAAAAAACGGATTTTCTTCACCGGATCAGTCCTTGTGGCCGAGGACCTGATCCATCGTGAAGCCGCATTCGGCGGCGAACTGCTCAAACGACACGCCGGGATCGGGATGGCGCCGGAAGTGTTCACGCGAGGCGGAGATGGCGCGCCGGTCTTTTTCGGTGAGCGGTTCGTCCTCGGGTTCCAGCATGACTTCGAGCAACTGCAGTACGGCCGCGATCTGATCGGGGCCGAGTTGCTCGATCAGTTGGTGGACGTGTTGTTTCGCTTCGAGTGTGTCAGCGGCCATTGCGTTCTCCGTGCGCGCCGTTCCTGTTGACCGGGACGGCGGCGACCAGGGAATTAATCAGACGAACCACGGCCTTCTGGTCGCGCTCCGGGAGCGTTGAGATCATCTGGAATCGCTTCCACTGCCGGCGGGACTCGGAATCGTCGTTCGCCCGCTCGACCCTGGGCGGTTTCACCCCCAGCAGTTCGTCCGTCGTGATCCTGAGCGCTTTGCCGAGCGCGATAACGGCGGGCGCCGGTGGAAAGCCGGCCTCGGTCTCGTAGCAGGAAACCGCCCGCTGGGTGGTTTCGGCGGCTTCCTCAAGCTGCACCTGAGTCATCCCCCGCGCCTTGCAGATGTTCTGAAGGCGTTCGCCGAAGCTCGTCTCTCCATACTTCTTTCTGGGCATCGCAACTGCGATTGTATAAGCCATTTTCAGAGTTCTGCCTTTCCGCGCCTGACGCGACTTCCGTATTACGTATACTCTCGGATACAGTAATTACGAGCGGGCCTAACCAAGGGTACCTCTATTATGTCTCGCCGCTTGGATTTCCGTTAATTTGGTAGTGTCCTAAACCTGCGTTGATCTGATTTTTCGATCTAAACAGCAACCGCTTGATTTCGTGATACCGTGAGGTAATGGCAAGCCCACGCATCCGACAAGACCTGAAAGCCCTGCACCGCCTGGTTAACCAGGCCGATCTAGTTCTGGCGACAATCCCCGATCCCCATCCCTCCATTGCAGCGGCCCGCGAATCCTTAAACGCCGCCCTTCTGCTATCGAAGTATCTCGCCAAGCATGAACCGGACGCCGCCGCACTCGGGGCAAAGGGCGGACAGGCCACGCTTGCCAGCAAGGGACCGGAGTACTTCAAGCGGATATCGGCCATGCGGAAGACGAAGGCCGGAGGAAGGCCGCGCAAACAGAAGTAGCGCCCTGATTTACTCTAACAAAACCCGCTATGCTGAGGGCAGCGTGACATCCTGATCCAACCGCAAGCGTAATTCGCTCACCTCTCGCTCGACCACCGCAAATCGACAGACGAAGGCGGCGATCAACGCCACCCCCGCTATGCCCATAACCACTTTGATCGCACTTGTTAGTCCTTCGATCCAAATCGAGGCGAAGGTTATTGCGCAGGCGACCGCAAAGGACGTATGAAATATGAAGAACCACACCGCTACATGCTCTTTGGTTACCACATAGTCTTTTTCCATCCACGGGTAGACGGCGCAATACGGCGCGATTATCGACCCCGGAATACTCCTGAGCGTTTCTAGCGTTTTCATGGGCGTCATCCTATCACGGCTTTTGGTAGACTGCCGGAATGGAAACTGGACTTCAAAATTTCATCTGGGTTGGCGACGATCAGTTAATTAATCTCGCTTATATCGTAAAATTCACCGTGGAGGATGAGGGCACAAGGGTAATCGTGTATCTGTCCAATGCCGATCCAGAAAATGCGACGGTGACCCTGGACGGCGACGCCGCCACGAACCTAACGGAAACCCTGTCTGAGGCGTCGCTCGGTAAGGGCAACAGAACGCGACGTTACGGAATTGAATCCTCGCAGTTATCAAAAATCACTATGGGCATGGATGTGGAGAGCGAAGGCACGCCAGAGACGCTAAATCCGAATGCCACCGGGGAGTGATTCAATTTGTGCCGAAGCGGCCCGCAGGACGCAAAGCGCAAGATGTCGGTCGGCTTCGGCGCGACTCAGGACTTCAAGAATCTGACGCTCAAGGACGAGGGCCAGCTCTATTCGGCTGTTCAGTGATGGAGTGGAGCGATCCAAGCCACAGTGTACCGCTGTACAATTGATCCTTAAAAATGAAAAGCCCGGCGCGGTGGCCGGGGCTTCTCGGTGAAGACTTGACACCCTCATCGTAGCCCCCCGATTCGCGTCGGATTGCAAACGGCTGAATGGATCTATACCCGAAGGAGTTTTCTTCTCAGGCGAGAGCGCGAATAGCTGCGGCAAAATTTCGCGCGCAAAAAGCTTTTCGGGAATCAGCGAAGAGTATCGTTCCGTCTGATTTATATCCCTTGGGTACGATCCCAATCAGACAGCGCGTGACCACTTACGTAATGACGGTGGTTTTAGCGTTTGGCCGCGAGGCATGCGAGTTTGGCCGTCCCAACACCAGTATTTTCCCAGTAGTACGCGAGCCATGGAGTGTTGAGCGTATTGAAGCGGAAGCGCTCGATTTTCTGAATAAGTTTGCGATTCAATCATTTCGGGAAAAAGAAGGCACTACTGGCCTGGAGCCTTACCCAGTCGGCCAGCTTGGAAGTTTACGAGACCGACTGCTCAATACGCCCGAGTGGGAGTCTTTTGAAAAACTTTGCCTGGAAATAGCGGAACTTCAAGCAACCGCGCAGGATGCTCGCGGGCACCGCCCAAGTTTCGTCGGGTCGCCGATAGCCCCGCCACCCGTAGAAGTTCCGCTAGAGGTACCGATACCGCGATTAAGCCATTCACCGATCAAGAAGCGAGCGCCATCGTCTGTTACCAACCAGGCGGCTGCAAATCGGATGCAGGCTTATATCGAGAGCAAGGGTATGTCGCAGAATGATTTTGCGACTCTGGCAAAAACTAGCCCAAGAACGCTCTATACGTTCCGCTCCACCGGGAAAGTCAGAACGGGTACATTCCATGACATCGCCGCTGCGATGGGAATCGAATTTGACGATCTTAATCTGACCGGAAAGTAATCGGAAAGTAATTGGAAAATCAACGGAAAGACATCGGAACCCCTGTGTGGACATAGGCGTGGCGGACATGCCCGAAACACTTCTGATTACATGTGTTTCGCGTCTCTGTAATTTCTGGCAGGATCACAATTGAAAACGGCCCGATCCACTCGCGATGGATCGGGCCGGGAAAGGAGGGTTATGCGCCCGCCATAGAAATTTGAAGCAGTCTCGGGAAGTTAACTTGTCAGCCTCAAATGCGGAAGGCGTGCAGCGGAGTGGCTGTACGCCTTCTGTCCAGTTCCTATTATCCGACATTTCAAGTCCGCAGGGAGCGAGAAAAATATTTAAATCAACGCTTGAAAACATCAACCGCTTGATGTATATTTAGAGTATGGAAACGGTAGCCAAAATAACCCCGAAAATGACCTGCCCGACATGCGAAGTTCGCTGTGCCGGTTTCGGTAAGCATCGCAACGGCCTTCGCCGGTTCCGTTGCGGTCAGTGCGGGAAGACGTACACGGAAGAGCACGCGAAGCCGTTAGGCGCAATGACCATCGCGCTGGAAAAGGCCGTCCTTGCGATTAGAATGCTCCTGGAGGGTTCCAGCGTCCGATCCGTCGAGCGGACCATCGATATCCATCGCGATACGATCCTGAAACTTCTGGCGGTCGCTGGCGAAAAGTGCGAAAAGATCATGGGCCGCTTTGTTCGGAACATCGCAGTGAAGGACGTGGAATGCGATGAGGTGTGGTCGTTCCTGGGCAAGAAGGAAAAGCGCGTCACGCTGGAAGACGATCAGAATCTGGGCGACTGCTACGTATTCGTCGGGATCGAGCGCAACACGAAGCTGGTTCTGAATATCGCAATGGGTAAACGCGACCAGCTGACCACAAACAGCTTCATCGAAGGCCTGCGGGACGCCATCAGACCCGGCACCTCATTCCAGATCACTACAGACGGCTTCGCGCCGTACAAAACTTCCATACCGGACACCTTCGGGGATTACGTCGATTACGCCATGCTCATCAAAACCTATCGCGCCAATCCCGATGCGGAGCGTAAGTATTCGCCCGCTGAAGTTCAGTCCGTAGAGGTGGTCCCAGTTTGCGGTAACCCCAATCCCGACCGTATCTGCACCTCGATCATCGAGCGCAGCAATCTGAGCCTCCGCATGGGTCAGCGCCGCTTTACGCGGCTCACCAACGCCTTCGGACGCAAATGGGAGAACCAGTGGGCCGCCGTGATGCTCTGGTACACGTATTACAACTTCTGCCGGGTTCACAAATCGTTGCGCATCACTCCTGCGATGGAAGCGGGGATTGCAGATCACGTGTGGGGAATTGAGGAGTTGCTGGCGTAATTACTGTCGCGGTCGCGGATTCTGGATGATCCAGTCGCTAAGAAATTCGTCGGTCCAATCCTTTACGGTCCTTCTGATTTCGTTTTCATCCAGCGAGAAGACAACGCCCTGCCTTAACCATGTCGCCGCTTGAACCCGAATCGTCCGATCTCGCTCCAAAAAAGCAGGTTCAGCAAAAGCGAACGTTACGAAGAAGCCAGGGCCGTTTGATCCCACCACGCTAATCGTAAAGCGTGGCTTGGACATCAGGTCGGCGCTTGAAAGAATCTCCAACCCCGCCACGCGCGCCTTGACTTCGACATCGCGCTGGATCGTATATTGAAGATCTCGGTGCTGTTTCTGGATTTGATCCTCGATCAGGACGCCGACATTGATGCCCGTCAAGCCCTTGAGTACGGCTTGAGCGGAAAGCGGCGCGGACGCCACGCAAAGCACAACTACAGCCGGGAGGATTCGATTCATGTTATCGCCGCCTTCTCTTGGCTATGATCGCAGATTTTGAGTGATAGACTATCGGGATGTTAGTCCAAAATTTCAACCGTATTCGGATTGACCAGTCCGGCTTCGATTACGGCCATCGATCCATCGGGAGCTTTCACTCGCACATACTTGACGAATCCCGATCCGTTGAGAATTTGGATGGCTTCCTTCAGCGTCAGATCTTCTTGGCAGTGTGGGCACTTCATCTCCATTACAAAGATCTCCCGAAATGCCCGAAAAGCTGATTTACGAATTCACCGGCGAAGGGAAGGTATACAACGGCAGCACCTTCATCGCGGACGTGCGATTTACGCTCCGCACCTACGAGCGGCAGGTGCCGACTGGACCAAAAAGCAGCGGTGGCCAGCTTACTACACTCAAGCGGCACAGTCTGGAAATACTCGAAACCTCCCGTGCCTTCCCGATGATGGGGAGTGCTCTCATTCTGCACATCGGGAATGGGGCCGACAAATTGAAATTCTTCAAGGACACAAAGACCACCACTAAGGTCATAGATACGATTTTTCAGTGATCCTGCTTTTTCGCCGATGTCAATCCCTGCCATAATTTTCTAAACGCACCTTTGGGACACTACCGTTAATTTTTAGGCGCATCCATCGCCCGGTCTAATCCCACCGCCTTTCAGCTTGTTGTTACTGCGCCGAGGCGCGGTGCATTGAGCCGGTAGCAGCCAGAGAATCCGTGTTGAAAACAAAGGGATTTCTGAGCTGCCTATGGAGAGGCGGTCCGCTTCCAGCAGCCCGTTCCACGCCCTCGACAATGGAGGAATGGCGGAATACAGGCATAGCGCGCACGCGGTTTACGATTTGAAAGTATCACGTGATCTGGTGCACGAAGTATCGGTACAAGATACTGCGTGGGCGAGTGGCGGAGCGTGCGCGCGACCTGATCCGGCAGATCCGCCAGACGCGGGACGTGGTGATCGTGAGGGGAGCGGTGCAGCCGGACCACATACATCTGCTGTTGTCGGCTCCGCCAGTTCTGTCACCGGCGAAACTGGCGCAGTACATCAAGGGCCGGTCCAGCCGGAACCGGCAGGTGGAGTTCCCTGAACTGCGAAAACGGTATTGGGGCCAGCATATGTGGGCGCGCGGCTATTTCTGCGCGACGGTGGGAGCGGTGGATGAGGCAACGATCAAGGCCTATATCGAGAGCCAGAAGT
>JBEKAQ010000001.1:0-190180 GCA_050015835.1 Bryobacteraceae bacterium | reverse complement strand
TCATGGCGACGGCGCGCAGCAGTACGGCCCTCGGGGTTCCCCGGATCAGAAAAGACAGCATGAACCGATTGTTGCGGTCCCTTGTGTGAGGAGCCGCAGCATAAACCATCATTCTATGTTCGTAGAGCAATCCGTTCGGGGAAAAACAGCCAAAAGATCGGAATACCGTCCGAGAGATAATATCTTCATATCGAAAGATAATCAAGCAATCGGTCTTTCAGCCGCTACATTGAGATTTGCCCTTCGAAATGTCTCAGGTCGTACGTAGTTTTTGCCTGGGCTGGTCAGGCCTGGGCCGACTCTGTTCAGGCGCGCTGCTGGCCGTTTGCTTCGCGCATTGCGCCGGCGCGCAGACCTACACCTGGCAGGAGCTCCGCCAGAAGTTCGAAAAGACGAATCCGACGCTGCTCGCCGGGGAAGACAATATCGCCGAATCCCGCGCCATGGAGATCACCGCGTTTCTCCGTCCCAATCCGGACTTCAGCCTGGCGATAGACGGAACTCAGCTCGCCAGTTATGACGGAGTCTACCGCCCTTTCGCCGGCACTCAGTATTCGCCGGCCTTCAGTTATCTGCACGAGCGGCAGAATAAACGCGAACTGAGGCTGGAGAGCGCGAAGAAAGGCACTTCCATCGCCGAATCGCAGCAGGAAGACCTGAAACGCAACCTGTTGTTCAATCTGAGGAGCGCCTTCGTCACCGCCCTCCAGGCCAAAGCCGTGCTGGACGTGGCGAAGGAAAATCTCGTCTACTACGATCACGTGCTGGAGATCAGCCAGGAACAGCTGAAGGCGGGAGATATCGCGAAGGTCGATATGATGCGCCTCGATCTGCAGCGGGTCCAGTATGAATCGGATATCCAGTCCGCCCTGGTGAACGTGCGCACGGCAAAGATCCAGTTGCTGGCGCTGCTGAACGATCGTACGCCGGTGGATAGATTCGATGTCACCGGGCCTTTCGATTTCACCGAAGTGATAACGACGCTCGACGACATTCACCGCATCGCCCTCGACGCGCGACCTGACCTGAGGGCTGCTATCCAAGCCGTCGACAAAGCGAAGACGGACCATCAACTGGCCGTTTCCAACGGATCGACCGATCCCACCTGGAGCGTGTGGATCACGCACAACCCTTCGTTCAATAATCCGTTCGACAACAACACCATCGGCGCGAGCGTCGATATCCCGCTGCGTCTCTTCGACCGGAATCAGGGAGAAAAGGAACGTACCGAAATCGACATCCGGCGCAACCAGAGATTGCGGGACGCGGCCACCGCCCAGGTGTACAGCGATGTGGATTCCGCGTGGGCGACCGTCGAGAGCAATGTAGCGCTGCTGCGCCCGTATAAAGCGAAGTATCTCGAGGAAGCCGCCAGCGTGCGCGATACCATCACGTTCTCCTATCAGCGCGGAGGCGCATCGCTGCTCGATTTTCTCAGCGCTGAGAACGATTACCGGAGCGTGCGGCTTAACTATCTCAACCTGGTTGGCGCCTATCTGACCGCGGCCAGCCAGCTGAATCTTGCGGTCGGACGCGAAGTGATAACTCAATGAGCCGGATCCACTACATTCAAATAACGCTTTCGATCACGGCCGCGCTGCTGCTGGCCGGTTGCGAAAGAGAAGTTAAGGCCGACCCGGCCAAAGAAGCTCCGCCGACCGCTCCGCAAGTTGTGCCCGCGGGTAACTCGAGCGTGGTAACCGTCGACCATCCGGAACAGTATGCGCTGGCCACGGCCGGAAAATACGAGGCCGCGCCGGAACTGAACGTCACCGGGACGGTAACCCCGGACGTTTCGCGCAATATTCCGGTGATCTCGATCGCTTCGGGCCGCGTGCTCGAGATCCACGCCAAGCTCGGCGATACGGTTACCAAAGGCCAGCTGCTGCTCCGCATCCAGAGCGCCGATATTTCGAGCGCTTTCTCGGATTACCGGCAAGCCATGGTCGACGAAGTGCTGGCCCGCGCGCAACTGGAACGCGCCAAAATTCTGCTGGAAAAGGGCGCCATCGCGCAGAAAGACTATGAGGTCGCCGTCGACACCGAAGACAAAGCTAAAGTCACGGTCGAGACCACCGAAGCGCACCTTCAGGTGTTGGGTGTCGATAAAGACCATGTGAGCACGATCGTCGATGTACTGGCGCCGGTATCCGGCGTGATCACCGACCAGGAAGTGACGCAGGCCGCCGGCGTGCAGGGCCTCGCGTCGCCCAATCCCTTCACCATTTCAGACCTTTCGCGCGTTTGGATCGTGTGCGATGTCTTTGAAAACGACCTGAAGAACGTCAGGCTGGGGCAGTTCGCCGATGTCCGGCTGAACGCCTACCCGGATCAGGTTTTCCGCGCCAAAATCAGCAATATCGGCCCCATCCTCGACCCCGCCATTCGTACCGCCAAAGTGCGTCTCGAAGTGGAGAACGCGGGGCTGATGCGCATCGGGATGTTCGTTACGGCGACCTTCCATGGCAGCGAGAGTAAGACATTCGCGGTGGTCCCGGCCACGGCCATTCTGCATCTGCACGATCGCGACTGGGTCTATTTGCCCGGAGACAAATCGGCAGCCGGGGGAAAGTCGTTCAGGCGGGCGGAGGTTATCGGCGGCATCACGCTTCCGCAAAATATGCAGGAAGTTACCGGTATCAATCCCGGCGACCAGGTGGTGCGGGACGCTCTGGTGCTCGAAAATTCGGTGGAGCAATAACCGGATATGATTCGCGGGCTGGTCGATTTCGCGCTGAACAATCGGATTCTGGTGGTCGCCTTCGCGGTGCTGCTGTTTATCTGGGGTGGAATTTCGTTCCATCAGTTGCCCGTCGAAGCCTATCCGGACGTGGCGAACAACTACGTCGAAGTGATCACACAGTGGCCTGGCATCTCCGCCGAGCAGATTGAGCAGCAGGTTACTATCCCGCTCGAAATCGTCATGAACGGGATTCCGCATCTGACAGCGCTGCGTTCGTTCTCTTTGTTCGGTCTCTCCGATCTGAAGATGACCTTCGACGACGAGGCGGAAAACGACTGGAATCGCGAAAAGGTCCTGGAACGCCTCGCCCAGGTAACGCTGCCCAACGGCGTGCAGCCGCAGATGGGCACCGACTGGAGTCCGGTCGGCCAGATATATTTCTTCACGCTGAAAAGCACCAATCCGCGCTATGACGTGATGGAGCTGAAGTCGCTCGAAGACTGGGTTGTCGAAAAATCGTTCAAATCGGTGCCCAATGTCGTCGATGTCGCCAGTTTCGGCGGCCCGACGCGGGAATATCAGGTACGCATCGACCCGACGAAGTTGATTTCCTACGGCCTCAGCATCGCTCAGGTTGAACAGCAGCTTACCAACAACAACACCAATGCCGGCGGGAGCTTCATCGAGTCCGGCCTGCAGCAGATCGACATTCGGGAAGTGGGTCTGGTCAGGAACGTCCACGACATCGAGAACACGGTGCTGACGACCAAGGCCGGAACCGCCCTCAAGGTCAGGGACATCGCCGTCGTGGAGCAGGGCCCTAAGATCCGTCTCGGCCAGTTCGCCCGTGCGCGCCACCTCGCCAACGGAAAAATCGTCGACGACGACGATGTAGTGTCCGGCATCGTACTCCTGCGCAAAGGCGCCGATTCGGACTCGGTACTGGAAGGCATCCACGCCAAGGTGGATGAGCTGAACCATGGCATCCTCCCCCACGGCGTCACCGTAGTGCCCTTTCTCGACCGCAGCGACCTGGTGCATTACACCACCCACACCGTCCTCCACAATTTGACGGAAGGCATCATTCTGGTGGTGGTGATCCTGTTCCTGTTTCTGGGGAATGTGCGCGGATCCATCATCGTCGCGCTCACCATTCCGTTCTCTCTGCTGTTCGCGGCTACCTGTCTGCAGCTCAAAGGAATCCCCGCCAACCTGCTGTCGCTGGGGGCTCTCGATTTCGGCATGGTGGTGGATGGCGCGGTGGTGATGGTGGAAAACATCGTGCGCCATCTTTCGCGTCGCGCCGAGACTGACAAGAGAACCCCGATGGAGAAGATCCGCGAGGCCGCGCATGAGGTCCAGCGTCCCGTGTTCTACGCAATCGGCATCATTATCACCGCCTATCTGCCGATCTTCACCCTGCAGCGCGTGGAAGGACGCCTGTTCAAGCCCATGGCCTGGACCGTGGCTTTCGCGCTGCTCGGAGCGCTCATGTTCTCCATGCTGCTCGCGCCGGTACTTTCGAGCCTGTTCTTCCGCAAGGGCACGAAGGAATGGCACAACCCGGTAATGATATTCCTGACTAAGGTCTATCGCGCCACATTGAGCAGGGCAATCCACTGGCGGTGGCTCACGCTGGGCGTGGCCCTGTCCGGCTTCGCCTTGACGATTTATCTCGCCACCAGCGTGCTCGGCTCCGAGTTCCTTCCCCACCTTGACGAAGGCGCCATCTGGGTACGCGGGATCATGGCGCCGAGCACCGGCCAGACCGAAGGAACTGCAGTGGCAAACCAGGCGCGGGCTATCCTGTGCAATTTTCCGGAGGTTCCGCAGTGTACCAGCCAGGTGGGCCGGCCCGACGACGGAACCGACACCACGGGGTTTTTCAACGCGGAGTTCTTTGTCGATCTGAAGCCCAAAGAAGAATGGAGGCCGGTTTTTCGTCAGGACAAAGACGAGTTGATCGCCGCCATGAATCGGGAGCTGGAAAAGATTCCCGGGGTGACCTGGGGCTTCTCTCAGCCCATCTCCGACAACATGGAGGAAGCGGTGAGCGGAGTCAAAGGAGAACTGGCCATCAAGATCTTCGGCACCGATTTGAGAGAGCTCGAAGGCAAGGCCGACGAAATCATGGCCGTCATGCGCGGCATCAAGGGAATCGAGGATCTGGGATTGTTCCGCGTGATCGGACAGCCCAACCTGAACCTGACGGTGAACCGCGAGAAGGCCGCCCGCTTCCAGATTAACGTCGCGGACGTGCAGGATGCCGTGCAGACCGCCATCGGCGGCAACGCGCTGACTCAGGTGCTGCAGGACGAGCAGCGCTACGACCTGGTGATGCGCTATCTGCCCCAGTTCCGCGACCGCAGAGAGGCCATCGACAGCATCCGCCTGGTGTCGCCTTCCGGCGAGCGCGTGTCGCTGGCGCAGCTCTGCGATATCCAGATGCTGGACGGCGCTTCCGAGATCTACCGCGAGGCGAACCAGCGCTACGTCGCCATCAAGTACAGCGTGCGCGGCCGCGATCTGGGCGGCGCCGTCGAGGAGGCCATCAGAAAAGTAAACACGCAGGTGAAATTGCCCACCGGCTACCACATCAATTGGGCGGGCGAGTACGAATCGCAGCAGCGCGCGGCCCGGCGCCTGGCCATTATTATTCCCCTGACCCTGCTGCTGATCTTTCTGATTCTGTACTCGATGTTCAAATCGATGAAGTGGGCCTCACTGATCCTGATGAACGTCGCCATGGCGCCCGTGGGCGGCCTGCTGGCGCTGCTGTTCACCGGCACCAACCTGAGCGTGTCTTCGGGCGTGGGATTCCTCGCGCTGTTCGGCGTCTCGGTGCAGGTGGGCGTGATCATGGTTGAGTACATCAATCAGCTTCGCGTCCGCGGACATACGGTATTCGACGCGGCAGTGGAAGGCGCGGTGCTGAGGCTTCGCCCCATCATGATGACGATGCTGGTGGCCATGCTTGGCCTGCTGCCGGCCGCCACCTCGCACGGCATCGGATCGGATTCGCAGCGCCCGTTCGCCATCGTGATTGTCGGCGGGCTGATGGCCGCGCTCCTCATGAGCATCTTTCTGCTGCCCACGCTGTACGTCTGGATCGCCGCCGAAGGCGATGTACTGCCCGAACCCGAGGGCGAGTTCGAGTAAATTTCCGAAAAATAATCCGGCATGATACGCACATCGTTGACAAGAGAAGAGGTTTGGGCGCTCATAGAAGAGGTCGGGATCGTGCCTGCGATCCGCGTACCCGCTGCGGACGATGCGCTGTTCGGGGCGGCCGCGATATTTCGGGGCGGCATCCGGATCATCGAATTGACGATGACCGTGCCGGGTGCGATAGGAGTAATTAAAGAACTGCGCCGCACTCATCCCGACCTGGTAATCGGCGCCGGGACGGTCCTCACCGTGGAAACCGCCGAAGCCTGTCTCGACGCGGGTGCGGAGTTTCTGACCAGCCCGGGGCTCGATCTTGAAATTGTCGCATTCGCCGTCAAGCGCAATGTAGTGGTGATCCCCGGCGTCCTTACGCCTACGGAAGTGATGTTAGCGCGAAAGGCCGGAGCCGACTTCGTCAAGGTCTTCCCCTGCGCAGCCATGGGCGGACCGAGTTACATCCACGCTCTCAAGGCGCCGTTTCCGGACGTGCGCATGATCGCTTCCGGAGGCGTGAATCAACAAACGGCCGGAGATTTCATTCGCGCCGGAGCCATCGCGCTCGGCATTCGGGAAGAGCTGATCCCGGCCGACGCCATCATGGGCAGGGACCTCGACTGGATTCGCGAGCTGACGCACCGCTTCCAGGCCATCGTGAAAAGAGCCCGCAACTCCATGCCAAAACACTGAAGGCGCCAAAATGGAAATCCCGGCTTAATTTATGAATCGAAAACCAGCGCTGATTGGTCTGGGCCTGGCCTGTGTTCTGCTCGGCGAGAGGGAACCGCAGAAAAAGGTCCAGGTTACCAAAACGGAAAAGATGGACTTCCCGGCGGGCGGAACTCTGAGACTGGAGCACTCGGTCGGCGAACTCACGATTGAGGGCTGGGATCAGCCCGGCGCAGAGATCACGACGACGAAATCCACACGCGCGGTCTACTCGCAGAAAGAAAAGGAAAAAGAGACGAAGGACCTAGATCGCATTCAGATTTCAACTGAACTCCAGGGCAATGAACTCATAGTCACCACGCAATATCCCAGCCACGTAGCCCTTCCCTGGTTTACAACCCTTGACCACGTCGAGAAGTTCGACCTCGACTACCATATCGAAGTGCCGCGCAATGCGAAGCTTGTCATCAAACACGACGACGGCGAAGTGCACATTATTGATGTGGCGGGAAATATCGACGCCTCGGCGCGGCAGGGTCTGATCGCTGTCTCGCTCACAGGCGACGCTCCGCGGTCCATCGATGCGAAAAGCAAGATCGGCAGTGTGAATTCCGATTTCCCCGGAAATGAAAAAGCGCACGAACTTTTCATCGGCCATACCTTCGTCGCCGGAGGCGCCACAGCCGCTCAGAGTCTCAAACTGAGGATTGCCTACGGAGACCTCATTATCGGGAAATCGTTTCATTCCGAGCCCGTGCCCTCAAGCAGATAAAACCACCCTGACACTTTGAGTCCCGGGCGGTGCATCCGGCTTTTTGGGCTTGTGAGCGGGATTTTTGGGGGGCCAGGAAGGCGCCAGAGTCGCCAGAAGGTGACGTTCACCGCCGTGTATCCGCGCGCGCCGATCCGGAGGAAGCCGTCAGCATGGTACTCGAAGCGAACCGCTGCCAGTCCGAGGAGTCGCTGGAAGGTCTGCGCCTTCCTTCGTATTTTCCGGGAGGTCCGTGCGAATGCGGTTCCCTTCCTCATCGACAATCCCAAGCTCTTTAAGCTCACACACGACCCGGTGGATGCGCTCAATGGCGCCTTCCATAAGCGGTTCGTACTGCGGGCGCTTCAGCGTTCCCCGGAAGACAACAGGCACTTCATCCGTGGTTCTACCGCGAAGCCGGATGGGGCTACGCCAATTTCGACCGAATCAGCAACTGTTCTCGCTCGCCGAGCGTGCCAGCTGGCCGGTGTTGATGGACAGGTGCGACAGCGGTGACGTTCCGGCACTGCTATCCTTCGACAGGCCAGTAAAATACCTTATAATTAAGTAACCAATTAGGTTTTATACATGTATTGTTGCGAAAATTCCGATCCGTTCATGGTGAATCGGGAAGGCAAGTTCCAATGGCGCGTTCGCGAAACCTCGATCCTTTGCATCGCGGAAGCCGATTCGCAATAGGTGCTCCACCTCGTTCCGCAGGTGTGTCGAGCGGATGGGTTTGGTAGAGTATCCCGTGAAGCTTGGTGACATCGCTCGTTGGCGGTCCGCCGGCGCCCCGCTCGCCGGACAGGGGTCGCAGCGTCAGCAGAGAAGGTTGCTCCCAAGAAGGTCGCGGCAAAAAAAGCGGTCGTGAAGGCTCCGCCTGCGAAGGCTGCGAAGCGGGTTGCGCCGGTCAGGAAGGCGGCGGTGTCCCGCGCGACAAAAATTTGACGATTGCCCTGCGGCCGTCAAGACTGTAACACTTCGGCGTCGCTCTATCTCATTAACCGGAAACGGCTAACCAGGTGGCCACTGAGGTGCTTTCGTCGGGCATATGACCATCCCCTCTGCAATCACCCGTGTCACGGGAGGCGGCTTCAACCCTTGGAATCTCGTCGGCATCGTGGTCGCATCAGCGGCCTTCGTCGCAGGGATCTGCACGGCGGCCGTAGCCCAGATTTCGGAGGCCCCGTCGGCCCATGCCCTTGTTCCGGTTCAGCTATCCATGGGGCCCAAAGTGCCGGCCGGGAGTCTGGCAGCGGGGAAACGGACGAGTGCCCCCGGCAAAGCCCATGGCGGGCTGGCGCCGGGACAGGACAAACGACTAGCCGAAGCGTTGAATCGCCTGAGTCCGAAAGAGCGAAAACAATTAGCCAAAGCGATGAAACGGATGACCCCGGAAGAGCGAAAGCAACTGACGGAAGCCCTGAAGCGCCAATTCACGGGAAAGGGAACCGCGCCGCACGCCATCAAGCGCGCGCGATAGCGCAGCTTCCGACAGAGCGCAAGAAAGATCGGCCCGCCGCGGCAGGATTGGAAGGCAAGACAGCCGTCGTCACGGGCAGTACGAGCGGTATCGGCCCGGCTGCCGCAAAGCGATCAGCCCGGGAAGGAGGCCCTTTCAGCGGCCGGCGTCCAATGATGTTTTACGCAGGGGCGGAGGACATCTTGACGCCGATTCAATCGGGACTGGTCGACCGGCGTATCGAAAGAAGAGAACGGAATCACGATTCCCGCGTCTCGACTCTCAGACGGAACACTTCGGTGGCTTTCGCTGCCGACGATCTTGTTACACCCTTCACCACCGCCCTCGGTTTGTATAGAGGAACCCGAATTGGGCCTGCATCCGGATATGATCCAGCCGCTCGCAAAGCTCCCTTTGAGCGCATCCGAGCGAATGCAATTGGTCGTGACAACTCATTCGGACGATTTGGTCGAAGAGATGTCGGGCAATCCGTCGGCGATTGTCGTCTGCGAAAAGCACGCCGGTTCCCCGGTTCTTAAGCGTCTTGACGGTGGTCGGCTATCTGAGTGGCTCGAACGATATCGATTGGGACAACTTTGGCGTACCGGCGAAATCGGGGGAAATCGCTGGTGAGCGTTCGAATTTATGTGGAGGGCGGCTTCGAGGGAAGCACGAAGAGTGACTGTCGCAAGGCTCTTGCGGCACTCCTGGGGAAGGTTTCAACCAGGATCGTTTAAAGTCATTGCGTCGGGGAGCCGTCAGAAAGCGTACGAGGACTCTTGTTCGGGGCTTCGACAGCATCCCGGAGACTATGTGATTTTGCCGGCAGATTCCGAGACTGCCGTCACAGCAACTCCGTGGATACATCTCAATACGGGTGACGGCGACAACTGGCAGCGCCCATCTGGTGTGGTTGACGAACAGGCCCATCTGATGGTCCAGGTGATGGAGTCATGTTTCTTGGCCGATCGACAGGCGCTCTCAAATTACTATGGCCAGGGATTTCTTCGCAATTCCTTGCCTCGTGAAAGGGACATAGAGCAAATTCAGAAGCAAAGGGTTTTCGACGCTTTCCGTCACGCGTCCAGGCCGACGCAGAAAGGGCCCTGCCACAAGACGAAGCATGGGTTTGACCTGCTTGAACTTATCGATCCCGACTTGGTTAGAGAAGCCCCTCGTTATGCGGAAAATCTATTCGCCGCATTGAAGCGGGAAACGCCCGATTGAAAACTGCACCGGCGAAGCAGGGGCTTCCTCCACCCGCCACATGAAAGCACACCCTGGACGAACCATCTGGACTATACTAACGACGCTGGGGAATCAGGACGGAAACAGCCCCGACGGAGGTTCAGACATGATTCGCAGGTTGAGAGAGAACGAATCTATCGCCGATCGAAGCATCACCGATCCAGAGATGACCGATCGAAAGCAGTCGCGCCGCAGGTTTCTCGAAGCTTACGCGGGGGTGACCGCGGCCGTTGCCGCGGTACTTGCCGACCCGCCGCAGGCCGCTGCGCAGGCGGCCGGAGTCAAGTGCGGAGACCTTCCCGATTTAACCATCAAAGAAATAAAGGTATATGTCGCGGACTATACCAAATATCACCACAATCCCAACGACGCCGGCGAAATCATCTCGATGGTTACCAACAGCGGCCACGAGGGAAGCTATCCGCTGGGAAACCGCGCCCCCATGCCCCACTGGCTGGATTGGGCCAAGCCCGCCCTGCTGGGCAAGAACATCATCGATCTGCTGCCCTCCATCACGGCTACGTCGGGTTTAAAGGCGAGCTTCGACCCGGTGGTGGACCGTCCCGGAGGAGAGGCTGCCGGCGGCGGCCACGGCACCTGGCCCAATCATTACACCGCCGCGGCTGAAATCTGCATGTGGGATATTTTGGGCAAGGTCGTCAACCGCCCGGTCTATAAGCTGCTCGGCGGCACCAAAACCCGTGTGCTGGCCTATGCCAGTTCCCAGGCTTACACCACCGTTGACGGATGGGTCGACGAAGCGATTCGCGTCAAGCAGCAGGGCTATAAGGCGTATAAGCTCCACCCCTTCGGCCTGCAGCGCAAACCGGGATCGGATAGCGCCGCCTATCTCGGCCATATCGAATTGATCCGGGCCATCCGCAAAGCCGTGGGTGACGATTTCATTCTGGCCCACGATCCTATCCAGGCCTATAACGTCCCCGAGGCTCTCAAAGTGGGCCGCGTGCTCGAGGAGCTCGATTACGCCTGGTACGAGGACCCCGTCCGCACCATCGATATGGAAGGCCTGATCGAGGTGAACCGCGTCCTCAGCATTCCGCTCCAGGTCGGCGAGTACCTCTCCTCCATCTCCGATTTCGCCGAATATATCCACCGCGGCGCGCTCGACTCGGTGCGTCTGATTGCCGATAAAGTAGGCGGCATCAGCGGTTCCATGCGCGTGGGCATGCTGGCCGATGCCTTCAACATGGACTGCACCCCGCACAACTTCGGCAATACCGCCGAACAGGCAGTACATTTCCACCTCGAGCTCGCCATGCCCAACGCCTTCTGGTTCGAGATAGGCGTTCCGGTGGAGGATTTCGACCGGCCCTATTACACGCAAAGACTACGCATCGATAAGGACGGCTATGTTCAGGCGCCCACCGAGCCGGGCCTCGGCTATACCATCAATCACAATGAGCTCGACAAGATCCTGAAGAGGGTCGACAGTTAAAGCGTACCCGGTCATTGGCCGGGGCAAGCTGCGGCACGCGCGCGGGCAGGTGAATCGCCCGTTGATTCAGCCAGGTCGTCGTCTTTCGTTTCCCGAATCGAAAGCAGCCCCAGAAACGTCAGCGCCGCCGATGCGGAGAGATAGTAGCCGACATACTGGAGTCCGTAGTTTGTGGCCAGCCACGTGGCGATGTAAGGCGCCAGCGAGGCGCCCAGGATGCCGGCCATGCTGAAAGCCATCGAACTGCCCGTGTAACGAACCGGCGTTGGAAAAAGTTCGGAAATGAGCGTGCCGAGCGGTCCATACGTGATGCCCATCAACGCCAGCCCCAATGCCATCGTCGCCACCGCCCCCGTGGTGCCGGAAACAAACATCGGAGCCATGATCAGGCCAAAGAGTCCTATCGACGCAGTGATCCAAAGCATCACGCGACGGCGCCCTCGCTCCGCCAGAACGGCGGAAATCGGAATGGTCAGTGCAAAGAACGAGACGCCGAACAACTGCATCAGCAGGAACTTCCCGCGACTGTAGCCGAGCGCGCTGGTTCCCCACGAAAGCGCGAAGACCGTCATCAGATAGAAGAGCACAAACGTTGCCAGACTCACCGTGATGCCCGCGACAAGTGCCCGCGTATGCCTACGCAGGACCGTCAGTATCGGCATCTTCGCCTGTTCGCCGCGCTGCAGGGCTTCCCGGAATACGGGAGTCTCGGCGATCGTCAGACGCACATAGAGTCCGAGGAACACCAGCAACACGCTGCCGAGGAACGGAAGGCGCCAACCGAAGGCAAGGAATTGCTCGTTGGTGAGCCAGCGGGAGAGCAGCAGAAAAGTGCCGCCCGAAAGGAAAAACCCGATCGGCGCGCCAAGCTGCGGGAACATCCCGTACCACGCCCGCTTCTTTGGCGGCGCATTCTCGATCGCCAGCAGCACCGCTCCGCCCCACTCACCGCCGAGACCCAGCCCCTGGCCAAAGCGGCACAGCGCCAGAAGCAGCGGTGCGGCGATGCCGATCGTGCGGTAGGCCGGCAATGCGCCGATCGCCACTGTGGATACTCCCATGGTCGACAGCGCAATCACGAGCGTCGTCTTGCGTCCGATGCGGTCGCCAAAATGACCGAAGAGCACTGAACCGACTGGCCGCGCAAGGAACGCGATCCCGAATGTCGCCAGCGAGGCCAGCGTGGCGGAGGACGGATCGGACGCGGGAAAGAATAAACGGGGAAAGACAAGCACAGCCGCGGTTGCGTAAATGTAGAAATCGAAGAACTCAATAGTCGTGCCGATCAGGCTGGCGAACAGGACCTGCCGTGGTGAGTTGACAGGCGCGCCGATCCCTGGATCTGTCGTGGTCATCCATTATCCAGCGGACCACAGAGAGAATAATATGTCCAGTGCCGCAAGCATCACGTTGCCGTGCACGATGGCAAGAGCGGCCTCGGGACTAAGCTGCCGAACGCGCGGCAGACCTGCTCCGGATGGTGCCGTTCAAAACAAAACATAAAGAAAATGTTGTATGATGTGTGGCAGCCCCAGATTTATGAATCTTCACGGAATACCCGCGGTTTTCGCTCTCGCCGTCTTCGCTCCACTTGCGCCGGGGCAGTCCTGGACCGGATATTCTCACGACGCGCAGCATACGGGGGTCTCCGCCGTGGCGTCGCAGCCGCTGAATAATATTCATTGGAGCACCCCCGTGGATACTGTGCTGCAGGGCACGGGCGGACCTTTGTACATCCACTACGGCACGCCAATCGTCACGGCGGCGAATACGGTGCTCGTACCGCAGCGCACCAGTTCCAACAATACCTATCAGATCAACGCCTTCAACGGATCGACCGGCGCGCCGCTCTACACCCTCACTACCGACTACACGCCGCCCCCGCACGACTGGATTCCGAGCTATGGAGCAACCCTCGGGTCGCCCAGCCGTTACTTCTATCCCGGCGCCGGCGGTACGATCCATTACCGGAATACGCCCGATTCGATCACCGGCACTTCAGGGCAACTGGCTTTCTACAGCCCGTACAGCAGCAACGTAACGATCTCAACGCCCATTACGGCCGACCGCTTCGGAAATATGTATTTTGGATTCATTGTGACCGGGACCGTGACTTTATCGGACGGCACTGTACTGACCAGCGGCCTCGCGCGGATTTCGGCTGCCGGCGTTGGATCCTGGGTCAGCGCCTATACCCTGGGAGGAGGCGCAAGCAGCCCCATCACGATCAGCCAGATTCCGCTGAACTGCGCGCCCGCCGTGAATGCCGCCGGCACCACGCTCTACGTGGCGGTGAGTAACGGCGGTTCGAGCGCCGGATATCTCGTCGCCGTCAATCCGACGACGCTTGCGCCTGTGGCGCGCACCCGCCTGACCGATCCCGAGACGCTCGACGACGCCGAGATCCTCGACGACAGCTCCGCCGCCCCCACCATCGGACCCGACGGCGATGTCTACTATGGCGTCTTTGAATCGGCCTGTTGCTCCAACCACGACCGCGGCTGGCTGCTGCACTTCAACAGCACTCTTTCGACGCCAAAACTGCCTGGCGCGTTCGGCTGGGACACCACGGCTACGATTGTGGAGAAAAATCTGGTTCCCAGCTACAAAGGCTCATCGAGCTATTTACTGCTGACCAAATACAACAACTACAAGGACACCGGCGGCACGGGCCAGAACTATGTGGCCATCACCGATCCCAACGTTTCCATGACCGACCCGATCACCGGAGTCGGCGTCATGAATCTTGTCGCGGGTCCTGGCGGCACGCTGATGGAGCAGCTCGGGCCCACCTCCGACGCGCCGCCGGCCGGCGCCGTGCGCGAGTGGTGCATCAACAGCGCGGCCATCGATCCGAATACCAAGTCCGCTATCGTGAACAGCGAGGATGGCGTGAATTACCGCTGGGATTTCACGTCGAACACGCTCTCGCAGTCGATCCGATTGACCCCGGGCGTCGGCGAAGCATACACCCCAACCGTAATCGGGCCCGATGGCACCGTTTACGCAATTAACGACGCAACGCTCTTTGCGATCGGTAATTGAACCAATCGGGAGGACCTGGTGTTACGCAAACTCCTCGGCGCGCTGGCGCCTCTTCTGCTGACGATCCCGCTCTCCGCCGGCGACTTGACTTTTAATCTAACACCGGGTGAGAGCCCTCTTGATTCGCCGCCGGGAGGCTTCTATCAACCCGGACTCTGTCAGAACTCGGATGGCTCCGGCTCCTGCGTCATCTTTACCGGAACGATCACAACCGGAGGCGACGAAAGCCAGGACTATTTTCTGGACGCGCTGTACCTCACGATGGACATCTCGAATCCGGACGGCGGCGGCGTCGACGTCCTCGATAATACCTATGGGAGCGGCTCGTCGGGCAACTATTTTTTCCTGACTGCAACGCCGGGTTACCTCGGCCCCGATGCCGGGCAATATAGCTACTCCGGCGACATTTTCGAAGTGGATGTCGAACCCGCTGCGCCCGCCGGCGATTACTTTGGAATCGCCACGCTGGATTATACGGATGAAAGCGATTGCCAGGACCCGGCGAACCCATGCACGGTGTCCACCAATTTCGAGGTCGTCGTTCCCGAGCCGGGCGCGTTTCTCCTCGCTCTCACCGGCCTGATAACTCTCGCCATTTTGCGGCGAATGCTTGCGGCGAAGCCGGCAAGCCGGCGCTGAAGTGACCCCTCGCAGGGCCGGCGTCCCGTGCCTGTTGTGGTTGGCTGGCGCCGCCGCGTTCGCCCAGACGGATCCAGTCGCCGAACTGGGCCGCGGCATCGAACGTGGGGAGGTCAAAGTCCGCTTCGACGCCGAACGCGGCTATCTGCCCTGGCTCCTCGAAGCTCTCGACATCCCTTCCGAGTCCCGGATGCTGGTGTTCTCGAAGACCAGCGTCCAGGGCATCCGCATCGGCCCCAACACTCCGCGCATGGTGTTCTTCAACGATCGGGTGGCCGTAGGCACGGTGAAGGGAGGCGCCATCGAGCTGGCCGCCCAGGATCCGCAACGAGGCATTGTCTTCTATCTCCTCGATCAGAATCCCTCCCGTTATCGCGAATGGTCGGCCAGGCCCACACCCGTCTCGCCCTTCTCGCACCGCCCCGACTGCATGAACTGCCATCTTTCCCGGACTACCGGTCTTCCGCAATTGCGCATTCGCAGCGTCGTTACCGCGTCGAACGGAGTGCTTTTCGAACGATTCGGGGCGCGCGAAACCGATAACCGGACCCCCTTCGGCCAACTTTGGGCCGGCTGGTTCGTCACCGGATCAAGCGAGGCCCCGCATATGGGTAACACCGTATGGAACGAACGCGGCCAGCCTACCCGCGTCGTCCCGCCCGGGCCCAGCGATATCGCCGCACTGATGGTCTTCGAGCATCAAACCCGCATGATGAACCTGATCGCTCAGGCCAATGTCGAATCGCGAAAAACCGGCCGCGCCGCCGATTACCTGAACCAGCTGGTGGACGCTATGCTCTTCGTTGACGAGGCGCCGCTGCCCGGACCCGTGAAAGGCGCCTCGGGTTTTGCGGAAAAGTTCGCCGCGCGAGGGCCCCGCGATTCCAAAGGACGCTCGCTGCGGGATCTCGATCTCAACGCCCGCCTCCTCAGATACCCGTGCAGCTACATGATTTACAGCGATGCCTTCGATGCGCTGCCCGCGCCGGTAAAAACCGCCATTTACCGCCGCATGCTGGAAGTGCTTCGGAATCGCGGCACTCAGGACCGCAGTGCGATCCTCGAAATACTGGGAGAAACGAAGAACGACTTCCCCGCACCTCGCGCTGCTGCCGGATTCTGAGCCCTGCCCTGGACTATCGGGAGCCCTCGAAAACGCGTTTCCACCACCGGAACTGTTACCATAACGTCCAGCAATGCTCCTGTTTCGCATCTTCGCCGCTTGTCTGATCGCTGCCATTTCCGCCGTCGCGCAACCCCCCACGCGGGGTGCACGAAACGTGGCGATGGGGCACATCCACCTCAACTCCGCCGATCCCGATACCGCCATCGCGTTCTGGACGGAAGTCCTCGGAGCGTCGTCTTACAGCCACGAATCTCTTAAGGGCGTCAGCCTGCTGGGGGCGATTATCCTGTTTACCCCGGTGGCCCCGTCCGGACCAAGTGCCGGCTCCGCGATCGATCATATCGGCTTCAGGGTTCCGGATCTTCAGCCGCTCATCGATAAACTGGCGAAGACCGGCTACAAGAGTTTTCAGCCCGGTGCGGGTGGCGACCGGCTTATGATCGATGGCCCCGATGGGGTGCGTATCGAGCTGATCGAAGACAGTTCGGAGTATGCCGGGATGGAGTTCGATCACCTCCACTTCTATTCGACCCAACCGAAGGACATGCAGGCGTGGTACGCAAAGAACTTCGGGGCCAGGCCCGGCAGGGGCGGCACGGCCGATTCCAGCAACATAGCCGGCACGACTCTTTCCTGGGCACGCGCCGATTCCCCGGTACCCACCGCGGGACGCGCCATCGATCACGTCGCCTTCGAAATCAAAGGGCTCGAAGCCTTCTGCAAGAAACTGGTCGACAACGGAATCAAACTCGATTCCCCTTACCAATCCGTGCCGGAGATCAAGCTTTCGAATGCCTTCCTCACCGATCCGTGGGGCACGCGCATCGAATTGACCGAAGGCCTTGCGCCTTAGACTTCGCGGGCGCATGGCTACAGGCGGATAGTTATCGAATGCTCCGCCGCACGGCCTCAAACAAGTGTGAAAACGACGTCCCGTTCCGGCCCGGTGGACTGAACAAGCAGCTCGTGCATGCGCAAAGGCGAGCTCATATATACTTCTATACTTCAGGATTCAGGAGGCTGGCATGCAGAACCCGTTTGGCAAGGCCGCGATGAATTCGAAAGAGAACCTCATTGTTCTGGTTGCGATTGCTCTGGCTTCCTGCTCGTCGAGACCTGAACAGCCTCCAGTCATAAAGGTCGACAAACCGTTTGCCGCCGCGGGAAGCATCGAAATGCAACTGGACGGCGGTGACTACATCGTCCGAGCCGGCCCGGATGAACGTATCCGCGTCTCGTTTGCAGGCAATACCGGCAATGCCGCCGCCGATTTGGGGACCAGCGGCACGCATGCGAATCTGGCAATCAGAGATACGCCGCACAACAATTTTCGAGCGACGGTCGAAGTCCCGGCGGCGGCGGACATCACCGTCCATCTCAGCGGCGGCAATCTCGAAGTTGCCGCCATCGAAGGGAACAAGGATATTGACAGCAAGGCCGGGAACGTCGGGATTTCGATCCCAAACTCCAGCGATTACGGCACTGTGGACGCTGCCGTCAAGGTTGGGAATCTCAACGCCGGACCCTTCGGCGATTCGGGCTCAGGACTTTCCCCGCACCTCAAATGGTCGGGACCGGGAAAGTACACGTTGCGCGCCAGTCTCGGCGCCGGCAACCTGGAGCTGAGGCACTAAAACCCCCGGGAACGTTCACAAAAGACTCATCCGGACGCAAACCGGGATCTTCCCAGCCTTCACCAGCGTGCGGCAGGCTATCCGCAACAAACCCTTCAGCCCTGGCGACATCTCTGACGGCTCTCATCAGCCCGCCGCCCGCTCCCGGTTGAGTTTGGGCTCCGCTAATCAATTACGTTCCACCGCGATCGGAACTACGAAATCCAGCCGCGGATCCTTTCAGTCTGATAAAGCTATTTAGGGAAAAAAGCCCGAATTCATGGGGAGCATACGTTCCCGATCTTCCAGGCGCGATCTCCGTGGGCAATTCGCGAGACGAGGTGGAACACCTGATCCAGGAAGCCATCGCATTTCACCAGGGGGCATGCGCGAATAAGGCATCGCGATACCGCCGCCCGACTCCGTCAAACTTCCTGCTCGACTAACTCCGGCTTCGCCTGCCGCCGCGTGAATAATCCCCGGAACTTTTCCATATACACATAAGTCACCGGCGTTATATAAAGCGTCAGCAACTGCGAAACCAGCAACCCGCCCACCACCGCCATCCCCAGCGGCCTTCTGGATTCCGCCCCCGCTCCGAACCCGAGCGCAATCGGCAGAGTGCCGAACAGCGCGGCCATCGTCGTCATCATGATCGGCCGGAAGCGCATAATGGCACCCTGGTAAATCGCCTGCGCCGGCGCGACGTTCCTCGTGCGCTGGGCATCGAGCGCGAAATCGATCATCATGATGGCGTTCTTCTTCACGATGCCGAACAGCATTACCAAACCCACCAGCGCGAACAGATCCAGATCCATGTGGAAAATCTTCAGCGTGAGCAGCGCGCCCACCACGGCGGAAGGCAGGCCCCAAAGAATCGTGATGGGGTGAATGAAGCTCTCATACAAAATTCCGAGCACCAGATAAATCACCGCGATGGCCACGATCAGCAGAATCGACAACCCCTTGAACGAAGTCTGGTAAGCCTGCACGGTGCCCTGGAAATTGGTCGTGATGGTGGCCGGCATCTGAAGCTCGCGCACCGTGTCGTTCACCCGGTCGGCGGCGTCGCCCAGCGAGAAGCCAGGCCGCAGGTTGAAAGAAATTGTAACCGCCGGCAGCTGGCCCGAATGCTGCACGGTCAGCGGAGCGACGGTGCGGCTCATGCTCGCCACCGTATCGAGAGGAATCAGCGAGCTGCTGCCCGAACGGATATAAAGCCTCGACAGTGCGGCGGGATTGTTCTGGTATTCGGGCAGCACTTCGGCGATCACCTGATACTCGTTGGCGGGCGTAAAGATGGTGGAAATCTGGCGATCGCCATACGCGGTATAGAGCGCGTCCTCGATCTGCTGCGGCGTGACTCCCACGGCCTGCGCTTTGTCGCGGTTAATATCGACGGTGATCTGCGGGCTGGCGATCTGCAGGTCGCTCGTCACGTCGGCAAAACCCGGCAGCTCGCCGATTTTAGCGGTGAGGATGGGCGCCCACTTATACAGATCGCGGATATCGGGCCCGCCCAACGTCAACGCGTAGAGGCTCTTGGTGATCTGGCCGCTCACGCTGATGGGCGGCGGATTCTGCATGAAGGCGATCATGCCCGGCACCATGAACATCAGTTTGGGCCGCAGTTCGTCGATCATCCCATCCACCGAATTCGGCCGCTGGTCGCGCGGCTTGGTCTTGACGAAAAAGATGCCCGTGTTCATGGCGCCGACGAATCCCGCGCCCACGAACGAGAAGACCGATTCGGTGTTGGGATCGGCGCGGACAATTTTGATTACCTCGTCCTGGTGGTTCACCATGTAGTCGAACGACGACCCTTGCGCGGCCTGCGTCAGGCCGAAAAGGAAGCCGGAATCCTGGCTGGGGATGAAACCCTTCGGCATGGTGGTGAACAGGTAAACGGTCCCGAACAGGAGCAGAAACGAAACCCCCATGGTCACGATGCCGTGCCGCATAGTCGAGACCAGGGTGCGGTCGTACATGCGCGCGACCCATTCGAAGCCGCGCTCGGAAATCCGGTACAGAGCGCCGTGGCTTTGATGTGCCGTGAAGCGCAGGAAGCGGCTGCACAGCATGGGCGTGAGGCTGAGCGACACAAAGCCCGATACCAGAATCGCCACGCTGATGGTGACCGCGAACTCGTGCATCAGGCGGCCTACGATTCCACCCATGAACAGCACGGGGATGAAGACGGCAACCAGCGAAATAGTCATCGAAACGATGGTGAAGCCGATTTCGCGCGAGCCCCGGTAGGCGGCATCCATGCGCGTTTCGCCGTTCTCGATGTGGCGGACAATATTTTCGAGCATCACGATGGCGTCGTCCACCACGAAGCCGACCGACAGCGTGAGCGCCATCAGCGACAGATTGTCGACGGTATAGCCGAGCAGATACATTACGGAGAAAGTGCCGATAATGGCGAGCGGCACGGCGAGGCTGGGGATCAGGGTCGCCGAAATATTGCGCAGGAAGACGAAGATCACCATCACCACCAGCGCCACCGTGAGCAACAAGGTGAACTTCACGTCGGAGATGGAATCGCGAATCGACACCGAACGGTCGTACATGATGCTGATGTTCACCGAAGGGGGGATCTGCGAACGGAACGAAGGCAGCAGCGTCCTCACGCCGTTCACGACTTCGATGGTGTTGGTGCCGGGCTGCCGCTGCACCGCAAGGACGATAGAGCGCTCGCCATTGAACCAGGCGGCGGCCTTATTGTTCTGGACGCTGTCCTCGACGATCGCCACGTCCTGCAGGCGCACCGGCTGCCCCTGTTTATACGCGACGATAATGGGCCGGTAGGCGGCGGCATCTTCCAGCTGTCCGGTGGATTCCACGGTAAACGCCTGCTTCGAACCGTTGAGCGTTCCCGTGGGCAGGTTGACATTGGCGTTCGCGACGGCGGCCTGCACTTCATCGATACCCAGACCGCGGGCGGCCAGCGCATCCGGATTCAGCTCGATGCGCACGGCATATTTCTGCGCCCCGTAGACCTGCACCTGAGCCACGCCCGAAACGGTGGAAATGCGCTGGGCCATCAAAGTCTCGGCGAACTCGTCGACGCGATAGAGCGGCAGAGTTTTCGAGCTCACCACAATAAAGAGAATCGGCTGATCGGCCGGATTCACCTTCTGATACGTGGGCGGCGAAGGCATGTTCTGCGGCAACTGCGAGAGGGTCTTCGAAATGGCCGCCTGCACATCCTGCCCAGCCGCATCGATGTTGCGGTTCAGGCTGAACTGCATGGTAATGGAAGTGCTGCCGAGCTGACTTGAAGAAGTCATGGAATCGAGCCCGGCGATGGTGGTGAACTGGCGTTCGAGGGGCGTCGCGATGGCCGATGCCATGGTCTCCGGACTGGCCCCCGGCAGTGCAGCGGATACCTGCAGCGTCGGATAGTCGACGTTGGGCAGATCGTTGACCGGCAGAGCGCGATACGCGACCCAGCCGAACAGCAAGATTCCTGAAGTCACCAGCGTGGTGGTGATGGGGCGGCCGATGAAAAAGCCTGGGATGTTCATAATTCGACCGTTTTCACAACGCGCACCGGCGCTCCCGGACCGAGCAGCATCTGGCCATCGGTGACCACCGTATCGCCGGCGGCCAGCCCACTCTCGACGACCGTGTTGCGGCCCGCCGCTTGCCCCACCTTGATGGGCCGTATCTGTACCGTGCCATTTGAAACCACAAAGGCAAACTGCCCCTGCTGCCCGGTCTGGATCGCCTCGGACGGCACCACAATCACGTTATGCGCGGTCGAGAGCCGCAGCACCACGTTGATGAATTGCCCCGGCCAGAGCTTACGGTCTTTATTGGCGAACGTGCCTTTGATCTGAATCGTTCCGGTGGCCGCGTTGACCGAATTGTCGATGAACGAGAGCTCGCCCAGGATCGGGGTTTGCTGGGAAGAGCCCGTGGCAGTTTGCTGGGAAGAGACCGCGGTTTGCTCTCCCGCATACGCCTCCACCGGAAGCTTGCCCTGCGCGCTGAAGCGGCGGATATCGGGAAGGTAGGTTTCCGGCACGGAAAAAGTAACGTAGACGGGCTCGATCTGGTTAATGGCGACCATTGCGTTATCGGCCTGCGCCTTCACCAGGTTGCCTTCCTTCACGGCCAGATTGCCGGTGCGCCCGTCGATGGGCGAAGCGATTTTGCAGAACTCGAGATTCAGCGCGGCGGCGCTGAGGTTGGCGGTGTCGGCCTGAATCGCCGCCTGCGCCTGCGCGATCGCCGCCTGATCGGAACGGATGGCTTCCCGCTGCATATTCGCAGTGGTCGAGTAGGATTCGTTCTGCTCTTTCGAAACCACTCCATCCTTCAGCAACTCGGCGTACCGGTTGGCCAGCACTTCGGCGTTGTGAAATTGCGCCTCGTCGCGGGCCTGGTTGGCCTGCGCCTGCTGCAGTTGCGCCTGATCGCGGGCAAGCGCCGCGGCAACCTGATTCCAGGCGTCCTGGTAAGGCCGGGGATCGATTTGAAAGAGCTGTTGCCCCTTGCGAACTTCCTGTCCTTCGGTGAAATCGACATGCGTCAGAATACCGGCGACCTGCGATTTGATCTGCACGCTGGACCACGCTTCCACGTTTCCAATCGCGTGTACCTCCACCGGTACGGATGTTTCGATCGCCTTCGCCACCGTGACCGGGATTCCGGGCATCTGCCCCCGGCCGGCTGACGGCTGTGGCGCGGCGCTCTTCTGGCAGCCTGCGAGCGCGCAGGCAAGCAGGCAGACACTAATCTGTAACCTGGGACCGCTTGGAATTAAGGACACTCCCTACAGTTTATTCTTTCTTCTTGCGCGACCTTTGGTTTTGGTGCGGGTTAAGCCTTTTTTATGCTCCCGAAAGTTATGGTGGTCGACGATGAACCAATGGTCCGGCGCTTCGTCAGCACCATTCTCAGCGGCTCCGGCTACGACGTGGTGGACGCCGACAGCCCGGAACAGGCCGTCCTGATGATGGAAAGCCATCGCGATATCGACCTCTTGGTAACCGACGTCGTGATGCCCAACGTGAACGGACGCGAACTGGCCTCGCAATTGACAAAGAGACAGCCCGGCCTGCGCGTTCTGTTCATGTCCGGCTGCGAGTCTGGCAGCATGCAGGGCGCTTCTTTCCTGCAGGAGCCGTTTCGGATACCGGAACTGCTGGCGCGCGTCCGCGAAATTCTGGCCTAGTCCTCAGTTGCATAAATTGGCGTATCGTCACGCTTGCTTACGCGCGCGGCTCAGTAAGGACTTGCGAGCCACGACCGTGAGGGAGCGGTGTACGCCGGTGGGGCAGATTACCGGCCTGCCCGCGGCTGTTCCGGGCATAATCTGGAATTATGACCGGTCTTTGTAACTCGTGCGCGCACCGGCGGGAGATCCGCAGCGACCGCGGCAGCGTGTTCACCATGTGCCAGCTTGGTTTGCGCGACCCGCAGTATCCCAAGTACCCCCGCTTGCCTGTGCTGCGCTGCGCCGGATTTGAGGATATGTTACAAGAACAAGGGAAGCCATGCCCGTCCTCCCCGCAGTCCGCAAAGGTACCGCCTCCGAACGGCTGATCGAGGCCGCGCTCGAAATGTTTTCGCGCCGCGGCATGGCGGCCACCACAAGGGAAATAGCGGACGCCGCCGGGGTCAACGAGGTCACTCTCTTCCGGCTGTTTGAGAGCAAAGACCGGCTGCTCGCGGCGGTGGTTCGCGAAGTGGTGCGCGCCGAGCACGAAGCCCTCGACCGCGTCGATCTGGAGGACTTCGACATCCGTCGGGACATCTCCGCGGTGGCCGAAGTTTATTACGCCACGCATGAGCAATACCATGCGTTCCTGCGCACCATGCTGGCGCACCGGTTTCATCCCAAGCTCACCGAGGACATCATGCACGACGTGATTCAACCGCTGCGCCAAAAGTTCATCGCGTACCTCGCGGAAGGCCAGCGCCGCGGAGTCATCCGGCGGGAGATCGAGCTCAGCCCGGCGGTCGATGCGTTCACCGGAATGATCTTCGCGGCCGTGCTGCGGCGCGCCGTTTTTTCGCCCGGCTACACCCGCGAAGCGTACTTAAAAACCTGTGTGGATCTGTTTCTCGAAGGAGTATGTATCTCGAAGCCTGCGTGAGAGAATGCAAGTGATCACTTGCATCTGACGCATGGCGAGCACTCCGACCCTTCCAGCCGTCTGGCGGCCCAAATACAATCCCTGGATCGTCGCGCTGACGGTTACTCTCGCGACGTTCATGGAGGTGCTCGATACTTCGATCGCCAACGTGGCCCTGCCGCACATCGCCGGCGGACTCTCGGCCAGCCAGGACGAATCGACCTGGGTCCTGACCAGCTACCTGGTTTCTAACGCCATAGTTTTGCCGATCAGCGCCTGGCTCTCGGTTCTGGTAGGGCGCAAGCGCTTCTACATGACCTGCGTGACCCTGTTCACCATCAGCTCGTTCCTTTGCGGCCTCGCGCCGTCGCTGGGGATGCTGGTTCTGTTTCGCGTGATGCAGGGACTCGGCGGGGGCGGCTTGGCCACCAGCGAACAATCGATTCTGGCCGACACGTTCTCGCTCGAAAAGCGCGGCATGGCATTCGCGGTCTACGGCATGGCTGTCGTCATGGCGCCTGCCATCGGCCCCACCCTGGGCGGCTGGATCACGGATAACTACAGCTGGCGCTGGATCTTTTACATCAACGTGCCGGTGGGAGTCCTGTCGCTGTTTCTGACGCAGAAAATCGTGGAAGATCCGCCCTACATCGCCACCGAGCGTAAGAAGATGCTCACCAATCCCATCGACTACATGGGGCTGGGGCTGATCACGGTGGGGATCGGATGCCTCCAGGTGGTGCTCGATAAAGGGCAGGAAGACGATTGGTTCGCCTCGCGCAGGATTCTGAGCCTCACCGTGCTGGCGCTCGCCACGCTGACATGGTTCGTGATCAACGAATGGAAACACCGCAACCCGATCATGGACCTCCAACTCCTGCGGCAGCGCAATTTCGCCACCGCAGTGGTCATGATGTTCGTGCTGGGCAATGTGTTGTTCGGCACCACCGTGCTCATCCCGCAGTTCCTCCAGACCCTGATGGGCTACACGGCGGAGCAGGCCGGCAAGGCCCTTTCGCTCGGCGCCATCGTACTGATATTCATGATGCCCATTGTGGGCCAGCTGGTCTCGCGTGTGGATCCGCGATACCTCGTGGCCATCGGTTTTCTCGCGACGTCGGCGGCTTTGTACCACATGACGATCCTGAGTACCGATATCGATTTCCATACGGCCGCCATGATGCGCGTCTACCAGACCATGGGGCTGGCGTTCATCTTCATCCCGATCAATACGCTGTCCTACGTGGGGATGCCACCCAACAAGAGCAACCAGGTTTCCGGTATCACCAATCTGTCGCGCAATCTCGGAGGCAGCATCGGAATTTCCATGCTGAGTACGTTTCTGCTGCGACTGTCGCAGAAGCACCAGGTGTATCTGAGCACCCATACGGATGCGGGCAATCAGCTGTTCGCGCGGCAGATCGCGGGGCTCACGCAGACGTTCTCAAGCCAGGGGATTCCACCCGATCAGGCAACCGATCGGGCCTACGCCATGATGCAGAGGGTGGTTACGGGCCAGGCGACGACTCTCGCCTATATCGACATCATTTCGACGGGGGCGATCGCGGTGGCATGTCTCGCGCCCCTGGTCTTCATCATGAAGAAGCCCCGGCGCGGAGCCAGAGCGGCCGCCGCGCACTAGCTTGGGGGCACTTGGCTCATTTTGTTGAACGGGCTGTCGCAAAGGAGAACCAGCCCAATTGCGGTCCGGTGGCGATGCACAGAAAAAAGCCAGTTACCGGCTCGACCAGTTGGATACGCGTGTACGCATGCCTGCCGACTGCAATGCAGGGGGCAAGAGCAATTCGTATCCGCAATCGCACTTTGCCGTTCCGGGCGGGTTAAGTCGTTTGCAGCGAGGGCACTGCATCATGGCTCATTCTCGTGGCAAGAGTGTAGCTCCAGGCGACTGGTCTGCGGCCAAAGAATGGTAATCTGCCCCACCGCGCAGCCAGGTTTCTTTTTCGATGCCGCGACTTTCCGCGCTCGAGCGGTGTTTGCCTTTCGTGTGGGACGTAATTCTATAAAGGATATGGCATGAAGCTATTATTTTCCGTGATAGCAGCGATGCTGCTGGCTTCTTCGGCATTCGCCGAGGACAGGCCGCGGCCGGATAATCTGCTTTCGGCGCGAGCCGCGGCGCGATTTCTCGATCAAACTACCTGGGGGCCGACTCCAGCCGCCATCCAACAGCTCCAGACTACTGGCATGGAGGATTGGCTCAAGGCGCAGTTCGCCCTGAATATCTCCGATCTGCCCGATCAACCGATCCTCGATTCCTCCGGCAACTCGAACAATAATCTGACGCCGGTGCAGGCTGCGTTCTTTCAGAATGCGCTCACTGGCGAGGATCAGCTCCGCCAACGCGTCGCCTTCGCGCTGAGCAAGATCTGGGTTGTTTCGGCCACTTCCGGAGTTCCCAACGCGTATGCGTATCCCCCTTACTGGCGAATCTTTCGCGATAACGCTTTTGGCAATTACCGGACGCTGATGGAGGCCGTGACGCTGAGCCCCGCCATGGGCCGCTATCTCAACATGGCGAACAACAACAAGGCCACTTCCACTTCCGGAACCTCCGCCAACGAGAATTACGGGCGCGAGCTGATGCAGCTGTTCACCCTCGGGCTCACGCAATTGCAACCCAATGGCGCGCCGGTGCTCGATTCGAACGGTAACCCGGTGCCCACCTATACGCAGGCCATCGTGACGCAGCTTGCCAAGGCTCTGACGGGTTGGACCTACCCGACCCCACCCGGCGCCACCGCGAAAACAAATAATCCGGCGTATTATTTTGGCCAGATGTTCTCCGTGGCTTCCGAACACGACACCACGGCAAAAGCGATTTTCGACAACATCACCATTCCCGCCGGACAGACCGCCCAACAGGATCTCGACTCAGTGTTCGATGCCCTCATGGAGCAGCCCACCATGGCTCCCTTCATCAGCCAGCAGCTGATTCAGCAACTCGTGACGAGCAATCCGAGCCCCGCCTATATCCAGCGCGTGGCGCAGGTTTTTTCGAACGACGGCACCGGCGTGGCGGGAAACCTGCAGGCCGTGATCACCGCGATCCTGATGGATCCCGAGGCGCGGGCGGCGGACGATCCGCCGGCCAAAGTGAACGCCAACTTCGGACATCTGCGCGAACCGATCCTTTTCATGACGAACCTTCTGCGGGGTCTCAACGCCACGCTGGGCGCGTCGAGCGCCGTCTACAACAGCGCCTCAAATATGGGGGAGGATCTTTTCTACGCCCCCAGCGTATTCAGCTATTTCAACGCACAGTACCGCACGGAAAACAACCTGCTGGGGCCTGAATTCCAGATCTATTCCACGCAGACGGTGGCGCTTCGGGCGGATACCGTAAACACCGTTCTCTACGGCAAGCTCGATGCGAGTACCACGTTCAACCTGGCGCCGTTCGTGAACGCCGCGGGCAAGACGTCGGACCTGCTCGATGCCATCGACTACGTGTTTCTGCACAGTTCCATGTCGTCCGCGCTGCGGCAGGCGGCAACCACGGCGGTGAATGCGGCCACTACGCCCACGGCGAAGGCGCAGGCTGCACTCTACATTGCGCTCACCTCGGGTGAGTATCAGATCGTTCAGTAGCGAAGGACAGGGAGAAGGAAAATGTTTTCACGCAGAGGATTTATCAGGATCGGAACGGCCACAGTAGGGTCGCTGGCGCTTCGTCCCTTCGGAGCGCTGCCCGTATTGGCGCAGAGCGGGCCCGACTACCGCGCGCTGGTATGCGTTTTCCTGTTCGGGGGCAACGATTCGAATAACACCATCGTCCCCATGGACGATACCAACTACAAGGCGTATCAATCGATCCGCGGCACCCTCGGCCTCACCACCGCCGAACTTACGCCGGTCACCAGCGTTTCCGGCGCGTCGTATGGTTTCCATGCCAAACTGCCCGAAGTAGCCAGCATGTTCTCGAGCAAGGAACTGGCGATCGTGGCCAATACGGGCTGCCTCGTGCAACCGCTCACGCAGGCCCAGTATCAGAAACAGCAGGCGTCGATTCCGCTCAACCTGTTCTCGCATCCGGACCAGCAGGTGGCGTGGCAGACTTCCATCGCGCAGGGCCACAGCCCCACCGGATGGGCGGGCCGGGTGGCGGATTACATTTCCGCGCAGAAGTTGAATTCGACCGCGTTTCCGCCGTTCTTCTCGGTGGCGGGCAACGTGGTGGAAGGGCTGGGAGCCAACACAACGCCGGTCGCACTGGGGCCGGGGCAGTCGTTGGCGCTGTCGGGATTCAGCACTTCGGCCGCATCGGTGGCGCGCATGAACGCCCTCACCAGTTTGTTGACCACCGACACCGGTGTGTCCCTCGTGCAGGCCGCTAACGATACGCTGTCTCAAAGCATCGGCGACGCCACCGCGCTCGCGGCAGCGCTGGCCAAAGGAACCGCGCTGAAGACTGTGTTTCCGTCGACATCGATCGGCGAGCAATTGCAGCAGGTCGCGAAGATCATCCAGGTGCAATCGTATCTGGGCATGCGGCGGCAGATCTTCTTCTGCTCGCTGAGTGGCTTCGATACCCACGCCGGAGAGATCGAAACGCTCAACAATCTGTACCCGCAGCTAAGCGCCGCGCTGGCCGCCTTCTATGCGGCCACGCAGGAACTTGGTCAGGCGCAGAACGTGACCACGTTTACCGAGTCCGATTTCAGCCGGACCTTTCAACCCACCACCACGGATGGAACCGACCATGCCTGGGGCAGCCATCACATGGTAGTGGGCGGCGCCGTGCAGGGTGGCCAGATCTACGGGCAGTTCCCCACCTTCGAGCTTGGTGGGCCGAACGACACCGATGTGCGCGGCCGCTGGATCCCGACCACTTCGATCGATCAGTACGGCGCTACGCTGTGTTCGTGGTTTGGCGTGCCCGCGAACGCGCTAGCCACCGTGTTCCCGAATCTGGCCAATTTCTCAACGTCGGATCTGGGATTCCTGGGCTAACCGAAGTGGGTTAGCTGCTGGACTGGGCGGCGGCGCGGGCGGCCATCATGGCGCGCATGCGCTGCACGCTCTCATCGACAAGTTGCCGGCCGTTGGGAAGCCCGAGGGTAAGCTTCTCCAGATGAACGAGGAAGTTTGGATTGCCGAATACTTCCCGGAACTGCGGAAGGAAGGGTTCGACTTTTCCGAAAACGAAGACGAACTCGCCGTTCGCATCGGTGAACATCCTGGCGTCGATAGCTCCGTTGGCCACCAGCGACGCGGCCATCTCCCAATACGAGACGACCATCCGGATGTAAGCACTGTGCGGGCCCGCGAAACTCGCCATAAAGTCTTCAAACGTCCGGGGATCGAAGGTAACGAAGAAATCGCGCGCCTTGCGCATGGTTTCTTCACGACGCAGGTCGTAAAGGGTAAGGATGAGTTGTGCGCTTTCAAAAGGTGTAGGCATCACCGCACAAGATGCTTTTGCGCAGAGGGGAGATTCGGGTTAATTCAATAATCCACCGTGGCCGAGGCAGGCCACTTCCCATGTGGAAACCCGGTACCTCGCCATCATCGGCGGCAACAGCAGATCCACCACGTTCGGTTTGAGCGAACGGAAGCAGCCGGGCGCGGCAACAATCGGGATTTCTTCCTTATAACCCATCAGAAGCAGATTTCCCGGCTCCACCGGCGCCAGAAAGCGTTCAATCGCGCAGCCGATCTTCCCCATGGCGCGTCCCACCACGTCGTCCGGCCCCGCCGGAGCTGTGGTGGACGCGATGAGGACCATGCTCGGCCTGGCCCGCAGCAATTGCTGCATGCCGCGCGAAACGTGCTCGTCGTTTTCGAGTACCGTGACGGCGGCGTGCGAGCGGACGCCGAATCGTTCCAGCTTCTGGCGCACCACCGGCTCAAACAGCACCCGCGCGCGGTCTCCGTTGATGGGATCGCTGTAAAGTACCGCGATCGACGCACCGCGGGACGGCCGCGCCTGCATGATGGGACCCCGCTCGCGCAGCATGGCGAGCGAGCCCTCGAAATCCGGCCGTAAAACCGCGAACGGCGTGCTCTTGATGGTGGCGATTCTCAGTCCCGCGGCGGCGTAACTGAAGTTGAGCGTGGTCGCGATCACCATCCCCGAAGTGCAGTTCACCTGGCGCAGCAAATCGTCGTCCACCAGAACGCAGCAGTTTTCGGTGGCGATCAGGTTCGCCCTGCCGCCCGCCGCCAGATGGATCTCATAACATCCGCAGGCCGTCTCGCCGGCGATAGCGCATACCGCTTCGTCTTCCGAAACCTCGTCCGCATCGAGCTCCGCCACGATAATGTGATCCATGCCCTCGGACTGGAGGATCCGAATGTCCTCCGCCCGCAGAATATGTCCCTTGGCCAGCAACTTCTTCCCGCCCGGCCGAAAAATCGGCGATGACAGAATCCGTCCCGTGCATTCCTGAATATCGATGGTCTGAGCTTTCATGGCGAACCGGCCCGTCCTTCAGAGTAAAAACGCACTCGAATGCGATGTTTTTCGCAAATACAGAATAATGGTAGCGCGAATTCCGAAAACTCTCGAATTTAATTCGTCAAAGGAAAATACGGAGACCGGCCGGACGTTTGGGAGGTAGTCCGACCGGGCGGACAGGATAAGAAGGATGAGGTTCAGCTGGCCAAAGCTTCGGTCGGAACTTCCGGACGCGCTTCGGAGGGCAGCATCTCCCGCTTGTATTTGCAGCCGCTCGCGGCGCACTGCAGGAATGCGCCAGCCTTCAGGTATTTCTCTACAAGATAAGGGCTTCCGCACTCCGGACACTTCTCCGCAACAGGCCGCGCCCAAGCCACGAAATCGCAGTCCGGATAACGATTACATCCATAGAACGTCTTGCCGCGCTTCGAACGCCGTTCCACCACTTCGCCTTCCGAGCATTCCGGGCACTTCACGCCGATTGTCTTTTGTTTCACATATTTGCAGCCAGGATAATTGCTGCACGCGGTGAACTCCCCGAAACGGCCGAACTTCTGCACCAGATTATTGCCGCACTGCGGGCACTTTTCGTCGAGAATTACGTCCGGCTTCTTCTGCGCGCCGCCGATCTGTTTGGTCGTCTTGCAGTCCGGGTACCCGGAACAGGCGAAGAAGGTCCCGAACCGGCCCTTCTTCAGCACCATCGGCCGTCCGCAGTTCTGGCAATATTCTTCGTCGCCCTGATCGCCCAGATCCGCCTTGTCGATATCGGGCAGATCCACCGTCAATTCGCGCGTGTAGGTGCAGTCCGGGTAACCGGTGCACGCCAGAAAACTTCCATGCTTGCCCCATTTGACGACCAGCGGTTTCCCGCATTTATCGCACGTCAAATCGGTGGGTTTTTCCATCCGTTTGATGTCGGTCATGTGGGTTTCGGCATTCTCAAGGTCCTTCATGAACCTCTCGTAGAACTCGCCCATGGCGTCGCGCCAGTCGAGCTTGCCTTCCTCGATCTGATCGAGTTCTTCCTCCATGCCCGCCGTGTAGCGGACGTCGAAGATGTCGCCGAAACTCTCGAGCAGAAGATCCGTCACCACCATCCCCAGCTCGGTGGGTTTGAATTTGCCGCCTTCCTTGGTAACGTACTCGCGCTCCTGGATGGTGGAAAGAATCGATGCGTAAGTGGAGGGCCGCCCCACCCCATCCGCTTCGAGCTTCTTGACCAGCGTAGCTTCCGTATAGCGCGGCGGAGGCTCCGTGAAATGCTGTTCCGGTTTGAGCGCGCGCAGTTTCAACTCTTCGCCCTGCGCTACGGCGGGCAGCTTATGCTTCAGCTCTTCGTCTTCCTCGTCCTTCTGATCTTTGCCTTCTTCGTAAACGGCGAGGAATCCGTCGAACTTCATCACCGAACCGGTAGCCCGGAATGTGTAATCGAGGCCGCTCACGCCCGTGGCACCCGTATCGATGGTGGTCTGGTCGAGCACCGCGGGATTCATCTGCGACGCGGTGAAACGCATCCAGATCAATTTGTAAAGTTTCAGCTGGTCTTCCGCGAGGAACGGCGCCACATCGTCCGGCGTGCGCAGCGCCGAAGTCGGTCGAATGGCTTCGTGCGCGTCCTGCGCATCTTTTTTGGATTTATAAACGTTGGCCGAGCCTGGCAGATATTGCGGGCCGAATTTCGCTTCGATGAATCCGCGAACTTCGGCAATCGCCTCTTCGCCGATGCGCGTCGAATCGGTACGCATATACGTAATCAGACCCACCGAGCCTTCGCTGCCCAGTTCGATGCCCTCATAAAGCTGCTGCGCCAGCATCATGGTGCGCTTCACGCTGAAACGCAGCTTGCGGGAGGAATCCTGCTGCAGGGTAGACGTAATGAACGGAGCGACCGGATTGCGCTTCTTCTCTTTGGTCCCGACCGAGCGCACGATGAACTTCGCGCCTTCGAGATCCGCCACCAGCGCGTCCGCCGCCGCCTGATCCGGGATTTCCGGCGTAGCTTCGCCCTTGCGGAAAAGCCGCGCATCGAAATACGGCGTCTTCTTCGCTGCGAGATTAGCGTCGAGCGTCCAGTACTCCTGCTTTACGAACGCGCGAACCTCGCGCTCCCGCTCCACGATCACGCGCACCGCCACGGTCTGGACCCGGCCCGCCGAGAGTCCCCGGCGCACTTTATCCCAAAGGAGGGGCGAAATCTTGTAACCCACCAGCCGGTCGAGCACCCGGCGCGCCTGCTGTGCGTCCACCAGGTTGATGTTCACCATCGACGGCTTCTCGAAAGCCTTCTCGATCGACTTCTTCGTGATCTCGTTGAACATCACCCGCAGAATCTTCGGGCCGCCGTCCACCGCGCCCTTTTTGGGCTTCAGTTCTTCCTGGAGGTGCCAGCAGATCGCCTCACCCTCGCGATCCGGATCGGCCGCCAGGTAGATGTTGTCCACCTTCTTGGCCGCATCCTTCATCTGCTGGATCAGCTTCTTCTTCCCCTCGATGACCTCGTAGCTCGGTTTGAAGCCGTTATCGACATCCACCGCCAGATCGCGTTTCGGCAGATCCTTGACGTGGCCGAGCGACGCCATCACGACGAAATTCTTCCCCAGGTACTTATTGATTGTTTTTGCCTTCGCCGGTGACTCGACGATTACAAGCGACTTTGCCATATGCACGTAACTGCCTTCTCAGAATAAACCACGGGGCTCTTTATGCAGCTCCCGCCCAGGCCTCGGCGTCTGGCTACCACACTTTAACAAAGTTCCTGCCGGGCTGTTGCCGAACCAGTCCCAGCATCTCCAGTTCGAAGAGCGCCGCCATGATCTCCGACGCGGAAGTTTCTTCCATGGAATCGACCAGCGTATCGAGTTGCGTGGCGGCATCCACCTTCAGCCGTTCCAGCACCCGCCGGGCTGCCAAACCCTGTGGTCCGGGAATATTCTGTCCGGCTACTTCTGATGCGGAGCGCGTGCCGGAAGTTTCAGCGGCTTCGCCAAGTCCTTGACTCAGAATACGTTGGCGGCCTTCGTCGATCAGGCGCCGCTGCGCCGGCTGGGGCAGGTCCACCACCACGTCGTTCCAGTCCTGGATCAATTTGGCGCCCTGCTTGATCAGCAGATTGGGGCCCCAGCTCATTTTGGACGTGATGTTGCCGGGCACCGCGAACACCTCCCGGCCCTGGTCGATCGCCAGCCGGGCCGTGATGGAAGAGCCGCTGTATTGCGCCCCCTCCACCACCAGCAGCCCGCAGCCGAGGCCGCTGATGATGCGGTTGCGGATGGGGAAATTTTGCGGGAACGCGATAGCCGCCATGGGAAACTCCGAAACCATCAGCCCCGTGGCCACGATATCGGCCGCAAGCTTTTTATTTTCAGAAGGATAAATGACATCGACGCCGTTGCCGAGCACCGCGATGGTGGCCCCTCCCACGGCCAGACAGGCCCGGTGCGCCGCCGTGTCGATACCCCGCGCCATGCCGGATGTGATGGTCAGACCGGCGCGCGCCAGGTCGCCCGAGAGCCGCTCGGCCGCCGCGACACCGTAAGGAGTCGGGTGCCGGGTTCCGACCACGCCCAGACAAATCGAGGTAAGGAGGTCCACGTTCCCGCGGGCAAACAGAACCGGAGGAGGGTCGAAAATGCGGCGTAAAGGCTCGGGATATCGCGCATCGCTCACGGGAATCAGCTGCGCGCCCGCCTCGCGCATCAGCTGCTGCTGTCCAGCCGCGTCCTCGAAGCTGCACCCGCTCGCTACCGAGCGCGCCAGTGCCCCCGGCAGTCCGGCATGTTCCAGTTCACTGGCCGAGGCGCGGAAGATCGCCTGCGGAGTGTGGAAGCGTTCGATCAGCACAGCCGATCGGCGTGTGCCCAGTCCGGGGACCAGCCGCAAAGCCAGCCAGTACAGTTCTTCCTCGTTGGTGAGGATCTCTTCGCTGAGAGCCATTCGCCCAACATAGTCCCCGCCGGCCCGAACTATTCTCAAGAATTCCGTTAAACTGATCCGATGCGAAGCTTTCTCGCGCTTTCCCTCCTTGCCACCATCCCCCTCGCCGCGCAAACTCCCGACTGGCCCAAAGTCAACGAAGAGGCCATGCGCCACTTCCAGGCCCTCATCCGCATCGACTCGACCGACCCGCCCGGCAACGAGACGCGCATAGTCGACTATCTCAAAAAGGTTCTCGATGCCGAAGGGATTCCGAACATCGTAGTTGCCAAAGATCCCGCGCGCGCCAATATCATCGCAAGGCTGAAAGGCAATGGCTCGAAACGCCCCCTGCTGATCATTGCCCACAGCGACACCGTTCGCGTCGATTTCGCCAAATGGACCTTCCCGCCTTTCAGCGCCACCCGCGACAGCGGCTATGTGTACGGGCGTGGCTCCCTCGACGACAAGAGCGACCTCTTCGCCGCCCTCACCACCATGCTGCTGCTGAAGCGCTCCGCGATCCCGCTCGATCGCGACGTGATTTTCGTCTGCGAAGCCGGCGAAGAAGCTGCCACGGCGGTGGGGATCGAATACCTGGTCAATGAACATTGGAACGATATCGATGCCGAAATCTGCCTCGCGGAAACCGGTGGAGTGCGCCGCATCGGCGGGCAGGTGAGTTACGCCCTCATCCAGACCACGGAAAAACAGCCGCGCCCCATGCAATTGGTGGCTCACGGAGTCTCCGGGCACGGCTCCCGCCCGCTGCGAACCAACGCCGTGCTGCACCTCGCGCGCGCCGTCGAGAAGATCTCCCTGTGGGATCCGCCTATGCGCTTCAACGACACCACCCGAACCTATTTCGAAAAGCTGGCCAACCTCAGCTCGGCGGAAGATGCCGCCCGCTATCGGGGACTCTTCGATCCCGCCCAGGCCCCCGCCATCCGTGAATATCTCGCGGAGAACGATCCTGCGACGTACTCGCTGCTCCACACCTCCATCTCGCCCAACATTTTTCAGGCCGGATATCAGGTCAACGTGATTCCCTCGGAAGCTCAGGCCACTCTGGACGTGCGCGCGCTACCCGACGAAGACCTGCCCGCTTTCATGGCCCTGATGCGCAAGGTCATCGACGATCCTTCGATCGAAATCGTCCCGCGAACGGAAAATATGCGCCCCGGAGCGGCGCCGTCGCGCATCGATACGGATTCTTATCGCGCCCTCGATGCCGCCTATAAAAAGGTGTACGGGGCACAAGCTCTGCCTCTTATGTCGACGGGCGCCACCGACATGTCTTTTCTGCGCGCGAAGGGCGTTCAGTGCTACGGAATCGGCGCCATGATCGATCAGGAAGACGCGGCCAAAGGCTACGGAGCGCACAGCGATCAGGAAAGAATCCTCGAAGAAGCCGTCTATAAACATCTGCAGTTCTTCTGGGAAGCCGTAACATCCATCGCCGCGTCGAAAAGATGAGGCAATCTCCCGAATATTTCGAAGGCCGGAATCCGCTCCTGATCTACATCGCCAAAAGCCTGAAAGACGCCATCCGCCTCGAATCCATCCTCACCGCGGCAGGCGTCGATTACGGAGTCGAAGCCGACGAATATCAGGGTGGAGTCGTCTTCCGGCGCACCCGCACGGGAGCGTTTTTTTATGTCCTGCCGGAATCGGCGGAGCAGGCAATCGCGGTGCTGCGCGCCAACGGCTATCCAAGTGGCTTACAATGAAAGCGGAGGCAACTTCCTTAAATGGGAACGGTGGGTACACAGGAACTGGTGGCCATCTTCTTACTGGCCCTGCTGCTGTTCGGTCCCAAGAAATTACCCGAACTGGGCAGGACGGTTGGGAAAGCATTGACCGAGTTCCGACGCGCGCAGAGTGAGCTTAAGGCCACCTTCGACCGCGAAATGAAAAACCTGGAACGGGAAACCGGAATCAAGGAATTAACGGCAACCAGCTATCAATCCGATAGCTACAACTACGATTATTCCTCTTACGACTCGACCACTTACGACGGGTCCTACGATTCCACCGTGACCAGCCCCACATCGATAGCCGGCGCATCCGCAATTGAGGGCGCCGGGTCAACGGCTCCGCTTCAGATTGAAGCGGCGGCCGGTTCGATCGCGAACGGGCATCTGGAAACTGCGCCCGCCGCAAACGGACATTCCGAACCGGGTCACCCCGCGGCGTCGCATGAGGCGAATCTGCACGAGGCAGCTCCGCACGAAGCGGGATCCACCGAGAAGCCGGTCAACAGCTAAGCAGGCAAATGGCATTTCCCGACGAACCCAGGGGAGCCGAGACTCCCTCAGGCGAAACTGCGCCGGAAACACCGAAGACCGATCTCCCGCCGGCTCCTGTAGTCAGCGGGGAAGTTATTACCGACAAGTCCGAATCGCAATACGATCCGGACGTTTACGGCAGCGATTGGTCCTACAACGCGAAGCCCGAAACCCCGGTGGTATTGACGCCTCCTCCAGCGCCGCCTCCGCCTGCCGGCAAGTCTTCCGCCAGGCCCCCGGGTGCGGGCGGTTCGGGTAAGCCGCCTAACCCCCCCGAGCCGCCCGACGAAGAGGATAACGAAGAAGAAGGCATGGCGCGCATGAGCTTCATGGAGCACCTCGAAGAGCTCCGGAAGCGCATTCTCCTGGCGCTTGGCGGCGTCGGCGTGGCGTTCTTTCTCTGTCTGTTCTTCAGCGATCAGCTCTGGAACATCGTATTCGAACCGGCCGGGGCGGCGCTGCGTGCCCTGAACGTCAACCCCCCGACCCTCAAACTGCTCTCCCCCATGGACAGCTTCCAGCTCTTGTGGATGAAGGTGCCGCTTCTCTTCTCCATATTTCTCTCGGCGCCGTGGCTTCTCTACCAGGTCTGGGCCTTCATCTCGCCCGGCCTTTACAAACGGGAGCGCCGCTGGGCGGTTCCATTTGTATTTTCGAGCGCCGGCCTGTTCATACTGGGCGGTTTCTTCGCTTATTTCATCGCCTTCCGTTATGGACTGGAATTCCTCCTCGGACTGGGCATCGGCAAAGGCATCGATCCCGGCGTAAATGTTAATGAGTACTACGACCTTTTTGTCGACGTGATGCTGGGCGTCGGTATCATATTCGAGATCCCCGTCCTGCTGTTCCTGCTCACGCTCATTCATGTGGCCAGCCCCGCGTTCCTCGTGCGGCACAGCCGTTACGCCATCCTCGCCATTGTCATCATCGCCGCCATCGTCACGCCTACCGGCGATGTTTTCAATCTCGCCTTGTTCGCGACGCCGATGATCGTTCTGTTCTATGTCGGCATCTTCGCCAGTTACATCCTCGTGCTGCACCGCGAGAAGCGCCGCTTCCCATGGGGCACGTTCTTCAAGTGGGCCGGCTATGTTCTGGTGGCCCTGATCGTCATCTCTTGTCTGGTGGCCTGGTACTACGGGTACCGCGTAGTATTCCGATGGCCGATTTTTGTTCGTTAGCGCCCGATCGCGGTGCTATAGTCTGTAAGGCCAGTCGCGGGGATGGATATCTATCGCATTATTCGGGAACTCCTGGAGGAGCGAAATCGCGTCGACAAAATTATCGCGTCGCTCGATGAAATGGCCTCGGAAGGCAGGAAATCGCCTTCCGAAGCGGGCCGCGGCAGGCGGGGGAGGAAGTCGATGGATGCGGCGGCGCGACGGGAAGTCTCCGAACGCATGAAGCGCTACTGGGCCAAACGGCGTGTGGGACAGGCGCTTCCGCCTGTCCATCCCTCATCTCCGGAAAAACCATAGCCAGAAATATTGCGTTCCCGCGCCCACCCTGTAGCGGGGCTCGAATCCACAGGCCTCGGCCATGGCGACCGCCTCGGCGTCGGAAAACGGCACGCCGAGCCACGTATCTTCGGGCGCTTTGTCCATGCCGTCGCCGCCCTGCACCTGGAACTTGAACAAGCCGCCCGGGCGCAGCAAACGGTGCACTTCGCGCATGTAGCTGTAAATCACTTCGCGGCTGGGGATGTGCTGAAAAACAATGTAGGAAAAAGCGAAATCCACCCGAATGTCGCCGAGTATCTCCAGATCGCTCCCGTTATTCTGAAAAACATGCGCATTGGGCCGTTCGCGCAGCGCTTCCGTGGCCTGGCGAATCATCTCGCCGCTGATGTCCACGCCGTACACCTGCCCGAAAACTTCCGACAGAGCTCGCGTAATCCGGCCCGAGCCACATCCGATCTCGAGCACCGTCATCTCCTTAGCGCTCTTGCCCTGGCAAACATTTCCGAGGTCCGTCAGGATCTCCTGGAACACGTTCAGGCGTCCCGAGTCGTAATATTCCTTATCGTCCCAATCGCTCCGGGCCGTGGCCACGTAGTGCCGGGCGTTTTCTCGCGCACGCTCGTCCCACTCCTCGCGCATCTTGGCCACCAAAGCGGCGGGGTCCAAAGGGGTATCCGGCGCAGCGGCGCCCTCCAACACGGCTACGGGAGACGGGTCGGGAAGTGGCTCTGGGTCGGGCATCTGTTATATTGTAATTGTCCGGTCGGAGTGGGCGGATAGCTCAGTTGGGAGAGCACCGCGTTCGCAATGCGGGGGTCGGGAGTTCGAGCCTCCTTCCGTCCACCAATCCATCTTCAGAAATCAATCAGAAAGCAATGGTTGCCGCGGCTGTGATAGCCTACCGCTGTGAACCCGGTCCGCCTGCTCGCAGTTTGTTCCTGTCTCGCCACTGGTCTCATGCTGGCTCAACAGTCGGCGCCGCCGCGCCCGCCCGTGCCGCCTTATACGGCTGCGGAGCTGGAAGCGATCGCTCTCGTGCCGCCCCACACCGGAAGGAGCGTGACGAAAGCTCTTTTCGACGGCCGCACGCTCAACGGCTGGCAGGGCAATCTTGATTGGTGGTCCGTCCAGGACGGGGTGATCGTCGGCAAATTCAACGACAAAGTGCCCACCAGCTTTCTCTTCACCAAAGAGAATTATTCCGACTTCCGCCTCACGCTCTCATCGAGGATGGTCGAGTCGGAGAATCATGCGGGTGTCTGCTTCTGGGGCGAAATCGCTCAGCAGGGCGATAACCAGTGGTACACCCACGGACCCCTGGTCATCTTTCCCAATCCGAGTATGTGGGACTACAACGAAGGCAAAGGCCTGCGCGTTTTCAGACCCACCACGGAAAAAGTGACCAGCCAGCACGACTGGGTCAAGGTGGAGATTCTGGCGCAGGGCAACCGTGTGCGCGCCGCCTTCAACGGCGTCCCGGTTCTGGAATGGAAGGAAGCGGATCCCCGCCGCATCAAAGAAGGCCCCATCGGTATCCAGCTTCATGCCTGGACGGCGGCGCAGGAAGTTCAGTATAAGGACCTCACGATCGAAACGTTCCCTCGCGAAGGCCGCCTGCTTACCGTCACGCGCTGACGGGCTTCAGCAGGTGGCTCAACCGGCCGCGCAGGGCTTCATACGCGCGGAACATCAGGGCCTTCACGGCCGATGGCGTGCAACCCAGCACCACCGCGATCTGCGCGTAATCCATCTCCTCGTATTTATGCAGGATCACGGCGGCCCGCTGTTTAGCCGGCAGACTTCGAATGGCCCGCCGAATCTGATCCGCCGCTTCGTCCCGCATCAGCCGTTCCTCGATCAGCGGCGCGCTGTCGCGCACTTCACGCCGCACCTGATCCGCATCCCGGATATCCAGACTGATCTGGTTCTGATACTTCCGCTCGTCCCGAAAGTGGTTCAGCGCCACGTTGGTAGTGATCCGGTACAGCCAGGTGGAGAATTTCGCCGTCGGCGCGTAAGCGTGCCGCGAGCGGTACACGCGAATAAAGACATCCTGCGCGAGTTCCTCCGCAATGGCCTGGTTCTGCACTACCCGCGCGAGGTACTGGACCACCACGTTGCGGTTCCGGTGCAGCAACTCGCCAAAACTCGGCGAGTGGTCCCGCTGGACGAGAACCATCAGCTCGGTGTCGAAATCCGCAACGATTGAAGGTGTCACGTGATGGATTGACTCAAGCTCGATGGTTCAGTTCCCGAAATCGGCGTCTCGCTTACATATCTTTACATTTAATTTACGCCGTCAATCGCGCGGCAGGAAGCGCCGAATCCCGTAATCATAGCTGGCCGCTCCCAGAATTCCGCCCAGAATCGGGCCCACGATAGGCACCCAGAACACCTTCGTGCCGTCGGTAAGTCCATTGTTCTTAAAGCCAGCCACGATGGTAAACAGCCGCGGACCGAAGTCGCGTGCGGGGTTGATGGCATAACCGTGCATGCCTCCGAACGCCATCCCGATCACCACCACCACCAGCCCCACCATCAACGCGCCCAGATTCGCCCCAGGCGGTTGATTGCGCTCATCCGTAATCGCCAGAATCATCATCAGAAGCAGCGCCGTGCCGATGGTTTGATCGAGTAACCCGGCGAACGGCACCTGTGGAAAGGCGGGGAACGTGGTGAAGATCCCAGCCGTTTTCTCGAGTGTCGGGTCGAATGCCTGAAATGCCGGCATATAGTTCCAATAGACCAGCGCGGCGGCGAGGAACGCGCCCACGGTTTGCGCCACTATATAAGGTGCCACCTTGCGCCACGGGAAATCGCGATAGACCGCCAGCGCGATCGAGACTGCCGGATTCAGGTGCGCGCCGGATATGCGGCCAGCGAGGTAAATGCCCATGGTGACGGCCAATCCCCACCCGATCGTGATGTTGGTGTATCCACCCTTAACGACCTCGCCTGGCACCCCGGTCCCGAACAGCACCGTCATCGCGACAATCCCATCGCCAAACAGAATCAGCACGAAAGTGCCGAGAAATTCGGCCATCAGTTCAGGAAACATAGGGCGTCAATCCGCTGCTGTAAATGCGTCGCGTACCCGGCGCCAGGTCACATTCAGGTCTTCCGGCAGCACACGCGTCTCGGCAATGGTGGTCATGAAATTGGCGTCCGCATGCCAGCGCGGCAGCACGTGCATGTGGATGTGGCCGGCAATCCCCGCGCCCGCGCTCTCCCCGATATTCATCCCGATGTTCAATCCCTCGGGACGGTAGATGGCCCGCAGACGCCGCTCGGCCAGCCGGGTCAGAGCCATCATCTCCGTGGCCGCCGCTTCGTCGAGTCGGCAAAGCTCGGCGGCGTGCGCGAAGGGGACCACCATCAGATGGCCGCTCGTATAGGGGAAACGATTCAGAACAATGAAGTTATGCGCGCCGCGATACGCGATCAGATTTTGCTCGTCGTGCCCATCGGCCGCCATGACGCAAAAGATGCAAGAACTGGATTTTGGCGGGCAAGTCAGGTACTGATAGCGCCACGGGCTCCAGAGGTAATCCACGGCGGCTCAGAATGACTCCGACCCGCCGGGAGAGACGGATTCGGATCCCGGGGCGGGGCCGGAGTGATCGCCCAGGTTTACAACGTCTTTCAATTCTTTGCTGGGTTTGAAATAGGGAATCTTCTTGGCCGGAACTTCCACCCGCGTGCCTGTCTTGGGGTTGCGGCCGACGCGCGACTGGCGCTGCCGCGTGCGGAAACTCCCGAAGCCGCGAATCTCGATCTTATCGCCGCCGCGCAGCGACTTCACAATGCTATCGAAGATCGCCTCCACGATTACCTCGGACTCCTTGCGGGTCATCTCTACCACCCGCGAGACCTCTTCAATCAGATCGGCTTTGGTCATGTGTCCTCAGTCCCGCCTCGTTCGAGCCTGCCAAAAGACAACAGTATGAAGCGATTACAGGAAATATGAGTATCGCCCGAACGACCCGTATTTTGCAATTCCGTCAGCAGAAGAAAACTCGGGGGCCAGCCGGATCAAGTATCCGTTGACCGGATAGAGAGGCCGGAACTGACCGCCGTCGCCCGTTTCTGGTACTCGTCGAGACGTCCCCGTTCCTCGGCATCGGCCTGCGCTTTCAGACTGAGGCCGATCTTGCGCTCGGCCTCGTTCATACGAATGATCTTGAAATCCATTTCCTGGCCCGGCGTCAGCGGCGGGGGATCCGATTTGCGCCCCGACCACCCCGGCACTTCGGAAAAATGACAAAGCCCCTCCACGCCCTCCGCCAGTTCGACAAACGCCCCGAAACCCGCCAGACGCAGCACCTTGCCACGCGCGCTGTCGTTTACATTATGCTCCTGAAACCACGTCTCCCAGGCATCCGGCTGCAACTGTTTGATTCCCAGCGATAACCGCTTGTGCCCGGCGTCGATGGCGAGGATCACCGCCTGCACGATCGAGCCCTTCCTCAGCACCTCGCTCGGATGTTTCACCCGCTTCGTCCAGGAAAGATCGGAGATATGCACCAAGCCGTCGATTCCCTCTTCGATTTCAATGAAGACGCCGAATTCGGTCATGTTCCGCACCCGGCCTTCCACCACCGATCCCACGCTGTAGCGCTGGTCGACCGTGGTCCACGGATTCGCCTCCAGTTGTTTCAAGCCCAGCGAAATGCGCCGGTCCCTGAGATTCACCTCGAGCACTACCGATTCCACCGTGTCGCCCGGTTTCACTACTTTCGAAGGATGCTTCATGCGCCGCGACCAGGTCATTTCGCTGATGTGGATGAGCCCCTCGACGCCCGGATCGAGCTCCACAAACGCGCCGTAATCGGTCACGCTGACCACCCGGCCCACGACGCGCGTGCCCACCGAGTACCGTTCCGTCGAACCCTCCCATGGATCCGGCATCAACTGCTTCATGCCGAGCGATACCCGCTCCTTCGTGGGATCGTACTTCAGAACCTGCACCGTAATCTCGTCGCCCACGTGCAGAACTTCCGCCGGATGGGTGACGCGGCCATAGGAAATGTCCGTGACATGCAGCAGCCCGTCAATCCCCCCCAGATCGATAAACGCGCCGTATTCGGTCAGATTTTTGACGGTCCCCGTGAGGATCGAGCCCTCCTGCAGCGCTTCGAGGGTGATGGTTTTGCGCGCGTCCACCTCTTCCTGCACAGCCAGTTTCCGCGACACCACCACATTGCCACGCTTGCGATTCAGCTTGACGATCTTTACCGGAATGTCCTGCGAAATGAACTGCTCCACGTTGCGCACGGGCCGGACATCCACCTGCGAGCCGGGCATAAAGGCGCGCACTCCCACATCCACGGAAAGGCCCCCCTTGACCCGGCCCACCACCCTCCCGGAAATAGTCAGCTGTTCCTGCAACGCCCTTTCGAGGTTGTCCCATATTTTGAGCCGCGACGCTTTTTCGTGCGAGAGATGGACGTAGCCTTCGGAAGTATGGCCACTATCGACCATTACCTCGACCATGTCGCCGGGGCGCACGGTGACGTTGCCGCTCGCGTCCATAAACTGCGCCAGGGGCGCTACGCCGTCGGATTTGTAGCCGACATCGATGAACACGTCGGTGCCGGAGATCTTCAGCACCCGGCCCTCCATCACCTCATGCCGGGATGGAGGCGCAAGGTGGCTGTAATCCTCGAGAAGATGCTGATATTCTTCCGGATCCACGCTGCCGACCGCTGCATCGATCGCGCCGGTCATGTCATTGTCTGCCAAACCCTTATGCTCCCTGATCCCCTCTGGGTAAACGCCGCGAGGTCCACGCCCTTCCGTCCAAACAGACGGATAGCGCACGATTCTATCAACTATAGAGAGCGGCTGGCTGGCTTGTCAAACGGAACCGGGGAGTGGTCTTCGACAGAACCTCACTCGCCGGTTTCAACTACGCGGGTTGCCGAAATCTGCCGCATAACCTCCGTCACTATCGCTTTGTAATCGGAACGGGGATTGTAGGTCAGCAGCTTTCCCTCGAGGTCCTTCCCTCGATAGGCCTTGCCGAGCGAAAGGGTCGTGGCTACCTGATGAATCGCCTCGCCGATGCTCACAAACGCCATTTTCCCGTTGGCCCAGCCGAAAAGATTATTGCCGGGGGCGTGCTTGCCCCCTCCCGATTCCACGAACGAGAGACTGGGAAGCAGCCGCCAGTCCAGGTCGTAGGCGTCGGCTTCTGAAACGAATACTCCGGCATAGGGTTCCGCCGGGCAGTGCTTTTCATTGAAAAATTTGCGGAGGATGGCCTCGCGCAAGTCGAACTTTTTGCGCATCTTTGTCACATCCTGGTCGCCACTGGCTGCTGCGGCGGCGATTCCCAGGACACCTGCGAAAATCATTAAACCGGAAGGCAATATGCGCTTCATGGGGTTATCGTTCTCCTTCTTTGGAAGTCAGGCGACGGCTCTCGACGGAGCGGCCGAATCGGATCGGTTAACACCGGTTAGCGAGGAGGCATATGAAAAATTGTAGCAAACGCCCCCCGACGCTCCTGGATTGCGTTTTCCCGGCACCCGGCGGGCGCAGGAATCGCTATCCTGAGACGATGGCGGACGCCAACCACTCCGAACACCATTTCGAATCGACCGAACTCGTGCGCGACATCGTCATCGGTATGTCGGACGGCCTGACGGTGCCGTTTGCTCTGGCGGCCGGTCTGTCGGGAGCGCATGTCGCGACTTCCGTGGTGGTTCTGGCCGGGCTGGCTGAAATTGCCGCCGGCTCCATCGCCATGGGACTCGGAGGATACCTCGCCGCCCGCACCGACGCCGAGCACTACCAGAACGAACTGCAGCGCGAAATCGAGGAAACCCGCGCCATGCCGGATGAAGAGGCCGCCGAAGTGGCCCGCGTCTTCGAGGGCTGGGGCCTGACCGACCAGCAGATCCAGCCCATCGTCACGGCCATCGCGTCCGATGAAAAACGCTGGATCGATTTCATGATGAAGTTCGAACTGGGTCTCGACCCGCCCGATCCGCGGCGCGCCGTCACCAGTGCCGCGACTATCTGCATTTCCTACATCGCGGGCGGCCTGATTCCGCTCGCACCCTATTTTTTCGTCTCCACTCTCGGCACCGCTTTCCTCGCCTCGGTCGCGCTGACGGGGGCGGCATTGCTGATCTTCGGCTCCATCAAGGCCCGGTTTACCGGGATTCCCCTCTGGCGCGGGGGCCTTCAGACCGTCTCCATCGGCGGACTGGCGGCCGGCGCCGCGTTTTTGATAGCCCGGCTCTTTCGCTAGCCCGCCTCTCCGCATTTTTGCCGCAACCCGACTTCAATCGCATTGCGCCTCCCCGCTTGTGTGGGTAGACTGGGGAGGGTAGTTAGTCAGCTTTCATCGTTCGATCGTATTTATTGGGGAGGCCGCCAAAGGTGAGCATGTGGAATAAACGAGAGGAACCCCCGGTTCCGCGCCCGGCCAGCGCGCCGCCAGCGCCCGCAGTACCAACCGCAGAAATCAGGAAGGAGCCCGTTCCAGTGTCGACTACGCCGTATAGAACGCCCGATTCGGACCCGCGGAATACCGCGACCATCGGCAAGTCAGTAAAAGTAATTGGCCAGATTTTCACCAAGGAAGATCTTTATGTCGACGGCGACGTCGAAGGTACCATTGAATCCCAGGAGAACAAAGTCACGGTGGGTCCGAATGGCCGGGTTCAGGCCGGCATCCGGGCTCGCGACGTGGTGATTCTCGGGCAGGTTCAGGGTAACGTCGAAGCGGCCGACAAAGTGGATATCCGCAAGGACGCGAAACTGGTGGGCGATATCACCACCTCGCGCATCAGCATCGAAGATGGAGCCGTCTTCAAGGGCAGTATCGATATTAAGAAAACGGAGCCGAAACCTGCCTCCGCCCCGATAGTCTCCACGCCGCCATCACCGTCGGCCAGCGCGGCTGCTGCCTCGGCAGTGCCGGCGGGCGTGCCAGCGACCAAGCGCTAACGTAAAACGCGGCCACGAGGGGTCTTTGCTACCTGAGAAACTACGCTCCATTTTTCGTACGGCCGGTGAGCCTGTTTCTTCGGCGGGGGCCCCTCGTGTTTTTTCGCCGGCATCGGCTTCCTCACGTAAATCATCCCGGAACTCGCTGCCCGTAACCCGCCAGAGCCGTGGTCTCGAACAATTTTTCTTCAACATCCGCGACGTAGTCGGCCTCTCCATTCTGGATCTTTCCGGCGCCACCCAGGAAAACATCGACTTTCTCACCAACCTGGGCCACAAGCTCTATTCCCAGGACATCATGCGCAATCTCGACGAGGCTTTCGGGCTGGATCCGGCCGAGCAGACCAATCCCAGCCGCATCGACTACTTCCTGCGCACTAACTTCGACTACCAGCCCGACACCTTCGATGGCGCGCTGCTCTGGGATTCTCTCCAGTTCATGGGGCCGGCGCTGCTGACCGCGACCGTGGACCGGCTGTATGAGGTGATGCGCCCCAAATCCTATCTGCTGGCCTTTTTCAACGCCAACGAACGTGCCACCGAGGTCATGTCGCACACCTTTCGCATCGGCGACAATAAGACCATCCTGCTCGCGGAACGGGGTATGCGTCCCACTGCGCAGGTGTTCAACAACCGCAACCTCGAGAAACTGTTCGGCAAGTTCGAATCGGTGAAGTTTTTCCTGACGCGCGAAAGCCTCCGCGAAGTGATCGTCCGGAGGTGAGCCCGGAGGCAGCGCTACCAGCGTATTTTCGCGGGGAAGAACTCGGCGACCAGATCCTCGTAATACGGGCGCAACTTCTCAAGGGGCGGTCGCGAATCGCTCTTAGAATACAAATCGTACGGATTAAACTTGCGAACCCATTCCAGCATCTCCGCATCGTGCTCGTCGAGCAGGTGTTCGTACGCGCCTTCGCGATGCACCGGATAGCAGGAGTGGCAGCGGATCATGTACTGCGCGGGCTCGGGCAGATAATTCCGCGCCACCAGGTACATGTATTCGTCGTGGCCCCACGAAAGATGCACGTTCCGCAGGCCGCATCCCCGACTGTAAATGCCATAGGCCGTCTGTAGCTCCGGCCGCGTCCCATCCGGATTGTCCGCGAAAAACTCCGGGTAGACAATTCTGGGCGACCACGCGCAACCCACCGGGAACGTGTCGCCCACCACGGCCCACTGCGGCTCGCCGTAGAAGCACAGCATCTTGCCCAGATCGTGAATGAAGCCGGTCAGAATCATCCAGCGCGGATGGCCGTCGCGACGGATCGCCTCGGCGGTCTGCAGGTTGTGCTCGATCTGCGAAAGCGACGTATCGGGATCGCTGTCGTCGACCAGCCTATCGAGCTTTTCCATCGCTTCCCAGATGCCCATTTCACCGTGATTCAGCGCACCGTATTCCCGCTGTTTCGAGAGTACAAAATCGAGCGTCTGCCGCTCATGGTTCTGCCGGTAGAATTCGCGCACCACCGGCGGCGTGCTCTGGTTGTATTGCCGGAATTCTTCTTTCGTGCGATTGGGGTTGTAACGTTCCCGAACGTCCCGATCCCACTGACCGAAGCTTTCTAAAGGCTGGTCAACGCTCTCTAAAGGCCGGTCGAGGCTCTTTAAAGGCTGGTCGACGTTTTCGAGCGGTGCGGCTTCCGTACTTTGCATGATCGGTTACTCCGGGGGCAGATCGCCGAGATCCTCGGCGCGATTTTCAAATCGGGTCTGCGCGTGCAGGAACACCAGATCCACCTTACCAATCGGCCCGTTGCGCTGCTTGGCGAGGATCAGTTCCGCGAGGCCGTGCAGATCCTCGCGATCCCGCTTATACACTTCCTCGCGGAAGATAAAGCCCACCAGATCGGCATCTTGTTCGATCGATCCCGATTCACGCAGATCGCTCAGCTGCGGACGATGGTCGCCCTGCCGCGTCTCCGTCGCCCGGCTCAATTGCGAGAGCACGAGGAACGGGCAATCCAGTTCCTTCGAAAGCAGCTTCAGCCCGCGCGACATCTGGCTGACTTCCTGATTGCGGTTCTCCGTACGCCCCTTCACGCTCATCAGCTGCAGGTAGTCGACTACGACCAGCCCCGGCTTCTGCCCCGATTGCTTCAAACGCCGCAGCTGGGAGTGCATATCCATCAGATTGGCCCCCGCCGTATCGTCGATATAGAGCGGCGCCTCCACCATCTGATGGGCCGCCTGGCGCAGCTTCTGCCGCTCCTGCTCGTTCAGATAACCGCTGCGGAATCGCTGGGAATCCACCCGCGCCGCCGCACACAGCATGCGGGTCAACAGCGACTCCTGGGACATTTCAAGCGAGAAGATTGCCACAGGTTGAAAGAGCCGCGTGGCCACGTGCCAGGCGATGTTGAGCGCAAAAGCCGTCTTGCCCATGGAAGGCCGCGCTGCGAGGATAATCAGTTCCCCCGAGTGCAGACCGCCCGTCATCTCGTCCAGCTTCGTGAAGCCCGTGCTGATGCCCTTGATGCGCTTGCTCGGATCGAGGAAGGCGTTGAGTCCGCCCTGGTAGTTCTGGATCACCTCGATCGGCCTCATCAGGCCGCGTTCCGTGCGCGCTTCGCCGAGCCGCAGCAGCGTCTCTTCCGCGCCCGCCAGAATGTCCCCCGGGTCTTCCTCGGCGAGCAGCGCCCGGTTCATCAGATGCTGCGACGCCATGGCGATGCGGCGCAGCGTGGCTTTGTCGCGGACGATCCTAATGTAGCTGTCGAGATTCGCGATCTGCGGCAGGCCGTCGTCGAGCGAAACCAGGTAGCTGAGCCCGTCCACCGATTCGAGCTCGTTGAAGCGCAGCAGTTCGTTGGCGACCGTTACGCGATCGATGCGTTCCCCGCGTTCGTGCAGTTCCGCCATCCGCATGAAAATGCGGCGGTGTTTCTCGATGGCGAAATCGTCCTGCCCGATCGTGCCCGCGATCTCGATGAAGCGCGAATCGTCGAGCATCACCGAGCCGAGGACGAACCTCTCGGCATCGATGTTGGCGGGAAGTCCTTTTTCGAGCGCCGTATTTTCCAGCGCCGTGCGGGAGGAGGCGGACATGGCAGCGGAATTCACGTTAGCGCCTTGTCCTGTTGAATAATGCGGTGGATTTTAAAAATCGGCGCGCTCAACGTACCGAGGGCGTCGGCACGGGTTTCGGGAATCCGGGTCCACAGATTATCCTCAGCGATCCAACGGAAATCCACACGAACATTTTAACGCACAAATGTTTCGCTGGGCTTTCGAATTACTGGCCGAAGAGCTTTTCGAGGCTGCGGGCGTCCAGCAGGCGAACGGCGGTTTCTTCGACGTCGTGTCCCGACATGGTGACCTGACATGGCTTCGAGATGCTGCCGGGCCCACGCGGGCACGGCGCCAAAGCGCTTCTCGATCTGACGCAGGACGATGGTTTGCTCCCCTTCCTGCCGTCCGCGGCGGATAGCGGGTCCGCGCAGATCATGTTCCAAGATGTCGTCCAGAATCGGCATCTTCTTCGTCTCCCGATCTATTATCGCTCCCAGCTGCCTCAATCCGGCCAGAATAATCAGCTCGCGCACCGCCACTTCCCGGCGGCCCGGCTCGCTCTCCGCGACGCGTTGCAATATTGTCCCGACGGCCTCACGTTCGTCCCGCAACCGCATCAGGACGGCAATCAGGTTATCTTCCAGGTTCGAGCTGCCCAGCAGCGCCTCGCCATCCAGTTCCCGGACATCCACCGTCCGGCATTGAAATGACACCGACGCACCCTCAATGCGATCCGGCATGCGCAACGCCGGCCTGCCCACGTAAAGCACCACCTGCCCGGGAAACCGTCCGAAGCGCCGGTACAGCGCCAGCGCATACTCTGCCATGCGCACAGCCATGTCCGCGTCATTCGTACTCTGCAGTTCGATGTGGACCAGTCCGCCGCCCGCCGACTCGCCGATCATATCGGCCCGCAGCGTCCCGACCTCCGGCAACTCCACGTTGTGCCAGCGCTCGATGACGAATCCGGTCAGAGGTTCGAGCACCGGTGCGCTCAACCGCCGGATGACGCTCTTAAGCGCAATGTCATATTCGTGCACCGATCGAAGAAGTGCCGGCATGGCAGGAAATTCTCGATATTCCCCCACGCGCCGGCCTTCGCGCGCGGCCACGCTAGTCTTCCTCGTCTTCCTCTTCGTCTTCCTCGTCGAGTTCGTCTTCGTCGAAATCGTCCTCGTCGTCCAGGTCGTCCTCGTCCTCGTCCTCGTCGTCGAGGTCGTCTTCGTCCTCGTCGATGTCCAGGTCGTCGAGCTCGTCCTCGTCTTCGTCCTCATCGTCGAGGTCGTCGTCTTCGACGTCTTCATCCAGGTCGTCAAAGCTCATGTCGTCCGGGTTGCGCTTGGGGGGGCTCAACTGCCATTCCCTTGCAAAATTGTCCAGGTATGCCATATCTCCTCTTGCCTCAAGTGCGTTATGTAACCGAACCAGTTTAACCGATCCGGCGCCGATCTTTTTACGTCCTTCGATTGCAGTTTACACGGTCGGTGCACGCAACGCCATTCATTCGCGGGCCATTGTCGGGATGCCGCGAAGATTCGCTGGGTTACACTGATACTTCGTTACAAAATGAAGCAGCGAATTCGTTCCACGACGGTGCTTTGCGTACGTCGTGAGGGTAAAGTTGTGATGGCGGGCGACGGCCAGGTGACGCTGGGAAGCGAAGTGCTGAAATCCAAAGCCCGTAAACTGCGCCGGCTCTACAACGAGAAAATTCTCGCCGGTTTTGCCGGTTCCACGGCCGACGCGTTCTCGTTGTTCGCGCGCTTTGAAGCCAAGCTCGAACAGTTCAACGGCAATCTGCCGCGCGCCGTCGTTGAACTGGCGAAAGATTGGCGAACAGATAAAATTCTGCGCCACCTCGAAGCTCTGCTGCTGGTAGCCGACGCTAAAAATACCTATATCCTGAGCGGCAACGGCGACGTCATTGAACCGGATGAGGATGTGGCGGCCATCGGCTCCGGGGGGCCGTTTGCGCTCTCCGCTTCCACCGCGCTGATGCACCACACCAAACTCTCCGCGCGTCAAATCAGTGAAGAGGCGATGAAGATCGCCGCCAAAACGTGTATTTACACCAACGACCACATCATCTACGAGGAACTGGGCTGACATGGTGATTTATCTGCCGAGTCAATCGGTTGAGGAAGGTCCCGTTCTCGACGAACTCACGCCGCGCGAAATTGTGCGTGAGCTCGATAAGTACGTCATCGGACAGCCGGACGCCAAACGCGCAGTCGCCATTGCGTTGCGCAACCGTCTGCGCCGTCAAAAATTGCCTCCCGAGATGGCCGAGGATGTGATGCCCAAGAATATCCTCATGATCGGCCCCACCGGCGTCGGCAAGACGGAACTGGCGCGCCGCCTCGCCAAGCTCGCCAACTCGCCGTTCATGAAGGTGGAAGCGAGCAAATTTACCGAAGTCGGCTACGTGGGCCGCGATGTCGAATCCATGATCCGCGACCTCGTCGACATCGCCATCGATATGGTGCGCGAGGAGAAGCTCGAAGAGATCGGCGACCGCGCCGAGTCCGCGGCGGAAAACCGTCTGCTCGATCTTCTCGTTCCCCCCGCGCCCGAGAACGCGGACGACAACGCCAAAACGCGCGAGAAACTGCGCGAGCGCCTGCGCGAAGGCAAACTCGACGAGCGCATGGTCGAACTCGAGGTCAAGGACCGCGGCCCTACCTTCGAGATCGCCACCAACGCCAGCCTCGAAGAGATGGGCATGAACATCAAGGAGATGCTGCCCGCCATGTTCGGCCAGCGCTCGAAGAAACGCAGCATGCGCGTGGCCGAAGCGCTCGATTATCTGGTGCAGGAAGAAGAGCAGAAGCTCATCGATATGGATCAGGTGACGCGCATCGCCCTCGACCGCGTGGAATCGAGCGGCATCATTTTCCTCGACGAGATCGACAAGATCGCCGGGCGCGAAGGCGGCCACGGGCCCGATGTCAGCCGCGAAGGCGTGCAGCGCGATATTCTTCCCATCGTCGAAGGCACTACCGTCAATACCCGCTACGGTTTCGTCCGCACCGATCACATCCTGTTCATCGCGGCGGGCGCTTTCCATGTTTCGAAACCCAGCGATCTGATCCCCGAACTGCAGGGCCGTTTCCCCATTCGCGTGGAATTGAAATCGCTCACCGTCGACGATTTCGTGCGCATCCTCAAAGAGCCGAAAAACGCCCTCGCCAAGCAGTACACGGCCCTCATGGAGACCGAAGGGATCAAGCTCAATCTCACCGACGATGCGTTGCTCGAAGTGGCGAAGTTCGCCGCCCAGGTCAACGAATCGTCGGAAAATATCGGCGCGCGGCGGCTGCACACGATCATGGAAAAACTGCTCGAAGAAATTTCCTTCGAAGGCCCCGACCTGCGTAAAAAGAACGTCAAGGTGGACGCCGCCTATGTGCGCAAACAGCTTGCCGATATCGTGAAGGATCAGGATCTGAGCCGTTACATCCTCTGAAATCACCGCGTGCTATAATTATGAAATATGGAAGACCGCCGTGTTATCAATGACTCTTACTTTTGCGGGCGGTTCCGGGTCGATGGCCCGATTTCCGTTCTCACCACCACTCAATACGTGGTGGCTGAATATGATGAACGGACGGGCGATATCCGCTGGCAGCGGGTGGTGAACGCGAGCCAGAAAGAAGGCATCCACGGGTGGCTTCGGGAACATTTCCCCATCAAGCCTGAAACCAAAGCAGCCCAGCCGGCGCCCCGCAAAAAGCAAACCGCAGCCGCCTGATGTGGGATAGGCGCTTCCGCCTGTCCATCCTATCTGTAAACTCCGGTGTGCCCCAGGGAATACCGCCCGGGTTGTGGATATACACACAATCCGTGCGGTCCCTTGCCGACCGGAATGCGAGCTAAAAGATGTCCGTCGGCCGTATCGAAGACATAAACTTCTTTGTGATACCGCCCCGACAGCCATAACTGCGTGCCATCGGCCGAAACGCCACCCATATCGGGGCTGCCGCCGTGCGGAATCACCCACTTCCCCACCAGCTGGCGCGTCGCCAGATTCAGCAACGAAACGCTGCCCTCGCCCCGGTTCGAAATATAAAGTACCTTCGAGTCCCGGCTCACGTAGAGTCCGTGCGTGCCTTTCCCGGTCGCAATAAATCCGATCCGCGTAAACGAATCCGGCTCGATCAGATAAATTCCATTGGCCATCATATCGGCCACATAGAACACTTTTCCGTCCGGAGAAGTCTTCACGTCCTGCGGCATCCCGCCCTTCTCCAGCTTCAGGTTGCCCACGATCTGATGGGTCGCCACGTCCACCTTCAGCAGTTCCGCCGAAAACTCGCAACTGGCAATCAGGTACCGCCCATCCGCCGTGAAATCCATATGGTCGATTCCCGGGCACGACACCGGCACAGACTCCACCAGCGCCATCGTCTCCGGGTCCAGAAAATTCAGCTTCTGCTTACGCTCCGCCACCACAATGGCGAACTTTCCATTCGGCGTGTAATACATGTTGTACGGATCTTCCACCTTGATGGTCTTGCCTCGCGCTCCGGTAGCCGGGTCGATGTCCGTGGCGCTGTCGCCCAGATCGTTGATGACCCAAAGCTTCTTCAGGTCGTAGCGCGGCACCACGTGCTGTGGCTCGCGGCCTCCACTGCTGAAGTGCGCGATCACCTTGAATGTCTTCGGGTCGATAACGTCAACCGTATTGTCGCCGCTGTTCGGCACATAAACCCGGCTGGGATAGGCGCGCACCGTTGCGCTGAGATTGCCCGCATGATCGGCCGCGTAGATGTCGGCCGGATCCTCGACCGCCGGCATTCCCGGAAGCATCGAGGCGCTTGCCGCCGGGGCCGGCGAGGATGCCGGGGATGTCGTTATAGCTGTCGTTGTTTTTGTTTCGGAAGAGGTGGAGCATCCCACCAGAACCACTAAGGTGCAGGCCAAAACCGGATATTTCATGAGTAACTTTAATTCTACCGGTCAGCGCGCCAGCTTGAGCGCAAAATAAGCCACGTTCTGGCCTTTATCGAGCACAAACTGGTGCGGCGTTCCCGCAGGAATGCGAATGATGTCCCCGGCCTCGACCCTGCGCGACTCGCCGCCACGGATCGAACCGCCCCGCACCTCGTTTGCAGCCGTCGTGTGCGCATCCGGAATGGTTCCGCCAAACACCAAAGTCGCCGAACCCTGTTCGATCACCAACAGATCGGTTTTGGTCTTATGCAGCTCCGCCTGTCCGCTCTTAGCCCGCCGCCAGAGCGAAGCCGAGCCTACGGTCTTGCCCGCAATCCCCCGCGCGTCCGCCCCCGGAGCATTTTTCAAATCGGACGCGGTCCAGATCTCAACCCCGGATGCCCCGTAAACACGGAGGGCGCACAGAAGTGCAACCCATGATTTGCTCACTACTTCCCGAATACCGCACCCGTCGAAGCATTCACATAAACCGCGAAGCCGCCCGCCTTGGTGCCCCACAGGATATACCACATCGGAGCCGGGAAACTCGACGCATTGCCCAGCCCAAAAACCGTAATCGGCTTGTCGGCATTCTTCGTCAGCCAGTCGCCCGCCTTGGCCGCGGCGGTCTTGTACGCCGCATCGGAATCCACCGAGAAATCCGAGTTCGCAAATGGCGTTGCCGTTTGCGTGGGGCCGCCCCACGGCGCCGATCCCGCATTATTGACGCCCTTCAGCGTCGTGCCCTGTTCCACCGTCGAGTACGTGAATGTTGTGGCCTGTTTCATGCTCGCCGAAACGAATACCGCCGTCCACATCGCGTACTTGCCTTCTTCGCTCTTCACGCCCGCGACCTCGTTGCCCGTCAGGCTCGCCGTCTGCAGATCCGGAGCCAGCGTGCGCGCCACCTTATACATCTCGTAGAAGGCAGTCAGCCCCGTGACGGGCCCCGTCGGCACCGCGGGCTTCTTCGGCTCCGCCTTGGTTTCCGCCGGGGGAGGAGCCTCGGAGGAACAACCTGACAGGAGCAGCAGGCCGGCCATCATGGCGCACCCGAGCATTTGGAATCTTTGCATTTTCATCGGCGAAAACCCTTTCGGGTTATCATTCTATTCCATCGCCTCATTCAGCGCACTACACCGGCGTCCTTCAGCCCGTTCAGGATGAATTGAACCGCGATCGCCGTCAATAAAAGACCCATCATGCGCGTCAGAATCCGGATGCCCGTCTGGTGCAGATATGAACTCACCCGATCCGCCGCCGCCAGCACCACGTAAGATATCGCCGAAGTGGCCCCGATCGCGGCCAGTATCACCACCGCGTGCGCCCAGTCCTGATTCTGCGCCATCAGCACCATGACCGACGAAATGGCGCCCGGCCCCGCCAGCATCGGCACACCCAGCGGGATGATCCCCACGTCTTCTTTCTCGCTGCCCTCTTCCGTCTCGCCCGGCGTCTCCTTGGTGGCCGAGCGCCGCGCCCGCAGCATTTCGAGCCCGATTGATCCCAGGATCAGACCGCCGGCGATCTTGAATGCCGCAAGCGTGATGCCGAACAGCTTGAAGATCAGTGTTCCCGCGATCGAAAACGTCAGCAGCACCACGAAGCACGTCCACGCCGCGCGCACCGCCATATGACGCCTGCGCATCGGGCTGGAACCGTCCGTCATCGCCAGAAAGGTCGGCACTGCGGCGATCGGATCCACCAGCACGAAGATCGACGTGAATGCGACCAGCGAAAACTGCAGGAGCGGCGTCATGACACCGCTTCCGTGGGAAAGCCCAGTTTCAGCCACGCCGGCAATCCGCCCGAAAGCGTCTTCGCATTGCGATAGCCCAGCTTGCGCAATTCGAGCGTAGCCTTGCCGCTCGCCCCGTCGTTCGGGCAGCTGCAGTAGAGAATAATGTCGCGATCCACCGGCAGCTCGGCGTGGCGCGGTATCAACTCGTCCGGAGGCCGCATCACCGCGCCCGGCAGCGACACCGGCTCCCCCTCGATTTCAAACGCGCTGCGCAGATCCACGATGAATAACTCCCGCCCGCGTGCGATCTGATCCCGCACTTCGTGCGGTTGCACCGTGGCCGCCGCCACATTGCGCAGGAATCGCCGCCTCCGGTACACCTTGATCCCGATGTACAACGCGATCGCGCCCACCACCAGCACGGCGAAAGATCGGCTCGCGCCTTCGAAATATTGTGCCAGCTCTTCCAACCTGCGGCGGAAAATGAAGCCCAGCGTCAGATACAGCGAAACCCACGCGAGCGCGCCCAGCCCGTCCCACATCAGAAACTGCCCGAGCGGCATCCGGATCATCCCCGCCACCGGCGTCGCCACCGCACTCAGCCCGGGAACGAATTTCGAAATCAGCAGACTGCGCGGACCGCTGCGCGCGAACCGGCTATGGGTGCGCGCCACGCACGAATCGGGCTCGATGGATATGCGGCACAGCAGTCCCAGCGCCCTGCTGCCCCAGACCTGGCCGATGCGGAACCAAAGCAGATCGCCCGCCATCGCCGCCGTCCACGCGATGGCAATCGCCGTCCCCAGGAAGAAGTGTCCATCGCCCGCCAGCGATCCCATCCCCACCATGAAAGGATCGGCCGGAATGGGAATTCCGCACTGCTGCCCCAGCACGGCCAGAAACAGTACCGCATAGCCATAATGCAACAGCAGCCGGACAAAGTACTGCATTTCATTTAAAGATGCCGCTCGCATTCAATGGGATGCGGTCGCTAGAATAGGCTTTCTCCGTGAACGCGATTCAGACTTGGATCTCCCTCACCCTCTTCGCGTGCTCCCTCGCGCTGTGGAAGCCCATGGCCCACGACCGTTCGCGTCTGCGCGCCACATGGAGCTTCCTCGCCCTCTGGACCCTCAACCGGCTCTCATCCTTCCTGCCCGCCGCATGGTCGCCCCGCCCCGCCATCGTCCGCGAAGTCTCGCTCGCCCTGCTCGAGCTGGCCGCCGTCCAGATCGTATCGGTAATCATCTTCGACCTGCTCCTGCGCAAAGCGCGTATTCCCAGGCTAGCCAGCGAAATGATCGTCCTCGCCGCATACGCCCTCATCATTTTCGACCTCCTTTACCGCGTCGGCGTCAATGTGACCGGCATCTTCGCCACCTCCGCCGTGGCCGCCGCCGTGGTGGGCCTCGCCCTGCAGGACATGCTCGGCAACATCGCCAGCGGCATCGCGCTCGAACTCGAAGGCGGCATTCGCGCCGGCGATTTCATCAGATGCGGCGACATCTCCGGCTGGGTCGAGCATGTCCGCCTGCGCCACACCGCCGTCAACACCGTCGACGGCGACATCGTCATTCTGCCCAATAGCCAGCTCACGCGCTCACCGGTAACCATCTGCCCGCCGAACCACCGGAAATTCATTCCTTTTGCCATGCCCTACGCGGACAATCCGCAGCAGTTGATCGATGCCGTAGAATTCGCCCTGCGCCATTCGCCCCTCCCCGATGTCTCGACCGACCCCGCTCCCCAGTGCATTATCCTCGAGCTGACCCCGAACCACATCCAATATGCGGCGGTCGTCTGGCTCGCCCAGCCCGGGCGCGACGAACTCGCCATCTCCTCGGTCCTGACTCGCCTCTACTTCGCATTGGAACGGGCAGGCATGCCCGCCGCCGAGATTTCCCATCTGCTCGAGATGAAGGCCATCGGCGGCTCGAAGTCAGGCGCCCTCAATCCCGTAGACGTCCTGCGCCGCACTCCCATCCTCCGCCTCCTCCACGACGCCGATCTCTTCGAGCTCGCATCCCACCTGCATCACCTCTCCTTCGCGCCCGGCGAACACATCATCCGCCAGGGCGATCCCGGCGATTCCATGTACTTCATCGTCTCCGGCCAGGTGAATATCTTCTTCCGCTCCCTCGACGGCGTGGACCGCCTCGTGTCCACCATGGAGCCCGGCGATTTCTTCGGCGAAGCCTCTCTCCTCACCGGCGAATCCCGCACCGCCGGAGCCGTCGCCCAATCCCGCGTCGATTGCTACCGGCTCGATAAAGCCGGCCTCCAGGACATGGTCGCCCGCCTGCCCGATCTCGCCGAGGATATGTCCGTCGTCATGGCCCACCGCCAGATTGAGCTCTCCACCGTGCGCGAAAGCCTCGACCGCGAAACCGCCCGCCTCCGCGAAGCCGAGGATCAGGCGCAGATTCTCTCCCGCATCCGCCGCTTCTTCGGCATCGCAGGCAATTCCGTCCGCGCCTAGGAATCGCCGTGGATTCGAGGTCCCGAGTCCCCTCCATCGACGCCCTGCGCGGCCTCGTCATGATCCTCATGGCGCTCGACCACACCCGCGATTTTTTCCATTCCGCCGCCATGTCCTTTCAGCCGGAAGACCTCACCCGCACCACCGTGCCCATCTTCTTCACCCGCTGGATCACCCACTTCTGCGCGCCCGTCTTCATGTTCACCGCCGGGCTCGGCGCCTCTTTCTGGCTGCAGCGTGACCGCACGCTCGGGCAATTATCCAGCTATCTCGTGAAGCGCGGCCTCTGGCTGGCCTTCCTCGAACTCACCGTGGTCCGCTTCGCCCTGGTCTTCAACTTCCACGTCGACCTGGTCGTCGTCACCGTACTCTGGGGCCTCGGATGGTCCATGGTGGCGCTGGCCCTCCTCGTCCATCTGCCGGTACGCGTCCTCGCCGTATTCAGCCTCGCCGTGATCGCTCTGCACAATCTGGCCGATCCCATCGACGCGTCGCAATTCGGTTCAGCCGCCTGGCTCTGGAACTGTCTGCACCAGTTGGGCGTGTTCCACGTCGGCGGCATCGGTGTCCTGGTCTCCTATCCACTCGTCCCCTGGTTCGCCGTAATGGCCGCCGGCTTCTGCTTGGGCCATATCGCCGCACGCCCATGGATGCTGCGAATCGGCCTTGGCGTGACGATCGCTTTCGTCATCGTCCGTGGGATCAATATCTACGGCGATCCCGCGCCCTGGTCCCATTCCGTGCTGTCGTTTCTGCGCTGCAACAAATACCCGCCCTCGCTCGACTTTCTCCTGATGACCCTTGGCCCCGCCCTTCTGCTCCTCGTATGGTTCGACAGATTCGCCTTCACCCCAACTAATCCGCTGATCGTCTTCGGCCGCGTTCCGCTGTTCTACTTCCTGCTCCACCTCTACCTGATTCACGCTCTGGCTATTCCGCTCGCGCTCATGCGATACGGCCACGCGGGCTTCATCTTCGACGCCTTGCCTTCCATGGGAGGCTCGCCCAGGCTCTACCCGCCGAACTACGGCTATCCGCTCTGGGCTGTCTATATAATCTGGATCGCCGCCGTGGCTGTGCTCTACCCAGCCTGCCGCTGGTACGCCCGCCTGAAGCAGACCAGAACCGCCTGGTGGCTCACCTACCTCTGATGAGCCCAAACCCTACCCGGCCAGGCGCCGGTCAGGACCGGTGGCTCAGCTACCTCGAATGTCGCGCACGCACTCTCGAAAATCCTGCGCGGAAATCCCGCTGTGTTGGTTTAACAGGGCACGGACATCCACGCCGAGGTTTCCGAAGTTTTTGGGGAGCCTGCGGAGCTTTCGCGGCAGAGTACGTTCGTTGGGCGCAAAAGCCGGGGCTTCAAGTGGTTATGCCCGCGACCGCCTGAAAATCAACGGCATTTGAGGTTTCCGGAAAGTCTCGACGCGGCACGCAGGAGTGCGTGCGCCACATGCGGACTCCATTACGGTCGCGGGTCAGAGGCGGATGCAGATCTTGCCGAAGTGCGCGCCGTTTTCCATGTGGCGCATGGCTTCGGCGACTTCTTCAAACGGGAAGACCCGATCCACGACGGGGCGCAGAACTGCGAGAGCAATCGCCCGGTTCATTTCCTCGAACATTTCGCGGGAGCCGACGTATATTCCCTGCATACGCGCGGATTTCATAAACAGCGGCCGGGGATCGATCTCTCCCTGCCCGGACAGCACGCCGATCAACGCGATATGACCGCCGCGCGCCACCGCCTTCATAGAGAGCTGCAAGGTGCCCGCGCCCCCCACCTCGACCACGTGATCGACTCCCGCTCCCCCGGTCAGCGCGCGCACTGGTTTGTCCCACTCGGGAGTGGTGCGGTAGTTAATGGTTTCGTCCCCGCCCATTTGCCGCACCCGCGTCAGTTTCTCGTCGCTGCTCGAGGTTGCGATCACCCGCGCACCCGCCAGTTTGGCGAACTGCAGAGCGAAGATCGAAACACCGCCGGTCCCGAGCACCAGAACCGACTGGCCGGGCCGAACCGCTCCCGATCGAACCAGCGCATTCCATGCCGTGACGGCGGCGCAGGGCAGGGTGGCGGCTTCTTCAAACGAAAGATGTCCCGGAAAGTGCACCAGGCCGTCGGCGTTGAGGCAGACCTCCTCGGCGAGCATCCCATCAATGGCTCCACCCAGCGCCGATGCGGCGTTATCGTCGTTGGGCGCGCCAGACAGCCAGCGCTGCATGAAAATACCGCAGACGCGGTCGCCGGGCTTTACGCGGGTGACCCCAGGGCCGACCGCCGTAACCTCGCCAGCGCCGTCCGAAAGCGGGGTCAGCGGAGGCTTTACCGCACGTCCGTAGCCGCCCTTCGAAACCACCAGATCGCGGTAGTTGAGCGAGCAGGCGCGCACCTGGACTACGGCCTGTCCATAACCCGGCACAGGCTTCGGAAGTTCAACTATCCGCAGGTTTTCGAGGCCGAATGCCTCCATAAACCGCCAGGCTCTCAATGCCGCTTCCTCCTCGTTCTACTGCCTTCCGATGATATACTGGCAGTTTACCCGCGACAGCCTCTATGCCCCTGAAACCCATAGCCGCTAATTCCAGCGCAGACAAGAAGATTTACCTGCTGAAGCCGCGCGGTTTTTGTGCCGGCGTGGTCCGCGCCATTGACGTAGTGAAGATCGCTCTCAATCTGTATGGTCGCCCCGTTTACGTGCGTAAGGAGATCGTGCACAACAAGCACGTGGTGGAAGAACTGCGGGGTCTCGGCGCTATTTTTGTCGAGGAACTGAGCGAGGTGCCGGATGGCGGCCGAGCCATCTTCAGCGCGCACGGCGTATCGCCAGAAGTGCGCCGCCAAGGCAAGGAGCGCGGTCTGATGATCATCGACGCCACCTGCCCGCTGGTGACCAAGGTTCATCTGGAAGCGGTTAAATTCGCCCGCGAAGGCTATACCATTATCCTGATCGGACACAAGAACCACGATGAAGTGATCGGCACCCTGGGCGAGGCGCCTTCGAAGATGATCCTGGTCGAATCCGTGGCGGATGTGGACGCGCTTAAGATTGACGATCCGGGCCGGGTGGCCTATCTGACTCAAACGACGCTCAGCCTCGATGAAACCAAAGACATTATGGAGCGTCTGAAAGACAGATTCCCCATGATCCGCGGACCTAAATCGCAGGACATTTGCTATGCCACGGAAAATCGCCAGATGGCGGTAAAAGGTGTGGCGCAGTTTTGCGATCTGCTGCTGGTGGTCGGTTCCGCCAACAGCTCCAATTCCAAGCGCCTGGTTGAAGTGGGGCACAATTACGGGGTCCAGTCGTTCCTCGTGAACGATTGGTCCGACGTGGATCGGGCCTGGCTCGACGGCGCGAAGAATGTGGGCTTGACGGCGGGTGCTTCGGCGCCCGAATATCTGGTGGATCGAATCGTGTCGGCCCTTCGGGAAGAGGGCTATGGCCAACTCGAGGAAGTGGAAATGATCGAAGAGGACGTTCGTTTTTCGCTGCCGCCGGAGCTCGCCGGCGCCGCGCCGCAGTTCCACCACATTACGAGATGACGCCAACGTTTCAGGCCGGGCCTTCGACGCTCCGGGTCAGTGACGACCTCCTGAATGCGGCTCACAAGAAGATTGCCCGCGCCGCCGAACACCTCCTTTCATTACAGCACCCGGATGGATACTGGTGCGCTCTGCTGACGGCCGACACGACGCTCGAATCGGATTACATTCTTCTGCAGCTTTGGCTGCACCCGCCGGTTGAGGGAATTTGGAATCCTCCGGATCGCGGCCGGATTCAACGTGCCGCCGAGCGCATTCTTTCCCGCCAGTTGCCGGATGGCGGATTCAATATCTACGTCAAAGGCCCGAGCGAGATCAGCGCCAGCGTCAAAGCCTATTTCGCGCTCAAGCTGGCCGGCCTCGATTACGACGACCCTCGTCTTACCAGGCTCCGGGAGCGGATACTGGTGCTCGGCGGGATACAGGCTGCCAACAGCTATACCAAGGTAAATCTGAGTCTTTTCGATCTCTATCCGCGCGACGGCACGCCCAGCATTCCGCCGGAGATTCTGCTGCTGCCGGGCAAGCTGCTCTATCAGATGTCTTCGTGGACGCGCGCCATTGTGGTGTCGCTGGCCATTGTCCATGCCCACGATCCGAAGCGACCGGTGCCGGCCGGCTTCAATCTGGAAGAGCTCTTCATTCCCGGCGCCAGCACCAGCTTCGAAGGCGATAGCTGGCTGAGCTGGCGCAAGACTTTCGTTCAGTCGGATCGCATTCTCAAGCTGTGGGAGAAGTACGGGTTCGCCCGCATCCGCAAGGCAGCCATTCGCAAATGCGAGCACTGGATGCTCGAGCGCATGAAGTTTTCCGAAGGCCTCGGGGCGATCTATCCGCCCATGCAGTACTCCATCATGGCGCTCGATGTGCTCGGTTATCCCGCGGATCATCCCACGCGCGTCGAAGCGCTGCGCCAGTTCGAGAACCTGATGGTGGATGATGGCAAGACTCTATTTTTCCAGCCTTGTTTCTCGCCGGTCTGGGATACGGCCATCGCAGGCTACGCGCTCGGCGAAGCTGGCTACGGCCATTCCCCGGCGCTCGCGAAGGCGGCCGATTGGCTGGTGGCACGCGAGATTCGCCGCCATGGCGATTGGTCGGTGAAGCGCCCTTACACGGAGCCCTCCGGCTGGGCGTTTGAATTCCGCAACGATTGGTACCCGGATATCGACGACACCGCCATGGTGACTCTGGCGTTTCCACACATGCGCGCGTCGAATGCAAGGGCGCAGGCCGCCACGCGCCACCGCGCTCTCGACTGGCTGCTCGCCATGCAATCGAAGGACGGCGGCTGGGCTGCTTTCGACGTCGATAACAACTGGGAGATTCTCACGCACGTCCCCTTCGCCGATCACAACGCGATGCTCGATCCCACGTGCGCCGATATCACGGGCCGCACGCTCGAATCGTTTGCCGCTAACGGATTGGACCGGAATTATCCGGCCTGCCGCCGCGCCATCGACTATCTGACGAGTACCCAGCTATCCGATGGCAGTTGGTATGGCCGGTGGGGCGTGGCGTTTATCTACGGAACCTGTTTCGCTCTGCGCGGCCTGCGCGCCATGGGCGAAGACGATCACGAGCCGCACATCCAGCGGGCCAACGAGTGGCTGCGTTCCATCCAGAATCCCGATGGCGGCTGGGGCGAGAGTTGCGCCAGTTACGACAACGATCTGTTTACTCCCGCCGAAAGCACGCCTTCCCAGACCGCCTGGGCGCTGATGGGCCTGATGGCGGGCGGCGATACCTGGAGCTCGAGCGTGCAGCAGGGCTTCGAATATCTGATCTCAACCCAGCAGGGAGACGGAACGTGGCACGAGGAGTTGGCCACCGGCACGGGGTTCCCCAAGGTCTTCTACCTCAACTACCATTACTACAGTTTGTACTTTCCGCTGCTGGCACTGGCAACGCTTGTCAAGCTGCACGAGTAAAGGCGCCCGTGCTCCTCAACGTATGAAGCCCACCCTGGTCACCGGCGCCTCCGGTTTCGTTGGATGGCATGTGGCGCGCCTGCTCGCCGAGCGTGGCCATAAGGTGCGGGCACTGCTCCGGCCGGGGAGCCGCATAATCGATCTTGACGAGGTGGAACGTGTGCCTGGAGATCTGCGTGACCCCGCTTCGCTGGAACGCGCCGTAGCAGGCTGCGGACTGGTCTTCCATGTTGCCGCCGATTACCGGCTTTGGTCGAAGAACCCCGGCGATCTCTTCCGTTCCAACGTGGATGGAACGCGCAATATGCTCTCGGCCGCCCAGGCAGCCGGCGTCGAACGCTTCGTTTATACCAGCACCGTCGGCTGCATCGGAGTGCCCGCCAGCGGCATCGGCGACGAGACCGTGCCTTTGTCGCTGAACGGGTCGGCCGGCGCCTACAAGCGCTCGAAGTTCATGGCCGAGCAGTGCGCTCTCGAATTCGCCTGCGGGGGTTTTCCGGTGGTCATCGTCAACCCCACCGCGCCCATGGGCGATCACGATTTCAAGCCGACTCCCACCGGGCAGATCGTGCTTGATTTTCTGAAAGGCGCGATGCCCGTTTATATCGACACCGGGCTCAATATCGTGAATGTGCGCGATGTGGCCGAAGGACATCTGCTCGCCTGTGAACAGGGCACAGCCGGCGAACGCTACATTCTCGGCGCGGAGAATCTGACGCTCGATCAGATCCTGCGGGAGCTTGCCGCGCTCACGGGCCGCAAGGCGCCTACCGTCGAACTGCCCTACTTCCTCGCGTGGACCGCCGGCGTGGTGACCACAGCCTGGGCGGGCCTTACGGGAACGCCGCCGCGCGTGCCCATCGACGCCGTGCGGCTGGCCAGAAACAAGATGTGGGTTTCCCATGCCAGGGCCGCCCGCGAATTGGGCTATGCTCCCGGGCCTGCCCGCGACGCTCTGGCCAGCGCCGTAGCCTGGTTCAGCCGGTCGCTGCGGACGAAGGCGTCCGCGTGACCGCGCCGGTGGTTTTCATCGCCGCCGATCCCCGCGAATGCCAGGCCTGGGTCGATCGCTGGGAGCAGGTGAGGCCCGTCGCGCTGCCGGTTCACTGGGCGCGGGCGGGCAGATGGCAGGGCCGGGACGTACTGGCGGTTGCCAACGGGGCCGGGGCATTGCGCGCCCGGGCAGCGGTCGAGGCCGCGCCTGTGCCCGCGGCCATTTGCAATATCGGGTTTTGCGGAGCGCTCGACGAATCGCTCGAGGCGGGGGAGGTTTTCGTCGCCACCGAGGTGCGCAATGGTACTCGAACTTACACCGCGCTCCGTCCGCAGGTTCCCGATCGGAAAAAGACCCCAAAATCGGGCATAGTGGTGTCCGTTCCCCGCGTTGCGCGGACCGCGCTGGCTAAGAAAGAATTGAGAAATACCGGAGCATTTGTCGTGGAAATGGAAGCCGCCGCCGTGGCGCGCGCATCGGAACAGTTGAACGTGCCATTCTATTGCATTCGTGTGGTGAGCGATCTCGCCAACGAGGACTTTGCGAATGATTTTAATAAGTGTTTTATGCCGGATGGCCGGATTAACGCGCCGCGTCTGATCCTCGGAGCATGCGCGAGCCCGGTACGGCGTTTCGGGGAGTTGATTCGGCTCTCGCGCCGCACAGCGCTCGGGTCCCGTAATCTTGGAGAATTTCTTGCCAACTGCACTTTCTGAGTCCGCGCCCAGCGTCCCGCCCAATATGGACGTCCCCCTGAAGATGCGCGCCGCCGTGTACCGCGGCAACAGCGTGGTGTCGGTGGATGAGGTTCATACGCCCGCCATCGGCGACGGCGAAATCCTCATCCGTGTGGAGGCCTGCGGCGTATGCCACACCGACATTAAGAAGATCGAATACGATCTGCTCACGCCGCCGCGTATCTACGGCCATGAAACCGCCGGTGTAGTCGCTTCGGTCGGCCGTGGCGTGACCCGGGTGCAGCCCGGCGACCGCGTCATCGTCTTCCACCATATCCCCTGCGGCAACTGCTTCTACTGCCATCGAAAGCTTTATGCGCAGTGCCCCGTTTACAAGAAAGTGGGAGTCACTGCTGGATTTGAGCCTGCGGGCGGCGGCTTTGCTCAGTATGTCCGGGCCATGGATTGGATCGTCGAGCGCGGCTTGGAAAAGATTCCCGCCGGCGTTCCTTTTGAAACTGCGGCCTTTGTCGAACCCGTCAATACCTGTTTGAAAGCCGTGGAACAGTGTAATCCGCAGCCTGAAGACGTCGTACTGGTGCAGGGCCAGGGGCCTATCGGGCTTCTGTTTACCATGCTGCTGCAGTTGCGCGGCTCGACCATCGTCTCGACCGACGCCATCCCGTCGCGCCTCGAACTGTCGAAGGCTTGTGGAGCGACCTATGCGCTCGATCCCCGCACGGAAGACGTACCCGCCCTGCTTCGGGCGCTTACCGATGGCCGCGGCGCCGATATGGCGTTTGTCGCGACATCGGTAAAGGGACTGGTCGAGGAGTCGATTCGCTGCACCCGGCCCGGTGCGAAGATCATGCTTTTCGCGCAGACTTCCGACAAAGAACGAATCGAAATTTCGGGCGCCAGCATCTGCGTGGGAGAGCGGTCGCTGCTTGGTTCGTACAGCGCTTCGGTGGATCTGCAGCGCCAGTCGGCCGATCTGGTCTTCAGCGGCTTGCTGCCGGTCGATTTATTGATTTCTCACAGGGTCCCGCTTGATAAGATTGGGCTTGCGTTCCGTCTCGCAACGCACCCCGGCGAGTTTCCAAAGGAGAACCCGCTGAAGATCATCGTGCGTCCGCAGGAGTATTAGTTTTGCAGGCAGAGTTGACCAACATGGCAGGAATGTCCGGCTTGAACGACACCATGCTCGCGGCAGTGCTCTACGGGAAGGAGCACGTGCAACTGGAGCGCGTTCCCGTGCCCGACCTGGAGCCGGGCGATCTGCTGGTTCGCGTGCGCGCGGCCCTGACGTGCGGCACCGATATCAAGGTGTTTCTGCGCGGTTATCACGCGCGCATGATCATGCCGCCGGCACTGTTCGGCCATGAATTGGCCGGCGATATTGTCGCCCTCGGCTCGCGCGTCAAGGGTTTCGAACTGGGGCAGCGCATTGTGGCGGCGAACTCTGCACCGTGTCTCCAGTGCTTTTACTGCCGGCGCGGGCGCGTCAATCTCTGTCAGGATCTGCTCTTCAATAACGGCGCGTACGCGGAGTTTATCCGCATCCCGTCCCGCATCGTGCAGTTGAACACTTATGTAATTCCGCCCCATCTCGACTACCGCGACGCCGCGCTGGCCGAGCCGCTGGCCTGCGTCGTGAAGGGCGTGGAGGATTCGCAGATGCGCCCCGGCGATACCGTTGCCGTGATCGGCGCGGGGCCGATCGGATCGATGTTTATCCGGCTGGCCAAGCTGCGTGGCGCACGAGTCATCGCACTGGGCCGCCGCCGTTCCAAGCTCCAGAAAGCCATCCGCCTCGGCGCCGATCGCGTGGTCGCTACGGAAGAGGTTTCGAACCCCGTCGCCGCGGTCCGTGAGTTGACGGGAGGGCACGGCGCCGATATCGTGATCGAGGCTGTCGGTAAGGCGGAAACGTGGAACTGGTCGGTTGAAATGCTGCGCCGCGGCGGCACCGTGAACTTCTTCGGCGGACCGCCCAACGGCACCCGCGTCGAGCTCGACACCAACCTGCTGCACTACTCGGAGATCACCTGCAAGGCGAGTTTCCATCACACGCCCGCCACCATGCGCGAAGCGCTCGACATCATCGCCAGCGGCGGCATCTCCGCGCGCGATTTCGTCGACGCCGAAGAGCCGCTGGAGAATCTTTCGTCCGTGCTCTTCCGCCTCGCGGAGGGTGGCAGCGCATTGAAAACCGCCATCATCCCCTGAACCGGATGACCACTTATCTACTTCCCAGCGCCTTCGTGGCCAGCCCCCAGGCAATGGAACGCGCGTGGACTCCGGCCGAGTCGCAACACTACACGCACTGGCTCGCCAACCATCATTACGAGAACTTCCATGTAGTCAGCTTCCTGCTGCCGAAACATCTGCATCAGGATTTCTATAACGTCTACTCCTATTGCCGCTGGGCCGACGATCTGGGCGACGAAATCGGCAACACGCAGGAAAGTCTGCGCCTGCTCGCATGGTGGTCGCGCGAACTCGACCGTATGTATGAAGGCGAGGCGCAGCATCCCGTATTCGTGGCCTTGCGCGGCACAGTCGACAAGTACGGAATTCCCAAACAGCCCTTTGCCGATCTGGTGCGCGCGTTCATCCAGGACCAGACCGTGACGCGTTATCAGGATTGGGATGGCATCCTCGATTATTGTGTCTATTCCGCCAATCCCGTGGGTCGCCTCGTGCTCTATCTTTGCGGCTACTCCGACGCCCAGCGGCAGCTTCTTTCCGATGCCACCTGCACGGGCTTGCAACTGGCCAACTTCTGGCAGGATGTTACGGTCGATCAGTTCAAGGACCGGGTCTATCTGCCGCTCGATCTGCTGGCACGGCACAACTACACGGTGGATGAGCTCTTCGCCCACCAATACGACGCGCGCTTCCGGGAAGTCATGCGTGAGGCCTGCGCCCGCGCCCGCCAATTCTTCAAGACCGGGCTGCCGCTGGCCCGCATGGTCAACAAGCGCCTCTCGGTGGATCTCGAGCTCTTCAGCCGCGGCGGCCTCTGCATTCTCGATAAGATCGCCCAACAGAACTACGACGTGCTTTCGCGGCGTCCCTCCATCTCGAAGGTTGAACGCGTCCGCCTGCTCGTGAGCACTCTGGCGCGAGTGGCCTTCGCCCGCGCCGCATGATTTCGCTTGCGGATTCTTACCGGCATTGCCGCGCGGTGGCGAAGAAGCGCGCGAAGAATTTCTATTACTCGTTCGTCCTGCTCGACCGGGATCGTAAGAACGCCATGTGCGCCGTCTATGCGTTCATGCGCTACTGCGACGATCTGAGCGACGAGCCGGGCGCGACCCGCACGGCAATGGACCGCTGGCGTGAAGCGCTCACCGAAGCCCTTGCCGGTAAGCCCGATGCCAATCCCGCGTGGCCGGCGTTCCTCGATGCCGTCGCGCGCTACCAGATCCCGCACCGCTATTTCTACGAAATGATCGAAGGCGTGGCGTCGGATCTGGAATCGCGCGCGATCCAGACCTTCGACGAACTCTATCAGTACTGCTATCACGTGGCGTCCGTGGTCGGGCTGACCACCATCCACATCTTCGGTTTCACTGCGCCCGAGGCCGTTCCCCTGGCGGAGAAATGCGGGATCGCGTTTCAACTGACCAACATCCTCCGCGATATTCGCGAGGACACGGAGTTGGGGCGCGTCTACCTGCCCGCGGAGGATCTCACACGCTTTGGCGTCGAGCTTGACGACATTCGGCATGCCCGGCGCACCGGACGCTTCGGACGCCTGATGGATTTCGAGATCGACCGTGCGCGCCGCTATTACCGCGAATCCGCGCCCCTGCTGAAGCTGATTCAGCCTGAGGCAAGGCCCTCGCTCTGGGCCCTGATCGCCATCTATTCGAGCCTGCTCGACCACATCGCCGAGGCGCATTACGATGTGCTCACGCGCCGCATTTCCCTCTCCACCGCGGAGAAAATCTGGATCGTTCTGCGCGCCGCCCTGGGCCTCACGTAAGCTGTCCGTGTCGTAGTTTTCCGAGGGCCTTTCGGCATGGTCAGATCGGGAGGCTCGACGCCGCTTGGTCGTGTCGCGAACCGACCCGCGCGATAGAATTCAGTAGTGGCCCTCATGCCGGGAGATTCTCAGCTCGAAGCGCTCGCGATTGAAGAAGAAACAGAGGCCGTCCGCACGCGGAAGTGGGATCTGAAGCGATTTCTCGAGGCCCACATCTGGCCCGCCATCCCCGCTAACGTACTTGGCCGCGAAGTTGCGAAGGAAGAGATCGAAGATTATCTCGGCTTTGGCCCCGGCGGAGTGTGAAGCTCCCAAAGCTGATAAAATCGGTACGAAATGCGCTCGTTAGTTATTCTGGCTCTGTTCAGCGCGATTCCCGCGCTGGCCCAACGCGGAGGCGACCACTCGGGTGTCTATAAAGGTGACGTCGCGACCTCCAGCGGCAAGGTGGAGAACACACTGGTGATCAAGCAGGACGCCAAGGGCAAAGTCACGGGCACCTTGACCAACCAGTACGGCACGCTGCCGCTGATCGACGGCGCGATGGATCAGGACGACCTGTTCTTCGTGGTGGTGGTGAACGACGAAGGGCACGATTTCCGCATGGTCTATCGCGGCCGCATCTTTGACAATGAGTTCCAGTTCAAAATCGAGGCGGGTGAACGGCGCCTCGATCTGATCGCGAAGAAAGTATCGTAGAGATTTACTGCTGCTGGGCGTCGGGGTCGACCAATGCTGGCGCCGGTTTCTTTTCCGCTGCCTTCTGCGCCTGGACGGGCGGCGGCAAACGCCGGGGCGGAGGCGCTACCGGTTTCGCGCTGGCCATCTCGACGTACACCTTCATGATGCGCTCGCGCTGCGCGGGATCAGCCTTGAGATAGCGGTGCCGGCCCTGCGCGGACGGCTGGAATACCGTTCGGCCATCGTTCCCGACCGAAACCGTGCCCGGCTCGGAGAGCGCAAAATACCCCTCCGCCGGGTTGAGCGCGTAGAGCATGGCCGCGAGCGCCGGGGCAGGCGCGTCGTAAGGCATGGTGCCCGCCACGCGATAGGCCTCGGCGATGGGGTGAGTGGCGTTATACGAAAACGCGCTGTCGATGCTCGCGCCGGGGAAGGGCAGCTGCGCGCCCACTTCGCGGCTGCAGAACACGATGGGCGTCGGCCACTCCGCCAGCACGCGCCGCGCGGCGGGCAGGTCGGCGGTAAATTCGCCCTCCGCAATCGCCAGCATCCTCACCTTGGCGGCGATCAGCGATTGAATGTCATACAGCTTGAGCAGGCTCGCCAGATTGGTGGCCGGGCCGCTCAGCACCATCACGGCATTGCCATCGTAATTCGCCATCAGCTCATTGCGTATCAGCAACTCGGGGATGGCGGTGTCGTTCCATTTCTTAATCCCCGAGGGCCAGGTCTTCGCGAGGACGGGCAGGTTGGCCGCGGGATTCTTCCCTTCGACAATACCGAGCGGCGAGGGCCGGAAGAATTCCGCGGCCGGACCCGTGATGGCGGATGCGTAGAAGCGTTCGATGGCGTCGCAAAGTTGCGCGGCGCGCAGATCCGGGTAGTTAACGGTCAGCGAGGCGACGCGGCACTTCTGCTTGCCGGCGAAGCCGTGCAGCAGCGCCAGCGCCAGAATACTGTCGATGCCCTGGCCGAGGTTCGAATCGTAGACGACACCGACAGGTGGGAGTACGGTGATCTTCGCCGGCTGCATGGATCAGGCCAGGTCCAGACCTTCGAGGCGCGCGCTCGAATCGCCGAAGTGCTCGGTGGGCACGCCCATGCGATCCATCATGGTGAGGAACATGTTGCACATCGGCGTCTCTTTGCGATAGACGATGCTGCGGCCAGTGACGAAACTGCTGCCGCCGCGGCCCGCCATTACCACAGGCAGATCCTCGTGCGAGTGCTTGTTGCCGTCCGCGAGGCCCGCTCCATAAACGATCATGGAGTTATCGAGCAGGGTCGCATCGCCCTCTTTGATGCTCTTCAGCTTGCCCACCCATTTGGCGAACTGCTCCACGTGATAGGTGTTGATCTGCGCCACCTTCTCGACCAGATCGGGCTGGCCGCGATGGTGCGTGAGCGGATGGTGGCCGTCGGGAATGCCAATCTCGCGGTAGGCGCGCGACGTGCCTTCGCGCGTGACAAGGAACGTCGCAACCCGCGTCAGATTGGATTGGAACGCCACCGTCAGCATGTTGGTCATCAGGCTGAAGTGCTCGGCGAAATCGGCCGGGATGCCGTAGGGCTTATCGAAACCGGGGTCGATTTTGATGCTGCCGCTGTCGGCGCGCGCGAGCTGCAATTCGATTTCGCGCACCGAAGACAGATATTCGTCGAGCTTGCGCTGATCGGTGGGCCCGAGGTCCTTCGCGAGGCGCTTGGCGTCCGCCGATACGATGTCGAGCACGCTGCCGCGATAGAGATTGCGGCGGCGGCGCGCTTCGGGCGAGAGTGCGGCATCGTCGCCGAAGAGGCGTTCGAACAGCGCACGCGGATTGAGGGTGGGCGGCAGCGGCTGCGATTCGGCGCGCCATGCCAGGTTATTCGTATAAGCGCACGAGTAACCCGAGTCGCAATCGCCCGCCTGGCGCGCGTCCTCGAGGCCCAGTTCGAGCGTGTTGAAGCTGGTTCCGGCGCCCACATGGTTGCCCACGATCTGGTCGAACGAAACGCCGACCTTGATATCGGACATGGTCTTGCGTGGCTGAATACCAGTGAGATAAGAAGCCGAGCAGCGGCCATGATCGCCCGGTCCGTCGAGGAGCGCGCGGCCGGCATTGTGGGTCAGATTGCCGAGGACGTTGATGTCCTGCTTGTAAGGATCGAGCGGCTTCAGGATGCGCGAAAGGTTGTCGAGCTTGCCTTCGTAGCCGAGCGTCCAGCTGCGCTGATCGACCCCGTTCGGCACATAGACGAACGCCATGCGCACGGGCGGCTTCGGTGTAGTGGCCGCCTTCGCCAGCGCCGGCACCATGGAATCGAGGAAGGGCAGCGCCACGGCTGCGCCCGCGCCTCGCAGAAAGGTGCGCCGGGCTACCGCTTTACGGGTGATGATCATCGGATGGCAATCTCCTTCTTGATTGTAGCCGGTTTCGCGGTTACGGTTTCGCCGCGCCGGGATTGAAACGGAAGGCTGTGCACCGTTTCGTAAATCAGGGTCTGGAACGGATAGTTGGCCGCTTTCCAATCCGCATTGATCTCGCTCACCACGGGACGGTCGAACGGCTGCAGGCCGCGGCCCAGCGCGTAGATCAGCATCTTTTCACTGACGCAGCGGGCGATCTCGGGCAGGTTATCGATCAGCACCGTCTTCATCTCGGCCGGGGTGCTGAAGGTCTTGCCGCCGGGCAGCGTGCCGCCGGAATCGATGGGAAACTTGCCGTCGAGCGTGCGCCAGCGGCCGATGGCGTTATAGTTCTCAAGCCCGAAGCCCAGCACGTCCATGCGCGAATGGCAGGAGGCGCAGACCGCGTTGTTGCGATGCTCTTCGAGCTGCTTGCGCAGGGAAACTTCGCTGCCTACTTTCGAGGCGTCGAGCGCGGGCACGTCGGGCGGCGGAGGGGGCGGCGGCGTTCCCAGAATATTGTTCAGAATGTACTTGCCACGAATAGTTGGCGAGGTGCGCGTGGGGTAACTCGATACCGTCAGCACGCTGGCCTGGGTGAGAATGCCACCGCGTTGATTGGTCGCTAAATCCACCTTGCGGAACTCGGGGCCGGTCACGCCGGGGATGTCGTAAAACTTGGCCAGGCGCTCGTTCAGGAACGTGTAGCGGGCCGTGAGAAGCTCGCTCAGCGGCCGATTCTCGCGCAGCACGTAGTCGAGGAACATGCGCGTCTCGGTCTGCATGTCGTTCTTCAGCTGCGGTCCCCAGACGAGGAATTTGTCGGGATCGGGCTTCACGGAATCGAGGTTACGGAGTTCCAGCCACTGGCCGGCGAAATTGTCCACCAGCGCCACGGAGCGTTTGTCCGCCAGCATGCGATTCACCTGGGCGTCGAGCACCGCCTGTTCGTGCAGATGCCCCTTCTCGGCCACATCGAGCAGCTCTTCGTCGGGCATCGAACTCCACAGGAAATAGCTGAGCCGGGAGGCGAGTTCGAGGTCGCTCACGCGGTGCATTCTGGTGGCGTCGCGCGGATCGGGATCGCGCTCGATCCGGTAGAGAAAGCTCGGGGAAACCAGAATCGCCTGAATCGCCAGCTGAACGCCCTGCTCCGGGCCGTCGCCGTTCTGTTTGGCGAGAGCCACCAGCTTCATGAGAGAGGCCACCTCGGCCGGCGTCACGGGCCTGCGATAGGCGCGGCGGGCCAGACGCGTCACGATTTTCTGCGCGCATGCCGCGTCCGCTTTCACATCGCAGGCGAAGATCAGCTTGCGGCTGGCCGGCTCCTGCTTCGAAGCATAAGGACCCGTGAAAGCGATGGTCCCGGGATACTTGTTGACGCCGCGGAAATAATCCTTTTCGGCAATGGTCTTCACGTAGGGGTCGTTGAGGAAGACGGCGCGAAAGACATGCTGGCCTATCGGCAATGTCACGCGGAAATGCGTTTCGGACTGCTGGCCGAAATACACGAGATCCGACTTCTGCGTCTCCACCGTCTCCTTGTGGATCATCTCGCCATCCATGAAAAAGCCCAGATCGACCGGCGCGGCTTTTCCGGGACGGGCTCCGGGCATGGTGATCATGACGTCGTAGTCGGCATCGAAATCCACCTGGTGAATCGCTTCGGAGGTGCTGACGTCCACCTGGGTGAGGGTGTGCGAGTTGGCGTCGTAGACCATGCTGGCCGGCTTGGGTAACTGGATATTGCCCACCGCGCGCGCGGCGATTTTCTCGGCGGCGGCGACATACTTTTCCATCAGCAGCGGAGAGACGCTGAGGACGTCGGCCAGATTGTCGAAGCCTTCGCCGGAATCGTCGCTCGGGAAATCGTCGGCGGCGCGGAAGTTCACGCCCAGCAGATCGCGCACGGAGTTAGCGTATTCGTTGCGGTTCAGGCGGCGCACGGTGACGCGGCCAGGGTCCCGCGGCGCGTTGCGCGTGGCCTGGTCGAGCCCGGCCTCGATGGAGCGCATCATAGCCTCCATGGTGGCCTGCGGAGGACGCGGGACGCCCTTCGGCGGCATCTCACCGGAGCGCACCTTCTGCAGGATCTTTTCCCAGATCTCCTGTTGAGCGGCGATGGTGGCGGCCGAGTTGAGGGCCACCAGATTGAGTCCGCCCGAGGCCAGGGTGGCGCTGTGGCACCCTGCGCAGGTGCCCGCAATCACGGGGCGAACGTCGCGGTCGAAAGCGGCGTTGACCGGTACCTGCGCCTGAAGCAGACCGGCTGCGACGGTGAGCGCGACAGCCGAGGACAGCGCGGCGGATCGGACGGTCTTCATGGCAAGATTATAGCTTTTCGAGCCGCGTTTGAGAGTCGCCGAACTGGTCGAGCTTGACTCCGAAACGATCCATTAGCGACAGATACAGGCTGCACATCTTGCGATTGTCTTCGCCCGCTTCGAGATAGTTGAGGGTGCGCCCGGTTTCGAGCGTGCCGCTCAATCCGCCGGTCAGCACCAGAGGCAATCTGAAGTTATCGTGCTTGCGGCCGATCCAGAGATTGGACAGGAACATCAGGCACGAATGGTCGAGCACCGTTCCGTCGCCTTCCTGCATGGCGTCGAGTTTGGACGCGAGGTAGGCGTACTGGCTGACGTGCCACTGGGCCACGCGCTCGTAGGCATCCGAATCGTTGTGGTGCGAAGCTCCATGGTGCCCTTCGTTGACTCCGAGGAACGGATAATACATGGCCGAAAGGTCGCGCGAGATAATCAGCGAAGCCACGCGGGTCTTGTTGGTCTGGAAGGCGATGGCAATGATGTCGAGCATCAGCTTCGAATGCTCGCGCAGATCTTCGGGCAATCCATCGGCGGGGCGGGCCATGGTGGCCGCGATGGTATTTTTGCCTTTCGCCACATCGTCGGCATCGTCTTTGCTCTTGCGCATGCTTTCGACGCGCTTCTCCACTTCACGCACGCTGGTGAGGTATTCGTCGAGCTTGCTCTTGTCGGTGGAGCTGATCTTCTTAGTAAGATCCTGCGCGCGGTCTTTCACGCGGTCGAGGATGCTGAGGTTCAGCAGGCTGCCGCGGTTGTCGAACAGATTGTCCCAGGCGAGCGAAGGGTAGACTTCCACGGGGACGGGCGAATCCGGGCTCTGCCACGAGATGTGCGAGCTGTAGGCCATGGAGAAGTTGGTCTCGTGATAGCCCGTCATGGGCTGCTCGCAGGCCAGCACGATGCTCGACTGCGGCGTGTCCTGACCGACGCGATTGGCGATCATCTGATCGACGCTGATGCCCGAGTGGATGATGGCGCCTTTCGAAATATGCGCGCCCGAGAGCAGGCTGCCGGTCTGACCGGGGTGGATGCCCTGGCCAGTGAGCGCCTTGACGTAGAGGCCGTCGATGACATTGATCTTCTGCTTCAGCGGCTCAAGCGGCGTGAGCGTTTTGCTGAGCGTCATGGACGCGCCCTGGCCTTCGGCGCTCCAGTGGTTCTCGTTGATGCCGCAGCCGAGAAAGACGATGCCCAGGCGCTTGGGGAAGGCGGCGGCCGGCGGTGTATCGGCGAAAGCGTCCAGAGAGGGCAGCCACGGCAACGCCATGGAGCAGCCGACGCCGCGCAGGATGGCTCGGCGGGTAACGCGGGCGGCGGAATGAGTTCTTGATCCAGACATCTTTAATCACCTTTCCTTATCTGCGATTCGGGCGTTTCGCGCGAATCCGGAATTCGTTTATTCAGGAACTGCGGGCTGGTGACGATAGCCTCCACCAGTGTATCGAAGCGATATTCCCTGGCTGCGAGCCGCGCATCCATGCGGTCGATGAGCGCCTCGTCGGAGAGCTGAAGCGAGCGGCTCAGCGCGTAGGCGAGCAGTTTGCGGCTCAGGTTATCGACAAAGCCCTGCTGGCGGCGCTCGCGGATCCAGTTCCGAATCCCCTCGACTCCCGAGCCTTCGCCGCCGCCGGGGAAACTGGTGGTAACGTCGACGGGATGCCCGGCCATGTCTTTGGTGCGCGCATCGCCCACTGGCCCGTAGCCTTCGAGAGCCATGCCGACCACGTCGAATTTCACGTGACAGGCGGCGCACACGGGGTTGGCGCGATGCTGGGCGAGGACTTCGCGCAGAGGCAGATCGATCTTGGCTTCGTCGTGAGGTAATTCGGGCACCACGGGAGGCGGGGGCGGAATCACTTCGCCGAGCACGCGGCGCACTACCCAGTAGCCGCGCTTCACCGGGCTGGTGCGCAGGCCGGGCGCGTTCTGGGTGAGGAAGACGGCCATGGGAAGAATGCCGCCGCGCTCATATTTGTTGGCATCGTCGACGCGCACCCAAGTGTCGTTATCTCCTTTGATCTCTGGCATTCCGTAATGTTTTGCGAGGACCGGATTCACGAATGTGTAGTTGCCATACAGCATGTCGAGCACGGAGCGGTCGCTCGAGATCACGTCCTGGATGTAGCGGATCGGCTCCTGGAACATGGCTTCGCGCAGATCGTTGTTGAAGCTGGGGAAGCGGTCGCGGTCGACCGAGTTGATGGTTTCAAAGCGCCGGAAATCGAGCCAGTTGCCGCCGAACTCGGTGGCGAGGCCGCGCACCCGGTCGTCCTTCAGCATGCGGCGCGCCTGGGCGAGGAGCACGTCCGGCCGCTGCAGGTCGCCCGCCGCGGCGTGCTTCAATAATTCGTCGTCGGGCATGCTGGCCCAGAGGAAGTAACTCAGACGGCTGGCCAGAGCGTAGCCGGAGAGCGGTTCGGCCGATCCAGAGGCTTTGGCGGAGGTTTTCAGGGCGGCGTTGTGGATGACCGACCGCGAAGACGGAGACGCCTCCGCGTTGTTCTGCAAATCGAAGCGATAGAGGAAATCGGGCGACATCAGAACGCTGACGACGCACTCGCGGAGGGCGTCTTCGTGCGACAACTCGTTCTTCTCGCGCACCGCGTGGTAGTAGGCAAGCAGATCGTCGCGTTCGGCCTTGGTGAGCGGCCGGCGGTAGGCGCGGGCGGCGAACCGGAGCAGCCCATCGAGTTGCTTCGGCTCACCCTCGACGTGCTCCTTTTCGAGCATGCGCAGGGTGGCGTTCACTTTGTCGAAGTGATCGCGGATGGCCAGCACGGCGATGGGGTTGTCGACGGCCGTGGCCTTCGCAATATAAGAGTCCTTCAGGCCCGCGATTACCGAGGTGTCGGTGATGGGGCGGTCGGGCGGACGCGCGCAGGAGGCTTCGGCGCCATGCCCGAGAATTTCCCCGCACTCATTGAAGAAATACTGGGTCCAGGTGCGCTCCGTGAAGTGGGCGGTGAAATCGAATTCGTTCCAGAGCCGGTCGAGCTCCTTCTGGCCTTTCTCGTCGAGGATCAGCTCCTGCAGCGGCGTATCGTCGCGGAAGAAGCCCAGCACGCTGTGATAACCGGCGCTGAGGAGGCGGCCTTTATCTTCGGAATCGTCGGGGAAATAGCGGCCACGCTCCGTGATGTAGAAGGCATCGGGGAAAACCGAAGCGAAGCGTGAGAAGGCGGCTTCATAGCGAGGGCGCTCGGCGGAGGGAACGATCAGATCCTTGTCGCCGGCGCGGGCTTTGGCCGAAACCGCGGCCCAGTGAATCGCCCCGTCCTGATGAAGGCCGGGCATCCTGGGGATCTCGGGAACCGCGGGCGGCGGATCGGTATCGTTCAGCAGGTCGGCGGCATCGCTCTTGCGGCGATTCTCGGCGTACTCCTTCATTTTCCAGTTCAGGAGGGGTTGGGATGCGCCAGGCAGGCCTTTGACGATGGGAGCGGCGAACTGCATGGCGGTGTGCTGGCGGATGCGGACTACGAAATCGCGCATTTCAACGCAGCGGGAGTGCAGGACATCCTGCTGCGCCGAATCCTTCGAGGGCGCCGGCAAGGCGGCGAACATAGTCTGCAATTTTGCGATGGGGCCGACGGCATCTTTATCGTGGAGGATCTCCCAGACCATGGGGAGATACTTCGGGCTCACCTTTGCCTCGGCCGCTATGCTGGCGAGCGTGGCGGCGGGCTTGCCGAGCGCGGCGCGATGCTCGAAGCGCCAGGCGGCCTGGAAGTAATCGGCGTAGTCGGTGGGCTGGCGGAAATAGAAGGCGATGATGCGCTGGATCGAATACTTCTCGCGGTCCGTCTCGACCAGCATCGGATAGGGCGCGAAGTCGATGCCATCGGGGGTCAGGAACATGTGATCGCCCACGCCGCGGGCGGCCTGCAGATACTTGTTGAGCAGGGCGGACGACATGGTTAACGATTCGCCCGAGTTGTCGAAGCCGGCGGGATTGGCGGGGTCGACAGGGAATTCTTTGGTGGGCTGCAGATCCTGGCCGGTGAGATCGCGAATCGTGTAGTTGTATTCGGCGTTGCTCAGGCGGCGCGCGAGGACGAGCCCCGGATCGCCGGCGGACTTCTTCACCTCTTCGGCGCGCAGCGACTGAATCCACTCGATCACATGCTCACGTTCCGCGTCGGGCGGCGGCGGGACTGGCTTGGGGGGCATCTCTTTCGCAGTGAGCCGCTGCATGACGAGCGCCCAGCGTGGATAATCCCGGGTAACTAAGTCCATGCTGGTGTATGACTTGAGGTCGAACTGGGCGGCGGGATTCTGGCCGCTGTGGCAAGCGATACAGTATTTCGTGACAAAAGGCCGCACGGTCTGATCGAACTGGCGGTCCAGTTTGGGCGCGGCAGCGTGGGCCGCAGGCAGTGCGGCAAAGGCGAGCAGGACGGGTAACGCTCGAAGATGCATGAAGAAACTCATCATAATGATACAGGAATCGGCGGCATGGTTACCCTGGAAAAGGTAAGGGGTCGGACCAATTTTTGCCGCCCTCAAGGTTCCAGGTGGTACAGGAAGTCCGGAGCCATCAGGATGCTGACGATGGAGTCGCGGATGGCGTCCTCGTGGTTCAGCCCGTTCTGGTCCCGCAATTTGCGGTAGTACGCAAGCAAATCTTCGTTCTCGGCTTTCGACAACGGCCTCCGGTAGGCCCGCGCGGCAAAACGGAGAAGGGCCTGAAGATGCAGGGGTTCGGCGTCGGCGCGCATCTTTTCCACTGCCCGGATGGTGTTATTGACGCGCTCAAAGTGTTCCCAGGCCGATTGTTCGGCGACGGGATTATTGGCGGGGGCGATCTTCGCGAGGTAGGCGTCGCGCACGGCGAAAATGACGCGGGCATCGGTAATCCCGTGGTCCGAGGGCTGGAGGAGATCCTTCTCATGGGACCGGCCCAGGACCTGGCCGCTTTGGTTGAGGAAATACTGGATCCACGTCCGGGTGGTGTAATCGGCGATGAAATCGAACTCATCCCAGAGCCGGTCGAGCTGTTTCTTCCCGTCGCCGTCGAGGATCAGCTCCTCAAGCGGGATATCGTCGCGGAAGTAGCCCATCACGTTATGGAAGCCGGCGCTGAGGAGGCGGCCTTTGTCCTCGGAATCGTCCGGGTAATAACGGCCGCGCTCGCTGATGAAGAAGGCATCGGGGAAGACCGAGCAGAAGCGCGCGAAGGCGGCCTCATAGCGGGCATGTTCGGCGGCGGGCACCACCAGATCGGGATCGTGTGCGCGGGAAATTTGCGACAGGGCGATATTGCGCGGGGCGGATTCTTCTTCGAGGCGGGGATAATCCGGTTTGCGCGGCGCGACGGGAGCGGGATCGGTGTCGTTGCGGAGGGCGGCGCGGTCGAAATCCCGGCGGTGGGTGGCGAAGGCCTGAAGCTTCCACGCCATCAGCGGCTGCGAGGTGGCGAAGACGCCGGGAACCACGGGAGCGGCGAACTGGGTGACGAGGTCTTTGCGGAGCCGGACGACGAAATCGCGCATGGCGACGCATTGGGCGCGTAAGGCGGCTGGGTTATTGCCGACGGGAGCGGGCAGCGCTCGGAACATGGTCTGGAGTTTGGCGATCGGGCCCACAGCGTCTTTGTCTTCGAGAATCTGCCAGACCATGGGCAGATATTTCGGGCTCACCTTCGCTTCAGCCGCGATGCCAGCGAGAGTGGCGCCGGGCTTTCCGAGGGCGGCGCGGTATTGGTAGCGCCAGGCGGCCTGGAAGTAATCCGCGTAATCGGTGGGTTGCCGGAAGTAGAAGTTGAGGATGCGCTGGATCGAGTATTTTTCGCGATCCGTCTCGACCAGCATGGGCCAGGGGGCGAAGTCGATTCCATCGGGGGTCAGGACCATGTGATCGGCGACTCCGCGGGCGGCCTGGAGGTACTTGTTGAGCAGGGCGGACGACATGGTGAGGGATTCGCCGGAGTTGTCGAAGCCCTCGGGATTGGCGGGGTCGATGGGGAATTCGCGCGTGGGCTGCAGATCCTGGCCGGTGAGGTCGCGAATGGTGTAGTTGTATTCGGCGTTGCTCAGGCGGCGCGTGAGGACGGGGCCGGGGTCGCCGGCATTTTTGCGGATCTCCTGCGCGCGCACGGCTTGAATCCAGTCGATGACGTGCTGGCGGGCTTCGGCGGGCGGCGCGGGCAGGGGACTGGGCGGCATCTCCTTCGCCACGAGTCTTTGCATGACCAGCGCCCAGCGGGGATAATCGCGGGTTACTCGGTCGAGCGTGGTGTATTGATTGAGATCGAACTGCGCGGCGGGCGTTGGGCCGCTGTGGCAGCCGACGCAGTATTGGGCGACGAAGGGGCGTATAGTTTGGTCGAACTGGCGGTCGAGAGCGGGCGGAGCGGCGGCCGCAGGCAGGGCGGCGAGGGCGAGGATCAGGATGGGGCGAAGGTGCACGGTGGATTTAACCATCAGAATAGAGGATTCCTGGGAGTGTTTACCCCTATCGAAGCGCAGGGCGACGGGTGTGAACTTCGAAAATGTTGCGAAATTGGGAAATCCGGTTCTTCCCATAGACAAATACCTTTTCCTGCTGGAATGAAGTGGCTGGAGAACACGCATCTGATTAGAATCAGCGAGTTCGGTGGGTTTGTTTGGAAATAACGCCTGGTTAGTTCGCATCGGCGCCGGATTCCTTTTACCCGGGTAGCGCGCCCTGGTTGGCGGGGCCGGAACGTGTTTCGTCGCTGGCTGTTGGCGAGATTATTTCCGACTGCGCCGCCGCCGGCCGCATATCTTCATTGGCGACGATGCGTTCCGATTGGCTCATAGACGACCTCCCGCCCGATGATTGCATCCGGGTGGGCACGTCCTTCGCCCGGAATTGGCTGTGCCGTGTTACCGGCGTTGATTCGATAACGGTTCATAGCGAAAATATTTCGGAGATTTCCGTGACCGGGGGCCGGCGAAGGCATGAAACCATGGCCCGGTGGTAGGCTGTTGCCGTGCCTGCAAAGAGCTCGGCCGAGATTTTCGGGCAATGGCTCGGGGCGATCAATGCCCACGACGTGGATGGGCTCGGAGCGCTGATGGCGGCAGATCACGTGTTCGTGGATTCGCTGGGAAACCGGGTGGGCGGCGCCAGATCCATGGAGGCTGGTTGGAGAGGCTATTTCGCGATGTGTCCGGACTATTGGATTCGCGCAGATCTGGCGATAGAGGAAGGCGAGACGATGCTCGCTGCCGGGGAAGCGGGCGGGATGATCGACGGCGTGCCATGGCGGACCCCGGCGGCGTGGAGGGCGGTGATCCGCGACGGCAAGGTGGTGGAATGGCAGGTGTTTGCGGACAATAAGCCGGTTTACGAAATTCTGGGCAGACGCCGGGGGTAGGCAGGGCGCGGAGCGAATGCAAACCGCAGTCTGTCCGGCGCGGTCCTGGTGACCGCCGGCGCATGCCATCCACTATTCTCAAAAGCATGCCCCAATTGCTCGATGCAATCTACCGGCTGCAGGACGATTTTCCGGATCTCGACAGCCGGGAACGTCTGCTGCTGAAGATGTTTGCCAACGTGTTTGAAGACTATTACGAAGTGAAGAATCCCCGGAACCGGCTCACGGTCGAGGAATACGAAAAGGTGCCCGGCCGTTGGGAACTTTTCGATGGCATGCTTCGCGATTATTAACGGAGTCGCCTCTGCTTTGTAACTTCTAAGGGCCTGCAAAATTCGCACAGCAGATCGCAGCCCGCTTCAATGCAGGGGGATGCGGAACAGATTCCCCTGGAAAACCGCGCTTGCAAAAGCGTACGTCTGAGGATCCGGCCCGGGCGCAATGTCGCTCCGGGGAATCGATCGGATGCCGGCGAGCTGCTGCGCGCTGGCGCCATCCATCCCGGATTCCGGCCAATCGAAAGCCCCGGCGCCGTGCGGGATCGGAATGATGTATGTGCGCGTGGCGGATCCCGCTGCCGAGTACTGGCTGGTGAGGCTCACATACAGGTACTTTCCGTCGGCGGACCACTGTACAATGCACGCCCCCGCGCAGATCCTCCGTTGCACGTGGTCCCGCACAGAAACGGCGGAGGTTCCATACCGGGATAAGTTCCCGGCGGCGATCGCCCATTCTCCGTCCGGGGAGACGCCCCCTGTCTCGACAACTTTGGCCTCCAGAATACGATTCAGCCCGCTCCCGTCCTCCCGAACCCGCGCCAGGTAGTTCGCCCTGTCGCCCAACTGCCGGAAAAACAGTTGCCCCGCCGCCAACCTCACTTCGTCTCCCCCTCGCACTACCAGGCGCGGAGGCGAGCTTCGATCGGTTGCGGCGAGAAAGATCTGCGATTCGCCCCCCAGGAGGACCGTATACGCCACTCTCGCCTCGTCCCGCGAAACGTCGTAGTCCACGATGCGTTGGCCTGTAATCACCGGATCGCCTTTACCCGACAGCAGATCCCGGCGCCACAACTCGCGCACTTCCGACGAAGTATTTTTTCTTAGCAGGTAGTAAAGGCGCTTGCCGTCGGGCGAAAGCCTGGGCGCCTCCGCGGACCCTTCGAGCGAAACCGCTTGATCGCCCGCGGCATCGTGCGTCGATACGGAACTCTGCCGCACGCCCACCGAGGCGATCAGCGATTTTCCATCCGGCGTCACCGCCAGGCCCTCCTCTTCGGTGGGGCCAAAGGTGATCTGCTCCGGATTTCCCTCCGCCGCACCCGCGCGCCAACGCTGCCGCCAGAGGTGCTTGTTGCCATCCACCTCCACGTTGAGGTACATCCATCTCCCGTCCGGCGACCATGCGGCGGCCGTGCAGGCGCCCTGCGGCCCCACTGGAGCGCCCGCCGAGTTTCCCTCCATCGGGACCACCCGGCAGCGCTGCCACTCCGTGGCGCTGTTCATTTCCACGATCAGCACCCACTTCCGGTCCGGCGACAGCCAGGAGTAGTGCGCCATGGCGCGCTCATGCCCAGGAAAGTAGATGGCGCGCTCCTCGGCCCGGCTCTCTTTGGCCGTCACGATGCCCATGTGCAGGGCGGTTCCGGCCATGATCTCGGAAAACAGGACGCGATCCGGCCCGATCCAGCTGAGCCCCGCCGCGTTCGCCATCAGGCGGGTGGGCGTCCCTCCCAGCACGGGCACGGTCCATGTATCCCACGTGCGGCCTTTGAAGGAATGACCCGTATACGCGACGCGCGAAGCGTCGGGCGTGAATACGGGATCGTACTTGAGGCTCGAATCGAAGGTCAGCTGCTTCGATTCCCCATCCGGCAGCAGCTTTACGTAAATCTGCCCGGAGCCCAGGAAATACCCGCCGCCGCGAAAGAACGCCACCATGCGACCATCCGGCGACAGCGCGGGAGCCGTGGCCGAGTCCGTGAAGTTAGTCAGTTGGATGTACTCGCTCGCGGAGGTAACCGGCCGGCGCGGAGCCCCGAAACGCCAGGCCAGACCGGCGCCGGCCAGGAGCACCACCAGCGCCGCGGCCATGGGAACGATCACCCTCCGGCGTTTTGCGATACCGGATGCGGCCGTCACCAGGGCCGAATCCGCGTCCCGCTTCAGGCGCAGAAGTTCGGCGCGAATTTCCGAAGCGTGCTGGTAGCGCAGATCGGGATCGTTCTCGAGGCATTTGGCCAGCATACGCTCGATCTCCGGAGTAACCTCGGCGCCCAGGCGACCCACGCGCCCGATGTGCTTGCCCGTAAGCATCTGATAGAGCACGCATCCGAACGAGTAAATGTCGGACCGCGCATCGGCCCGCTTTCCCTCCATCTGTTCCGGCGCCATGTAGCCCGGCGTGCCCATCACCGCGCCCGTCATTGTCATGGTCATGGCGTCGGTGCCGCCGTCGCCGGCCTTCATCTGCGCCACGCCGAAATCCAGCAGCTTGATCCCGTGCTTCGTCAGCAGGATATTGGCCGGCTTCAGGTCGCGGTGGATGATGCCTTTCTGGTGCGCGGCATCGAGAGCGTCGCAAATCTGCTCCGCATATTCGAGCGTTTCATCGAAGGGAAACGGACCTTTGAGCGGCGTTCCCTCGATGTATTCCATCACCAGATAATCCGGCCCGATATCGTAAAGGTGGCAGATGTGCGGATGATTGAGCGCGGCGATGGAACGCGCCTCGCTCCTGAAGCGCTGAATGAAGCGCGCGCTCGAAGTCTTGATGGCAACGGTGCGCCCCAGCCGCGGATCGTGCGCCCGGTAGACCTTGCCCATGCCGCCCTGGCCGATCAGCGCTTCGATCCGATAAGGACCCAGCCGGGTGTCCGGCTTCAACTCCATCGGTTCAGATCCGGCGCTGAGATAGCTCGGTTCCCCCGAGGCGTCGCTCCGCTCGCGTGCGAGGTCGCGTGCGGCCTCTTCTATAGCGGGACTTTCCATAAAGCTCCCTGCCTGCCGCTGCGACGACAACAGGGACCGGACTTCACTTGCCAGCGCATCGTCGCCGGCGCACGCCTCGCGCAGAAATGCATCGCGATCCCCTTCGGGGCGCTCCAGCACGGCCTGCAGGAGGTTATCGATTTGTCTGAAGCGTTCGGAGTCCATCGTCTGTCCCGCCGCCCAATTCCCGGTAGAGCCAAGCCTTGGCGGTGCTCCAGTCGCGCATCACCGTGACGGGCGATACCTTGAGCACCTCGGCTGTCTCTTCCACCGTGAGCCCCCCAAAAAAACGCATTTCAACCACCTGCGCCTTACGCTGATCGAGCCGCGCCAGCGCGTTCATCGCGTCATCCAGTGCCACTACGTCCGTGGCGCCGCCCGTGTCCACCAAGACCGTCTCTTCGAGAGAAACGTGCGGCGCGCCACCCCCGCGCTTCAAATTGCGGCGCCGCGCGCGCTCGACCAGAATGCGTCTCATCAGTTGCGCCGAAACGGCGAAGAAATGGGCGCGATCCTGCCACTGCATGCGCTTATAATCCACCAGCCGCATCCAGGCTTCGTTGACCAGAGCCGTAGCCTGCAGGCTGTGGCCGGGACGCTCGCGTCTCATGTAGCGGCGCGCCAGTTGGTGCAGTTCCGCATAAACCATGGGGGTCAGCCTGTCGAGTGCGCGCCGATCTCCGTTTTTCCAGGCGCTGAGAAGCACGCTGATGTCGCCATCCGCAACCTCGCCAGGTTGTGCCGCATGCCGCATCGTCTGGGCTAAATTGTACCGCTGCCCCAAGCCCCTTCCAATTAAAAGCCGCCGTCGCGATAGCTTTCCCGCGCGATCCGCGCCTGAGGGGGGTAGAGGAGAAGCACTATGAAACCTTGTTTTTACGTCCCTTACCGCAAGTATTTTTTTCGCCTGCGCTGGCGGCGGCACAGTCACCCTACAGCCTGGGCCGTCAGGGGCTTCAATCAACATATGTGAATGATGCCACCGGTGGCACAGAACGGTGCGCTGAGCGGATCGGGAAATGAGTGGCGCGCCACTGGGAAACTATTTTCTGGCGCGCCCGGAAGAGCACGCTCCTGACCCGGTTTCGTCCCCTAGTTCGCCGGAGGGCGCCAATTCATCAGCAGATGAATCGGTTCGGCGGAAGAATCCGGCAGACCGGTATCGATCAGAAACCGGCCATCGCGCGCCACATCGTATTGCGGCCGAAAAGCGATTCGCGGCATTTGCGTCTGAAACAACGCCTCGGGCGTCCCCGGCGCCAGCGCCGCGCCTTGAGCCACACTTTGAGCAGCGACCGGGACGGCCATCAGCTTGTCATCCGGCGCCACATAGTACAGCTCTTTGCCGTCCGCCCGCCAGCGCGGCGAGATTCCGCCTCCGGTGGATACGTGCCACTGCCCGCCCGGCCCCGGAAAGGGCCGTACATAAATCTCGTCACGGCCGGATTCATTGGACTGGTAGGCCACCCACTTGCCATCCGGCGAAAAGGCCCCCTGCTGCTCGTTGAACGGCGTGCTGAGGAAGGGAAAAGGTTTTCGATCGCCAGTTAACGGCAACACCATCAGGTCGCCATTGTTCAGCAAACTGTAGTACAGGATGAAGCGCCCGTCCGGAGACCAGGAATTAGGCCGCTTGGTATCCGCCGATTGCAACAGAACTTGCTCGCCGCCCGAGCCGTTGGCTGGCTTCTGATAAAGATCGTAGATTCCCGTGGGGGTCGAGGTGAACACCACGCGCGCCCCGTCGGGCGACCAGATCGGGTACAAGTTAGTGCCCTGGCCAAACGTGAACCGGCTGATGCGCGTGCCTTCCTCGATCCAGATGTCGGCCGAACCCACAGGTCCGCGCGTGACTGCAACCCGTTTGCCATCGGGCGAGAGTTCGGGATAGCGCAGATTGGATTCGTCCAGGCCGCCCAACGTGCCCGCATTCTGGCCCGCACGATTAAACCAGATCAGCTGCCTTCGGCCTGCCCCTCCGCCGCTGCGCCACGCTATCATGCCGGACTGCGACACCGAGAACGAGCCGGCCCAGGTGTTTTGGGCGACGCCCACGGCCTGCGCGAGCGTGACCGGATCGCCGGAGAGCTGGCCGCTGCCGGCATCGAAACGCTGAGCTGTCAGAACGGTCTGCCGCACACGGACCAGCCATCCCGGCGCGAGGTATTCAGCAGCCGAATCGGTTCCGGGCGTCATGGTGGCGATACGGCGGGGCTCGCCACCATCCAGAGAGCCCAACCAGAGGGCCTGGGGCGTGCCGATGGACATGAAAAGAAACCGCCGGCCGCCGGGGAGAAAACGTGGTGCACGGTGGGCGGTTTGCCCGTTACCGAGCTTTGTCGCCGCCACTACCTGGCCGCCCGATGCCGGTACGCGCGACAGTGGAGTAGATGCACCCTGAAGAAACAGGATCACTCCCTCCTCGCTCCACGCGCCCTGTGGGGCGCCACCTAAAACGTCCGCCAAAGTCTGCGGTTGCCCACCACCGAGATCGATTCGTTTCAGCTCACGATCCGAGAAGAAGCCGAGGGAGCGGCTATCGGGCGACCAAAAGGGACTGGTGGCGCCCTCGGTTCCAGGCAGGGCTTGCGCCGAGGTCGAATCCAGCGAACGCACCCACAGGCGCGAAGCGCCGTCGCCAGACGCCACGAAAGCAATGCGCCGCCCGTCGGGCGATAGCGCGAAGGACGAAGCAGCGTTGGCTGCCGGAGTCACGATGTCCACGCGGGTTTCGGGGGTTGTTGTGCCGGCCGCGCGGAAGTAGAGGGCGAAGCCCGTAATCGCCAGCAATCCCAAAACCGCCGCAACCGCAACCCACGCCTTGTAGAGTAGGCCTTCGGCCTGCGCCTTTACCTCGGACCGACTCTCCATCGCCAGACCAAGGTTGTACTTCAGATCCCTTGCTGTCTGGAATCGCTCATCCGGGTCCTTCATCAGACACTTGCGGATCACCCGATCCAGCGGAGGAGTCGTCTGCAGCGGTTCCGGCTCGCGCTCCATGATCGCGGCGATCACGCTGGCCGTTGTCGAACCCGAAAACGCTTTCCTGCCGCTGAGCATTTCGTAGAGAACGCAGCCGAACGCAAAGATATCGCTGCGGGCATCGGCGTCCTTGCCATTCAACTGTTCCGGCGACATGTACTGCAGTGTCCCGGTAATCTCCCCGTCTTTCGTCAGCGCCGCACCGGTCTCGTCGTCCGGGCCGAGTTCGCGAACCCGCTGCTTCGCCAGACCGAAGTCCAGCAGCTTGACGACGCCCTTCGCCGTCACCATCACATTCGCGGGTTTCAGATCGCGATGTGTGAAGCCTTTACGGTGCGCGGCGTCGAGAGCGTCGAGAATGAATCCCGCAGATGCAACCGCCTTCTCCACGGGCAATGGTCCTCGAAGCGGTATCCCGTCGATGAGTTCCATCACGATGTAATTGGGACCGACATCGTAGATCTGGCAGATGTTGGGGTGATTGAATGACGCGATGGTGCGGGCTTCCCGCTTAAACCGCGCGGTGAATTCGGATTTAGAAACCTTCACGGCAACATCGCGGTCCAGCTCCGTGTCCCGCGCCTTCCAGACTTCTCCCATGCCGCCTTCGCCCAGCTTCGAGATGAGTTGGTAGCGGTCGCCGAGTTTTTGGCCGGGCCTGTAATGAGAGACCGCCGCACCGCGCGGGAGATAGCTCGGTTCCTCCGAGGCGTCGCTCGGCTCGCGGGCGAGGTCCCGTGCGGCTTCTTCGATTGCGGGACTTTCCATAAAGCTCCCCGCCTGCCGCTGCGAGGACAATAGAGACCGGACTTCGCGCGCCAGCGCGTCGTCGCCGGCGCACGCGTGGCGCAGAAATGCATCGCGCTCCCCTTCGGGACGCCCCAGCGCGGCCTGCAGAAGGTTATCGACTTGTCTGAAGCGTTCGGAGTCCATCGTCTGGTTCGGCGGTCGATTCCCGGTAGAGCCAAGCCTTGGCGGTGCTCCAGTCGCGCATCACCGTGACGGGGGTCGGCTTTTCGAGCGCGCGCCGGTCTCCGTTTTTCCAGGCGCTGAGAAGCACGCTGATGTCGCCATCCGCAGCCTCGCCAGGTTGTGCCGCACGCCGCATCGCCTGGGCTAAATTGTACCGCTCCCCCCAAGCCCCTCAAATTAAAAGCCGGCGTCGTGATAGCTTTCCCGCGCGATCCGCGCCTGAGGGGAGTAGAGGAGAAGCATTATGAAACCTTTCTTTACGTCCCTTACCGCAAGTATTTTTTTCGCTGCGCTGGCGTCGGCACAGTCACCCTACAGCCTGATCGACCTCGGCGTATTGCCGGCGCCCAGCCAGCCGTACAGTTTGTCGGATAATCTGCTGATTGGCGGAGCCTCGGCTCTTGCCGGCAATACAGAACATGCCACCCTCTGGGCCATACCACTGGCAATGCAGCTCGACATCGGCAGACCTGGACTCGGAGGACCGAACAGCGTAGCGTATGCCGTCAACGAAAAGGCCCAGCTTGCCGGTGGGGCGGAGACATCCACCCCGGATCCGAATGGCGAAGATTTTTGCGGCTTCAATGCTCAGGGGCTTACGTCCTCCGGCGCCTGTCTGCCTTTCGTATGGCAAGCGGGCAGCATGACGCCGCTGCCCACGCTGGGAGGCAATAACGGCGAGGTCAGTTGGATCAACAAAACGAGCGAGATGGCGGGGACCGCGGAGAATACTGTGCAGGACCCGGCATGCCCGGCCCCGCAGCGGTTCCAATTCAAGCCTGTCACCTGGCAAAATGGCAAGATCCAGGAACTTCCCACTTACCCCGGCGACCCGGATGGATTCGCTTACGCGGTCAACGACAACGGCGACGTTGCCGGCCAATCGGGCACTTGCGCAGCCTTCAATCCGAATACCGGCAGCTATCTCCAGTCCCTTCACGCCGTGCTCTGGCAAGCGGGCGTGCCCACCGACCTCGGCAACCTGGGCGGGGACGGCCAGGGGGGCGGAATAGGCGCTATGGCTCTCAATAATCACGATCAGGTGGTCGGTCTTTCCGACCTGCCCGGCGACACCGCCTTTCACGCCTTTCTGTGGGCCAAGGGGACAGGTATGCAAGACCTAGGCACGCTGCCCGGAGGCGTCGCCAGTGGCGCCATCGGCATCAACGACAGCGGAGAGGTGATCGGCGTATCGCTCGATGCGAACTTCAACCCGCACCCGTTCGTGTGGCAGAACGGCGCGATGAGCGACCTCAACACGATGATCCCCGCCAGTTCCCCGATGCTCGCATTACTCGCGTGTGCCATCAATTCCAGTGGGTGGATCGTGGGTTATGCCGTCGACAAACAGACCGGCGACATGCACGGCTATCTGGCGGTCCCGTACAGCAACCTCTCTCCGAGCCAAAAAGCCGCGCATGCCGAAGCGGACGCGAAGGATCCGGTGGCGCTGTCCGACGAGGCACGCCGGCTGCTTCAACAAGGAACGCGCCGCGGCCGGTTCGGGGCTCGGCTCCCGGCGACGCCGTAACCGGTTCCGGCGATTTCCCGGACTTTCACGCCAGAGCCCGTAAGCGGGCTCTGGCCGCCGTCAGGGGTGATGACCAGCTACCCATGATCCGAGCACAGATCTTTGGGACGGAGCGTCGCCGAGGCCTTTCGCGAACGGACCGGCGTCTGCCGCGACTACGCGCATCTGGCGATCGCCACCACCTTCGGGCCTGGCACGCTCGAAAGCTTTCGGGTCTGGGCCGATGAGATTCCGGCTGTATTTGGTCAAATGCCACTACAGGCGTGAATTCCGAGGACTCGGCGAAATTATGAATGAGATTTTCCCGATCGCGTCCTTATAGCTAAACCCGTGATCGCGTTCACGTTTGGGCATTGCGGCCGTGTCTGAGAGCGCAGGCCGCACGGTGTGGAGGCCGTGGTGCTTCTCTCAGTCAACGAAGGAAGACTCACCAATGCACAAAACAGTTATAGCCGCTTTAGTAATCGCCGGGTCCATGGCCACGGCCACCGCTTTCGCGGCGGACAGGGAAATCAAAGTCGACGACAGGCTGGATGCCTCGGCCGAGACGCTCGGCGATATGATGCATGCTTCAGACCACGGTATCCCCCAGGATCTGCTCGATAAGTCGCGCTGCATCGTTGTGGTGCCGGGCATGAAGAAAGCCGGGTTCATCTTCGGCGCCAAATACGGCCGAGGATTCGCGGTTTGCCGCCGCACGGGTGGCGGGGGCTGGAGCGCTCCGGCCGCCATGCAGGTGGAAGGCGGCAGCTTCGGTTTTCAGATCGGCGCTTCGGAAACGGATGTCGTCGTGCTCGTGATGAACGAGGGCGGAATGAGGCATTTGCTGTCCGATAAATTCACCCTGGGCGGAGACGCATCGGTGGCGGCGGGTCCTTTGGGCCGCGACTTGAGCGCTCAGACGGATGCCATGATGAACGCGGAAATGCTCTCTTACTCCCGCTCGCGCGGATTGTTTGCCGGCATCGCGCTGGAGGGAGCCACCCTACAGCCGGATGGGGAAACCAACCGGGAACTTTATAGCCGCGAAGTGACGAATCGGGAGATTCTCACCGGCGACTTCAAGACTCCGGCGGCGGCGGAGAAATTTGAAAGAGCGCTGGATCGAGATTCGGCGCGGCGCTAACGTCAGGATCGGAACTTTCGTATGGATGGTGGCCCGGCGGCTATTCGATAGCCCCGGGCACTTTTTACGTCACGCGATCATACAGCGTCGATCGATTGGTGCTCGGGTGCCACATGGCATCGTTCACCTGCTTGACGACATCGTGGAGACGGGCTCGGGCGAGGCCTTCCCCGGAGGCTGAAACCGATGCGCCGCGAACCAGGCTGTAAAATCCGAGAGCCAGGCGCTGGTTTACCCCAATGGCTTTCCGTCAGTAAACTGCGAACCCGAAGTCTGCCGTTCGCTCGGTTGCAGCGGGAGAGAGATCTCAGCGGGCACCTGCCGCCGTCTCCTCACCAGCTTCCGGCGCCCGTTCGCCGGGAAACGCCAATCCGTCCTGTAAAACAAGGGCATTGCCGGAGCCACGGGCCCCGGCGCGCAGTGGACCTTCGATTGCCAGCAACGATCTTATGAATCAGGATCAAATCGAAGGCAAATGGAAACAACTTACGGGTTCCGCCCAGGCATATTGGGGGAAACTCACTAACAACGACATGCAAACCGTCACTGGCCGTAAGGATCAGGTGGTGGGACTGATTCAGGAGCGGTACGGAATTGCGCGGGAAGAGGCGGAGAAACAGTTCGACGCGTGGTCGGCCAGTCTGAAAGAGCGGTAGCCTGCGCAGTTGGTTATTCAAAAAACGGGGCAGGCGAAATCGTCCGCCCCACCGAACCTCATGTCTTGAGCCGGAAGTTGGTGACGCTCGACCACAGCCCGAGGGCTTGCAGGACCCAGACGCACACCGCCACCACGACTACAACATTGAGAATCGATTTGATACTGGAGGCCATGGGGATGTATCGGTTGATCAGATACAGGGCGACGCCCACAATGATCAGAACCACTACAAGATTCAGTAAGGGCATTTTCTTTACCGCCTTTCATCCGTCTTTGTCCAGGTAACAGGCAATTGAAGGTCCGATTCGAAAAGCAGGCAAGCGCAACGCTGGTCGCTCTGCGCGGCGTGCGTCCCTGACCAAATGCGGTCAGACCTCAGCTTTTTGACGCTCCCGTCCTCCTGCCGATGGGCCTGGAACGGGGGTGGAGCTGGCCCGCGCCGTGCACTCGTTCAGGGTATGAACTCGGCTCAGTACGCGGATGTAGTGACGGAAGTCCGGCGCGAGGCGGCGCTGCTCAAGACGGGAGCTTTGCAGAACGCCATCTTCAACAGCGCCAATTTCTCGAGCATCGCGACCGACGAAAAGGGCGTAATCCAGCTCTTTAACGTGGGCGCGGAGCGCATGCTGGGATACACAGCCGCCGAAGTGGTAGACAAGATCACGCCAGCCGATATCTCGGACCCGCGGGAAGTGATCGCACGCGCCAAAGCGCTCAGTCTCGAACTGTCCACCCCCATTACTCCGGGTTTCGAGGCGCTGGTTTTTAAGGCCTCGCGCGGTATCGAAGACATCTACGAACTCACTTACATCCGCAAGGACGGGAGCCGCTTTCCGGCCGTAGTCTCGGTGACGGCCCTGCGCGACGACCGCGGCGGAATCATCGGCTATCTGCTGATCGGCACCGATAACACGGCGCGCAAACAGGTGGAAGCGGAACAGAAGCTGCTCGATCAGCGGCTGCGCGATCAGCAGTTCTATACGCGCTCGCTGATCGAATCGAACATCGACGCGATCATGACCACCGATCCGGCGGGGATCATTACCGACGTCAACAAGCAGATGGAAGCGCTCACCGGATGCACGCGGGACGAACTGATCGGCGCGCCTTTCAAGAACTACTTCACCGATCCCGAGCGCGCCGAGGCAGGCATCCGCTGGGTGCTTACGGGGAGCAAGGTCACCGACTACGAACTGACCGCACGCGCCCGCGACGGCAAGGAAACCGTGGTGTCGTACAACGCCACGACTTTCTACGATCGCGACCGCAAGCTGCAGGGAGTATTCGCCGCCGCGCGCGACGTGACGGAACGGAAACGCTTCCTGCAGACCCTGCAGGAAAACAACATCGAGCTGGAGCGGGCCAGAGCGGCGGCGGAAAAAGCCAACCTCGCGAAGTCGGATTTCCTTTCGAGCATGAGCCATGAGCTGCGTTCGCCGCTGAACGCGATTCTGGGCTTCGCGCAGGTGATGATGTCCGATACGCCGCCGCCGACGGCCGCCCAGGTTGCGTATATCGACCCCATTCTGCGGGCGGGCTGGTATCTGCTGGAACTGATCAACGAGATTCTGGATCTGGCGCAGATCGAATCGGGAAAGCTGGCGCTTTCGCTCGAGCCGACGTCGCTCGGCGAAGTGATGGCGGAATGCCAGGCGATGATCGAGCCGCAGGGGCAAAAACGCGGCATCGGGATGAGCTTTCCGAATTTCGGCACTCCCTGCTTCGTGGATGCCGACCGGACACGTCTCAAGCAGGTAATCATCAATCTGCTCTCGAACGCCATCAAGTACAACCGGGTGAATGGAACCGTGGTGGTGGAATGCGCGCCGCGCGCGGAACAGAAAATTCGCATCAGCGTGCGCGACACCGGCGCGGGGCTGCCTCCGGAGATGGTGCAGCAGCTCTTTCAGTCCTTTAACCGCCTGGGGCGCGAGGCGACCGCGGAAGAAGGGACCGGCATCGGCCTGGTGATGAGCAAGCGGCTGGTGGAAATGATGGGAGGCGCGATTGGAGTGGAGAGTACGGTCGGCCTCGGAAGCGTGTTCTGGTTCGACCTGAACGCGGCGGACGCCCCGGGTCTGGCGGAAAGCCCGGCCGGTCCGCCGGAGGTGGAACTCATCGAGGCTCCGCATGGCGCGACGCTCAGGACGCTGCTCTATGTGGAGGACAACCCCGCCAATCTGCAATTGGTGGAGAAGCTTGTCACGCGCCGGCCGGACATCAGGCTGTTGAGCGCGAGCGACGGAAAAACGGGCATCCGGCTGGCTCGCGCCAAGCATCCGGACCTGATCCTGATGGACATCAATCTGCCTGGTATCAGTGGCATCGAAGCGCTGAGAATTCTGCGCGGCGATCCGGAAACCGCGCACATCCCCGTGGTCGCGATCAGCGCCAACGCCATGCCGCGCGACATCGAGAAGGGCCTGGCAGTGGGCTTCTTCCGCTATCTCACGAAACCGATCCGGGTCGACGAGTTTATGAAGACGCTCGACGTCGCGATGGAATTCGTCGGGCAGAGCGCCCTGGACCGCAGCGCCATGGAGCACAGCGCCCACCTCGAGCACAGCACGATGGAGCACAGCGCCCACCTGGAGCACAGCACGATGGAGCACAGCACGATGGAGCACAGCAAGGTTGGTTAGTTCATCCGACATTCTGAACGCGAAGATTCTGGTTGTCGACGACAAGCCGGACAACATCCTTTTGATGGAGGGCATGCTGCGCGTGGCCGGGTATACCTCGGTGGAATCGACCACCGATCCGGGCGCGGTCTGCGAACTCTATCGCCAGAACCGCTACGATCTGATCCTGCTCGATCTGCAGATGCCCGTCCTCGACGGGTTCCAGGTGATGGAGGCCCTGAAAGAGATCGAGGGCGAGGGCTATCTGCCGGTGCTGGTGATTACCGCGCAGCCGGCCCTCAAGCTGCGGGCGCTCGAAGCGGGCGCGAAAGATTTTGTCGGCAAGCCTTTCGACATGGCCGAATTGCGGGCCCGCGTTCACAACATCCTCGAAGTCCGTCTGCTGCACCTCCAAACCCGGAACTACAGCAGAGCGCTCGAAGAAACGGTACGGGAGCTCGAAGCCAGCCGCGAGGTAATTCGCGTGAAGACACTGGCGGAGGAGGAACGGCGGGAGGAGGAACTGTCGCTGGCGCAGCGCACCCAGGAAAGCCTCCTGCCCCGTTTCCTGCCTGAAATTGAAAATTACGGCATCCGCGCTTACAACAACCCGACGCGCTACGTGGGAGGGGATTTTTACGATTTCCTGCCCATGATCTCGGGCCAGTGGGCGGGGGTCCTCGCCGATGTTTCCGGAAAGGGAATGCCCGCCGCGTTGCTGAGCTCCATGGTGCTGGGCGCTCTCGTTTCCGAGTTCCGTGCGGGAACCGAACCCAGCGAGGCGCTCAACCGGATCAACCGGCTGGTCTGCGATAAATCGTTGCCCGGGCAGTTTTGTACCCTTTTTCTGTTTGTCCTGAGCCCGGGCGGGACCGGGCAGTTCATCGGCGCCGGGCATAACGCAGTCTTCATCCACCGCTTTGCGACGGGAAAGGTGGAACGGCTCGTCTCCGAAAATTTCTTTCTGGGAATGTTCGATTCCGCCGCCTATGAATCCCGCCCCCTGCAGCTATGCGACGGGGATCTGCTGGTGGTGTATACGGACGGAGTCACCGAGGCCGAGAACGCGCAGAGGCAAATGTTCGGGTGCGAGCGGCTGCTTGAGACGATCCGCCATGACGGGCCGGCCGGCGGCCACGCGCTGGAGGGCGGGCTGCTGCAAGCCATCGGGGATTTCACCGGGGGCGCCGACCAAACCGACGACATCACCTTCGTGATCGTTGAAAAGTGCCGAACAAAATGACGATATTTGGTCAAGAGGCGTTCCGACGATCTCGGAACGGTGCTACACTCAGATCACGCGAAGGACGTTCACGCGCCGGAAAGCGAGTGGTTCATGCAAGGTGAAACATCGCATTCCATTGCTCTCAAGCCATCGGCGGCCCGATGGCTTGCCGAGAACGGTCCGCGCGAGTTGGAACTGCTCTTCCGGGCCATCGTCTACCATCCCGCCACACCCATCCTGATCGCCGACGACAACCGCAAGTACCGTGAGGCCAGCGCGGGCGCCGGCAAGTTGTTGGGGATACCCCGCGAAAAGATCATCGGGCACAAAGTCGACGACTTTGCGGAGCCGGAATCCGCGCCGCATATTCCCGAAATCTGGGATGCCCTGCTCGAAGAGGGCGAGCAGGAAGGCACCCTCTGTCTGAAGGACCAGGACGGGAACCCGCGGGTAGTGGAATTTAAGGCCAAAGCCAACGTGCTGCCGGTTCGGCACGTTCTTACGCTGCGCGAAAAAGCGGCGCGCAAAGCCGGTGGGCCGGTTGGCCGAAGAGAAGAAGATATCCCCCCCTGGGTGCAGGATTTCGCGCTTTACCTCCTTGATGAGGATGGCTCCGTGGCCGCATGGTACGGGGGAGCGACGCGTATTTACGGATACGGCGCAGACGATGCCATGGGCAGGAATATTTCGTTTCTCTACACCGCGGAAGATAATCTCAATGCCCGGCTGCGGGAGGAATTGCGCAGATCGGCCGACGCGGGCCATTTCGGTAACGAAGGATGGCAGGTCAGGAAAGACGGGTCGCGCTTATGGGCGAATGTCATCACCACGGCCCTCCGAAACGAAAAGGGTGAGTTACAGGGTTTTGCGCGCATCGTAAGAGACTTCAGCGACCGCCACGACAGCGACGAGAAACTGCGCCGCAGCCGCCTGCGCCAGAGGCCCATCGCGGCCGCAGCCGCCATTACCGGCGTCGTTTCCGGGGAGTTCGATCGCATTCCCGAAGCCAACGACACGTTTCTGGAACTGGTGGGATACAGCCGCGAGGATCTGCGCGAGGGCCGCCTGCAATGGCTGGATCTGACTCCGCCGGAGTACGCGCCGCTCGATGAGCTGGCGCACGAGGAAGGTCTCCGCTTCGGCGCCTGCACGCCCTATGAAAAAGAATTGATTCGCCAGGACGGGACTCGCATCCCCGTCCGGGTCGCCACCGCTGTTCTGAGGCTTTCTCCTTTTCAGTGGATCGCTTTCGTGCAGGATCTGCGCGCGAGGGACCGGGTGGAGAGCGTCGAGGAAGAGGAAGAAGATAGTAAAGTCCGGCAGGATTTTGACGAGATCGTCGGCGACAGTGCGGCCATGAAGCGCGTGGAACGCCTGATCGAAGTGGTCGCGCCCACCGATGCCACCGTGCTCATTCTCGGAGAGACGGGCACGGGGAAGGAACTGGTGGCGCGCGCCATTCACAGGATGAGCCCCCGCAAAAATCTTCCGTTTGTCACGCTCAATTGTGCGGCGATTCCGACCGGGCTGCTCGAAAGCGAATTGTTCGGTTACGAGAGAGGCGCATTTACCGGCGCTCTGCAGCAGAAGATCGGACGCTTTGAGATGGCAAACCGCGGAACGCTGTTTCTCGACGAGGTAGGCGATATTCCTCTGGATCTGCAGCCCAAGCTGCTGCGCGCTCTGCAGGAGAAAGCGTTTGAAAGACTGGGCGGGACCAAAACGATTCCCATCGACGTGCGGCTGGTGGCGGCGACCAACCGGAATCTCACGCAGATGATGGGCGATAAGCTGTTTCGCAGCGATCTCTATTACCGGCTGAAAGTGTTTCCGATTCTGACGCCGTTGCTGCGCGATCACGCGGAAGACATTCCGGTGCTGGCGCGGTACTTTACCAGAAAGTACGCGGCCCGCATGGGCCGGCAGATCGATAAGATCCCTTCCGATACCATGAAGGCCCTGGTCGCATGGCACTGGCCCGGCAATGTGCGGGAGCTCGAAAACTTTATGGAACGCTCCGTGATCCTTACCAGCGGTTCGAGCCTGCGCGCGCCGCTCGCCGAGATCAGGCCCGATGCGCATCCAGCCGCGAGCGACGCTACTCTGGAGCAGGTGGAGCGGGACCATATACTGCGGGTCCTGCGGGAGAGCGGCGGCGTGGTGACCCTGGCGGCGACTCGCCTGGGACTGCACCGCACTACCCTGAATGCCATGATGCGCAAACTGGGGATCTCCCGCAACGATCTGTGACGCGAGTTACGTGCGGCGTCGATCGCACCAACAAAGGGCAGGGTTGCGCTCACGCCGGCCGGCGCAGGCACCGCCGAATGCAGAGGGCCACAGCGCCAGCCAATAATAGTGCCCCAGTCTCCGGCTCCGGCGATGAAACTGGTCCCTGCGTTGTGCCATTGATGACCGAGCCCGGCGCGTCGATGGCGAAGTTCACCGTCCCCGGAGTGGTCACCGACGAATCCACCTCCAGGGTGCCAAAGGGACCTCCCGGGCCGACAAAGCACTGACCACCACCGGTATTTTCGATGGTCACCGAGGTGGCTGTAAACGAAGATACCGCGGTGCCGCAGAGGTCGGTCTCCAAACCTGTGGAGATTTCTGCGTCAGTCACGCCGGACAGACCGCTCAGGATCATCTCGTGCTCCGGTTGGAATGAAAATGCAGTCTCCGGCGGCAGCACGATGCTGTAGTCGTATGTACCCCCGCTGTTCGATTCCAGGGAAAGAGCCTGGCACTGACCTGGTTGAGAGTAAACCGTCGCAAGGATCGCTAAGACGCAAAGACCAACCAAGTGCTTCACATTGCCTCCTTACACAGCGTTTCGAGATTTTACATCGCGGCGTGCCGTTTGTAAAGTTCATTTTGTAGCGTGTCAAGGCAAAGTAGAAATGTCCCCCTCGCAGCCGACTTTCCGGGGAGGACGGCTTGCCACCGCGGATAGTGGCTATTTTTCCGGATCCGGCTCAGCCGCGCCGCCGGAGAGCAGCGGCATGGAGCCTCCACTGGCGGGTCCCAGCAGGCCGGTCTTCATGTAGAGCAGCAGCTTGTCGCGCGTGTCGGCGATATCGAGATGGCGCATGGTGAGCTGGCCGATGCGATCCTGCGGCGAGAAGGCCGATTCGCCTTTCTCCATGGTCAGGCGCTCCGGCTTGTAAGTCAGGTTCGGGCTGGTGGTGTCGAGAATCGAATAATCGTTACCTCGTCGCAGCTCGATCGTCACTTCACCGGTGATGGCGCGCGCGATCCAGCGCTGGGCCATCTCGCGGAGCATCATGGATTGCGAATCGAACCAGCGCCCCTGATAGAGCAGGCGGCCGAGGCGCAGCCCGTTGATGCGGTACTGCTCGATGGTGTCCTCATTGTGGATGCCGGTGAGCAGGCGCTCGTAGCCGATGAAGAGCAGCGCCAGGCCAGGCGCTTCGTAAATGCCGCGGCTCTTGGCTTCGATGATGCGGTTCTCGATCTGATCGGACATGCCGAGTCCATGGCGGCCGCCGATGGCGTTGGCCTCGAGGACCAACTGCACCGGGTCGTCAAATGTCACGTGGTTGAGCGCAACGGGCTGGCCTTCTTCGAAACGGATGACGACGGTCTCCGGTTTAATGGCCACGTCTTCGCGCCAGAAGGGCACTCCCATAATGGGCTCGACGATTTTTACGCCTTTATCGAGATGTTCCAGATCCTTGGCTTCGTGGGTGGCGCCCCAGATGTTGGAATCGGTGGAGTAGGCTTTCTCCACGCTCATCTTGTAGGTGAGGCCGTGGCTGAGCATGTACTCGGACATCTCTTTGCGCCCGCCCAGTTCATCGATAAACGCCTGATCGAGCCAGGGCTTGTAGATGCGGAGCGCGGGGTTGGCGAGCAGGCCGTAGCGGTAGAATCGCTCGATGTCGTTGCCCTTGAAGGTGCTGCCGTCGCCCCAGATGTGGACGTCGTCTTCCTTCATGGCGATGACCAGCATGGTGCCGGTGACGGCGCGGCCGATGGGCGTGGTGTTGAAGTAATGGACGCCGGCTGTCGAAATGTGGAAGGCGCCGGCCTGCAGAGCCGCGATGCCTTCGGCTACGAGCTGCTTGCGGCAGTCGATGAGGCGCGCTTTTTCGGCGCCGTACTGGAGGGCGCGGCGGGGGATCTCGTCGTAATCGGGCTCGTCGGGCTGGCCGAGATTGGCCGTGTAGGAGTAGGGGATGGCCCCTTTGGCGCGCATCCAGTGGATGGCGGCGCTGGTGTCGAGTCCGCCGGAAAAAGCGAGCCCTACTTTTTCGCCGGCAGGCAGGTTCTGGAGAATGTTTCCCAATCGCTCAGCATACCGTGAGGCCGTTGTTACTCGATGACGAAAGGTATATAGTTTTGGCCAGAGAAGTTCGGACAGACGATCATGGATAAACCGATTTCCGCGGGCGTTACGCGGCGCAATATGATTCGGGGCACGGCAGCGGCGGTCGCTTCCGCGTTGCTTTTGGCGGCGCAGGCGCCAACTCCCGCCGTGAGCGGCGGTCCAGCCCAGCGCATGATGACAGGGATGCTCGATGTTTATGTCATCAATGTGGGCGGGAAGGCGTCTCTGCTGGTTTCGCCATCGGGAGAGACGATGCTGATCGACGCCGGTGTCGCGGGGACGGTGGACCGCATCGTGGAAGTATGCAGGGCCGCTGGTGTTAAGAAAATCGATTACATGGTGGTGTCGCACTACGATGGCGACCATGTGGGCGGCGTGCCGGCGCTGGCGGAACGCGTGCCCATCGGAACCTTCGTGGATCACGGCCCCAACGTCCAACAGGGCAATGCGAGATATCTCAAGAACGTGGACGACTACATGGCGCTCACGGCGAAGGCGAAACACGTCGTCGTGAAGGCGGGCGACAGAATTCCCATCCAGGGCTTTGACGCACTGGTGGTGATGGCGGCGGGGAAGGCGATCGCGGAGCCGTTGCAGGGCGCGGGCCAGCCGAATCCGGCTTGCGATACGACGCCGCGCAAGGTCTGGGGCCTTGATGCGCGCGGCATCCTCGATAACCACGACACTAACGAGAACTCCCAGGCGATCGTCTTTCTGATTACGTATGGCAAGTTCCGCATGCTGGATCCGGCGGATCTGACGTGGAACAAGGATCGCGAGATGTTTTGCCCGATGAATCGCATCGGCACGGTGGACCTTTACATGACGGCTAATCACGGCGTCGAAAATGCCAACTCGCCGGTGATGGTGAACGCGCTGCACCCGCGGGTGGTGATTGCGGACAATCCCACCAGCCATGGCGCCACGCCGGAAGTTTTCAAGATTATCGAAGCGTCCCCGGGGCTCGAAGATTACTGGCAGATGAACTATCAGCCCGCCGGTGGAGAGAAAGCCAATGTCCCGGCGGATTTCATCGGCAACCTGGCGGGCGGTCCGGGTGGCAAGTGGATCAAGGTGTCGGTGGAGCTGGATGGCACGTTTACCGTGACCAATACGCGCAACAATTTCAGCAAGACTTACAAGCCGCGGAAGTAGTAGAATCAGGCTGATTATGAGAATCCAATACGCCGCAATGCTGGTTTTCCTGGGCGTGAGCAGCGCCGTCGCGCAGCTGCCCCCCGGATATGTCCGCACCGAGGACATCGCCTGGGGAAGCGCCGGTACGTATGGACCCGGAACGTCCATAAAGACTGTATTCAACAAGGACTCCGGCGTCTTCCTCGACGACCTGCTGCGCGGCATGTGGGCGGTGAAAGTGGATCCGGGCGGGCAGTTCAACGTCGCCACGTCGCCCAAAGAGGATCTCGCGTTCTTTGTGTCGAAAGGCACTGGGAAGTTCACCCTCGGCGACGAGCAGATCGACACGAAGGCCGGCGACGCTTACGGCGTTCCCGCGGGCACGAAGTACGGGCTGGCGAATAACGGGACGGAGCCGGTGGAGTTGCTGATGTACGCGGCCCCCCTGACGGTTTCCGGCGCAGCCAACAAGCCACTCAAGGGACGCGCCGACGACATGGAGTGGGTGCCGAACAACGTCCATGGTCCGGGGTGCGAACAGAAGATGCTGCTGCGCGGCGGCTTCAGCTCGGTGATCCGGAATATGTGGCTGATGAAGGGAAATCCCGGCTCGATCAATATGGTTCATTCGGGCGGGGACCATCAGATCATGTACTTCTGGGTGGCGCCGGCACCTTCGGCGACTCCGCGGGACAGCCGCACCTATGGAGCGCGCGCCATCCTGCGCAACAACATCGTGCAGGTCCATCAGGGCGATGCATTCTATGCGGGCGGCGCGCCCCGGCGGGACGAGCACGGCATGTTTGACGAGAGCCCCAAAGATCCGCTCATCTACATCGCCATCGGAGCGCTGCCTCCAGGACAGGGGCCGGGCGGACCCGGTGGTGGACGGCAGGGCGGCCGCGGCGGCGCTCCAGGCGGGGCACCTCAGCAGGCGCCGCGCTAGGCTTCGCTTCCGATCGGAAAACGCATCATCGCCTTTTGTTCGTGCGCCAGAGATGCCCAAACGGCACTGGGAATTCGATTGACCTCGCGGCTGTTGTCGGCGTACCCGCGGCGCACATAACGAATAGACACGAGCGCTCGCGGAGTATCGGTCGTGTTGGGAGTGCCGCGATGCAGTGCCCAGGGATGGCGAATGAGTACATCGCCGATCTCCAGCGCCACGGAGTCGAAACCGATTTCACCGGATTCAACGGACCGCATCGCCGTCTCACGCGGCAGGCGGTGGGAGCCGGGCACGATTTCGATGGGACCGTGCGCGGAGGTTATGGGGATCAAGCCAAAGCTGACCACGAGCATGTACGGAGGCAGCAAGAGGTCCGGCAGTTCCTCGAACAAGGGGCGCTGATAGTCGACGTGAAATTGCCGGCACTCCGAACCCTGAACGGGGATGTCGCAGCCCCATTGGTCCGCAACTGTTTGCCGGCCCATGACGCCACAGACGACATCGAGAACCTCCGTCTTAAAAAAGAACTCCGCGGCAAAGCACGGCGGCGCGAAAGGCATCGGCAGGAAATGGCGATAAGAACCGCGGTTTGGTTCGTGTCCATGGTTCTTAAGGTAGGTGAGGAGTAGCGGCCAAAACGCGTCTCTGCAGGCGTCGACGGCGCCTTTCGAGAATTGCGACCTGAGGACACAGTATCCGCGCTGCTGGATTTCGGAGATCTTCCCACTCGCGATCATCGACGGTCCGGGTCAGGTATTGCACGGGTCAGTCCGCAGCGGCCGCGCCCGCTCTGCTCGATCCGCGCGCGTTCGCGAGGTGGGTCCATGGCCTCCTACAGATCGCTGCGCCGTTGCACTTTCAGCGGCATGCGCAAATCCCGATCCGTCGTTGCATCGTCGATCAAGGCACTGTACCACTCTACGGTACAAAATGGCGTGGGCGAGTCGGTCTTCACGGCTTAATAGCCCGGTCGATTGCGCCCGTCCGGTATGGTGGAGGGGATGAATATTCGTCTCGTCCTGATCGCCTACGGGCTGGCGAATGCGGTGCTCTACAGCGCAATATTGCCTGTCTGGGAGGGTTTCGACGAGCCGTTTCACTTCGGATATGTTCAACAGATCGCCAATGCCCGGGGGTTTCCCGATCCGCGATTCAGTACGCTTTCAAGGGAGATCGGTTCGTCCCTTCTGCTTGCTCCCGCCAGCGCTGTGGTGCACCGGAATCTGCCGTATGTAACGACCTATGGGGAGTATTTTTCGTCGTCGCATGCCGACTGTACGGCGGTGCAGGCGCGCATGCGTGAACTCCCGTCCATATCGCGCTGGCAGTCTTCCGGTATTCCGAACTACGAGGCCCAACAGGCGCCTCTGGCCTATCTGATTCTCGCGCTTCCCGAACGCCTTCTGGCCGGCGTCTCGCTTCCCGTGCGGCTGCTGGCCCTCAGAATGATCTGCGCTTTCGCCGGAGCCCTTGCCCTTTATTTCGGGGCTGAGAGTCTGTTCTCGGAAATCGGTTTGCGCGGCCCATATTGCAGCGCCGCCCTGTTTTGCATCTTTTCCTCCCAGATGGTGTGGGCGACGATCGCGCACGTGGCGAATGACTGGCTTGCCGTTCCGCTGACCGTCTGGTGCCTGGCGATGGCCATGCGATATCTGCGAAGGCCGAGCCCCGCGGCTGTGGTGGGCGTTGCGAGTCTGCTTGCGCTCGGACTATTGACGAAGGCCTATTTCCTCGCTCTGGTTCCGTTGGCTCTTATACCCAGCCTGCTGGTCAAAAGATGGAGAGATCTTTGCATTGCGATCGCGATCGTCCTGCTGGCGGCCGGGCCCTGGTATGCCCGGAATCTTCTCCGCTACGGCACTATTACCGGAATGCAGGAGGCGCGCGCGGGCATCGGGGCAATAGCCCTTAGTCACGCCGCCCGCAGCCTCGACTGGCCACAGGTCATCGTCTCGAACGCACGTGCTGCCCTGTGGACGGGGAACAGTACGTTCCTCTCGTTTTCCGTGCGGACGCTGGCCGCGATCTTCGCGGTGTGGCTGATCGCCCTGATTCTGTGGGCTACCGGCCGCCGCACGAGGGCCGAATGGATCGCTATCGGCGGCACCGCGCTCTTTGCCGCCGCTCTGGTCTATATGACGGTGGTCAGTTCCGTCTATACACGCGGCGCCGCGACCGGGCCGGAGCCATGGCATTCGCAGGTGCTGCTCGCGCCCATGCTCGGGTTAGCGCTCCTCGGATGCTCGCGATCACGCAAGCTGGGCAGACCTGTAGCGATCACGCTCGTAATGTTGTTCGGTTATGTGCTGATGGCGACCTATGCCGCCAAACTCATTCCGTTTTATGGCGGCTACGAGGGACGAACGTCGCTCGCTTCCCTGATTGAGCTCTACTCCGGGCACCTGGCGGCTCTGACGCAGAATCTAAACCTGATCAGCCTCGCGCCGGCGTGGATCATATTTGGCTTGACAGCGACGATCGCCGCATTGGCGATTACGCAGATGTTCGTCCTCGCACGGTCGATACTCCGGTGGGTACCCGGCGATGAAGAATCGCCGCGATAACGGAATCCCGTTCGTCCGTTTCCACGCGTGGGCACGGAAGATTCGGTGATTTGGTTACCAGGCTGGTGATAAACTACGTGCCGGAATCTATGCGGATGCGAATTTTTTCTTCATGGCTCGCCGCGGCGGCCCTTGTCTCAGGTCTGCCGCTTCTGGCGCAGCAGGGTGCGAAGAATGGCGAGTGGCGGAGTTATGGCGGCGATCTTGGCAATACGCGCTATTCCCCGCTCGATCAGATCGACGCGAGCAACTTCAACAAGCTCGAAGTAGCGTGGCGATTCAAGACGGACTTCCTCGGCCCCTACCCGGAATACCAGTTTCAGAGCACTCCGCTGATGGTTCATGGCAAGATCTACACGACGGCCGGATCGCGCCGCGACGTGGCGTGCCTCGACGCCAAGACCGGCGAGCTGCTCTGGATGCACAGCGAAGATGAAGGAGCGCGCGCGGAGGCGGCGCCGCGACGGCTTTCCGGCCGCGGCCTCGCTTACTGGACGGATGGCAAGGAAGAGCGCATCCTCTATGTGACCATCGGCTACCGTCTCATCGCGCTCGATGCGAAGACAGGCATTCCGGTGCCGGGTTTCGGCAAGGACGGCGTGGTCGACCTCAAGCTTGACGACGATCAGGAGATCGATCTGAACGGCGGCGATATCGGCTTGCACGCCGCGCCCATGGTGGCGAAGAACGTGGTGATCATTGGCGCCGCGCACTCCGACGGCTCCGCGCCTCCAAGCATGCGGCACACCAAGGGCTACGTCCGCGGCTACGACGTCAGGACCGGCAAGCGGCTGTGGATCTTCCACACCATCCCCAAGCCCGGCGAGTTCGGTCTCGACACATGGCTGAACGATTCCTGGTCCTACACGGGCAACACGGGAGTTTGGGGGCAGATCACGGTGGACGAAGACCTCGGCATTGCGTACCTGCCTGTAGAAATGCCGACCGGGGATAAATACGGCGGGCATCGTCCGGGCCCGGGGCTGTTCGGGGAGTCGCTGGTGGCGGTGAATCTGCAGACCGGTAAACGGATCTGGCACTTCCAGCTGGTGCACCACGGTTTGTGGGACATGGACCCACCGTGCGCGCCGATTCTCACCGACATCACGGTGAACGGCAAAACCGTGAAAGCGGTGGCGCAGCCGAGTAAACAGGAATTCCTGTACGTGTTCGATCGCCTGACGGGTAAACCGATCTGGCCCATCGTGGAAACGCCGGTGCCGCAGGGCGATGTGCCCGGCGAATGGTATTCGCCGACGCAGCCGATTCCCACCAAGCCGCCGCCCTACGGTCATCAGGGTGTTGCGCTTGACGACCTGATCGACTTCACGCCCGCGCTGCATGAAGAGGCGGTGAAGTTTGTCCAGAACTATCAAATCGGGCCGATTTTCACGCCGCCGCTCGAGAGTAAGCCGGGCGGCAAGATAGCCGCGCTGCTGTCGCCGGGAAATCAGGGCGGGACCAACTGGCCGGGGGGCGCGTACGATCCGGTGACGCACCTGCTTTACGTTTTCTCCCAGTCGACGGTGCAGGCGAACTCCGTCGTCCCGCCGGACCCCGCCAACTCCGACATGCGCTATGTCTCGGGCAGAATTGGTGTTCCGGGCCGCGGTAGAGGCGCGGCCGGCGGCAGAGGCGGCGCGGGTCGCGGGGGCAGGGGCGGTGGAAGAGGGGGACCCGGCGCCGGGGGCGAAGGAGCTCCTCCAGGTCTTACCATACGCGGGTTGCCGCTGCTGAAGCCGCCGTACGGAATCCTGAGCGCGATCGATCTGAACAAAGGCGAACTCGCCTGGCAGATCGCGCACGGCGAGACCCCGGACAATGTCCGCAACAGCCCCGAACTGAAAGGGCTGACCATCCCTCGGACGGGGCGTCCGGGACTGCTCGGGCCGCTGCTGACGAAGACCCTCGTGATCATCGGCGAGGCTGGTTTCTTCACGCTGCCGTCGGGCGATCGCGGCGCCATGCTGCGCGCCTACGATAAGGCGACGGGCAAGGAAGTGGGGGCGGTTTACATGCCCGCGCCGCAGTCCGGTACTCCGATGACGTATCAGCTGGACGGCGAACAGTACATCGTCGTCGCTATCAGCGGCGGCAACCTCGCGGGTGAGTTGGTGGCGTACAAGCTGCCTGCGAAATCGTAGGACGGCGGAGCGCCTCTATTCCTTCGACGCGAGCGGTACGAATTCAGGCTCCGCTGCGGCGGCGCTGGTTTTCTCCCGCTGCCGCTCGATGAACGTCCTGCGGCGCTTTCGCAAAGCCAGGTATTCGCGAGCTTCCTTGAGCAGGCGTTTCCGCTCGTGGGCGTCGAAGATCGCCTTGCGGACGATACGCCAAACGACGCGCGGACGGAAGTAATATTCGCTGTAAAAGCGCTCCACCCAGGCCATCAACTCGGCTTCGTCGAGGTTGCGGTAAACCACCTTGGGCAGCTGATTGCCGCGGTCGTCCACGATGCCTCCGAGGGAGATGAGATCGTTTTTCTGAGCGTAGCTGTAAAATTCGGTTCCTGGATAAGGGTGGGCGATCGAAACCTGAATCGTCTCGGTATCGAGCTTTTTCGCGAAATCGATGGTCTTGCGAATGCTTCCGCGCGTCTCGCCCGGCAGCCCGACGATGAAATCGCCGTGGATCACGAGGCCGAGCTTTTTGCAATCCGCGGTGAAACGCTCAGCCATATCGACGGTCACGCCTTTCTTGATGTTCTTCAGAATCTGCGCGTCGCCGGATTCGTAGCCCACGATGAGCAGGCGGCATCCCGCATCCTTCATGGCTTGGAGGGTTTCGTAATCGGTGGTCGCGCGGGAGGTGCAGGACCAGGTGAAGTTCAGCGGCTTCAACAGGGCGCAAAGCTCGATGGTGCGCCGCTTACGGTAATTGAAGGTATCGTCGTCGAAAAATATCTCCTTCGCGTGGGGAAACGCTTCGAGCGCGTATTTGATTTCGTCGCGAATGTCTTCGTTCGAACGCAGCCTCCAGCGGTGCCCGGAATGGGTCTGAGGCCAGAGACAGAAAGTACACATGGCGGGGCAGCCCCGGGACGTGTACATCGAAATGAATGGATTGAGCAAAAAGGGAACGTTGTACTTCGTGATATCGAGGTCGCGCTTATAGACCTTCGTGACCCAGGGCAGCGCGTCGAGATTTTCCAGGACGGGCGCTTCCGGGTTGTTGACAATAGCCCCGTCTTTGCGGAAGCTGGCGCCGGGAATGTCCTCGATCGGAGTGCCTGCGGCGTAGGCGACGATGCCATAGTCGAACTCGCGGCGGATGATGAAGTCGATGGCGCTCGACGCGTGCAGGGATTTTTCCGGCTCGACCGTGACCGGCGGACCCACGAAACAGACCTTCAGCCGTGGATTCGATTCCTTCATCATTTCAGCGATCCGGCAATCGACTTCGAAGCCGGGCGTGGAAGTGAATAGCACGAGCAATTCGAAATCCGGGGCCATGGCGGCCGTCTGTGGGATGGAAATTCCATGCGGCGGGGCGTCCACCACTTTGCTGTCCGGAAGCATGCCCGCCGGGTAGCAGAGCCACACCGGATACCAATAGGATTCGATTTCCCGGGAGGCCGGCCAGCGGGAACTCGCGCCTCCATCGAAGTGCTCAAACGAGGGCGGGTTAAGGAAGAGGGTGCGCATGCCCCAAATTCCACATTGTGGCAATATCGCTCGTTTTGCCGCCTGCACGACTGTGATAAATGTTACATAAGGCCTGATGCCAACCATCGATGCCGGACATCAATAAATGGCTGGTAACTTGGAAAATAGTGGCTGCGTCACAACCCTTCCGGGGCAAGGAGTGTTTAAACAATCCGAATGAAAATCTGCGTGCTGGGCGGCGATGGTTACTGTGGCTGGGCGACGGCGCTTTATTTGTCGGCGAAAGGGCACTCGGTGGCCATTGTCGACAACTTTGTCCGACGCCTCTGGGACTTTGAATTAGGCGCGCAAACTCTGACGCCGATTCAGCCGCTCGCGGACCGGCTGCGCGCCTGGCAGGAGTTGACGGGACGGTCGATCCGGGTGTTTACCGGCGACGTCACCGATTACGAATTCCTCGCGGGCGCAATCGCGGATTTCGAGCCGGATACGGTGGTTCATTTCGCCGAGCAGCGGTCCGCGCCCTATTCGATGATCGACCGCAAACACGCGGTGTTCACTCAGGTCAACAATGTGGTGGGGACGCTCAACCTTTTGTTCGCGATCAAGGAACTGTGTCCCGATTGCCATCTGGTGAAACTGGGCACCATGGGCGAGTACGGCACGCCCAACATCGATATCGAAGAAGGCTACATCCGCATCAATCACAACGGCCGTTCCGACCTGCTGCCGTTCCCCAAGCAGCCCGGTTCTTTCTACCATCTCTCGAAGGTGCATGACAGCCACAACATGATGTTCGCGTGCCGGATCTGGGGACTGCGGGCCACCGATCTGAATCAGGGCGTGGTGTATGGAACGGTAACCGACGAAGTGATTCTCGACGAGACGCTCATCAATCGGTTCGATTACGACGATGTCTTTGGAACCGTGCTGAATCGGTTCTGCGCGCAGGCCGCGGTGGGGCATCCTCTAACCGTGTATGGAAAAGGGGGCCAGACACGCGGATTCCTCGACATTCGCGACACCGTGCGGTGCATTGAGCTGGCGTGCCTGAACCCGGCGGAACCGGGAGAGTGCCGGGTTTTCAACCAGTTCACGGAGCAGTTTTCGGTGTTGCAGCTGGCGGAAATGGTGCAGACGGCGGCCCTCAAGCTGGGGATACGCATCGATGTGGAGCATCTGCCGGCACCGCGGGTGGAATCCGAACAACACTATTACAACGCGAAGCACTCGAGGCTGATCGACCTCGGCCTCAAGCCGCATTATCTCTCCGATTCGCTGCTCGATTCGCTGATGAACATCGCGATTCGCTATCAGGACCGGATCGACACGTCGCTGTTCATGCCGCAGGTGCAGTGGCGGAACACGCGCAATCGGGCCGAACGGCAGCCGGGTGTGGTGGCGGCGACATCCATACCTTCGGGGCTGGCTTACTGAATTGTGCGGCATTGCCGGTTTCACGCACACGCGCCGGCGGGCGACGCCAGGAATCATTGAGGCCGCGGCCGCGACGCTGATTCATCGCGGTCCGAATCAGCAGGGCGTCTTCGAGTCGGACTCCGTTTCCCTCGGCGCCGCGCGCCTGAAGATCATCGACATGGAAGGCGGCGATCAGCCCATCTTTTCGCTCGATGGAGACACGGTCATCGTCTTTAACGGCGAGATCTACAACCACCTGGAACTGCGGCGGGAGCTGGAACAGCTTGGCTACAAGTTCCGCACCCGCAGCGATACGGAAACGGTTCTCCATGCGTTCCTCGAGTGGGATACGGAATGTTTCGCGCGGCTGCGCGGGATGTTCGCGGCGGCGCTGTGGCGTGAATCGGATAGCCGCCTTGTGCTGGCGCGGGATCGCATGGGCATCAAGCCCTTATACATCGCGCGGCGCGGCGCGGAGTTGTACTTCGGATCGGAACTGAAGGCGATCCTGATTCACCCCGAGATCGAGCGCCATCTGAGCCTCGAGGGTCTCGATGGTTACCTGTCGCTCAACTACGTACCGGCCCCATGGACATTAGTGGAGGGCATCGAGAAGCTGCTTCCTGGGCACTGGATGGAGTGGCGGCGAGGGGCGTTCCGGACCGAAGCGTATTGGCGCCTGCCCGGCGGGAATCTGACCGCGAAAGAAGCGCGGCGGTGGACGCCCGAAGTGGCCGAGGCGGAGCTTGATCGTCTGCTGAAGGAATCGGTCCGCGAGCATATGCTGTCGGACGTGCCGCTGGGTGTGTGGCTGAGCGGCGGCCTCGATTCATCGAGCCTGGTGCATTATGCCGCGCAGGCCTCGGGGTCGCGCCTGAAGACGTTTTCCGTTACCTTTCGCGGCCGTAGTTTCGACGAGAGCGGGTACGTGCGCCAGGTCGCCGAGCAGTATGCGACGGATCACACGGAATTCGATCTGAATCCGGAACAGGAATTGGCCGAGGCGATTCACCAGCTGGCTTATTACTGCGATGAGCCCAATGCGGATTCCGGGGCGCTGCCCGTGTGGTTTCTCTCGCGCATGACTAAAGCCAGCGTCACGGTGGCGCTGAGTGGAGAAGGCGCCGACGAGTTGTTTGGCGGATACCTGACGCATCGCGCCAGCTTGCTTGCGGGCAAGGTTCGCGGATTGCCGGCGCCGGCGCTGCGGGCGCTTCTCGCCGCTGCCCGGTGCTGGCCCGTATCCGACGACAAGATCGGATTCGAATACAAGGTGAAGCGGTTCTTCGAAGGCTGTCTGCTGCCCGCGGCGAGGGCCCATGTGTATTGGGGAGGGGCTTTCGGGGACCGGGAAAAGCGTTCCATGGTGCAGCCGGCGCTGCCCTCCGCGGTCGATTCCGTGCTGGAAGAACTGGCCTCGGCAGGCGGCGAGTTGCAGCAGTATCTGCGCTTCGATCAGAAGTATTATCTTCCCGACAATATTCTGACTAAAGTCGATCGAACCAGCATGGCGCATGCGGTGGAAGTGCGTCCGCCGTATCTGGATCATCGCATCGTGGAATTCGCCAACTCGCTTCCGGCGGCATTCAAGATCGATGGCCGCCGTCAGAAAGTAGTGCTGCGGAATCTGATGCGCAATAAACTGGGACCGGCGATTCTGCAAAGAAAAAAAATCGGCTTCGACATCCCCACGCACGACTGGTTCCGGGGACCGCTGCGGCCGGTACTCAGGGAGGCGCTGGCATTTGCGTCCCGCGAGCATGGCGATTTCTTCCGGATGACGGAAATCGAAGCTCTGGTCAAGGCTCATCAGGACCGGCGCGCTAATCTGGGCTTTCACTTATGGGGATTAATGACCCTGTTTCTCTGGATGAAAAGATGGCGGATCCAGTCGAGCGCGCCGGAGGGACGGGCGCGCCGGGCGATGGAAAACGTTATCGCTTCTACGTCATAGTTCTGCTTATCGCCGCCGCCGTTTATGCGGGGTGCATGATCTCGCCGCCCTCGCTGATGGACGATGTGGACGCGGTGCAGGCGCAGATCGCGCGCAACATGCTGACGTCGGGCGATTGGGTGACCGCGCGCCTCGACGGTATTCCGTACCTTGAAAAAGCTCCGCTCATTTATTGGCTGATCGCGGATTCTTATAGGATTTTTGGGGCGACGGACTGGGCCGCCCGCATTCCCGTGGTTCTCGCGGCCATTGCGCTGGCCTGGCTGACTACCGCGTTTGGGACGTGGGCGTTCGGCAGGCGCGCGGGTTTCTACGCGGGTCTCTGTATCGCGACCTGCTTCGGGCTTTTTCTTTTCACGCGCATTCTGATTCCCGACGTGATGCTGACCGCGTCGATCGCGCTCTCCCTGTGGGCGTTCCTGCGCGCCATCGATGCGTCGGAAGCGCACCCGCGTTGGTGGGCACTGGTGCTGGCGGCGAGTCTTGGATCCAGCTTGTTGCTCAAGAGTCTGATCGGCGTGGTTTTTCCGCTGGGCGCGATACTGCTTTATCTGGGCATTACCAGTCAGTTGTTCAGCGCCCGAATCTGGAAGTCTCTTCATCCCGTGAGTGGAGCGATTGTCGCGCTGGCGATTGCGGCGCCGTGGCACATCCTCGCGACGCTACGCAATCCTCCGTATTTCGATCTGACGATGCGCAGCGCTCCGGGTGAGTACCACGGATTCCTGTGGTTCTATTTCATTAACGAACAATTGCTGCGATTTCTGAATATGCGCTATCCGCGGGATTACGATACCGTGCCGCGGCTTTGGTTCTGGCTGTTCCATCTGTTGTGGCTGTTTCCGTGGAGCGTGTATCTCCCGGCTGTTTTCGGGCTTGGTTTTAAGCCGCGCGACCGGGCGGGCAAGGTGCGGCTATTGGCATTGTGCTGGGCCGGATTCATTCTTGTGTTCTTCACTTTTTCCACTACGCAGGAGTATTACTCGATGCCGTGCTATCCGGCGCTGGCCTTGCTGATCGGGCCGGCGATGGCGGCGGGGGGCAGATGGATCCGGTACGGCACGCGGCTGCTCTCGGTGATCTTCGCCGCCGCCGCGCTGACGGTGCTCACGCTGTATTTCCTGGTGTGGAATCTGCCGACGCCGGGCGATATTTCCGCGGCGCTCAGCTCGAATCCAGGCGCTTATAAGCTCTCGCTTGGCCACATGGAAGATCTCACCATCGCTTCCTTCGCTTATCTTCGGCTGCCGCTGCTGGTTGCGGCGCTGGCGTTTGCGCTGGGCGCGACGGGCACTTTTCGTGCGATCGGGCAGCGCGCATTTCTGGCTACCGCACTGATGGCCATCCTGTTTTTTCAGGCGGCTCGCATCGCCATGGCTGAATTCGATCCGTATCTTTCTTCCCGGCCGCTGGCGGAGGCTTTATTGCGCGCGCCCGAGGGACAGCTCATTGTGGACCATCATTACTACACTTTTTCGTCCATCTTTTTTTACACCAATCGCGACGCGCTGCTGCTCAATGGCCGGTTCAATAACCTGGTGTACGGTTCTTATGCGCCAGGCGCGCCGAACGTGTTTCTCGACGATATGCAATGGAAGACGATGTGGCTGCGGCCGGAGCGCTGCTACCTGGTGATCACCGAGAAAGCCGCTGGGCGGTTGAAAGACCTGGTCGATCCCCAACTGCTCTACATCGTGGCGCGAAGTGGAGGCAAGCTGCTGCTGACGAACCACGAGGTAGCCCGGTAGGATGCTGCACGCGAAAGACGTGTTTCTTGTAATCGCCGCGATCCCGTTCATCTATTACTCGATCGCGATCTTCAGCGCGTGGCGTTATTTCAAACAACCGCCCAGCGCGCCCGACCCGGACTTCACGCCTCCCGTGAGCATCCTGAAACCCTTTCGCGGGCTCGATCCGGACGCGTACGAAAACCTGGCAAGTTTCTGCCGTCTCGATTATCCGGAGTTTGAAATTGTTTTCTGCATCGACCCCGACGATCGGGTCATTCAATCCGTAATCGCAAAGTTGACCGCCGATTTTCCGCTGTGCAATATACGCGTCCTCTATGGTTCGGGACGTGTGGCGGCTAACGACAAGGTCGCGAAACTGGCGCGTCTGGTGAATGAGGCGGCGCACGAAGTGGTGGCGATCAGCGACAGCGACGTGCGTGTGCGCCCGGATTATCTGCGGCACGTCACCGCTCCGCTGCGCGATCCCAAAGTGGGCGCGGCGACCTGCCTTTACTGCCCGATCGATATCGATACGCCCACCGATCATCTGCAGAGCCTCGGGATGATGTCCGATTTCTTCGCCGGCGTGTTAGTCGATTGGCAACTGGAAGGGCTGAAGTTCGCCTTGGGAACCACCATCGCCACCACGCGCACACGGCTGAATGGATTCGGCGGCTATCCGGTGCTCGAGAATCGGCCCGCCGACGATCTGCTGGTGGGGCGTCTGATCGCCGAACAGGGCTATGAGGTAGTGCTGGTCCGTTATGCCATCGACACGGTTTGCGATTACGGATCGATGAGCGAACTGCTGCATAAGCGGCTGCGCTGGATCGTGGTGATGCGGCACATGCGTCCGTGGGGACATTTTGGCTTGCTGCTGACCCAGGGATTACCGTGGTCGATCGCGGCAGTGGCGATTCTTCCGACCATGCCGATCGCGATCGGTTATCTGGGCGGATACATGGGGCTGCGCATGGCGATGACGTGGACGATCGGGATTCGCGGTTTGCGCCAGTCGGTCCTGTGGAAGGAGATGCCGCTGCTCCCGGTCTGGGACGCGATCGCGTTTGCGATCTGGCTGATCAGTTTCGGGCGCAGCAGTATTCGCTGGCGCGGCGCCGATTATTATATCCGCGGCGGCCAACTGGTCCCGGTTTTATCCGCCGACAAGCACCACGCCCGCCAGCACGGCTAACGCGCCCGCCGTTCTGCGCGCGCCGATTTGTTCGCGCAGGACGAATTTGGCCAGAATCGTCTCGAGAACAAAACTCGCCGACGAGGCCGGGACGGCGAAGCTCAGGGGCTCGGTCTGCACCAGCGCCATAAAGGTGAAGAACGACACCGCGTTGCAGGCGATGGCCAGAATCAGTAAGCGACGCTGCGCGATGATGTGCAGCAATCGCGTCAACCCGTGGGCGCTTACCGATTGCTCACCGGCTTGCTTCATCTCATGGCTCTGAAGGATGTCGCTGAGTACGGTTGCGCCTACCATGGCGGCCACAAGCAGCCACTTCATTCCGGATCCTCGGGGTTTGTTGGGCGCGTGGTGTTGGTGGAGGTAGTCCCCACCAGCAGGGCGCCGCCGAAGATCAGCAGGGTGCCCATCCAGCGCTGAGGGGTGACAGTTTCATGCAGCAGCACCTTGCCGAGGAAAACCGCGATCACGTAGCCGATGGCGGTGACGGGAAGCACAAAACTGAGATCCGCCAGACTGAGCAGGGCCATGCGGGTGAGCAGCGCGAGGATCAGCGCCACAATTCCCATGGCCACGAACGGGTTGAGCATGGCGTGCAGATAGAGCGCGGGATTCATCGACATCTTTTCCGGCACCATCTTCATGCCCCAGGCCATGGAGGAATTTCCGGCGGCCTTGAGGGCGAGGAAAAACAGCAGAACGGACCAGGTTTTGAGAGCGCGCATTATGAACCGCCGGCGCGGCGCAGACGCGCGGACCGAAGCGTTGATTTCAGTTTATACGGCCCACACGATCCGAGCGTGTGAAATAATCCGGGGAGTATGAACGTAAAATTCAGTTCCCTGATGGTTCCGGCGTTGCTGCTGAGCGCGGCCGGTTTGGCCTGCGCCGAAAGCACGCCCTCGACATCCTTGCTGGTGCTCTCGAAAGGCGATCTGACGCTCTCGATCGTCGACCCCTCGAATCTGCATGTCGTCGCGCGTATGCCTTCGGGGCCCGATCCTCACGAGGTGATCGCTTCGAGCGACGGCCGCTTCGCCTATGTTTCAAATTACGGTAGCAATAACTTCATTACCGTCGTCGATCTGATAGAGCAGAAGACGCTGCCGGCCATCGATCTGGGGCCTTTGCACTCGCCGCACGGGCTGGTTTATGTGGGCGGGAAGCTTTGGTTTACGGCGGAAGGCGCCAAGGTGATCGGCAGCTACGATCCGGCGACGAAGAAGGTAGATTGGATTCTCGGCACCGGTCAGAACCGGACGCACATGCTTTACGTCTTTGACGACCTGAAGCGGATTATTACTTCGAACGTCGCTTCGGCCACGATGACGATTATCGATAAGACCGCCGGTGCTCCGGGACGCGGTCCGGGTCCAGGCGGTCCGCCTCCGGGCAATGGCCCGGCACGTGGGCCCGGTCCTGGTCCAGGCAGGGGCAATCAGCAGGGCGATTGGGACGAGACGGTGGTTGCCGTGGGGCGCGGCGCCGAGGGCTTCGATGTGGCGCCGGGCGGCAAAGAGCTTTGGGCCGCTAACGCGCAGGATGGCACGATTTCCATCGTCGATATCCCGGGCAAGAAGGTCGTGCAGACGCTGGCCGCGGATGTGATGGGGGCCAATCGGCTGAAGTTCACTCCGGATGGGAAATTGGTTTTGGTATCGACGCTGAACGGATCGGATGTATCGATTTTCGATGCGGCGACTCGTGCAGTGGTCAAGCGCGTGAAGGTGGGGCGCGGCGCGGCGGGTATTCAGATGCAGCCGGACGGCTCACGCGCGTTCATAGGCTGTACGCCGGACGATTACGTCGCGATTATCGATCTGAAATCATTGTCAGTCACCGGGCATATCGACGCCGGTAAACAGCCGGACGGTTTGGCTTGGGCGGTTCGGCGGTAGATCTGAAATGGACAGGCGGAAGCGCCTGTCCCACATTACTGCCAGATGGCAGTGCCCCCGGCGGGAACCGCGCGCGTGCCGGAGAGAATCCTCGCCGTGGCCGGGGCGGGGATCAGCTGATTGCTATCGGTGAAATTGTTCGCGATCCAGAAGCCGTTGCGCCAGTCCACCATGAAATTCAGGGGCAGGCGCGCCGGCTTCGCTCCGGTCGCGTTGTAAACCGACCACAGGAGATCGGCCTCGAGATCGCCGTTCAGCGAATCGGCTCCGATATAGACGACGCGGCCTTTGCCGATCTTGTGACTGACGGCGGCGGCGCTGCCTTTATAGAACTGATCCGCGTAGGTGGCCAGGACGTCGGTGCCGGGGCGCGGAACTAAGATATCGGCCCAGGAACCCCATCCGTAAGTCTCCATGCCGGATGTGACCTTGCCATCGCGGCCCACGGGCAGCACGTCGTACTTCGGAATGGCGGCGCCGATCAGATCGTAAATCGGCTCGGCCCAGAGCGCTTCCCAGATGTGGCCGCGGCGGTCTTTCTGCCCGGTGCGGCAGGTCAGGATGAGGGTGCCGCCATTCTGCGCGTAGGTGGTGAAGCGGTCTATGAGCTGTTTATCGAGCAGTTGGTAGGCGGGCGCGACGAGGTACGGGTATTTCGAAAAATCCTTGTCCTCCGTGATCACGTCGACGGGCGCCATCATGGATTTCAGCGCGCGATAGTACTTCATCCAGTGGTCAATCGTGTTCCAGCGATTGGTTTGCGGATGATTGTCCATGTCCCAGCGATTGTCGAAATTATTCAGGAAGGCGGTGCGGCGGGCGGCGTAATCGGCCGGCTCCTTCGCATCGGGCTGGTAGAGTTTGCGCAGGGTCTGCACTTCCTGAATGGCCTGGACAAATTCCTTGCCGCCGGGGGCGAGCGTAACGCCGTCGGGTTCCACGATGGTCTTGTGATACAGCTCGTCGCCGTAGAGCGGCTGGCGATAGCGGTATACGCAAACGAGGCGCGCGCCCTCGGCGAAGCTGCGCATGATCCACGAATGGATCACGCCGGGCTGCGGCCAGGGATTTACCGGCGCCCAGTTGACCTGTCCCGGCTGCAGCTCCATGGGGCCTTCCACGCCGCTGCCGAGATTGCGCAGAAAATCGTTGGTGAAACTGACCACGGCGGGATCGCCCATGCGGAAGCCGAGCTCGCCGCGAAACAGGCCGCCCGAGACCGGATACATGGTGAAGCTCATGATGTCGAGGTCCTTCTCGGAGAGCGCCGGATTGACGCGCTCGTAATTCATCATGAAATTGGTGGTGATCCACTGGTTCTTGACGTAGCGGCGCAGCACGGCGGTCTGGAAGCGCAGATAATCGGCTGCTTCGGCCGCGAACCAGCGATGCACGTCGAGCATGGCATGGGGATTGGCGCCAGCCACCAGTTCACGCGGGTCGGGCATCTCGACCTGGTCGAAACTGTTGTACATCTGGGACCAAAAGGCGTTGCCCCAATCGGCGTTGAGGCGGTCGACGGTCCCGTATTTCTCGCGCAGCCAGGCGCGGAACTTGAGCTGCGACGGGGGCGCGTAAGAGATCCCCTGGCCGTAGTGCGACAGCTCATTATCGAGCTGCCAGCCCCACACATTGGGATTCGCGCCGAAGTGCTCCGCCATCCTGGCCACGATTTTTTCCACATAAGCGCGGTAAACGGGAGAGCTCCAGTCGGCCTGCTCGCGCGCGCCGTGTTCCATGGTGCGACCGTCCGCGTTGATCATCAGGATTTCGGGATGAGTGCGCGCCAGCCAGGCGGGCGGAGTCGCGCTGGGAGTGCAAAGGACGACCTTCAATCCATTGCGCTGAGCGATCGCGACCACACGATCCAGCCAGCCGAATTGATAATTGCCCTCGGTAGGCTCCATGAAGGCCCAGGCGAACTCGGCCAGATGGATATATTCGAAGCCGAACTTTTTGATGTTGGCGATGTCGCGCTCCCACTGCGCTTCGGGCCAGGCTTCGGGATAGTAATAGACCCCGATGGTCATCAGTTGATCGGGCGGGAACCACTGATTGGTTTGGGAAGGATTGCCCTGAGAAGGGCTGGGCTGCGCGGCAGCGGTGGCCGCGAGCAGAATGGCGCAGGCAAGAGCTCGCGGGAACATGATTTATTCGATTCTTAGCTCGACCCAGCCGGGCAGCGTCGCCGGCTTATTCTTCAGGAATACGATGCGCCGGGTTTTCGGGAACGGCAGCCCGGTCTGGATGGCGCGCTGGTAGAACGGCAGCATCCCGAGCACTTTTCGATAGTCCGCGTTGTCCACGCCGATGGCGGCCGATTTGCTGAGGAAGCCGGCGCCCCAGCCGATGGCGAGCAGGCATCCCCCGTCGGCGCGCGCGGCTTCGAGCTTGCGCTGTAGTTCGGCTACGGATGCCGCCAGCGCTTCAAGCCCGGCCCACCTGGCGTATTGCGCGTGCAGGTCGAGTTGTTTCGCCGCGAACTGATTCGCCGCCTCGAAGAGCCGCTCATGCGTGACCGGCTGATTCCAGCGCAGCGCCTGGCGAACTTCTTCGCGATTCAGAAACGCATTCTCGCGCCAGTCGCCTTCGAAGGCGGTTCCGGGCGCGGCCATCTCCGCGAAGGTGGGCGTGGAATCCTCGGGACGTTTTCCATCGACCGAACCGCGGCCGGATTGCTTCCAGCCCAGGGCGTACTGTTCGGGCCCGCGTGCAATCAATGTCGAAACCCTGAGCATGTACACCTGAAACGTTTCGCGCGTGCGGTGTCCCGAATCGGCGATCGAGACCGCACGCAGTCGATCCGATCCGCCAGAGCCCGCCGTGTGCTGTTCCAGATGCTCGGCCGGATGCCTCGGCATGCGCTCGCCGGCGGGCTTCTCGGCCAGTTCATGGAGCGCGGTGGGCTTGGCTTTGGCGAAAACGTATGCGGTGCGCAGCGCGCCTTTGATGGCGGCGCCGGGCAGGAAGGGTCCGGCTTCGGTGGCCGCAAAAGTGGGAATACTCAGGCTCTCGGCCGAGGCCTTATTCCAGTAGGGCGTGTAAGCCGCGTCTTCGAAGGGAATGCGGCGATCGGCGTAGTTCTGGGCAAAGCCGCCCCAGGAAGCGAAATCGAGCGTGGTGGCTTTGCGCAGCTGGGTCAGATATCCATCAAGGCGCGGGCCTTTCGAGAGGAGCTTGAAAATGCGGGTCTGGTGGAGGACGTTGACCTGATCGCGCCAGACCATGTAATCGATGGGTGAAAGCCGGTTGCCGTCGCCCACGAGGGTGGGGGTCAGGACGGTGACGCGATATTTCATGGTTCCACCTCGTCTGGATTTGAGGGCGCTTCGGCAGCCTGCGTCTCTGTCGCATCGGGTGCGGCGTGTTCTTCGGCAACCTGCGTTTCCGCCGCATCGGGTGCAACCGGCGCTTCGGCCGCCTGCATTTCCGAGCCGCGCGCGTCAGCAAGCGGTACGACAGCCTCCTCCGGCGTCGCACCGCCGGGCACATCGATAGCTTCGATTGATGCTTCCGATTCGGGCGCTACAACCGCTTCCTCACGGTCGCGGCTCGGTAATGGTGTTTCCGGCGTGTCGGGTGCGGGTGTTTCCGTCGCGGCAGCCGGGACAGGCGGAAGCGGCTGTCCCACGGGAACTCTCACGGCGAGCGCGAAACCGGATCGATACACGGGATGCGCGAAGCCATCCGGCGCCACATCCACCGCCCGTCCACGCAGTTCGCGCGCGGAAAGAACCGAGCCTTCCTCGATCATGCGCACTTGCTTCTTAGCGCCCGCGCCCGCCGGGCTATCCGTCCAGCCACCGCGCGTCGCCCCGGAATAATCGCCCTTCGACCAATCGACCGCATCCGTTTCGCCGGGGGAATAAAGAGAGAGCAGCCACCATGTGTCCGCGTTGGCCTCGCCGCTGCCGAACAGGCCGGATGCGTCGGAAAACTGCGGCGCACCGGCTCGCCCCCAGCCGCGCGAGCGCTCGCCGCCAAATCCCGCATCCGCCAGCAGGCGGAAGGCCGATTTCACGCGATCTTCCCAAGCCTTATCGCTGGTTTGAAACACGCCCCACCACCCGGCATTGGAAGCGAATTCGAGGCACGCCACGCGATGCGGTTCGGTGGCTCCGGTGATGCGATCGACCGCCGCCGCCGCGCGCATCGACACGTGGAACGGAGCGCCCGCGCCGGCCGGCACGAGGCATTCGCTCGCGCCATCCGCCGACCAGCGCGATTCGTCGAACGTCCCGCCGCGGATCAGCTCCAGCGGCACCAGCCTGGAACTCTGCAGATACACCTTGCCCGAATTGGCGGGCGGCCACGCCGTGCGCGGCGGAGTAACGAGCCGCGTCTTCCCGATAAACGGAAACAGAGAACTCAAGCGCACAGCCGGAGCTCCCACAGCGCGCGCCGTGGCATCGAGCCATTCGTCCAGCCATCCCAGCGATTTCATGGCGTGCGTCACGGCCGAGTAGAGCGCGTCGCTGCGATAAATCGTGTCGACCCGTTCGCGATCGCCCGCGCGATGCCCTGTGCGCCACGGCCCCACAGGGCGTAGCCGCACTTCAATCAGACTCATCTCAGTAACCGCAAAACCGGTCAGGCACCCAGCGCCTCGCCGATCTCCTGAACCTTCGCCTGCAATCCCGCGACATCGACGCCGGAAGCGATTTCGCGTTCGGCCGCGCCGGAGGCATAGTAATCCTTGCCGCGCCACGTGAGCTTGAGGCCGCTGAAGCGAACGCGTCCACTGCCGCGCGAACCACCGCCGCCCAGCGCGTCGTCTTCGAGCAGACGCAATCCCTGGAGCAGCAGCTCCGGCAAGGCAGCGTCTTCGGCGCACAGTACATCGAGCACCATGCGAATGCGGAAACGCGCGCCCGCCGGTACCCGTTCGAGCGTACGCGGATTGGCCTGCGAGGTGATGCGATCGATGGCGTTCTCGCTCTTCACTTCCGTCAATTCGTCGTCGAGCGTCTCGCGCATCTGCGGCGTAATGCTTTCGGCGATCAGCGGCGCGTCGAACACGCTGAGGCGCGCCGGGGTAGCGTGATTGCTTTCGATCTCTCCGCCGCCGACCTTCTCCATGCGGCCCGGGCTGCGTCCGAAAAGAATACAGATCTCGTCGTCCGGCCGGTCGCTCTGGTGGATGCGCACTTCCTGGCCTTTGCGCTTCGAGATGAAGACCAGTTCCGCCGGCACCGCCGCGCCCGTGGCCTGCTCGAGCAGCGCACGCACGCGTCCGCGCAGAGTGCTGCCGGGGACATACGGGCGTCCATGCGAATCCTTCACGACCGGGTTATCCGCGCCCCCGATCTCGAGCGAGCCTTTGCCCGCGCCGATGTGCAGACCGGTCTCGCAGTGCATCTCGCCTTCGAGGATCAGCTTGCCGATCAGCTTCAATTCCGTTTGTGCAGTATGAGCGCTCATTCGCGTCCTTATTCGTTATAGGCGACAATCGCTTCGAAGAGATCGCGGAACCGTTCGTAGCCGCGCGCTTCGTTCTTGCGGGTCACCTGGAGCAGCAATCGTTCCAACTGGTCGAGGCTGCGCAGTCCATGCCGCGCGATGGTGTAAGCCAGGCGCGCGCGCAGCATCACAAATTCGTGCTGCCGTTCATTTTCCGGCGCGCGCGTGGCCCGGCGCACGGCATTATACAGACGCCGCAACTGGCTGCGCGTGCCCGAATCCATATCGCGCATGCGGCTCACCACCATGTGGGCCTGGTTGTCGAGATACAGGCTGTCGCCGATCAGCTTGTCGAGTTCGATCTCGGGAGGGCCCTCAAAACGGCGCTCTCCACCACGCTCTCCGCCGCGCTCTCCGCCGGGACGCGGACCCCGATCGCCGCCTCGGTCGCCACCGCCCGGCCGCGGTCCACGATCTCCACCGCGATCCCCACCACCACCCGGCGGACGTCCGCCCGGCCGCGGAGGCCTACTTTCGCGATTACCCTGTTGTGCCGCTTGTTCTTCAGCCATGTCTTCCTAATCCTCTGCCAGCCGGGCCCATTCGAGCGCCACCAGACCCTCCGGCCGCAATTTTAATTTGCCGCGTGCCCCGCGCCCGGCCATTTCTTTCATCAGATGCGCCCGCAGCTTCTGAAACTCGCGCTCGCGCCGGTTGGCCACGCGCGCAAACCGTCTCTGGAAGCGAACCGCGCGCGCCATCAGCCGCTCCTGATCGCCGGGGCCGCTGGTCAAATCGGGCGTCTCTACCTTCTTATACAGGTTACGAAGCTGCGCCAGGAAATGCTTGCCGCCGCGGAACTCTTCGTTGAGCTGTACGATTGCCTCGGTCAGTTCGGCAGCATCCTGCAACTGCTTCCATTCGAGCACGCGCCCCAGGATGTAGAGACAATCCTTATCGTTCGCCTTGGCAATTTCCAGATCGCGCGCGCTGTCTTCCCACGTGCGGCCAAGGGATTCCGCGGGGCTCGCCACGGTCAGCGCCATCGTTATGGTCTTGGCTTCGCCCCCGGGAAGATCCTTCAGATTCTCGTCCGCGAAGAGCGCGAAGACCCGGTGCAACTCGCGCGCGAAGCCGGCCAGCGCATCCCACGAACCGCAGACCACGAAATCGGCGCTGCCGGTCCGGAGAACCGTAACGCGCTGAAAGTACTCTCCCTGCGAACAAAGAAGCTCGATCTCGCCCGCCAGAAATTGCTTGTAAAGCATGGAGAGGTGGACGTGCTCTTCCACGCTCTGCACGCGCCGCATGCGCGTCCCGAAGTCGTCGATCTCGCCGCGCAGCAGCGCAAAAAGCTTCTGCCCTCTCGACCGCTTCGCCAGCTCTTTGGTGGACGCGACGGCATCGCCATTGCGCGCCGCATGACGCGTCATGGCGATGTTCTCGGCCGAGGCCTGGCGACCCAGATCGAAGCGAGATGTTCCACCCTCGGCGGCGATCAAGGCGGGGAAGTCGAAGCTCCAGCCTACCGCGGTAACGTCGCGCAGACCGCGTGGAATGCGATCGGCCGCGGCGGGCGTGGCCACAAACGGGTCGAAATATCCGGGTTGCGAAACGAGCGTCTTCGCGGTATCGCCCATCGCGTCCTGCAGCCGTTTGCGCACCACCGTCCAATCGCCCAGATTCTCGGTAGCGCTCCACGCGATGCGAACCGTGCCGGCCGTAACTTCGGCCAGCGCTTCGCCGGCTCGCGTAAGGAATCGACTAGCCGCGTCGGCTCGCGCCTGGTCCGGCAGAATTACGAGGAAGCGCCCGCTTCCCGACGATCCCAGCAGCAGAAAAGGCAGCTGCAAATCGGCCAGCAGCGCGCGCGGCAACACTTCGCCCAGCAACGCCAGCCACCAGAGGCGGGCTTCAAATGTGCGATTGTCGCGATCGGCCGGCGGCGCGAGCAGAAATTCTTCGGTGCCCGACAACCTGCCTTGTACAAGGATCTGCGCTGACATGCGAGGTCTTTCGTTAGACTAACAGACCGCTCCTCCGGCCTTCAGACCGGGACATATTGCCGCAGGAAGCGCAACCCCAGCCGGAATCCCGTCTTATAGCCGTCGTTGATGTCGTTGCCGATGTAGCCGGGACGATATTCTTCGTCCTCATGCTCGATGTTCATGGCGCCCGTATAACCCTTGTCCATCAGGACCGTAAAAAACTTCGGCCAGTCGATGCGTCCCTGTCCCGGAATCCGGTACCGCCACCACGGCGCGGGACTCGGCGGGTTGATCCCCGCCTTTCTCAGCACCTCATCCTTGATTTCGGTGTCTTTCAGATGCACGTCGTAAATCTTGTCCGCCCAATCGCGCGCCGCCTGGTAAGGGTCCATGAACTGGCGCACATAATGCGAGGGATCGAACTGAATTCCCACATAGGGCGAATTGCCGAAGGCTTTGAAAAGAGCCTCATAGCCCAGCGGCCCGGTGGCGACGTTCGGTCCTTCGGGCCAGGGCTCCCAGACGAGGCGCACCTTGTACTTTTCGCAGAGCGGGAAATAACGCTGCTCGTAGACCCGCTTGATTTCGTCCGCCTGCGCATCGAGCTTCAGCGCGGGATCTTTGCCGGACATGGTCCCGATGTGCGGCACGCCCAGCTTACCGGCGATCTCGATCACTCCCGCGGTGTGGTCGTTGACCGCCTTACGCTTCGCCGGATCGGGATCGATGTGGTTGGCGGTTACGCCCAGCACGGAGCAAAATAATCCCGCTTGACGCACATCCTCGCGCATCTTTGCCAGGGCGGCGTCGGTCATCTGACCCGGCGCGAGATTGCCGTTGGGCTGTGCCCAGAAGCCAATGCTCGAGAAACCCTCCTGCTTCGCGAAGGCGACATTCGCCGGCGAGTAGTTCACCAGAATGCCCACTTTCGGGCTCCACATGGGAGGGCGCTGCTGGGCCTGCGATTGCGCCGCCGCGGCCAGCACGCCGCCCAATTCCATAAAGCCTCTGCGTGTTTGGTTCATAGAGTTACTCCGCTCGTTTTTCCGTGGGGAACCCTTTGTCGATCCAGTCGGTCTTCAGGTTCTCCGGCACCATCATGACTTTCACGCGCGTGAATCCCATGTCGTGCAGGGCCGCGAAGGCGGGCCGGATGTTGGGACATTTGTCCCACGGGCAGCATCCGCAGTAGAGCACGATTTCGCGGTTGTGGGGCTGGCCCGCGACCGCCTTCTTCAGCAGTTCGATCCCTTCCGGCTTCGATCCCGGACCTGCGTATTCCGAGCCCGCGATATGGGCTGCACGGAACAGGACGGGGAAGCCCACATGGATCACCAGGGGGGATTTCAGATCGGAAGCCAATTCCGGAGGGCGCAGGACATCTTTGGCCTCCCACGGATCTCCGGCCGGCAGGGCGGATGCGGCAACGATCAGAAAAAGGATAACCCGGTGCATACGGGGATTTTACGCTATATAATGTCCCAATGCTCCTGACCGAATTACCTGTCAAACGGATTTTCGCGATCTGCCTTCTGACGGGGGCCCTGACCGCCCAGAATGTCCCGAATAACTTCGAGAACGAATATGTGATCCTCAATGAGGCGCACCCCAACGTCGACGTTCCCGGCTACGACCACAAAGGTCACATTCACCATTTCAATCGCGTGATGGTCTACATGCACGATGGCGGCGAGTATCTGCATTACCTCGCCGACGGCAGGACCGAGGATCTGAAGTGGAAGGCCGGCCAGGTGGTATGGAGCCCGGCCAACGGCTGGCATTATTCGTCGATGAAGCCCGATGTGCCTAAGTACGACCCGGCCATACCGATGATCGTCGATATCGGAATCAAGAAGCCGGGCGATCCGAACAAGGTGGTAAGCACGGCGCTCGATCCCCTGAAGGTCGACCCCAAACACTATAAGCTGGAACTCGAAAACAGCCAGGTGCGCGTTCTCCGCGTCAAGCTGGGCCCGAAGGAGAGCACGCCCGTGACCGAGAGCGCCCTCAACCGCCTGGTCGTTTACATGACGGATACGAACGCGCGGGTAACCCACGATGGCACGGCGGAGACGATCCAGCAGAAGCCGGCGCAAACCCGTTTTCGCGGGCCCGGCAAAGTCAAGGTGGAGAACCTGAGCGACAAGCCGCTCGAAGCGGTGATCGTGGAACTTAAGGGCTGATTCTCAGTCGCAGCACGCGCTCCCGGTGGCGCTCCTCCGTCAGATGGCGGGCGCGCGCTTTCAACAAATCGTCCAGCGAAATCATTCCCACCAGCTTTTTCGCCCCGTGTTCGACAACAGGCAAGCGGGTCAAGCCGTGCTCGGCCATGCGCATTACGATCGGCCGCAGGGGCTCGTCCGGATGCGCGACCACAGCCCTGGTGGCAATGTCGCCGAGCACAGCGTTCCCTTCATGGGAGGCCGCGAGCCGCTGCACCTGCTTGCGCGTAATCACGCCTTTGAGGCCGCCGTCCGCATCGAGAACCGGATAAAGATGCTGCCCTCGCGGCGTGGGTTTCTCACGCTGCAGGAGAGGAACTTCCGCCACCGTGGCCGCGGCCGGAAACGCCACCAGATGAGTGCGCATCACTTCGCGGGCGAACAGGATCTCGAGCGGATCGATCGAGTATTCGCGGCTCAGGTGATAGCCGCGGCGCGCCACTTTTTCCGTCAGGATGGAACGCCGCAGCAACAGTACGGTGGTTCCGTGGGCCAGCATGGCGGCGACCAGCAGCGGCAGCAGAATGTTCGCGTCATGCGTCAGTTCGAAAGCGAAAACGATACCGGTGAAAGGCGCGCGCATGGTGCCGGCGAGCACGGCGGCCATGCTGACCAGGGGCCAGAAGCCAGCGCCCAGGTGAGGGAGAAACATGGCCTCGATGCCGCCCAGCGCGGCGCCCATCATGAGCAGCGGGGCGAGCACCCCTCCCGAAGTGCCCGAACTCAGCGAGACGATCCAGATGGCCGATTTCACCAGCAGGACGCCGGCGATCACGGTGCGCGGCACATCCCCTTGCAGCAGCGCCCCGATGGTGTCGTAGCCCACGCCCAGCGCCTGCGGAAAGATCATGCCGCCCAGGCCGATGGCCACGCCGCCGATCGCCGGCCACCACATCCAGTGGACGGGCAGCTTTTGAAAAAGATCCTCCGCCGTGTACACGGCTTTGGTCAGTACAGCGGCGAGAAGACCCGCCAGCAGTCCGGCCGCCGCGCATCCGAGCAATCCGGCGGGTCCGATGAAAATGCTGTGCGGAGGTACCGGGAACAGAGGGCCCAATCCGAGGATGTAACGCCGGCCCGCGCCCGCCGTTGCCGCTGCCAGTGCCACCGGCACCGCACTGCGCGGCTTCAGTTCGAATAACAGCAGCTCGATGGCGAGGATCGCCGAAGCTACGGGCGCCGCGAAGGTCGCCGACATGCCCGCCGCCGCGCCCGCCACCAGCAGCGTCTTGCGTTCGGCGCTGGTGAGTCTCAATAGCTGAGCCAGAATCGATCCCACCGCGCCGCCCGTCATGATGATGGGCCCCTCCGCGCCAAACGGTCCACCGGATCCGATGGAGATGGCGGCTGAAAGAGGCTTTAATATCGCGAGGCGCGGTTGCACCTTACTGCCATTGAGCAGAATGGCTTCGAGCGCTTCCGGAATGCCATGCCCGCGTATGCGCTCCGAGCCATAGCGGGCCATCAGTCCGATGATCAGACCGCCCGCCACCGGGACCAGCACGGCAAACCAACCCAGACGATTGGCCGCCGGCGAGAGCATGGCCGTCGAGATGCGCCCGTAATAGAAGGCGTTGGTAAAGAATCCGATGAGCCGCAACAGCGCCCAGGCCACCACCGCGCTCACCAGGCCGATCCCGATGGCCAGCGGCGAAATAAGTATCATGCGCGGGGTCGCGGTGAAATCGCCCAGCTCGTGCGCCGGGTTCCGGGCTGAGCCTTGTGGACGACTCATTGCGCCCCGACCTTTTTGCTTTGGCGCAACACGGCGCTTAAAGCTTTAGCCAGTTCCGGCCCCGTCCGTTCGAGTTCGGTGCGATGGGCCAGGGCGAGTTTCCGCAGCGCCGCCCGGCCTGACGGCGTCAGCCGGACCCAGACTTCGCGCCGGTCGTGCGGGCTGGCGGCGCGCACAATAACGCCGGTCTGCTCCAGGCGGTTCACCAGCTCCACCGCGCTGTGATGCTGAATGAACATGCGCGCCGCCAGTTCCCCGATAGTCGGCTTTACGGCGCCGGGCAGCCCGTGAACCGCGAGCAGCAACTGGTGCTGCTGGGGCTCAATCCCGTGCCGTTTCGCCGTGATTTCGCTGAAGTAAAGGAATTGGCGGATCTGGCGCCGGAACTCGGCCAGATCCCGATACTGTTCGGGGGTGAGATCGCCGTCCACAAATACATCGTATCACGATATAGTTGGCGCGGCGACCTCACCCCGCGCCTTCCGCTACCGTCGTTCGTTAACGACGTGACCGCGGCCGTCGCGCATTTCGTTGCCGTGGAAGTGCTCGGCATCGACGCGCTTCGCCGGATCCGCTTTCTCACCGCGGGCCGGCACGGGTCCGCGATACCCGTGATCCGGATGGAAGTGGTTATCCACATGGCCGTGGAAGTCCGCAGCGCCGTGAAACCATGGGCCAGCGCCGATAAAGATGCCATCGTTAAACCATTCCGGTCCGTAGTAGCCGACCGGAGCGCAGTTATAGGGGGGGACATCGTAGTAGCCATACGGACAATCGGGAGCCACTCCGATTTCGACGCCGACCTGAGCCTTCGTTTTGGGAGCTGTAACGGTCAAGCCGATTCCAGCGATAGCGGTTAAGAATAAGAAAGAAAATCTACGCATAGTACTCACCTCGCGGTTGATTAATGCAACTCGGATGCTAATGTGGCCGATCGCACGGCCAGGTGGCCGGCTAGCGGTTCACTTCGGCCAGCACCATGGCCAATGGTTGCTCCTGGTCCGCGAGGGGTCCGCAGACCTTACCCCTGGCCTTCCATAACTCGAGCGCAAGATCCATGTTGGAGTCCACGGCATCGCTCTCCTGTGCATGCCCGACACGGCTTTCCAAAGCTCTGGCCGATTTGTTGAGCAAATCCGCGATGTCCGGCGAAGGGTTCTGGCCGGCGCATCCGTTCAGCGCGTCGTTGGTCAACTTAAGAAGCAATGCCGAGCGCCCATAGCGTTCCGCGGCGCTCAGTCCTCGTGTCATGGGATCGAGGCCCAATACTTCATCCGTCAGGTCCAGACGTTTGCGGATATCGACATTGCCCCGCTCGTAGTGCAAAGCGGTCTCGAAATCTGCCCGCGCCTGACGGTAATTCCGCTGGGCCAGATCGGCCTCGCCCAATCCCGCGTACGCGTCGCCGTCATCATGGCGTTCGTGAACGATGGTCTGAAACAACTGCGCGGAATGTGACGGTGAGCCGGCCGCGAGATACAAATGCGCCAGCCGCTTCCGGGTAGCAACGTCGGTCACATCGCCCTCAACGGCCAGCAGTTCGGCCAGCAGTTCCTGCCTGGCATCGGGCCGGGTCAAGTCTTGCCGCGATAGGCGATCGATCAGTTCCAGCCGCGCCTCGGTGCGATGCCGCGCCGCATCGGAGGGCCAGCGCCCATAGATGGCGCGATGATAGTAGGATTCGGCGTTTTCGATGCCCCCTTCGAGGAAATCGATGCGGGCCATGGTGAGATTGGCCGCGCCATCGGTCGAATCGCGCTCCAGAACCTCGTTCGCCGTCGATGCCGCCTCGGCCATCTTGCCGACGGCAAGCAGCGCGTTCGCAAGCGCCAGCTGGTAATCCCGGTTATTGCGCGCATTCGTCAGGGCGCTGCGAAATTGCTCCACGGCTTCCGCATTACGCCCCGCGGCGGCCAGCGCCTGTCCCTCGACAAACGACCGCTGAGCTTCCGCCATGGTTTCTCTTCTGTCGACTCGTTCCAGAAAGGAGTCGAATACCCAGAGTCCGGCGATCGCCGCAAAAATGATGGCAAAGGTTCCGAACATCGGGGGCGCCTGCGGTGTCATAACTCCGCCTGCTCGCGGACAACGTCGCCCTCATGCGGCCGCACCCGGTAAGCTTCGAGGATGTCGTCGAGAGTCACCACCCCTACGAGGTTGCGGGCGTTGGTCCGGCTCACCACCGGCAGCACGTTATAACCGCTGGCGCCCATCCTTTCGAGCGCGACGGCCACGGCGTGATCGGGATGCACATGCGGGATTTTGGCCACGCTTTCCGCATCCGGCCCGCCAGGCCCGCCCAGCAGATCGGCGAGCTTCTTTGTGCCGCCTCCCCGGGCAATCGTGCTCTCGATCTCCCATTTGGGAACCATGCCCCACAGACCGCGGTCGTCGGCTACCGGACAAGCATCCAGATCCCGCTTCCGCGCCTGCACGGCGGCTTCGGTCACTTCCATCTCAGGCGAAAGAACCTCCGGCGCGGAGCGCATGACCTGCGCGATTCTGATGCCGCCCCGATCGCGCCGCGATTCCCTGGCCGAGGGCAGATGGACGCCGTCCTGATGCGCCAGCGCTTCGTAGATCGGCTCGCGTTGAAACTGCCAGGAGATTAAATAGGCAATCATGTTCGAGATCATCAGCGGCACGATGATGGTGTAGTCGCGCGTCATCTCGAAGATCATGATCACCGACGTCATCGGCGTACGTACAATGCCCGCAAAAGCGGTCCCCATCCCCACCAGCGCATAGGCTCCGGGCTCGGCCGTCCACGCGGGGAAAAAATGATGCGCCACACTTCCCACCGCGCCGCCCGTCATCGCTCCGATGAACAGACTGGGGCCGAAGATGCCGCCCGCGTTGCCCGAGGCGTAGCAGACGGCGGTGGCGACAATCTTCAGCAGCACCAGCATGATCAGCATCTTCAGCAGCACATCGCCGTTCAGCGCTTTCTCCACAAAGTCGTAGCCGACGCCCAGAACTTCGGGAACGAACCAGCCCATGATGCCGACGGCGAGGCCTCCGATGGTGGGCTGGATCCACGCGCTCGAGGGCGGCAAGCGCTTGAAGAACGCTCTCAGGCCGAGCAGCAGTTTGACGAAAGCGACGCTGACGAAGCCGCCCGCCACACCCAGAATCGCGTAGACGATGAATTCAAGGGGATTTACCAGATGGTAGGCGCCCACATGGAACAGCGGCTCGTCGCCCAGCACCAGATGCAGCACCATCCACGAAGTCGCCGAGCTGAGGACCACGGTGCCGAGCACCGGCGCGTGCAGATCCCCCACAATCTCTTCGAGTGAAAACAGAACCGCGGCGATGGGAGTGTTGAAGGCCGCCGCCAGCGCCGCCGCGCCCCCCACCGGGATCAGCATCTTCACCTGTTCCTTACCCAGACCCAGGCGGCGTCCGATCACCGATGCCAGGCCCGCCCCGATCTGCACCGACGGGCCTTCGCGTCCCAGCGCTATCCCGCTCGCGAGCGACATCGAGCAACAGAGGAATTTCCCCACCACGGTGCGAAAACGGATGCGCCCGTCCTCGATGAAGAGCGCGAATTTGGTCTGCGGGATGCCGCTGCCACGCGCGAACGGGAAATAGCGGTAGAGCAGGATGCCGGTTACGAACGAACCGAGCGCGGGCACCAGCAGACGCCGCCATGCCGCCCCGCCGGCGGGATACATGCGCGCAGCCACACGTCCCGTCAGCAGGATGAATGCGACCACCACCAGCCCCACCAGAGCGCCGATGATCAGGCTCAGCGCGAAGGCCAGATTATTTTCGTTTTGCCGTAGGCGGTCGAGCCATGATTTGCGCACTTTACTTTTTTTATTATGCCAGGGGTCTGCGATTCTGGAAGGCGAGTGTCTGCGCTCATCATCGATAATTACGATTCGTTCACTTACAACCTCGTCCATGCGGTGGAGTCGATCACGGGGCGGAAGCCGATCGTCATCCGCAACGATGAGAAGACCTGGGAGGAGATCCGCGCGCTCCGGGTGGAGAACATCGTCATTTCGCCTGGCCCCGGCCGGCCGGACAGAACGCGGGATTTCGGCGTATCGATCGACGCGATCCGTTATGCGGAGGTGCCGGTGCTGGGTGTGTGCCTCGGGCATCAGGGCATCGCCCACGCATTCGGCGGGCGCATAGTGCAGGCGGAACCGGTGCATGGCCGCCTGGCCGAAGTGGTTCATAACGGCGATGAGCTGTTCGCGGGCATTCCGGAGCGCTTCAATGCCGTGCGCTATCACTCGCTCGTCGTGGAAGAGCCGCTGCCCGCGGTGCTGCGCGGCATTGCGTGGACGGCGGACGGTACCCTGATGGCGCTGCGCCATGCGGATCGGCCGTTGTGGGGCGTTCAGTTCCATCCCGAATCGATTCTGACCGAGCATGGCGTCGCGTTGCTGCGAAATTTCCTGGGCTCGGGATGGCGGGTAGCCAACCCGCCCCACCGGTTACCGAACCGCGACCGTGAGGGAGCGGTACTCAACCGCTCACATCCACCCGAACATCTCTTCCGCACTCTCTTCGCGCATGAGCCGTATGCCTTCTGGCTCGATGGCTGGGGCGGGTATTCCTACATGGGAACGGGGTCGCCCGAACCGCCCGAAGCCGGCGCGGGATTTCATGTCGGCTATTTCACCTATGAAGGCGAACCCTGCTTCATCCGGGCGGATCGGTATCTGGTAATCGACCATCGCGAGAGCGGGATGGAAAACGCCCGAAAGCCCCGGCCCCACAGCCCTCCCCGTAACATTCGCTATCGAATTCCGCGCGAAGAATATCTCGGCCTGATCCGTCAGTGTCTCGACCTGATCAGGGCCGGTGAGAGCTATGAGATGTGCCTCACCAACCAACTGCTGCTCGAGACCGATCTCCCGGCGCTCGACTACTACGAAAAATTGCGCCGCACCAACTCCGCGCCCTACGCCGCCTACATGCAATTCGGCGATACCCAGATCGCCTGCACGTCGCCCGAATGCTTCCTGCGCATCGACGAACACGGCAGAGTGGAATCGCGGCCCATCAAAGGCACGATCTCAAGTGACCGCGATCCCTCCGAACTGACAAGCAATGAACGCTATCGCGCCGAGAATCTGATGATCGTCGATCTCGTCCGGCACGATCTTTCGCGGGTGTGCGAAGCGGGCAGCGTCCAGGTGCCGCGCCTGATGGAAGTCGAGACCTACCCCACCGTGCACCAACTGGTAAGTACAATCACCGGACAGCTGAGACGCGACGCTACGGCGATGGATTGCATTCGAGCGGCGTTCCCCGGCGGCTCCATGACGGGGGCGCCGAAGAAGCGGACGATGGAACTGCTGGCCGGCATGGAACGAGCACCGCGCGGCGTTTACTCGGGCAGCCTCGGGTATATCGACGCCAACGGTGCGGTGGATCTGAACATCGTGATCCGCACAGCGGTTTTCCACGGCGGCGAAGTCAGTATTGGGGTGGGAGGGGCGATTGTCGCGCAGTCCGATCCGGCAGCCGAATGGGATGAAATGGAGCTAAAGGCGCGGGCGCTGCTAGAGGCTTTTTCGCCGGTCGCTGCGCCAGATTATTAGAGCGCTGATCGCTGCGATGAGGGCATGACGCCACTTCCAGCCGAACATCAGGTTCGACAGCAGAAAGGCAATCGCCCAGCTTGCGCCGCAGACCATCGATTCGAAACGGTTTGCGCTGAGGCGCTGGTTGAATAGCGAAAAGGCCGTTTGCAACACCGAAGACCAGAACCAGACGACGCCGCGGGAATCGGCTCTTTCGAGAAGGTCGCCCACTGTCGCCGCCGCCCGCTCAGGGGTGGTGGCCAGCGACAGAACCCACTCGGCTATGGACGCCTTACGCATGTTTGTGCAAGTGCCGACGCCGGAATAGCACGACTCCGGCCAGGCAAGCGAGCTGAGAAAACACCCAAGCCGGTCTGTCTACCTGCGGTCGTCCGACTTTCCATGTCAGCACTTCGATCAGGATCAGCACTCCGTTGAGGATTGCAAACACGAGGTATGTGGCCAGCGCTCGCTCCCGCAGAAAGCGCGAAAGCTCGTGGCCGATAACGAACGACCAAAAGCAGTAACCAATCTCGATCTCATGCAGCGTCGGCGCCCATTGGTGTAACAGAAGCACAATTGAAACATCGAGGAGCGAGAGCGCGCCCTGGGCGAAGATAGCCAACACGGCCCACCCTATAAACGTGAAGGGACTGGAGACCAGCGCGTCTATGATCAATGACACAAAGGTCCCCAGCACCGATAACAAGAATCCGGAGGGTCGTTCCAGCAGATCGCCCACCGCAGCCGCCGCGCGCTCCGGCGTGGTCGCCAGCGACAGAATCCACTCCGCAATCGACGCCTTACGCATTGGCCACTCCCGGAAGCCGCAATCCCCGCAGCAAACGCCGATACGACCGCTGCGCGCGCGCCACGGCTTCGATCCCCGCCGGCGTCACCGTGAAAAACCGCTTGGCCCTCCCGCCGCGTTGTGGTGTCGGGTCGCCCAGCCGCGAAGGGACGAAGCCCTTGTCTTCCAACCGGTCGAGCGTAGTGTAGAGCGCCCCCGGCGCCGGATCGCGTCCCGTGCAAAGTTCAATCTCGGCGCGAATGGTGACGCCATAGGCATCCTCGCCCACGCGCAGTATGGCCAGCAGAACGATCTGCTCAAAATCGCCCATTTCAGATCACTCCCCGAATTAAACTACATCGTAGTTTAAAGCCGTGGGCCCGGTCAAGAGGCCCGACAGCGCGTCCACCAACCGGTGGGCATCGTCATCGCTCAGCTTGGCGCCGTCCTTCGTAAGGTAGAAAACGTCGATGGCCTTCTTCGCCTCGGTATCGACCAGAACCACCTCAATATTGGCCCCCTGCTTTGAGATCAACGCCGCCACGTCGTAGAGCAGCCCCGGCCGGTCCTGCGTTGTTAGCTGGATCAGCGTGGCGGTTGGGGATGATGCATTATCGAAGGTCACTCGCGTGGCCGCCAGCGCGTGCGCATCCGGCTTCACGCGGGGACGCCGTTTCAACAAGTCGTCGACCGAGACATCCCCTTTCACAGTTCGCATCACTGTCAAGGTCAGGTCGCGCCCCTCTTCGGGATTGAGTTCCAGATTGCGCGCGGTGTCGGCGAAGGTGAATGTATCGATGGCCTTCCCCTGGGCATTGGTAAACGCCTCAGCCTTGAGGATATTGAATCCAAAACTCGACAATGCCGCGGCGATGGAAGCGAACAGGAAGGGCCGGTCGCCGGTGACCACGGTAAGCACCCACGCGGCCGAGCGGGTGAGCGAAACAGCCGCTCCATTGTGTTCCGCTTCGCGCGCCAGCCGCAGATGGTCCTGGATCTCGGCTTCGTTATGGATGCGCAGGTAGCGCGGCGGCAGCCCCTCGAGGAAGTGACGCAGTTCGGGATCGGCCGACACGGGAGGCTCCCAGATGCGGGCCGTCAATTCGCGAGTAAGTTCGGCGTAAGTCTGCGAATAAAGGCTCCACAGCAACTGCCTGCGCCAGGGCGTCATGGCCGAGGGGTGCACGGCGCTGATATCGCCGTAGGTGAGCAGCGTCAGCAGCTTCAGGCGCTCCACTGTGCCGACCTTAGCCGCCATGTCCCGCGTGGTGGCCGGATCCGACAGGTCGCGGCCGTTCATCGCCGCCGACATTTCCAGATGCGAACCGATCAGGAATGATACGATGCCCCAATCGCGTTCGTTCATGCCGGTGCGGTGCAGCGCTTCGTCGGCGATGCGGCGCGACACCTCGACATGGCTCTCGTCCGGCGTGCCTTTGCCCACGTCATGGAAGAGGAGCGCGGTGGTGAGGAGATCCAGATCTTCCGTCTCATTGGCGAGATCGCCGAACAGATCGCCTTTCTTACTCCTCAGATCGAGGACCGTCTGAATGGCGACGAGCGTGTGCTCATCGACGGTGTAGCGATGGTAAAAATCGCGGATGACCAGCGCTTCAATCTCGCGCAGCTCCGGGAAAACGGCGGCCAGCACGCCGCATTCGTGCATCGCCCGCATGGCTTTGCCGCTGTGCGGCTGGCGCAGGATCTCGCGGAAGGCGGGCCAAACGGGCTGATGCGTCGCGACCCAGCCCTCGAAGATCGGGACGGCGCGCTCCAGGCGTTCGTCCGTGTCGGCCGCAAGCGGCAGCCCGTGCCGTGCCGTGAAATCGATCAGGCGCAGAACCACCTGCGGATCGGAGGTGAGCGACACGGGAGAGCGCAGGTACGTTTCGCCATGGACAATGGAAAAATCGCTGTTCGAGAGCCTTGAAGTGCGATCGCGGATCTGCGTGAAAAGCGAACTGCGTTTGGCTTCGAAACGCTCCAGACGGCGCAGGGCGAGGCGGGCGATGCCCCGCACGGCGCGGTAATACTGGCGCATGAGCTCTTCGGGCGACGAAACCGCACTTAGCTGCGCAATCTCGTCCTGGCGCTCGAAGCTGAGTTTATTGTCGTCGCGGCCGCCCAGATAGTGGAGGAAGCAGCGGATCTGAAACAGCGTGTCGACGCCCGGCAGCGTCTCGCCATCGCCGCTGCCCAGTTTCTGCAGCCAGCGCAGCACCTGAAGGTCGCGCAGGCCGCCGGGCGCGTCCTTCACGTTCGGTTCCAGGTGATAAATGGTGTCCTGAAAGCGGGTGTGGCGCTGGCGCGTAAGCTCGGCGATATTCCGGCCCAGCTCCGCCACGGGATCTTTGATCTCGCGGAACAGACTTTCCTCCCCCGCGAGGAACCGCCGGTCCAGCAGGCTCACCGCCAACTCGGTATTGGACGCGTCGATCTGATTACACTCGGCGGACGTGTGGACGGACTGGCTGATGCGCAGCCCCGCGTCCCAGAGGTCCCGGAGAAACATCGCCAGCGGCTCTTTGATCGCAATCTGCGTCTTCTCATCCGGCATGAGAATCAGCAGGTCGACGTCGGAATGGGGAAAAAGCTCGCACCGCCCGTAACCGCCCACGGCCGCCAGCGCGATGCCGGCGGGCATGACGGTCCAGCGCTTCAGGATGATTTCATCCACCAGGGCAGTGCGCCCGGCGAGCGTCGCCGCGGCATCGCGCGTGCGGATAAAGTTCTCGCGGATGCGCTCAGACCGCTGAGTCACCCCGCTCGTTATTTCGGATCCGTATAGCTTCGGCGACGTCATAAACAAATATCTTTCCGTCGCCGATCTTGCCGCTGCGGGCCGCGCCGGTAATGGCCTCCAGTACTTCCTCGAGGCGCACGTCGGGAATCACCAGCTCGAACTTCACTTTTGGCAGCAGATCGACGTTATATTCCTGACCTCGATAAACTTCTTTGTGCCCCTTCTGGCGGCCGTGCCCGCGAACTTCGCTGATGGTCATGCCATCGATGCCGATATTCTTCAGGGCCTCTTTTACATCTTCCAGCTTAAACGGTTGGACGATCGCTTCTATCTTTTTCATGTCAGGCCTCCAGAAAGTACCCTTCTTCTCCGTGTTGACTCAGATCCAGACCCTGCTCTTCCTCATCCTCGTCTACCCTTACGCCAAGCAGAGCGTCACAGATCTTCAGGATAATGAATGTACCCACGGCGGCGAGGCCGATAGAGATCAGGACTCCGACGCCCTGATTTAAAACCTGCATGGGATTGCCGTCCACCAGACCCAGCGGCATCAGCTTGCCGTCGATGGTGGCATCGTTAATAACATTGGTGGCGAAGACTCCGGTCAGTAGTGCGCCCAGCGTTCCGCCCGCGCCATGTACGCCGAAAGCATCCAGGGTGTCGTCGTACCCGAACTTCCGTTTGACTGCCGTCGCCATCCAGAAGCAAAAAATTCCCGCCAAAAACCCGATCAGAAGAGCCGGCATGGGCTTGACAAAACCGGACGCGGGCGTGATCGCGACCAGCCCGGCGACGGAGCCGGAGATCCCTCCCAGCATACTAGGCTTGCCGTTATGCAGCCACTCCGCCAGCATCCAGCCGATCGCCGCCGTAGCCGCGGCGAAGTGCGTGGCGACAAATGCGCTGGTCGCGAGACCCGATGCGGCCAGCGCGCTGCCCGCGTTGAAGCCGAACCAGCCCACCCACAAGAGACAGGCGCCCACCACGCTCAGGACCAGACTGTGAGGCTTCATAGCCTCCTGCGGGTATCCTATCCGCTTACCCAGATATAACGCGCAAACCAGAGCCGAAACGCCGGAAGTGATATGCACGACGGTGCCGCCCGCAAAATCGAAAGTCTTGACCGCGCCGCCCAGATAGGCGTTCAGCAGCCCGCCCTTGCCCCACACCATGTGCGCCATCGGGAAGTACACAATAAACGCCCACAGAGTCGTAAACAGCAACATAGCACTGAACTTCATGCGCTCCGCATACGCCCCGGAAATCAGCGCCGGAGTGATGACGGCGAACATCAGCTGATAGATCATGAACGTCGCCTGCGGGATGGTGCCGGCGTAATCCGCATTGGGTTCTTTGCCGACGCCGTTCAGGAACGCGTATTTCAGTCCCCCGATGAACGGCATGCCTTCGCTGAATACCAGGCTGTAGCCGACCAGCGCCCACAGCACGGTAATCAAAGCCATCATGATGAAACTGTGCATCATGGAGCTGAGCACGTTCTTGCGCCGCACCAGGCCGCCATAAAAAAGAGCGAGGCCAGGACCTGTCATCATCAGAACCAGTGCCGCGCTCGTAAGCATCCAGGCGTTGTCGCCCGCCGACTGCGCGCTTTTCGCCGCAGCCTCCAGCGCGTTGAGACGCGCGGTCATATCTGTAGCTGCCTGAAGCAGCATCGCGTAGTCAGTTTGCATAGGTGTTTCTCAAACGAGGAGAAGCATGTCTATTATTTGCCGGTTGGGGTCCAGCAGCTAAATCTATACTATGGATTCGAAAAATCCAAATATTCAATTTCCTTATGTTCCTTATGGTTTCTGCATATAGTCCGTGGCCCAGGGAAGCGCGTTCCGGCATCAGGCCCGCACTGTGGCCTGTGCTAATTTGGCGGCGCTGATGGCTTGGCCCACATGGCGCTGCCCGTGTTCCGCAATATGAATCGCAAGGCTGATCGCCGTAGTCCGCAGCCGTCTTCGGCCCACCTCGCGGACATTGCCGAACTCCTCCGGGCGCAGACGGCTGACGATGCGGTCATAGCGGTCGAAGGCGGCGTTCACGCGCGCGGTCAGTTCGGCGGAGGATTCCGCGCCTGCCCGTTCTCCCGCAATGGCCAACAGCTGCTCCTGCGTCAATGTCAGGCCTTCGAGATAAGCGCAAAGCCTTTCCGTGCTGCCGGCCAGGTGTTTGGCATGGAAACCCGCCGGCGTCATCTCGTCGGGCATAGCCCACAGCTGCGCGCCGCTGAGTGGGCCGACCGCGCGTGCGATGTCCTCGCGGATCTGCTGGCTCGCGCGCAGCAGGTGGCTAACGACCGGGTCGGTATCGGGAATCGGTCCGCGCAGCCAGGGTTCGGGAAGTAAGTCGGACATGCCAGTTTAAACGCGGCATCACCCATCATCCCACCTTCCCGTCGCCGGATTTTGTCGGGAAGAAGCCGCTGTCACGAGGGTTTGCCTGCCCTGCCGCTTCGCCTGATACATGGCGGCGTCGGCTTCCCGGACCACCGCTTCGGCGGTGCGGCCGTCGGCGGGGAAAAGCGCCATCCCGCAACTGACCCGGAACACCGCGGTCCAGTCCTCGATTTCAGTTTCGCTTCAACCGCATACTTGACGATCCGTCACCGCGTCATCTCCCATCTGGTGCCCCATGGTGTCGTTCACGGCTTTGAAGTCGTCCAGATCGACAAAGATCACGGCGAGCTGTTCACCCGTCTCGGCGGCCCGCCGTTCGGCTTGCAGCAACCGTCGAGAAAGAGACGGCGTGCGTCAACGGATCGTAGAGCGCCAGAGCCTCGGCTTCCCCGCGGAGCTTCAGGTTACTCGCCGGCAACAGCAAGAGCCCACAGCTCACCACTACCAAATGCAGCGAGATCAGGACGATTTGCACCGGAGTGGGAGTGAAAATATTGTTTCCGAAACCGTCGGCAAGAGCCACTCCGGTACGCATCGGCATCAGGAGGCCATCGGCGCCCAGAAAAATCCCGCCGGCCAGTACACCAAATGACCGGGATGCGGCACGCCCGGCAGCATGGCGTACGCGGCGAAGAAGCGGAAGAATGCGTAGAACGGTGATCCGCGGCAGTGCGCCCCCAGGACTGTTGTGAATATAGAGTAAAGAGGACTGCGAAGAAGGCGGGCAACAAGTGTTTAGCGCCGCGGACGCGCCGTAATCCCTGTACGAGCAGGATGGTGGCCGAAAATATTCAGAGCATTGGCGGCGAGGATGACCAGGATTCCCGGCACGGATTCGCGAAATGCGCCGGCCAGCGAGCCCAGATGCTTGCCCTAAGCCGTGTAGACGTCGAGCCGGAAAGCGCCGATGGGCATCCGTGAGTAGCAGTACTGGTCATAGTACAGACGTTTGCCGTTGCACCAGATTCAAATGGTGGCAGCAAAACGCATGTCGTTGTGCCTCCGGGATGCTACAATAATTCAGTTGCGGGCGCGTAGCTCAATTGGCAGAGCAACTGACTCTTAATCAGTAGGTTGTAGGTTCGATTCCTACCGCGCTCACCACCTGTTTTCAATCGCTTACTGGTCTACTGGACAAGATCCACGGCGGTCGAAGTAGCCACCGGGGTAGCCACCAGCTCAGGGATACCCTCCTGATTCGGCGCCGCCTTCCCGAGAATCGGGTTCATCCGGTCCGCGACTTCTGTGCGCATTGCCGGAATCACGTGCGAGCAGGTGTTCATCGTGAGGCTAATGCTCGAGTGACCGAGAGTCTCCATCACAAGGCGAGGGTGAACTCCCTGGGCGAGCAAGAGCGTCGCGGCCGTGTGCCTCAAATCGTGAAAGCGGATTTTCGGCAGTTTGGCAATGGCTGTGATCTTGTGGAACCGATGCGTCAGGTCGACTACCCGCCGGGACAAGGCCATGCGCAGAGCGCTCAGCCGCGTCGGCGCAACTCCTGCGTGATGCGCCGCCGTCCGTAACTTGGCCATTCCAGCGCAATCCGCTGGATCGCATCGAGCAGATCCATGTCGGAATCTGCGCCCGATGCCGCATTCGCGTCGAAGCGATAGTAGCTGGCCTGGCTCACCCGCGCCAGCTTCACCATCGCGGATTTGAGCACCACCATGCGTTATGTCCACCTGAACGATGAAGACGTTCGAGCGGCGATGGAAAAGGCAGAAGTGGCGAAAGGCGGGCACAAAATCGGGCACACCGACGAACCTGGGCCAATCGGTCCGCTCGCCGAAAAGCCGTACTTAACTGATCCTAAAGCAGATATTTGGAGCTGGCGGAGGGGATTGAACCCCCGACCCTCTGATTACAAATCAGATGCTCTACCAGCTGAGCTACGCCAGCGTCGAAAAACCATGGTAGCAAACAGCCGCACCGCCGATCCGGTTACAGGTGCCACCGAAGGTCCACGAATCCGCCGTCGACTGTCTGGAACACGTACTCGGAATCCTGCGGTGAGCTCTTGTAGTGCAGGGCTCTGTATCCGGCCATCACTTCCCAGCTCTTGTGCCGGTAAGACAGAGTCGCCTGGGCGTCCCAGAGAACCGCGTGGTGGGGGAAGGCAAAGCCCGAAATCTCCCCCCGCAGCAGCACGTGCGGCGAGAGGGCATATTCGGGCGCGAGCCCGAAAGTCGGCCACAGGATGGTCCCACCTCCCATCGCGGTGTTGCTCTGGGGCGTTCCCGAGCTGTTGGTCGCGGTTGTCTTCAGGGGCGCGTCAATCGTGTCGGTGAGTCCGACCCATTGAAATTCCCACAGCGAACGCACACGAAATTTCGAAACCGGAAACTTGTAAGGCCAGAGCAGATCCTCGTAGTAAATTTTGGCGGACCGGGTCTGGTACTGCGTCGACAGATAATCGCCCGGCAGGTATTGCACACCGTACAACGTGGTCTCCTGCGCGGCGTTCTGACTGCCGTCGCCCTTATTCAGGAAAGCCTCGAGGTGTATGAGGCCGGTGCGCGTGATAGGCATGCTGAATTCGACGCCGGGCGTGATCGGATGGTCTTTGCCTAAATGGTCGAGCGTCGAATAGCCGGTGGCGATCTTGCCGCCCTTCACGTCGGGTCCAACGCCGGGCAGCGTCGCCCACTCGAAGAGCCCGAAAGTTATGGTCCGCGGATCCGGATAGTCGGGTACCTTTGGCTTCTTCGCGTTGGTAGCTGGCTGTGTGGACGCCGTGGTAGTGGTCGGCGCGGTCGTCCGGGCCGGCGCCTGGGGCGTGGCCGCTTGCGGCAACTGCGCCGACATAGTCAGTGGAATCAGGCTGCTCAGGCACAAGGCCGCTCTGCGAATATCAAACAATCGAATTGCTCCTCACCGGGGTCGAACGAGGAAAGTGGCCCGCGAAGAGCCTCAGCGCCGCGAAGACACGAAGGGCCTGGATCTCAGCCCCGATTTAATATCCTCTGTCAGATTGTATACGCAGCTCATCGCTGGCCGGATACAGCGATGTTTTGGGTGCTGCCACAGCAGCGAAATCAAGGCCGATTTTCAAGCCGCGGCTCTCGCGCTTCCGACGATGTCGATGGCAATCGCCCAATCGTCCTTGCGGGGGCGCGGCAGCATGCCGATCTGAAATCCGCGGATCTCGGCGGCGGTCATCGAATCGAAAAATTCGGTGCGCAGCACTTCGCCGGTTTGATGGCTCGAAATGGTAAGGCGCCACATAGCGGGACTTCCTGAGCTTACCTCGGACCATGGAAAAGTTGCTATCCCCTCGATAGGGGATGCCCGAACCTCAACTCCACTTCTTTCCCCGCGCGTCCAGGTCCGCGCGCCCCGGATGTTCGGGCGTCATGGCAACCTGAAACCTTACCTCGGCGTTAAACGTGAGGAAGAACGGCTCGGCCAGCGCCGGAATATCTGACGGGTCGTTGAGGTTCACTACCAGGGTTCCCCCGCGGTGGCCGTTGCGCTCGGCAAAATAAGCCGCTTCGGGCCTGATGGCCTCAAGAATTTTCCCGATCCTCGGCCGGCGCTTCCGTCGCGCACGGCGCTGTTAATCGGCTCGATGGCCAAAGAAGCGTAACTTAGCCCGGAGCTCGGCCGGCAACAAATTTCGTCTCCGATGATAGATTGGTGAAACATGCGCAGGAGCTTCTACGGCCGTTGGATCGTTGCGGCGGCGTTACTGACGTTCGGTATCGCGGTGGGATTGCCCTACTACAACATGCCGTTCTTCTACGACTATTACAGGAGCGCGTTTCACTGGCCGCTGCACGACATCACGCTGGGTTTTCCTCTGGCGGCGCTGCTGACTCTGTGGGTCGGGCCCGTGCTGGTGCCCCGCTTCAGCGCGCGCAAGCTGATCGTCGCCGGAACCTTTCTCACCTTCCTCTCGTTCTTCGGCTTCAGCCGCATGAATGGCAGCATCGGCGTCTATTACGGGCTCTGGTTTGTCTATACGTTCGGCTACATTCTCTCGGGGCCGATTCCGCACCAGATCATCGTTTCCCACTGGTATAAGCGCAACCGCGGGATGGCCATGGGGATTGTTTATGTCGGAGTGGCGCTGGTGGGCGCGGCTGGCCCGTGGCTCATCAAACCCGTCACGGAGCAGTATTCTTTCCGCACCGCGCTGCTGGCCGTCGGCTGCATCATGTTTCTGGCGTGGCCGTTTGCGCTGTTCATGCTGAAAGACCGGCCCGCCGAGATCGGCCAGTTTCCCGACGGCGCGCTGGAACCGAATCACGACCAGCGCATTGAAGCGCGCAGTTTCGGCTATCTGCTGCGGCAGTGGCCGTTCTGGCTGCTGCTGACGGGCAGCCTGTGCTCCATCGGATCGATCGGCGCCATCAATCAACATATGAAGCTGGTGTTTCAGGATCAGGGCTTCAGCGATCAGGTATTGCGCGACGCGACGTGGAGCGAGGCGACGCGGTGGATTCTGTGGTCGAGCATCGCGGGGCGGCTTTTAATCGGCAAATTCGCCGATGTGTTCCCGATGAAGCATGTGATGACCATTACGTACTTCGTCGTCGCGGCCAGCATTCCGCTGCTGCTTTCGGTGCATCCTTCGGGCAGCCCGCATTTCTTCGCCATCGTATTCGGCTTCGCCATGGGCGCGGATTACATGCTGATTCCGCTGATGGCGGCGAAGCAGTTCGGCGTGAATTCGCTGGCGCGCGCCATGGCCATTATCCTGCCGGTTAATACGATTGGCCAGACTTGGGTGCCTTATGGCGTTTCGTGGCTGCGGGAAATATTCGGCAGCTATATGGTTCCCATGGCCGTGGTGCTGGGAGTGGCGGTGGTGGGAGCGATTTCGATAGTTCTGTTGCCGCGCGAAGTGGCTGTCGGCGAACCCGTGGCGGTATCCCAATAGTGCCGCGTCATTTTACCTACAAGTCCCTCGAAGAAATCTCGCTTGAAGCCGAGTGGCGGACGGGCCATGTGCGCTTCGAGCCCGATCGCGCGCAGGTGCGGCAGATTCTGGCGCGGCCGGTGCGCGTCGGCGAACGCCAGGTCGGTAACTCGCTCGCCATCCATCCCATGGAAGGCTGCGACGGCACGCTCGATGGACGCCCTGGCGAACTGACCTGGCGCCGCTACAAACGCTTCGCCGCCGGTGGCGCGAAACTCGTCTGGTTCGAGGCTACCGCAATCCGCGAAGATGGGCGCGCCAATACCCGCCAGCTCTGGCTCAACGCGAATACGCGAGACGATTTTGCGCGCCTCATCGAAACTATCCGGCGCGATCACGCCGCGGCTTTCGGCTCGGCCGGCGATCTGCTGATTCCCATGCAGTTGACGCACTCGGGCCGCTACAGCGTTCCCCAACGCGTCATCGCATATCACAATCCGCACGTCGATCATAAGACCAATACCACGCCATCGCTCGAGCCCATTGCCGACGGGGAACTGGAGCGCCTCGAGGATTTCTATGTGGAAGCGGCCGGACGCGCGCTCGAGGCCGGGTTCGACGCCATCGATATCAAGATCACGCATGGCTATCTGTTGAGCGAATTGACCGGCGCTAAGACTCGCCCGGGACCTTACGGTGGGCCTCTCCAAAACCGGCTGCGCCTTCCCGTCAATGTGATTCGCAAGGTGCGCGCGCGCTTCGGAAAGAAGATTCTGATCGCCGCGCGGCTGGGCTGCTTCGACGGCGTGCCTTACGGGTGCGATTTCGAGCGCCCATATCCATACGGCTTCGGCGTCGATCCGCAAAATCCGCTCGTCGAGAGCCTCGCTGAAGTCAAGCAGGCGATCCTGCTGCTGCGGGACGCGGGACTCGAATTGCTGAACGTCTCGCTGGGGGTGCCCTACTATAACCCGCATGTGGTGCGCCCTTTCGAACGGCCGGACGACGGGAATTACGAATCGCCGGAGCACCCCATGGACGGAGTCGACCGGCATTTCCGTATTGCCGGAGAATTGCAGCGCACTTTTCCCGATCTGCCGATGGTGGGCAGCGGTTATAGCTGGCTGCAAAAGTATTCGATCAACGCGGCGGCTCACAATGTAGCCTTAGGCGCCATCCGAATTGCCGGTCTCGGACGTAATTCCCTGGCTTATCCCGATTTCGGCAGGGATGCGCTCGAAAAGGGAGAACTCGACGAGCGCCGCACCTGTAAGACGCTCACCTACTGCACCTACCTGATGCGCCGCAAGGATCACCCGCTGGGCCAATTTCCCACCGGCTGCCCGCCTTTCGATAAGGAAGGCTACGGCCAGATCATGAAGGAAGCGCGCATCGTCCAGCGAACCGGTGGTCAGCCCGGATCGGCATGAGCCGAGGGCCTGTTTACGGCATCTTTCAATGAGCCGCATCCGGTTGCCCAGGGCGCGATTCCGGACGTCTTGCCCGGTTTGGGGAAGCGCACCTCGCACTTCCAGGCGTGATGTGCTGCGGCCAAACCCGCGACGAGGCAATCGGTAATGTGGAACGCCTGGCAATCGACGTGATTGCGGACATTCGCTGGCTTATGAACGCCGCACCTGTAAGACGCCGACCTGCTGCACGTACCTGATGCGCCGTAAGGATCATCCGCTGGGGCAGTTTCCCACCGGCAGCCCGCCTTTCGGTAAGGAAGGCTACGGTCAGATCGTGAAAGAGGCGCGTAATCGATGATGTGTCTCAAGGATAAGGATAAGATTTGCAGCAGCGCCGGAGCGGCAAAGCAACCGACGCTTCATCCCCGGAGTATTTTTTGCGCTTCTTGCGTTGGCAAACGTCAATTGACGTTTTGCATTTGGACGTGATCGGGAGCTTCAAACACAAGGGCCTGCGGAGCCTGTTTGAACAGGACGATGATCGCAGGGTTAGAGCCGATCAGGTTGACCGTTTGCGGTTGATCCTTTCGGCGCTCGATCAGACCCGTGAGGTGCAGGATATGAACCAGCCGACATTTCGATTGCACCCGATGAGAGGCAACCGTAAAGGCGTGTGGGCAGTGACGGTAAGGGTCAACTGGCGGGCGACCTTTCGCTTCGAGGGAAGCGACGCCTGCGACGTGGATTTGGAAGATTACCATTAGGAGGGAAGACGCGATGCCGATGAAAAATCCCGTTCACCCCGGCGCACCCGCTAAGCCTAACCTTGGCGAACTTAACCTGAGTGTGGCCGAGGCGGCGAAAACTATGAAGATCGCGCGCCAGCAGCTTTACAACGTGATGCAAGGCAGAAGTGCCCTTACGCCGGAGATGGCGTTGCGCTTTGAAAAAGCCTTTGGCGGCAGTGCCGATTTGTGGCTGCGATTGCAGGCGGCGTATGATCTCGCCCGGGCACGAAAGCACCAGGGCAAAATGAACATCCCGCGCCTTGTCGAGCGTCCCTCGCTGTAGCCGGCGTGACGTTTCCCAAAGGTTAAGTCTTGACACGTCGCCGGAAGGCCTGGACTGACCCGTCAAGATCTGTTGCAAGCTCCGCTGCGCTGGCTGTTCCCGCATAAAAGGCCGCCAGAACTTCCTCTCTCATGCGCAGTCACCCCAGCAGAAAGACCGCGGTCTGTGCCAGCAAATTAGGCAAAACCGTAACCCGCCTGGCCCCCGCCAGAAAATAGCGCTTCTCGATCGGAAATCCCGACTCCCGGCATAACTCCTCGAAATCGTTGATGCTCAGGAAGTGAATATTCGGCGAATTATACCAATCGTACGGGAACAACTTCGTCTTCGGCGCCTGGCCGGTGAACAGCATGGCGCGCCGCACCTCCCAGTGACCGAAGTTCGGAAACGACACAATAGCCCGTCGCCCCACCCGCAGCATCTCCTTCAAAACCTGCAGCGGAGCCCGCGTTTCCTGCAGCGTCTGGCTGAGAATCACGTAATCGAAAGCCTTGTCGGGATAATCGGCCAGGCCCTCGTCGATATCTCCCTGATAGGCCGAAACGCCGCGCGCGATCGCCTTGCGCACATCCGTGGCCGAAATCTCCACGCCCCGCGCCAGCACCTGCTTGTTCTCGACCAGCCAGGCCAGCAATTCGCCTTCGCCGCACCCCAGATCGAGCACGCGGCTGCCGGGCTCGATAATCTCTCCGAAGACGCTGAAATCCGGCCGATCGGTCAGCATGACGGGAGTGGAAACAGGCGCCGGATGCGCCATCAGGCCGCCTTCGCCATGCGCGCCGTGCTGTCGAGAAAGCCGCGCACGATCTCCGTCTGCTCGGCGATGTCCACCAGAAACGCGTCGTGCCCGTAATTCGACTGCAGATCGCAGTAAGCCACGTCGCTGTTCATGCGCCGCAGCACCCGTACAATCTCCTGCGACTGGTAACTCGGATAGAGCCAGTCGGACGTAAAACTGATTACCAGGAAGCGCGTGTCCACCGTATGAAACGCGTCCGCGAGCCGGCCCGTGCCGTTCGTCAGATCGAAGTAATCCTCGGCCTTCGTGATGTAGAGATACGAATTCGCATCGAAGCGCGACACGAACTGATTACCCCGGTACCGCAGATAACTCTCCACCTCGAAATCGACGCCGAAATCGAATCCGAATTTTTCCTTCTCGCGCAGCCGGCGCCCGAATTTCTCGCGCATCGATTCGTCGCTCATGTACGTGATGTGTCCCACCATGCGGGCCACCGAGAGTCCGCGCGAGGGCGGTTTCTTGTCGTAATACTCGCCGTCCGACCAGTCGGGATCGGCCATAATAGCCTGCCGGCCCACTTCGTTGAACGCGATCTGCTGCGCGCTGTGCCGCCATGTGGTCGCGATCGGGATGGTCGAAAGCACCATATCGGGATAGCTGACCGCCCATTCGAGCGCCTGCATACCGCCCATCGATCCGCCCGCTACGCAGAGCAGCCGCGCAATGCCCAGTTCGCCGATCAGCATACGCTGCAGCCGCACCATATCGCGAATCGTGATCACCGGAAACGACATCGCATAAGGGACGCCGGTTACCGGATTGATGGACGCCGGTCCCGTGGTTCCCTGGCATCCGCCCAGCACGTTCGAGCAAATGACGAAATACCGGTCCGTATCGAAAGCCCTCGCCGGCCCGATCATGTTATCCCACCAGCCAGGCTTGCCGGTTTCGTGGCTGATGCCGGCCGCGTGCGCGTCGCCCGTGAACGCATGGGTCACCAGGACGGCATTCGATCGATCCGCGTTCAGGCTGCCGTACGTCTCGAACGCGACCTCGACGGGAGAAAGCATGGCGCCGGAATCGAGCGCGATACTGTCAAATCGTGCACACTGGGGTTCAACAACCATGCGGGATTACTTCATGGTAACAAGATGAACGGACTACGCCGGGGCTTGAGGCCATTCTCATTTTCGCTGCTTGTTCTCCCTCTGCTGGCGGGCGGTTTCGCGTATCGCGACGCGCTGCCGGGCTATCGTTACCAGTTTCCCCGCGACCACTTCCAGCACGAAGACTTTCGCACCGAATGGTGGTATTACACGGGTAATGTGACAGATGCGCAGGGTAAACGGTTTGGTTTCGAGCTGGTCTTCTTTCGCCAGGGCGTGCACGACGCCGAGCGCCATGACACCGAAAACACCTCATCGTGGACTGTCCGGAATCTCTATCTGGCGCATGCCGCTCTGACGGACGCGAACGGAAAACATTTCTGGTATGAAGAGCGCCTGAACCGAGCCGGACCGGGCATAGCTGGCGCGAGCTTCGACCGGCAGCGCATCTGGAACGGGAATTGGTCCGCGCAGTGGAACGGCGAAAATCAGACGCTTGATGCTGTTACGGACCACTTCCGCTTCCATCTCGACCTGCACCCATCGAAGCCCCTGGTCATCGAAGGTGAGAATGGAGTGAGCCAGAAGGCCGAAGGCCGCGGCCGAGCTTCGCATTACATCTCCTTCCCGCGTCTGGAAGTCCTGGGGACCGTCGAGTCATCTCAAGTCAAAGGCACCGCCTGGATGGATCACGAATGGTTCACCGAACAACTCTCGGGCGATCAGGTGGGTTGGGACTGGTTCAGCGTCCAACTGGATAACCAAACCGAGCTGATGCTCTTCGAACTGCGCCGTAAAGACAGCTCGATTGACCCTTACTCATCGGGCACATTCATAGACGCGCAGGGCGTCGCGCACCATCTGCGGAGCGAAGACTTCAAGCTGCGCCCGCTGGCCAGGTGGCATAGTTACCCAGTCGAGTGGAGCGTGAAAATTCCCTCGCTGAATATAGACATAACCGCGAAAGCCGTCCTGCCGGATCAGGAACTGCGAGGAAGCACAAATTATTGGGAAGGCGCAGTCGACTACTCAGGCACCCACAAAGGCGCAGGCTATCTGGAGATGACCGGCTACGATCGCCCCGTCCGCCTCGATCGCTAATTTTCCGCCGGTACTTTTTCGCAATGGTCGACTACCAGGATCTCCATCGGCTGTTTTCGCGCCTCCAGCTTCAGTCCCAGCTTCTCCAACGCCACATACATCGTCGGACCATCCTCTCCGGCCTCCGCCTGCGGGCGCGTGATCCACTCCAGCGTTAAGTCGTACGTGCCCTTGAGCCCTGTCATATCAACGACCGGCCGATCGAAATAGCCGGGGGCCAAAAGTGCGACCTGCTGCGCCAGACTGCCCGCAGTCATCTTGTGGCAGACGGCCGCGGCGCTGACCCCCGGAGTTTGCGCTGACGACCGCGTGCATCCCGATTCACCGGTATCGCCTGACGCGGATTCCTTGAGCTTTGACCCGCCGCTCCCGACCGCCAGCGCATAAACGGACATTTCCTTTTGCTCGCGACGCAGAGCCAGCTTGAAACGTTGCGCCAACAGCGTCCGGAGCATCAGCGGGATCTGCTCCTTCTTTGCGTCCGCCGGTGTCTTCGCCACAATATCAAACCTGACTCCCGAGGCGGGCGACAGAAAATCGGGCCCTGCGATCTGACGCGCCCCAACCCCATAGGCCAGCATGATCAGGTCTCTCAGGCCAAGGTTTGCGAAGCTAAGGTTACGGCCCGGTTCGACGTTCAAGGTCGGAAGATGTCTGTCCATGAGGCCGACGTCGGGGTTCGCCGGTTTCACGGATGCGACTTCAAATTCCGGCTGTGCCGCGCTCGATACGAGGCCGGCAAAGAAAATGCAGGCAACCACGCGGCCGATCATTTCAGCTCCGCTCCCGGCGTAATTCGCTCCGCATTCAAATACGGCCGCAGCGCCTCCGGGACCACCACGCTGCCATCGCGCCGCTGGTAGTTCTCGACAATCGCCACCCAGGTCCGGCCCACCGCCAGCCCGCTTCCATTCAAGGTATGAACCAACTCCGCCTTCTTTGCGCCCTTGAACCGGATATTCGCCCGCCGCGCCTGAAACGCCTCGAAATTCGAGCACGACGAGATCTCTTTGAATCCATTCTGCCCCGGCAGCCAGACCTCCAGATCATAGGTCTTGGCCGAGCTGAAACCGATGTCGCCGGTGCAAAGAAGCATCGTCCGGAAGGGCAGCCCAAGCCGCCGCAGGATGTCTTCCGCGTCATCCGTCAACCGCTCCAGCTGATCGTAACTCCGCTCCGGATGCGCGAACTTCACCAGCTCCACCTTCTGAAACTGGTGCTGCCGGATGATGCCGCGCACATCACGCCCATAGGATCCCGCCTCGCTCCGGAAGCACGGCGTATACGCGCAAAGGCTGACCGGCAGTTTCTCGCCGTCGAGCGTCTCATCGCGGTAGAGGTTGGTCACCGGCACTTCCGCCGTCGGGATCAGCCAGTAGTCCGTGCCTTCGAGGTGGAACAGATCCTCGGCGAACCTGGGCAACTGCCCGGTACCGTACAAGCTGGCGGAGTTTACCACAAACGGCGGCAGCACTTCCGTATAACCATGCTCGCGGGTGTGGGTGTCGAGCATGAAATTGATCAGCGCCCGCTCCAGTTTCGCGCCCAGCCCCCAATACACGGCGAATCGCGCGCCCGTGATTTTAGCCGCCCGGTCGAAATCCAGAATGCCCAGTTCCGGCCCCAGATCCCAGTGCGCCTTGGGCGTGAAATCGAACCGGCCCGCCTCGCCCCACGTGCGGATGACGACGTTGTCCTCCGCCGACTTTCCCACCGGGACGGATTCATGCGGCAGGTTGGGGATGCCGGCCAGCATTTCCCGGAACTGCGCATCCACCGCGTCCACCTGCGTGGCGAGCTCGGCGATCCGGTCGGCCATGGAGCGCGATTTCCGCTGCAATTCCGCCGCATCGCCGCCCTCCTTGCGCAGCTTGAAAATCTCCCGCGAAAGCGCATTTTGCTGCGCCTGCAGCTGTTCCGTCTCCGTAATGGCGCGCCGCCGGGATTGATCGAGTTCGCGGAATTCTTCGAGCGGCAGCGTCAGTCCGCGCGTCGACAGACGTTCGGCCATCGCGTCGAGATGGGCGCGAAATCGCCCCAGATCATGCATATAGAGGTAATGCTAGCAGGTGGGCGCGGCTATTCTTCGTCGGCCTCGACCATCACCGGTTCGAGGTCCTCGGCTTCAAATATCTGCTTGCAATCGAGGCACTCCACATAGTCCACGCCATCGCGGCGGGCTAGAATCGTTGTGTTTTTATGCTCACAGGCGGTAGGCATAACCAAAGCTGGGATACGATTTATTCTAATGATTAAGATAGCCGTGTCAAGGGGCCCCCGGACTGGTACCGGACTACCTTCCGGCTGTGCCACCATCAATTCATATGCCATTTCCCATTCACCGCCCGCGCCGTCTGCGGTCCAGCGAGCCCATTCGCCGCCTCGTCCGCGAGACCCGCCTCGACCCCGCCAACTTCATCCTGCCCTTGTTTATCTGCCCCGGTGAAGGCATCCGCAGGCCCATCGGCTCCATGCCGCCGCAGTGCCAGCTATCCGTCGATACCGCCGTCGAAGAATGCCGGGAAGTGGAAACGCTGGGCATCGGCGGCGTCATCCTCTTCGGGCTCCCCGAAACCAAGGACGAGCGGGCCTCGGGCGCATACGACGATAACGGCATCGTGCAGCGAGCCATTCGCGCCGTCAAACGCGAAGTGCCGGATCTGCTGGTAATTACCGACGTCTGTAACTGCGAGTACACCAGCCACGGCCATTGCGGACTGGTCGTCGACGGAGACGTCGATAACGACGCAACTCTCGACTGGCTGGCGAAATCCGCCGTATCGCACGCCCGCGCCGGCGCCGACATCGTGGCGCCTTCCGACATGATGGACGGCCGCGTGGGCGCCATTCGCGCCGCGCTCGACCGGAACGGGTTCTTCAAAACTCCCATCCTCTCCTACGCGGCGAAGTTCGCTTCTGTCTTTTATGGGCCATTCCGGGAAGCGGCCGAATCCGCGCCCCAGTTCGGCGACCGCCGCAGCTATCAGATGGATCCCGCCAATGCCCGCGAGGCGATGCGCGAGATCGAACTCGATCTCGAAGAGGGCGCCGACATGATCATGATCAAGCCCGCCATGCCCTACCTCGATCTGATCCATGAAGCGCGCCACCGCTACGACGTCCCCATCTCGGCCTATCAGGTGAGCGGAGAATATTCCATGATCATGGCCGCCGCCAATAACGGCTGGATCGACCTCGAACGCGCCATGATGGAAAGCCTGACCTCCATCCGCCGCGCTGGAGCCGATTTTGTCCTGACCTATTTCGCCAAGCCCGCTGCCAAGCTTCTGGGCTAAGTGGGCAGATTTCCGATCTGCCCTCGGCGCGTTCTTAGTGCCCGTGTTTCCACCGGTCGTATTCTCCCGCCGGCATCACAATCATCAAACTCCGCATCTGGCTGTGCCCCAGCCCGCAAAGTTCCGCGCACGCGATCTCATACTCGCCCGGCCGGTCCACATGGACATCGAGTGGAATCTCCATGCCCGGAACAATGTCCTGCTTGGTGCGCAGCTCCCGCACAAAAAAATCGTGCACCACGTCGCGCGAATGAAGCAGCAGCAAAACGTCGCGCCCCGCCGGGATGCGCAGACTGGCCGTAACGATATCGTCCTTGCCGTCCGCATCCGCCGGATCGATGCCGAAAGGATTGCCGCCCGCATCGCCGATGAACTGGTTGGCGGTTCTTCCAAACCGTCCGTCGGGCCCCGCATAGCGGAAGTTCCACGCAAATTGATGGGAATAAACTTCGATCGTTTCCTTACCGGAGGACGGAGTCGCAACCCGCGCCCAGCCCCGTGAACCCACCGCGGCCAGCGTCAGGAAAACGGCAGCCGTAGCCAGCGTCCAGCCAATCTCGAGGAGCCGGTATCCGCCGCGGAGCGAAGGTGCGGAGCGCGTTCTCGCACGCAGAACCGTCCACGCGAGCAGGATCTGAGCTAACACGAAAATGCCTCCGGTGATCCAAAGGGTCCACCCGAACTGCCGGTCCCAGGCGAGCGCTTCAGCGGTAATGGCGATGGGGAACCAGGCGGGTCTGAAGACGAAAAGCGCGCACCCGGCCATTGCGACCAGGATCAAAATAATACCGAGCGGCATTTAATGGCGATGAGCAGGGCTCGAACAGCCGTTGCTCCGTTACATTATAAATGCCGCGGGGCCGTTGGGACTGTTTACGACGGTTCCGGGAATTGAAAACCGGATTTTGCCAGCGACTTCTGCATCAATCCGATCGCCTCCGCTTCGGAAATATTCCGCGACTGGGAAACCTCCGAAATCAGCATGGTGCGCGAACGGTCCAGCATCTTTTTCTCACGGAACGACAGCGGCTTCTCGGCTTGCAGTCGCACGAGCTGCTTGAATACTTCCGCGATCTGAAGAAGACTGCCGGTCAGCATCTTCTCGCTATTAATTTTAAACCGAATCTTCCAGTCCTGCAGACTCTCGAAGGAGGGACCGGCCAGGTAAGCCAGCACCCGGGTAACATCCGTATTTTTCGAAAGTTTTCGCAGGCCGATTGTTTCGGCATTCGTGAATGGAACCATCACCGTCATACTGGAACAAAAAAGCCGGAGAAGATAGAACTTCTCCGGCCTTTGCTCGAAGTAACGAGTGCTGATGTTTTCGATAGTCCCAACTCCCTGGTTGGGATAGACAACTTTTTCACCGACTGCGAAGGTCATCATACGTAGAGCCCCCCACCTGACCACCGGTGTGACTTAATAAGGATTAAACTGCAACGAGCAACTCATAATAGGCTCAACCATTTTTTTTGTCAAGTAGTCGTGGCAAAACAATGAAACTGAAACATTTGTGTGCCCGGCCAAATCATTCCATAATCCAGATCCCAGTGCCCGGCACCGTGTTGCTGAGTAAAGAAAAGCCGGAATACCACCTCGCGCGGGTGGCTAATCGGCAGCTTGACGCCATGCCGTCTCGAGGCTTCGTTCATCCAGCAGCAACCGGCGCAGAGTACGCAGATCGTTCAGGATACGACGGCTTGACGTCATGTGTCCCGTCAGTTTGGTGAGATTGAAATGCACCAGCTGGAGCGCCTCCTTGCGGCGATTGGCGCCGTCGGCGCCCGCCAGCGCAATGTCGGCTTCCACCTCCGCCAGGGCTTCACTGACGGCGTCCGCGAGCAAAGACACGTACTCGTGGGAACTTTCGATGTTGTCGAAAGGAGTCTCGGATCGGTTACGACCCATGGGCGACCTCCTTAAAATGTCACGTCCACGCCCGCAGGCGTATGCCACCAGGTTTTCAACGGACTCTGTTAGTTTCTCATGAAAAACCTGAGCCGGGCACCATGTTACTATGAAAAAGTTCCGACAGAAAGCGGGGACGTAGTTCAGTTGGTTAGAACGCCGGCCTGTCACGTCGGAGGTCGCGGGTTCGAGCCCCGTCGTCCCCGCCATATTTTTCAATCACTTACCAGTATTGCTGTGAATCACGCACGGCGGGTTGGCGCAACGGGGGATGAAAACGGTCTTAACCCGCGGTAATCTCTTTTTGCCGGGAGCAGAAAGAGGCCGTGGCCCGTCTGGAGCCCTGGAGCCCGTCTGTGAATCTGGCCCGGACGCCCACATGCAGTTATGCACGGCACAACGGATTGTCGCCTCTGCCTGACCATTGGCGAAGAGCAATGGTCAGCTTATCCAGGATAAGCGGATCATGCGTCTGCGCCTGTGGTCAGCAGAGAGCAGTCGAAGGTTCTTCCAGGCGTCCACAGCTCGCGGCAGAAGGAGCGTTATGAAGTTACTATATCGCTGCTGCGCAGGCATGGATATACACAAAGAGTCCGTCAGCGTTTGCGTCCGCCGCCGGGTGCGCGGCGATGGCGAGGTGGAGAGCGAAGAGGCCGTCTTCGGCACCTTTACTCAGGATCGGGAGCGGCTCTTGACAATGGCTGAAAGAGCGCAAGGTCCAGCAGTGGCCATGGAATCGACCGGCGTGTATTGGATACCCATCCGGAATGTGGCTGGAAAGCGGCAGGTACAAGGTGGAACTGATGCCGGTGAATCCGGCCACCTTAAGAGCTCTGCAAGGGCAGTTGGGCGGGGTTATGCCCCGGCAACGCGGAAAGCGCGGGAAAGCGGTTCTCGGGCCGCACTCGTAAGGGCGACCGCTACGTCCGCCGCATCCTGGTACAGAGCGCATGGGCTGCGGCACGTACGCGGGATTGTTTTCTTGCCGCCGTGTTCAACCGGGTCGCGCATCGGCGCGGATTGAAGAAAGCCGCGGTCGCGGTCGCGCACCGGATTCTGGCCATCGCGTGGTCGATCATCCGCAATGGGACCGAATACCAGGAACGCGGCGGTGACCACTTCGGCAGGCTTCACCCCGAGCGCACGGCAAGAAGACTCCTGCGCCGTCTGGAACGCATAACCTCCGAGATCGCGCTCAAGCGACCCGTCGGGCGCCCCCGAAGCGGGCCGAAGGAACCCATGCCACCCGGCAGCTGCGAACGCTGCCGGCACTTCGGAATCAGGGAGTGCATTCACCTCATCAAACGCTCAAAAAAGACCTGATCGATCTGTCGTTGTCCATCAGATTCAGTGGTTTAGAGCGGCAAGTTCTCGAAGGATCGGCCTTTAATCGCCACTAAGGAGGCGGGACGGCTATGCTGCCATGAGCCTGCCGAGAATCTCGCCTGCTACCTGCTTCCCGCGCTCACCAATTTCGCCCACCGGCCCGACACACGCCGGACACCCCGCCTCGCACGCGCAGCCCCGGATCAGTTCCGCAGTCTGGCACAATAACTTGTCACTTAGCCTATAGAGTGGAGCACTAAGTCCTACCCCTCCCGAGTAACTATCGTAGAGATACAGATTCGGCTCCCATGCAAGTAGCTCGCCGCAGATATCCTCCGTCAAAGCGACGCCCAGATCGCGCGGATCGCACATCAGCAGTAACGAAGCCACGGTGCGGAATGCATTCCCCAGACCGGTCAGCCCGTTCTGCCGTTCCGTCGGCGTGTACTGTTCGAAACCCGCAAGGAATTGCGCTCTGAAATGCAGCCAGAACGCCGTTGTGTGCATCTCCTGTTCGGGCATCGACAACTGCCCCGCGCCTACGTTTTCCCCCGTATAGAATTTGATCTTTTTGAATCCCACGATCTGCCGATTCACCCGCACATCGCCATGCAGACGGTCCACAGCCTCAACCACCCGCACCTTCTCAAACTCACGCAGCGTCTTGACCTGGGTGTAATCGATGGCATCCGTATAGTAATCGCAATCGACATGCTTCACATAAGCTTTGCGCTCTTTGTAATCGAAGCGCTCCACATGGAACTGTTTCGCCTCATGCAGGTAAATCGCTTTCTCATGAAGGGTAGTCAAAGCCGTAGTGAAAGAAACCTCGCCGACGATTTTCGCTTCGCCGGTGACATCGACCACCACGAAGTTATCGCTTGAGACAGACCGCAGACTTACGGCATCGGCGGGATAACTATCCGAAGTCCAGTGCCAGGACTCGCCGGAGCGATGCAATAAGCCCGCTTCAGACAAAAAGGTACAAAGATCCGTGGTATCGTGCGGGCCGAACGTCTCCCCCGTGCGAAGCGGCAATTCGAACGCGGCGCATTTCAGATGGCTCAGCAGCACTTCGAGGTTATCCGGATTCACGTAAGCATGCTCCGGCGAACGGCCGAAGATGTATTCCGGATGCTCCACCACGTACTGATCCACGGGCGCGCTCGAAGCCACCATAATGGCAAGCGACCCCGTGTTGCGGCGTCCCGCGCGCCCCGCACGCTGCCACGTGGAAGCGATGGTTCCCGGATAACCCGCCATCACCACCGCATCGAGCGAGCCGACGTCGATACCCAGTTCCAACGCATTGGTAGCGACAACGGCACGGATCTCGCCCGAACGCAGCCGCTTCTCGATCTCGCGCCGCTCGCGTGGAAGATACCCGCCGCGATATCCGCGTACGGACTCGGTGGGAATCCGTCCCTTATCGCAGGCGTCCTTCAGGTAAGTCACCAGAAGTTCCGTAGCCAGCCGGTTATTGGTGAATACCAGGGTCTGCTGGCCATGATCGAGTAACTCGAGCGCAATCCTGCGCGCTTCATTGATGTAACTTCGGCGAATGCCTAACTGGCGATTCACCACCGGAGGGTTATAACAGACAAACACCTTCTCGCCGGCCGGGGCGCCGTTGCGGTCGATCAGTTCGAACGGAGCTTCGACCAGAGTCTCGGCCAGTTCGCGCGGATTGGCGATGGTCGCCGAACAGGCAATGAACTGCGGCTTCGAGCCGTAAAATTCGCACAGCCGGCGCAAACGGCGCATGATGTTACCGAGGTGGCTGCCATAGACGCCGCGATAATAATGCAATTCATCGATGACGATGTAGCGGAGGTTCTCAAACAGCTTGGCCCACTTAGTGTGATGCGGCAGGATGCCGGTATGCAGCATGTCCGGATTAGTGAGGACGATGTTGGCGCGCTGCCGGATGGCCCGCCGCGCGTCCTGCGGAGTATCGCCATCGTAAGTGAAAGCGCACAGGCCCGATCCCATATCTTCAATCAGCCCGTGGAGTTCATCCAGCTGATCTTCGGAAAGTGCCTTGGTGGGAAAAAGATACATGGCGCGCGCGCCCGGTTCCGCGGTCAGACGGTCGATGACCGGAACGTTGTAGCACAAAGTTTTGCCGCTGGCGGTGGGCGTGACGATCACGACATTCGACCCCGCGGCGATGCGACCGCAGGCTTCGGCCTGATGCGTGTAGAGCTGTTCGATGCCGCGCGCGGCCAGCACCTGGCGCAGCTTTGGATTCACCGCAGCGGGGAAGTCGGCGTATTCCGCCGCGCGCGCCGGAGTGCGCTGGATGGCGCGAATGGGCCCCCCGTCGTCCAGCGCCATGCGCTCGAATTTCTGCACAATGGGCGCCAGTTCGCTCTTGTGCGGGGATGCGGGGAGTTCGGGGAAGGTAAGTGATAAGGACTCGGACATTCGCCTTTTCTTTGCCCCAGTGTACTACGAAACCCCCGTGTAGTCCGATCCGAACGGCGGGCACAGTAGGATAACGCGGCAAACGCCTGGTTTCGTCCGGGGGAAGATCGACCACGTCACCGAGATCCGCTAAACTTAAAGACATGGCAATGACGTTCGAGGCCGTTTACGAGAACGGGGTGCTCAGGCCACTTAAAGCCTGGCACTACCCAATCTGCAACACATGCTCGTGACCATCTCAGGCGCTCCTGCCACCGCTGACGACGTATCGGGTTATTTCGAACCGGAGGAATGGGAGGCCGCCAAACATGAAGACATCAGCCTCCAGGAAGTTCGGCGTGCGCTCTCGTCAATTCCGGGATCGCTTGCGGACGCAGTAATCGCGTCACGGGAAGAACGCTGATTGGCCGGCTACTTCCCGACACCAGCGCCCTGGCAAAGCCCTCCCACGAGGAACTCGGCTCGGATTACGTCGAGAGCATCCTGAACCAGCCCGGATCGAAAGGCATCGTGTCTCGTCTGCCCCTGGTCGGGATGGAATCCGTATTTGCAATTAAGGTCCGAACCGGTGCGCTTGACGAGAACGGGCGCTCGCTGGCTTTGCGACGCCTCCGCGCAGACATTGCGCGGGACCGGCTGATCGTCGGCCCCGCCGATCGAGCCGAAACACTATCGCTCCGCGGCGAAGCTGCTGAGGCTTCACGGGGTGTTGCTGGGACTGCGGACCCTCGACGCGCTGCAACTTGCCGTCGCGCTTGACATGCTGGAGACTTGTGGATTTCAGTGATGCTCTCAGCCGACAAACGGCTTTGCGAAGTCGCGGAAGCTTGCGGATGGCCAGCGGTTGACCCCGCGAAACCCGGCTTGATCCAAGGTTGAATCGGGCGCTCCATGGCCTCCGTATCTTGTTGATACGAAAGCCAGTTATCTGGTGCGGAGAGGGGGACTTGAACCCCCACGAGATTGCTCCCGCTAGCACCTCAAGCTAGTGCGTCTGCCAATTCCGCCACCTCCGCAGGTACAGGGCGTATGTTGCGATTACTTTTTCGCTGGCGCCGGCTGAGGTTGGGCCGGAGCTGAATTCTGCACGGGACGCCGCTTCAGATCCGGCATCGCGCTCACGCCCGATCCCCGCGTGGCGACGATCGAAAGCGAGATCGACGTCAGCATGAACAGAATCGCCGAAATGGTGGTCGCTTTCGAGAGCAGGGTTGCCGAGCCGCGCGGTCCGAAGGCGGTCTGGGAACCCATGCCGCCAAAAGCTCCAGCGAGGTCGGCCGCCTTGCCGCTCTGCAGCAGAACCACAACAATCAGGAACAGGCACACGATGATGTGCACGAACGTCAAAAGGTAAATCACAACTCCACCAGTATAGCGCAGCCCCGAAACTACCCGAACGTCACCCTGCGCCATTGCTTGCCCACCTGAATCAGGATCTCGCTCAGCCCGGAAATCGAGAACACCAAATCCGTCACGCGCTGCCCCTCGATCGCCACCGCGCCGGCTTCGCGCCTCCTGCGTGCTTCGCTGACCGATTCGGCCAGCCCGATACGCGCCACCAGCTTGTCGACGTGGACCCCGGTCGGTCCCAGCACGCCCTCCGGCGCGGGTACGGTTTTGATGTCCGACGGCACCTCTTTTTGCCGCACGACCCGGTTGAACTCCTCCGCCGCACGACCCGCTGCGGCGACAGAATGGAAGTCGGCCACAATCAGCTTCCCGAGCTCGATCTTGGCCGTCATCGGATGCAGTTCGCCGCGCGCGATCCGTTCCTCGAGGGCGGCAATTTCGCTCATGCTGGTGTCGGTGAGCAATTCGTAATAGCGGAACATCAGGCTGTCGCTGATCTGCATTACCTTGCGGAACATGACCTCGGGCGCTTCGGTGATCCCTATGTAGTTACCGAGCGACTTCGACATTTTCTTCTCGCCGTCGAGCCCTTCAAGAAGCGGCGTGGTAGCCACAATCTGCTGCGGCTGGCCGTAGTCTTTCTGTATTTCGCGGCCTACCAGCAGATTGAACTTCTGGTCGGTGCCGCCCATTTCGATATCGCATTCAAGCGCCACGGAATCGTAAGCCTGAGCCAGCGGATAGAGCAGCTCATGCATGGAGATGGCAATCCCACCGGTGTAACGCTTCGCGAAGTCATCCCGCTCGAGCAGCCTGGCCACGGTATAGCGCGAGCACAACCGCACCATATCCTCGTAGCGCATTTTGCCCAGCCATTCGCTGTTGTAGCGGACCTCCGTCTTATCCGGATCGAGAATCTTAAACACCTGCTCCTTGTAGGTTTCGGTATTGGCTTCGATCTCTTCGCGGGTGAGCGGCGGGCGGGTGGTGTTGCGGCCGGTGGGGTCGCCGATCATAGCCGTCGAATCGCCCACGAGGAAGATCACGCGATGCCCCATGTCCTGGAAATGTTTCATCTTGCGCAGAAGCACGGTGTGGCCGACATGCAGATCGGGCGCGGTTGGATCGAAGCCCGCCTTGACGCGCAGGGGCCGCCCCTGGGTTGCGCGCAATATGAGGCGCTGCCGCAGATCCTCCTCGCGAATCAGTTCAGCCAGGCCTTTTTTCAGGTAATTGAGTTGTTCGTCGAGAGTAACAGCCACTGAGTCTGATTGTATGGTGCCTACTCGGCTCCCGACCGGTAGATGAAATCGCGCACGCGCAGATACCACTCGGCGCCGAGTTCCGGAAATACAAAGGGCGACCACGACAGTTGATTCATCTCCGGAACCAGCAGATGGAGCGTCCCGGCAAGCCACATATCCTCGGCGGCATTGCGTTGAACGATATCCCGCGCAGTCAACAGGCCGGGTGGCGCCTCGGGCGGAAGGCCATTCAGATAGCGGAGCAGTTGCGTTTGCGCGGTGGCGCTGGAGGGCGCTTCCACGGGCGCGACGTCCTCATTTACGGACATGGACAGCGTATCCGGCACGGTGGGCGCGATCACCCGGATCTCCATCGGCGCCACCACCCAGACTCCCACCTTCAGCAGCGCCTCGATACGAATGCGCATGGGAGGCACGTCCGGTGGAACCCAGATGTCGAGAAGATAGCAGCGTGTGTTCTGGTCGGGCATGTCGCGCACCGATTCCGGAATGGCGCCAAACGAAGGCGAAGGCTGCGGAGTGAGCCAATCCGGGCAATATTCGGCGCCGCAGGGCACGAAGTATTCGCGGTAGATGGTCATGCGCACGAGGTCCGGAGGATTGGCTCCCGCATAGAGAAAGTAATTGGTTCCGGAGGGCCCCGTCACCACCACCTGCACCGACAGATGCCCATTGCGCGGCACGGCTGGCGAGAGGATTTCGCGAGGCCGGGGCTCGCGGTCCTGGGCGACCACGCCGCCGTGCGGATCGAATCGCCGAAACTCGGAATAGATGTTGATCTGCTGGCCTGCCAAAGCCCAGCAGATCCCCGGCAGGAGGATGATTTTCAGGAACCGCAATACGCTGTCTATGATAACCGGCGCTCGCCTACTTGACGTAGACGGTGACTGGCTGCGTGCTCGCGCCGCTCACCGAATCGGTGCACGTCAGCTGAACCGCTCCGGTGGGGCTGTTGGCCGGGACCGTAACGGTCCAGGTAGCCTCTCCCACAAAGCCGTAATTCCAGTAGCCGTAAGCGTTCGCGGTTTGTCCGCCGAACGAACATGAATAGGTACTCACGTAGCTGGCAGGTGGAACCACTCCCGGTTGCCCGGTTGCCAGGGTATAGTTCAACTTCCCGATCCCGGTACCGTAGGGAATGACCACGCCGCCACGGGCGATGGGGTTGCTCGCGCCGTTCAGCGAGTAATCCGGAAAATTCTGGACGATGACATCCGAGCCTTCCGGCGTGAAGGTGAAAAATGCCGGCTGCGCGGGCGTCACGGCAACCGCGACCGGAGCGCTCTGGCTGCCGTAGTAATCCACGACAATCTTTGTCGAAGTCTTCCCGGCAACTGCAAACGGCACCTGGACATTGATCTGTCCCGCATAGGCGAAAAAAATGGGCGCAGGCACCCCGTCGAACGTCACGGAAACATGGCCCGCGCTGGTCGGCAGGTTGCCATACGCATCATAAGACGTGTTCTGGACGTAAGGATTGGGTCCGAGGCTGTTGTTGACCGTATCGTAAATGGCTGAAATCCCGCCCGGCGAAACCACGCCGTTGCCTTTGTAGCTGGCGGCGTTGGAGACGCCGTTGGAAGTGAATGTCGGCGTGGGGGGCACCATAACCAGCATGCCCGACAGGGAGAGCGCACCGGTGGGCTTCGAGACGAAGATGCTCGCCAGCGCCGGCGTTTGCCGGGCCGCAATCTTAATGGTCACGCGGACCAGTGGGCCCTCGCTGAAGCTGACCGACTTATCGATATGGGGCGCCCCGGTAACGGTTATGCCCTGGCCAAAGATCTGGACGCTCTCCGTGCCATCGAAACCTCCTCCCAGAAATCCGATATCGAGCGATTGGCCCGAGGCCTCCGTCTGCGGTCCGCCGATCTGCCGGAAAGATGTAATGTCTCCGGAGCCGCCGGCTTGTCCAAAACCGATATAGGGCAGCGAGAGAGAATTCGACCCTCCATTCACAGTGAGGTTCGGGACAGTCGTGGTATTGCCCGCGGTCACGCTGACGGAGGTCGGGCTGGCCGCGCCACCCAGTAAAGTCGGCTGGAAGTTCGACGTGACCTGCGCCGCGTTCAGCCCAATAATATTCTGGGCCTCGACGAGGCTGGTCGTCGTCATGGGTTCCGCGTAAATGACATAAGAGGCAGGCGGTACCTGAAGCGAATACGTGCCGTCGGACGCGGTGATCCCGGAGATGGTATTACCGCCGGTGACATCCGCCAGAGTCAGCAACGCGGCTTCGACCGGGCTGCCGCTCGAGGCAACCACTTTCCCCGAGATGGTTCCCAGCGCGGATGGCCCCGACGGCGGATAAACCGCGTTGGCGAAGTCGATCTCGTCGGTCCCGAGCAACCGCTCGGTGAGGACAGGCGTGGCAGGGTTCGGGGAATACTGGATCGAGGAATACTGGTACATGGTGGCGCCCAGCAAGCCCGTGTGGTTCAAGCCCAGCGCATGCCCCAGTTCGTGCGTCAGAACGGTCCGGATATCGAAGCCGGTCGATCCATCCGTCGAGAAATTGAGGGACGGATTAAGCAGGATCTCGGAATATTCGATATCGCCCCGGACGACATTTACGCCGGTGGGAGCGAGGCCACCGGACGCAGCGACCTGGGAAACCGTGAAGCCGATGACGCCGGGACTCTGGGGAGATGTATAACCGAGCACGCTCAGGTCGTCCGCGGAGGCAAAAACGATCACATTCAGGAAATCGCTGGGGGTATCCGTCTGGGTGGTCGTCATCAGGGGAAGAAAATTGATATTGGCTCCGGTGCCGGTGTTCCAGGTCGCCAGCGCGGCCCGCGCCGCGCCTACCGGATCGCTGCCGGCGGAAACCACGGTCACATTGGCGCCGGTCGCATTACTCACCTGGCCTGGGGCGATCTGGCTGTTGATATAGAACTGAATGCCGGTATTGTCGGGCCGTACTGCCGCAAAGGATCCCATGGAATCGGTGTAGACCAGCCTGATATATCCAAATGCCGCCGGAGCCAGCAACAGTACCGTGGAAGTAACCAGCGACGACAGAAGCGTTTTGTGGCGCATTACCGTGTCCTCGCCGCGCCCGCGGTGGCTCGGATACGTGCCACGATACGCAGGGCGAGCTCATTGAGGCTCATGCCCTCAAGGGTTGCGAGCGGCGTCCGCAGCGGCGTCGAAGCGGTGGCGGGAGTTCTCACATCGACAATATCCAATCCGCGCAGGATCGAATCGGCCAGGATCGAATCGGCATGGATGCGCCCATTCGAGTCGACCAGATATCTTCCCTGCCCCCAACCCGTAGTCCTCAGATAGCCGTTGGGCATCCGCTGCAGGAAGACGAGAACGTTCTCGCCGGGCGTATAAACCACGGTGCCCGCGATGGCGGTTACGATGCCGTCAAGGGCGCCTCCCGGTTCCGCCATCTCGACCGTCGCACCGGGCGCGCCCTTCTGAGCCCATTTAACCGCAACCTCGTAGTGGGTCCAGACGTATTTGTGATGCGCGTCCCACGCCGCCCAGGAGCGCGTCACTTTGCCCGAAATAATCAGGTCTGAGGTGTCGATCAGATCTTCGAAGGAGAGCCTTGCGATCACCGTGGCGCGGGCCGCCTGCAGCAGGAGTAATCCTGCCGCTGCTATCGGCGCCAAACGCCGGATTCTTGCACGCATAGATACGGATTATGCCACATGCCGCCAGGCAGCGGAACTTTATCTTGCAAAGTTCTCGATACCGCCTTATAATCCCCCTTATGGCTACCGTTCGGCCCATTCGTCCGGCCCCTCCGGAACCAGTCGGCCTGCACACGCAGGCGATGGACAATCTGCGCTTCATCCGCAATGCCATGGAGAGCGCCGGTTCGTTCACGGCGGTACCGGGTGTCGGCGGCATACTGATGGGGGCCACGGCGCTGTTTGCGGCCTTCGCGGCGCATCTGAGCAAGAGTAGCCGTGCATGGCTGGCCATCTGGAGCGGAGAAGCATTTCTGGCTCTCGCCATCGGACTCGCGTTTTCTTACCGGAAGGCCGTGCGCAACAGTACACCGCTGCTCTCGAGGCCCTTCCGCCGCTTCGTTCTCGCCATGGTTCCGGCGGTGTTCGTGGGTGCGCTGCTGAGTTTTGTCCTCTACCGCGCGGGCGTTCCCCGGCTCATGCCGGCCCTTTGGCTGCTCTTGTATGGCGTAGGTGTTTCGTCCGGCGGAGCGTTTTCCGTGCGCGTGGTGCCGATTATGGGAATTTCGTTTCTCGCGGTGGGCACGGTTGCGGCGCTCGCTCCCGCATCGTGGGCCGATCCGCTGATGGCTGCCGGATTCGGCGGGCTTCACATGCTTTTTGGTTTTGTAATTATGAGGAATTACGGTGGCTAAACAAAACGCCGCGCTCAAAGCCGAACGTACGGCGCCCGTGAGCCGGAGCGCCCCGCAGGTGGTTGCCGCGGGGGCCGGTGCACGCACGCTGGACCGAATCATCCACGAACGCCTGCGCCTCGGCATCGTCAGCGCTCTCTCGGTGAACGAGAGTCTCACGTTCACCGAACTCAAGAAGATCCTCTCCACCACGGACGGCAACCTGAGCGTCCACTCGCGCAAACTCGAGGATGCCGGATATGTGGTCTGCGAGAAACGGTTCGAAGGGCGCCTGCCTCGTACCGAATACCGCCTCAGCGAACGGGGCAGAGCCGCGCTCGAAGCCTACCTGACACATATGGAAGCCCTGATCAGGGCGACACGCCAGCAGTAAAAAAATTTATTCGTATACTTTATGGCGCAAAGCTCATTACACGTCGCGATCATCATGGATGGCAATGGCCGGTGGGCCGTCGATAAGGGACTTCCCCGCGTGGCAGGCCATCGCGCCGGCGCCGAAGCCCTGCGCAACGTGGTGGAAGCCGCACCGGCGTTGGACATCGGCACGCTCACCGCCTACGCCTTCTCGGCCGATAACTGGAAGCGTCCCGCCGCGGAGGTGAGTGCGCTCATGACTCTGCTCGCCTGGTATCTCGAATATGAAACGCCTCGTCTGGTCGCAAACAGTGTCCGGTTGACGGTCATCGGGCGGCGCGATCGTATTCCGGCGAAGCTGCGGGAAGCGATCGGCCGCGCCGAGGAAACGACTCGCCGCTGCACCCGGCTGCACCTTCGCCTGGCCATCGACTACTCGGCCCGCGAAGCTATCCTGCGCGCTTGTGAGCGGGCCGGCGGTGCGCCGATTACGCCGGAACGGTTCGAGGAACTGATGGGCCGGCCGCAACCGGTAGACTTGCTGATACGCAGTGGAGGCGAACAGCGGCTGAGCGATTTTCTGCTCTGGGAATGCGCTTACGCGGAGTTCGTCTTCTCGCAACGCATGTGGCCGGACTTCGATGCGCTCGCGCTACGTCAGGCGCTCAACGAGTTCCGCAGACGCCATCGCCGCTTCGGCAGCCTTGACGCGAATGCCTCCATTCCGGCGTTGCGGCAGGACGTCCATGAACGCTGGCTCCGGTAAAATCTGCTATCCTCCCTGCATGCCCCGCACATTCGTTGCCCGAATCATTGCGGGAGCCGCGTTCCTGATGCTGGTCTGGTTGGCGTGGACTCAGACGCAGGCTCCGCCGCAACTCACGCTCAATAAAGTGAAAGACGATCTGTTTGAGATCGAGGGCGACGGCGGCAACGTCGCGGTGCTGGTTACGGGCGAAGGAGTAATCCTCGTCGACGATAAGTTCGATCAGGATCACGACCAGATTGTGGCGAAGGTGAAGAGCGTTACCGCGCAGCCGATCAAATACATCTTCAGTACCCACCACCATTCGGATCACAGCGGCGGCAACGCGAAGTTCCTGCCCACGGTGGAAATCATTTCTACCCTCAACGCGCGTAACAACATCCTCGAACACAAGCAGCCTAACGCCGCCGATGTGGCGCCGGCGCGCCTGGCGTTCACGCAGGAGATGAGCGTGTTTCTGGGTGGCAGGGAAATGCGCGCGAGATATTATGGGCGCGGCCATACCAATGGCGACGCGGTCGTTTATTTTCCATCGCTGCGCACGCTTCATACCGGCGATCTGATGGCGGGCGCCAGTCCGCTGATCGATTACGCGGGCGGCGGCAGCCTGGTCGATTGGACGAAGACCCTCGATGAAGCGTTGAAGCTCGATTTCGACACCGTGATTCCCGGGCATGGCGCGGTCACTACCAAGGCGGGGTTGATCGCGTATCGGAACAATGTCGAGAAGTTGCGCAACCGGGTTTCCGGCTTGATTCATGAAGGCAGGAGCCAGGACGAGATCGCGAAGGTCCTGACGGCGGAGTACCAGTGGGCGCCGAACAGCCTGAATATGCAGTGGAGCCTGCCCGGCATGATGACCGAGCTGAGGTAAGTGCGTGTCAGAGCGGACCGTGGACAGGAGACACTTTATCTCCTAAAATAGGAGACGTGCCGCCACGCAAGAAACTATCCACTACGATCGGCGCGGGCAATTATGCCTACCTGCACAAAATGGTGAAGTCGGGCAAGGCGGAAAGCGTTGGCGAGGCGGTAGACAAGGTTGTGGAGATAACCCGCCGGCTGGACCACCGGGCCAGGCTCGAACGTGAGACCGCCGCCTATTTCAACAATCTGCCCGCTAACGCCGCAGCGGAAGAAGCCGACATGGAAAATGCACTGAGCGCGGCTTCTCAAGAGATGGATTTTGACCAGCCTTAGCGCCTTTCCGCGGCGCGGCGAGATATGGACCGCGATGCTCGGGAGCCCCGCGGTGCGCCACTGGGTATTGGTGGTGTCCCTCGATTCCCGCAATCTGTGCGAACGAGTCGACTCCATTCTGATCGTCCCTTTCGGCGGCCAGGGCGCGGAGGGTCCGACTACCTTGCGGTTCGAGCCCGGCGAAACTGGACTGCCTGGGCCATCGTGGCTGAAGGGCCACTTCATTACCACGCTGAAGAAATCGTTGCTCGGGGAGCGTTTGCCGCGCCCGCTGTCGGCGGCGCGCATGCGACAGGTCAATCTGGCCGTTCAGCGAGCGTTCGACCCGGATTCGCCGCCTCGCAAAGCGTAACTACACTCCAAACCATTAGCTCGCCGGTGGAGGGACCGGCCACTTCCTTGTGGTGGTCGCCCCGCCATCGACCGCGATCACCTGTCCGGTAATGTAGTCCGCCCCGGGACTTGCAAGAAACACCGCGACCGGGCCCAGATCCTCCGGCTTCCCGAGCCTGTCGATGGCCTGGGCGCCCTTCCTCCATTGATCCATCTCAGCCGATTGCCACATATCGCGATTCAGATCGGTGAGGATAAAACCCGGCGCAATGCAGTTGACCTGAATGTTGTACTGCGCCCACTCCGCCGCCAGCGACTTCGTGAGTTGCCCGACTGCGCCCTTGGTCATAGCATAAACCGACACATACGGGAGACCGACAAACGTGGTGAAGCTTCCGATGTTAATGATCTTGCCGCCCTTGCCGCGTTCGATCATGCGCGCGCCCACCAGTTGCGTGAACTCGGCCAGCCCATGCAGGTTGGTCTGCATGATGCGGTCGTACTCCTCGCGCTGGTACGATTCGAAGCGCCGCCGGATATTCATACCGGCCACATTCGCGAGGATGTCCACGCCGCCGCCCTCGAAGGATTCCGCCGCGGCGCGCCGGATCGAATCCGAACTCATCATGTCGAGCTCAATGGCCCGTCCATTCATCTCCCGCGCCAGTTGATCCAGCTTGTCTTTGGAACGGGCCGCCAGGATCAAATTCGCTCCCGCTGCACGCATACTACGGGCGATGGCAAGGCCGATGCCGCGGCTGGCGCCCGTGACCAGCGCGGTCTTTCCTTCGAGCGAAAAAGGGTTCAAAGCGCTATTCTCTCACCCCAACTTGCTACAGTGAAAGTAGTTATGAGTTTTTCCGATTCGTTCTTCGGGGCTAAGTTCGGCATCGCGCGGCGAGACCTCGAAAATTACCTTGAGGACGCGTTGTCGCGCGGGGGCGATTACGCCGATCTTTACTTCGAATACCTGGCGACCAGCTCCATCAGCATCGATGAGTCGATCGTCAAGAGCGCCACGCAAGGGGTTTCCGTCGGCGTCGGCGTGCGCGTCATTGCGGGCGAGCGCACGGGCTACGCTTATTCCGACGATCTGAGTCCCGAGAAGATCAGGCATGCGGCGCAGGTGGCCGCCCTGATTGCCGCGGGTCCGGCCAAAGTGGAAAAAACCTCGCTTCACGAGGGAGTGAAGCGCAATCTGTATCCGGTGGTGACGGCGCCCAGCGAGACGGCCTTCAGAGAACGTGTGGAACTGGCGCAGCGTGCGGATCGCGCCGCGCGCGCTTACGATCCCCGCATCTTTCAGGTGCAGGTGACTTACGCGGATAATCTGCGCGAGGTCCTGGTCGCCACCAGCGACGGCGTTCTCAACTTCGATCGCCAGCCGCTGGCCCGCATGAGCGTTTTCACGCTGGCGAGGGATGGCAACGGCGTCCCGCAGCAGGGGCACTCGGGCGGCGGCGGGCGCTATGAACTCAGCTGGTTTCAGAATGAGCGGACCCCCGAATACTTCGCTAAAGAGGCGGCGCGCCAGGCTATCGTGCAACTGGACGCGGTGGAAGCGCCGGCGGGCGAGCAGATTGTCGTACTGGGTCCCGGCTGGCCGGGCGTCCTGCTGCATGAAGCGGTGGGGCACGGTCTCGAAGCCGACTTCAATCGCAAAGGCGTTTCGGCGTTCAGCGGACGGATCGGCCAACTGGTGGCTAGCCCGCTCTGCACGGTGGTAGACGACGGTACCATCGGCGGACGCCGCGGCTCGCTCAACGTCGACGACGAAGGCAACGAAACTCAGCGCAATGTGCTGATCGAAAACGGCGTGCTGCGCGGTTATTTGCAGGACAATCTTTCGAGCCGCATTCTCGGCTCCAAACCCACTGGCAGCGGACGGCGCGAAAGCTATGAACACATCCCCATGCCTCGTATGACCAACACCTTTATGATGGCGGGCGAGAGCGATCCCGCCGATATTATCCGCTCCGTGCCGCGAGGCCTCTATTGCGCCAATTTTGCCGGCGGCCAGGTCGATATTACCAGCGGCAATTTCGTATTCTCGGCCTCCGAGAGTTATCTGATCGAAGACGGCAGGCTGACGCGCCCGGTGCGCAACGCCACCCTGATCGGCAATGGCCCGGAAGCCATGAAATTCGTGAGCATGGTGGGAAACGACCTGAAGCTCGACGAGGGAATCGGCGTTTGCGGCAAGGAAGGCCAAAGCGTTCCGGTAGGCGTCGGGATTCCCACCGTGCGCATCGATCGCATGACCGTCGGAGGGACGGCTTGACGTTCGAAGCTCTGCCTGAAATTGCCCAGGCCGCGATCAAACAAGCGCTCGATGCCGGCGCCGTCGATGCCGAATGCACCATCTCCGAAGGCGACGAATTCTCCGCGTCCGTGCGCATGGGCGAAGTGGAAACCCTGAAGGAAGCTGGATCGCGAGGCGCGGGACTGCGTGTGCTGATCGGCAAGCGCATGGGCTCTTCCTACACGTCGGATCTGAGTCCGGAGGGCATCAGGCAGATGGTCGGGTCGGCGATCGATCTGGCGTCCCTGACTACGGAGGATCCCCACGCGGGCCTGCCCGACGCGGACGAACTGGGTTCCATCCCGGGCGATCTGCGGCTTTTTTCCGAGGATGTTGCCGGGCTTCCCGCCGAGCAAAAGACCGATGCCGCCAAACGCGCCGAGGCTGCCGCGTTGGCGTTCGATCCCCGCATCACCAACTCGGAAGGCGGCTCGTTTGATTCGAATATCGGCGGCCGCGTCTTCGCCAATTCGCTCGGTTTCATTGGCGCCTACCGTTCCACCTACTGTTCCATTTCCGCCGTTCCCGTCGCCAGCCAGAACGGCGCCATGGAACGCGATTACTGGTTCACCATGGCGCGGGATTTCGCGGGCCTCGAAGATTCCGAATCGGTGGGCCGTATTGCCGCCGCGCGCGCCATCCGGCGTCTGGGCGCGGTCAAGGTAGAGACGCAGCGCGTCCCGGTCATCTTCGAGCCCCGCGTGGCGCGAACTCTGCTGGGGAATCTGTTCGAAGCGGTGGAAGGGCGCTCCGTCTATCGCCAGGCCTCTTTTCTCGCGGGCAAGCTGGGCGAGAAGATCGCGGACGAAAGAATTACCCTGATTGACGACGGCACCATTCCGCATCTGTTCGGCTCGCAGCCCTTTGACGATGAAGGCGTGCCCACGCGGCGCACGGCCGTGATTGAAAAGGGCGTGCTGCGAAGCTATTTGCTGAATACATACACGGCCCGCAAGCTGGGGCTGAAGACCACCGGCAACGCCTCGCGCGGCATCACGGGCAACGCGGGCATCGGCCACGGCAACTTCTTTCTGGAAGCGGGCGACAAGTCGCCGGAGCAGATTATTCGCGGTGTCCGCAACGGTTTTTATGTGACCGAACTCATCGGCAGCGGTGTCAATATAGTTACCGGCGATTATTCGCGCGGCGCGGTGGGACTCTGGGTTCGCGACGGCGAGTTGGCTTTTCCGGTTTCGGAGGTGACCATCGCCGGCACTTTGCAGGAGATGCTGAATACCGTCGCGGAGATTGGCAGCGATCTGGAGTTCCGCGGTTCTGTTTCCGCGCCGACCATTATGATCGGGGAGATGACGGTTGCCGGACGTTAAGATCTCGCCCGCCAGCATTGTGATCGCGCTGGCTGGAATTCTGATTCTGGGCGTCTTCGGATGGCTTACGTTCGGTCCCGGACCGGCGCCGCCTCCGCCGCCGGTCCTCACGGCCGAGGCGAAGCAGTATCTGGGCAATCTCGCGCTCTCGAACGTGCATATGCAGGCGGCCGAAAGCTATGTGCAGGCGCGGCTGGTCGAGATCCTCGGCGATATTACGAACAACGGTACGCGGAAAGTGAAGGTGGTTGAGGTCACCTGCGTGTTCCACGACTACGCCGGAGCGATAGTGGCGCGGGAGCGGGCGCTGGTGGTGGGGGGCCGTTCGGGTTCGTTGGCGCCGGGAGAGACCAAGCCCTTCCGTTTGCCGTTCGACAATATTCCGGATACTTGGAACCAGGTGCTGCCGTCTCTGGTCATCGCGCAGATTCAGTTCGAATAAGCCCCGGCTTGGCTACTCCGCGGTCTGCCGCACCCCTTGCGGAACCAGATCGTCGAAACTCTCGGGCGGATTGATGTAGAGCATGCGCTTGCAGCTTTCGCAGACCATGATGGAATCGCCGCGCCGGAGTTCCTGCAGAAACTGCGGACGCAGCGTGATGTTGCACTTCGAGCAGCGGCCGTTCAGCGCTTCGGCGATCGCCACGCCGGCCCGGCCTTTGCGAATGCGCTCGTATTCCGCGGCAACCTTCGGCGTCATCTGCGCGAGGATTCCGGCGCGCTCCGCCTTGAGCGAATCGATTTCCTTTTGATCCACCGCCGTGCGCTCCTGGACCTGCTTTTTCTCCGCATCAACCTGGCGCCTCTCGACGCCCAACGAGGCTTCGGCCGCTTTCACGTTTTTCTCGAGCGGCTCCGATTCCGTCATCAATTCGAGAATGCGATCTTCGAAACGGCGGATTTCCTGCTGGCAGAAATCGATTTCGTGCTGGAAGGCTTTATATTGCTCGTTATTTTTCGCCTCCAGCATCTGATTCTTCAGCTTTGCGATCTTCGGATCCTGGGCCTGGATCTCAGCCTCCAGCTTTTTGCGCTCTTTCTGATTGGCGGCCAGCGCGGCGCGATCGGCGTCGAGGCGGCGCTGGTGGCTTTCCAGTTTTTTCTCGACCTCGGCGATGTGTTTGGGCAGGGCCGCGATCTCTTTTGCGAGTATGGAGGCACGATCATCGAGGATTTGGAGCCGGATCGCCAGCTTGATATCGGGAAGCATGTGTTTGTTCGGAGTTTAACAAACCATGCTAATGACTACGGCGGATTTTGCGCAGGAGGGTGTCCCGGGCATCGGCCAGTTCCGGGATTTGCAGCAGTGAAGCGGCCGCATAGAAGACCGCCGCTCCCAGCGGAATTCCCACCATCACGTTGAAAAGCCTTGAGTGCGAAACACCGACGATCAGCAGGCAAACCGCGCCCATCGGGACTGCCGCGGCCAGAGTCTTCGCGAAGCTGGTTACCATGCGGCGTCCTCCCAGATGCCCGAGCCTCGGCCGAAGCAATGCAAGAAGCGCCAGTGAATTGAAGATCGAAACCACCGAGAGCGAAAGCGCCAGACCCGCATGTCCCCAGCCCAGCCAGCGTACCGTTACGAAAGAAGTGGCCCCATTCACCAGCACCGACGCCATGCTGACCAGCATGGGAATACGCGCGTCGCCTAATGCGTAAAACGCGGGCGCGAGCAGCCTAAGCGCGGCATAGCTCGCCAGGCCGACCGCATAGCACGTCAGCGCGACGGCAGTCTGGTGGGTATCGTTGGCGAGGAATTTGCCGTGCTGGAATACGATGCCGATCATGCTCTCGCCCAGAATGGCGAGGCCGACCGACGAGGGCACCGTCATCAGCATGATCATTACCAGAGACCCCCCGAGGGTGTCGCGAAACTCGGCTCGATCATTGATCGCGGCGCTGCGGGCCAGTCTCGGCAGGGCGGCCGACGCAATGGAGATGCCGAACAATCCGATGGGCAGTTGCATGAAGCGAAACGCGTAGTTCAACCAGCTCACCGGGCCGTTCATCACGTGGCCCGCGGCATCGCGCAGATCCGACGCGAATGAGGTATTCACGAGGACGTTGATCTGTACGGATGCGCCGCCGAGAATGGCCGGGCCCATCAGTTTCATGATCTGGCGGACGCCTTCATGGTGGAGATCCCAACGCGGACGCCATGCGAAGCCCGCGCGCCAGACAGCGGGCAACTGGCACCCGAGCTGCGCCGCTCCGCCGAACAGTACTCCAAACGCCATGCCGTGGACGGGACTGATCCCGAGTTGCGGACCGAGCCAATAGCCGAGCGTCAGTCCGAAAAAAATGGAGCCGATATTGAACAGGCTGGTGGAAGCGGCCGGTAAACCGAACTGATGGCATGCGTTCAGAATTCCCTGCGCCTGTGCGGCCATGGAGACGAGAAGCAGGAAGGGAAACATGATCCGGACCAGTTGCACGGCGAGTTCGAATTTGCCGGGCACGGCGTGAAAACCGTGCGCGAACACGTCGACGAACAAGGGGCTGAACAGCATCCCCAGCGCGCACAGCACGCCTACCACAGCGATCAGGAGCGTTCCGGTAATATTCGAAAGCTCACGCGCTTCTTCCCTGCTCTTCGTGGCAAGGTAGCGCGTAAAGGTGGGAACGAAGGCGGAGGATAGTGCGCCGCCGGCGAAAAGGTCGCGCGCCAGATTGGGAATACGATACCCGAGCACGTAGGCGTCAAACGTCGCTCCGGCGCCAAAAAGCCAACCGAGGACGCTCTCGCGCACCAGCCCCGTGACTCGGGAAACAGCTACCGCCAGGGAGATGATTCCGGCCGACTTGAGGAGGCTGTCCGGAGCGCGCTCCGCGTCGCTCACGCTTCGACGCGGCGCAGTTCCACGTCCTGATGCACTTCGCGCGCCTGTTCGAGCGTAGCGAAGCTCATCCCCGGCAATTTGGCCGAAGCGGTGCCGGCCGCTACGCCCCAGCAAACCGCGTTCGGAAAGTCGTCACCCTTTTCGAGTGACCACAGAACGCCGGCCGCCAGTGCGTCGCCGGCGCCGATGGGCGAAATGGCGTCCACGCGCGGTGGAATGACTTCCCACATGGTTGCCCCATCCACAGCCGTACCGGAAACTCCGATGGCGCCCCGGCTGGCCAGCGAGAGCACCACCGATTCCGCGCCCATGGATTGAATCCTCCGCGCCGCCGCAATGGATTGAGACCGGGTGAGCAGCACGGTATTCAGAAGGCGCTCGGCCTCCTGCTGGTTGGGAGTCACAATGGTCGGGTTCGCCTCAATGCCCTGCGCCAGCGCTTCGCCATCGGTGTCGAGAAGTGTGCGCACGTTTCTTTTCCGCGCACGCGCGATGAGCTGCGCGTAGAAATCCGAGGGCACGCCCGGCGGCAGGCTCCCGCAAAGCATAAGCCAGCAAGCGCCCGCAAGTTGCGAATCCACCGTACCCTCGACGCTCGAAATTTCTCCCCGATCCAGCCGCGGGCCGACTTCGTTCAGCTTGACCGTCAGACCGTGGCGGTCCGTGATGGTCAGGTTCAGGCGGATGTCGTTGCGGACGGGCACCGTGATCACCGGAAATCCCGACTGCTCCATGAAGTGTTCGAAGCGTACGCCACGTTCCCCGCCGGCGGGAATGATGGCGAGCGTCTTGCCGCCGAAGGAGTGGATGACCCTGGCGGCATTGATGCCGCGGCCTCCGGGAGAATCCTTGCTCGAAAGGATATAGGCCCGGTCATCGAAGGCGAGCCGATCGACGGCAATCGTACGGTCGATCGCGGGATTCATCGTAAGAGTAACGATCAAATAGTCATGTTGGCATATGTGACCGGCCGAAGGCGCCCCGGAGAGGCCGAACTTCGGGATATTCCGGGTGAGGTCCAGCGCGGATTCGATTGCCCTCGGCGGATTGGTCCCCTTTTCACCGTAACTAACGGGCTCGCCAAGCGGTTATATAACAGTGAGCGCGCGGACCGCCCGAATATTGCTTTGCCTCGCCACACCTCTGCTCGCGCACGCTCAATCCCCTGCGGCGGCAGACATCGCTCCCGATCTGGTCGCTTCCAGAGGCTCCGACGCGCCGTTTTCGGACGACCGCATTTTCGGCATAATTCCGAATTTTCAAACTGTTTCCGACCCGGCAACTCCCTACGTCCCACTGCGCGTGCGCGATAAGTGGAAACTGTTTGTTAAAGAGTCGGTCGATCCCTACACGTTCGCTTCGGCGGCGGGGGGCGCACTGCTCTCTCAGTGGCACAACGACGACCCAAAGTACGGTTACGGTTTCAAGGCGTACATGCAGCGCTTCGGCGCCGCGCAGGCCGACATCACGGGCCAGAACTTTTTCCAGGATGCGGTGCTGGCGTCGTGGTTCCACGAAGACCCGCGCTATTTCCGCAAGGGGCCCGCCAGCCCGGTCGTCCATCGCATCGCCTACGCATTGTCCCGTGTCGCAATTACCCGGCGCGATTCCGGGAAAGACGCCTTTAATTTCTCCGGAATCCTTGGGATGGGTTTGGGCATCGGGCTTTCCAATGCTTACTATCCCGCGAGGAGCGTCAACGGCGCGGAGATGGGCGAGCGCGTAGGCACCAGCCTCATCGCTTCCGCGCTGGGTAATTTGCTTCCCGAATTCTGGCCCGATATCAAATCAAAGCTGCCGCACTACCGGCACTAGCCGTTCGAAACATTGATCCCGGCCGCGGACAGCGTGTTGAGAATGATCGTTGCCGGATTGAGCGACGCATTCTGCGCGCTCTGAGTGCCGCTCGTCTGGGAATCGTTCGCCTGCAGAAGCGCCAGCAATTGGCTCAGCGTCTGGCTCGTACTACTGCTGGATGCGGAGCTTGCGGTCGAGCCGCTGCCCGAGGCCGCCTGCGCGTGGTGGTGATGATGATGACCACCGCCATCGCCGCCGCCGACGGCCTGTGCCAGATCCTGCAGGTTGGGGAGCTGACCGCTTTGGGAGGCGTTCGTGAAATCGGTCGAGAGCTGGCTGAGTTGGCTCGCCGCGCTGGTGTTGCCCTGCGATTGGGCAGTTTGGGCGGCGCTTTGCAGATTGGTGGCGATTTGCTGGGTCACCTGTGCGTATTCGGTCGGGTCCGATTGCTGAAGCTGCTGCAGCGAACTCACCAATTGCGCAAAAGGCGAAAGTTGGCTGCTGTCGGATGTCGCGCCGGATGCCACGCCATTCGTGCTGTTTGTACTGCCGCCCGCGCTCTGCAGGGTGCTGGCCAGTATCTGCTGTAGATAAGACGTGGAACTGGATATGCCGCTGGTGCTCATTGAATCGCTTATCGGCCGCTGCGCGGAATATTCGAGTATCATTTGACAGCCTTGCAGCCACGATATAGAATCCCGGTCATCATGCAGGTCAATAAGAAACGCGCGTTTTTCGCTGCCGCGCTCGCGGCTGCTTCCATCATGGGCGCGATGTTGATTGTGAAGGCCGTCTATCCAATCGCCGCTCAGGCGCAGACGCCGTCCAATCACAACGCCACCCGAGCCGATTTTGAGCAATACATGAAGGACTTATCCAATTGGGGGCGCTGGGGCAAAGACGATCAAATGGGCGCCGTCAATCTGATCACCCCGGCAAAGAGGAAGCAGGCGCTCGCTACGGTGAAAGAGGGCGTGTCGATTTCCATGGCCCGCACGGCCGATCTCGAGCAGGCGGTCGACAACCCCCAGCCCATCGTTCGCAAGATGACCAGGGTCGGTGTGGGCCAGGCCCCGACCGGCGTGGGAGGAACCACGGACACGTTCTTTATCTCGTATCACGGCTACATCCACACCCATATGGATACCCTCTGCCATTTCCTCTATAACGGCAAGATGTACAACGGCTATTCGGGGGACGAGGTGACCGAAAACGGCGCGGCCAAAAACAGCATTCTGAACTACAAGAACGGCATTATCACGCGCGGCATCCTCATGGACATTCCCCGGCTCAAAGGCGTGGATTATCTGGAGCCGGGAGCGCGCATCTATCCGGAAGATCTGGATGCCTGGGAGAAGCAGGCGCATCTGAAAGTGGGTCCGGGCGATGTGGTATTCATCCGCACCGGCCGTTTTGCCCGGCGCGAAGCGAAAGGCCCGTGGCCGATCAAGGATGGCTTGGCTGGCCTCTACGTCACCTGCGCCAGGTGGCTGCATTCGCGCGATGTGGCGATCCTCGGCAGCGATGCCGCGGAGGACGTTCTGCCCTCCGGCGTGGAAGGCATCTCCCAGCCGATTCACGTGCTGGTGCTGGTGGCGATGGGCATGCCGATCTTCGATAATTGCGATCTGGAAGAGATCGGCAGAGAAGCCGCCAGGCGGAAGCGATGGGATTTTCTGGTCACGGCATCCCCGGCGGCGGTTCCCGGCGCTACCGGCTCCGTGCTGAACCCCATCGCCACCTTTTGAACATTTCGGCAATGCACTTCGTACTTTATGGTGGAGGAAGCCCATGTACTGCACGAAATGCGGCGCCCAACTCCGTGACGACGACCGTTTCTGTTCACAATGCGGCCACGGCACCGCGGTCTCGACGCCAACGGAACCACCCCGCGCGTTGATGCTCGATAAGTGTCGAAAGAAGATTGCGGGAGTCTGCGCCGGCTTCGCGCGCTATCTTGATGTTGACGTCACACTAATGCGAGTGCTCTGGCTGGCCATTGCGATTTGCACCGGAGGCGTCGGATTGCTCGTGTATCTGGCGGCCTGGATTGTGATACCGAGCGACGGTGGGATCGGACCGCGCGAAGCCGCAGTGGTGCGCACTGCTCAAACCAGCTGAATGCTCAACGAACGCTGAAAGGCAACGAAACCGTCCGCGTGTCGATGTGTTCGGTGACGTGCTCAAACACATCGATGTCAAACGGCTGGCCGACGCGATTGCCGGCCAGATCTTCGATAGCCGTATCCACTACTATCTGATAGTTCCCCGCTTCCCAGGGGCCACGGGGCACGAAGCGCCACTCCATTTCGCCAGGACCCGTGCTCACCGTCCCGGCGACGGCGCCGTGCGGTCCCTTTACCTGAAGCATGCGGTGCAGAAGCGCATAGTTCATGGGTTTCGGAAAACTCACTGTCAGAAGACCGGATGCCCCGGCTCGCGGAGGCGTGATGCGCCATCCTTTGGGATCGGGCGGAACGCGTTCCGCCGGTCCTCCGCGAAATGTCTTGCGGAAACCCTCGATCATGGCCACCCCGCGTGCATCGAGCCACTCGCGGTCGATCGCCAGCGTGTAGAGTTTTCCCTCGGCGATGGGTGGTCCCATGGTCTGATTGGAAGTCAGGCCGCGTTTGATGCGCCCCGGATCGAACGTCATGGTGAGCCGGCGGCCGGGTGGATCCCACAGTTCCTCGCCGGGCAGAAAAATACCTTCCAGAACCTTACCTTTGCTGTCGAGCACATGCAGATGCGCCGCCGCTTCCCCGCGGCTCATGGGCGCGGAGAAATACAAGTAGAGCCTCAAAACATTGCTGGGCAGGACGGCCGCCGAGGGATACACGCTTTCGACGCGCGCCTCGGGAACCGTGGCCCGTGGCGGCCCCTCGAAGATCTTCTCGACGGGAGAGCCGCCGGCCGGAGATCGGAAAACCGCTCGATAGCGCACCCCGGGCGCGAACGGAAATCTCGGGCGGAACACCAGAGCGCCACCCTCGACCGCATACGTGCCGAGCAGTGGAGGCGCATCCGGCGGACCGGTGTAAACCGCGAAAATCGAACCCCAGCCCTTCGCCGGGGCCGAAACGGGCGCTTTCCATCCCGTGACCCTGAAGACGCCAACCTCAAGTTCGATCGAAACGGTCTGCGCGCCGGCGCTCGTCGCCACGATGAGAAAGAAGATAACGCGGAGCGCCGGCAAAAATGCGCGGCTACGGCAGCGCAATCGTCTCGAGACTCATCGGTCCCAGCGGCGCGCCACGGTTCCATGCCGGGCCCGCACCGGGTTTTCCCGTCAGGATCAACGCATCCGCATCGTCCAGCTGGGCCATCTGCTGAACGTCTTTGAGCGCGCCGATCTTATCGTAGGGAACGCCCGCCACGTCCACTTTCGTGGGGGAGTCGATGGCCGCATAAGTTTCGAGGCTGTCGGCTCTGAGCTTCACGACACCCAGAGAACTGTTGGCTACCAGGATGTAATCGTGGCCATCCTTGCGGTACGGGATCATGTCGAGAGGCTGATTGCCCGAGCCGAGATCGGCGATGGTGGCGCCTTTGACTCTGGCGCCGGGCTTCAGGTCCGAGACCGCGATCTTCACCAGCGGCGTGCAGGTGTAGGCGGCCAGAATATACTGCTTACCCGCGATCGTGTACGGGACGAAAGTTCGGACCGGCGATTCGGTCTCGTATCTGCCATGCGAGGAGTGCCAGATCTGCAGCGTGGCTCCTTCTTTGGCGCTCTGGAAAGGATACGGGATGGAACGGAGCGCCGAGGACCACTCTTCATTCGACAAGCCGGCGACCATCAGATTGCCGTTCACGTAGGACATGTCGGTGATCGTCATCATGCGCGGGTTCTGCCGGGCGGAAGGATTGGCCGCCGGCGCATCGGTGAGATTGACGGACGAATGCCGGATATTGTCGAGGGAAAGAACCGTTACCGCGCCCGTGGCATCGACGCGCACGATCAGCGGCGCCGCGTCCGCTCCCCGGCCCCGCGAGGCCGAGAGCCAGGCGTTCTTCGATACCGGATTTACCTTCACGTCGTTGATCGCGATCTGATCCGGCGTGACTCCCACCAGGGAGGCGATTTTCACGTCGATCCCCTGCACGTCGATCTTCGTGGCGCCGTGCGCAGCACTACGGTCGTTGGTGTCGACCGCCACGACCGAGCCGGCGATCGAATCGCCAACGAAGAGTATTCCGTCCGGTCCGAAGGCCAGCGGCCCGGCGGACTTCAGCTCAACCTTTCCCGGCGTGAGATTATCGGTCGCGCCGGCGGTCATCGTAAATACCACGACGGCGGCAAGAAACAGCCCGGCCGCAACGCGAATCACAGTTTTGCGCATGTTTGACTCCTCCAGGGTTTTGGACTTCAATCAAGATAGTATCCGATTTTCGCGCCGGGTGCCGGTAAGATAGACAATGTTGTTTTTTCGCGGGCATGTGCTTTGGTGGTTGCTGTTGCTGGCAGTCCCATGCGCCCGCGCCCAAAACACGCCGCCGCAGGCTCCGTCCATCGGCGAAAAGTGGGACTACTTTCTGGCCGAAACCGCAACCCCTTTCCTGCTGGTCGAGGCCGTGCCGGATGCGACCCTTTCGCAATGGACGCACTCCGCTCCGCTCTATGGAAAGCGTTTCTGGCTCAGAGACGCTTTTCCGGAACGCATCGGCGCCACCGTGGGAGACGACACCAGCCAGAATTTTTTGGCCGATTTCATGCTCGCGTCGGCGTTTCACGAAGACACGCGCTATGTTCCCAGGGGTCCGTCGCACGGAAAATGGGGTCGCATCGGCTATGCCATCAGCCGGGCGGTGATCGCGCGAACCGATTCCGGTGCGACGACGTTCGATTGGGCCAACGTGGTGGGATACGCGATGAGCGCGGGACTCTCGAATGCGTATTATCCCCCGGTGAGCAGAACGGCATCCGTCGCGGCTGTGAATTGGGGAACGCACATCGCCGGCGCGGGATTGACCAATCTGATGCCGGAATTCGGCCCCGACGTGGGCCATTGGATGAAGCGGCATCTGCGCTTTCATCGTTAGAGAAGTGGTTGGATTCGGCCGGAGTGGTGGTGCCCTGCCCGGCGGATAGCCTGTGCGCCGATTGAAAATAAAACACTTACATGTGGCACGGAAGGTGCATTTCATGGTGGTGGAGGTTTAGAAGAGACCATGTTCAGGAAAATGACGCTGTTAGTCGCCGGCGCTCTGCTGGCGTTGGCCCCGTTCGGCGCTTCGGCCGCGGTTCGGGTGTTTGTAGGACCTCCGGTGCTCGGCTACGGCTTTTACGGTCCGGCGTACTGGGGCCCGGGTTACTACGGTCCGTATGGGCCGTATTACAACGCGGGAACCGTGAAGATCGACAGCAAGGACAAATACGCCGAGGTCTTCATCGATGGATCCTATGCGGGTATCGTCAAGGACAACAAGACGATGCACCTGCGCCAGGGTAATTACAACATTGAAATCCGCAATGCCGGCGAAACCACGTTCTCGGAGAATGTGTACGTAACGGCCGGCAAGACGCTGCATATCACCCCCGCGGCGTAAGAGTTGTGGATCGGAGGGGGCGAGTGTTCGCCCCCCTTCGCGACGTCGGCGCACGGTCTTGCCCAGGCGAATCGCCGGTTCGCTGATGGGCCGTTAGTTTGCGCTCGACTGCGTCGACGATGTCGCGGAGCGACTCGGTCGGATCTCTGACAACAGGGTGCTGAAAAAGGCTTCTTACCGCTCCTTTACAGTCGCGGCTCAGAAAGACGCGTGCCGATTCCGAAGCATTTACCGAGCCGCGCGCGTCAGCAAGCGGTAACGAAAAGCTCTTTTGTCGCGCTAGGGACGCCGGTTGCCCGAGCGGTAGATCCGGTCCAGCAGCGAGAATTCGCGCCTGGCGTCGAATTCCGCAATCGGATCGACATCCGACGATGGCACATCAGTCTGAGTGCCGATCCCCTACATCAGCCTGGAGATCGGTTTCGCGGTACCCGGCTGGTGGGCGGCGTCGCGGTGCTTTTCGGCGTACAAATCCTGATCGGCCGCCAGAAGGAGGTCGTGCGGGGTGGTGCCCTTCTGCGGAGCGGTAGCGCACCCGATGCTCACTCGCATACGGAAATTTCCAGAGTGGGAGAAAACCGTTACCTCCGAGATGGCGTGATGAAGCCGCTCGCGGAGATTGGCGGCGGTGAGGTCGTCCGTGCCGGGCAGGAGCACGCAGAATTCGTCCCCGCCGACCCGGCCACAGGCAGCGGCGGCCGGCGCCTGCGCGGTCAATACGCGAGCAACCGCTTTTAGCGCTTCGTCGCCGGCAGGGTGTCCGTGCGTGTCGTTCACGTTCTTGAATTGATTCACGTCCACCATGAGCAGCGAGAAAGGCGATGCCGGTGAGCACTGAGCAAGCAACTGATTGAAGAGTTGCTCGATCTTGCGACGATTCAGCAGGCCCGTCAGTGAATCCGTCTCGGCGAGTTCAAGCAGTTGCCGGTTGGCCTCTTCGAGCATCCTCCGGGAGGCGCGCAGGCGGGCCGTCCGCTTCCTCACCAGCTGTTCGAAAGCTTCGTTCAGGGTGTCGGTATTGGCCGAGTCGTGCGCATTCGTCGCAAAGACCACGGTGCCTGGAATGATAGTTGCCCGCGCGACGCGCACGCGGGAGGAGACCGCTTCCCACGCCCGCTGTACCGCGAGATAACCCTGCTGGTAAACGTTCTGGTCGATAACCGCTGAGACCAGCCTGTTCCGCAGAAACCTCCTCACGGCCTCCGTATTGTCGAAACCGACGCAGGGAACGTGCATCCCTGCGCTCTCCAGCGCCGCGCCGATCTGATAGGCGCGCGCGTTGCCGACGTAGATACCGCCGACCCCGGGATTCTCCCGCAACAACGCGATTGCCGTTTCGCGAAGGTTTTCGGTCCCCTCATAGCAGGCAAGGATACGGGCGTCGGGGCGCCACCGTGTGAGCTCGGTAAGGAAGCCGCCGTAGCGGGCCGCCAGATTACCGGTTTCAAGCGGCCCGGGGAATGAAACCACACCCGCTCCGTCGCCCATCAGCTTCGTGAGCACCTCCGCGGCGAGTGCGCCGGATTTTATGGCATCCGGCCCCACATAGGACGCTCTTCGGCTCAGCGGCGCGTCCGCGTTGAACGTAATCACACGTGTGCGCTGCGCCGTGTGCCGATCGATCAGATTATCCAGTGCGCTCGCGTGCGCCGGAACCATTGCGATGGCATCGGGCGCGCTGGAGAGCAAATCGGCCAGAATTTCCTTCTGGCGAACCACGTCGTAACACGGTGTGACGACCGACTCGACACGAGCTCCGAGCGACGATATCTCCGCCGCTGCGCTCTTGACGCCATCCCACAGGAGCCCGAAGTATTCCACGGGCTCGTCCGGCGCCAGCACAACGATCCAGGACTTTTTCCGGTGTGCTTGCGTGGGCATAAGCTATGTGTAAATAACTGTTTTTTTCAGTTGCGTTTAATTTACAGCCTGGCGGCGCCGGTGTCACGCCTGTATTTAGATAACAGCATCGCAGCCACATTCATCGGAGACATGCACCTCCGGACGATTTCCGCAAGCCTCTGAATTCACTTGTTTTAAATATGGGATTCGAGAAGACTCGAACTTCCGGCCTCTTCCGTGTCAATCTTTGACCCAAATTTTTTTGCCTGGCCCGCATCAAAAGGGCTGCGGACTTGCCCTGACGTACGGGAACGCGTACGCTGATGGTATGACCAGCATGAATGCCAGCGAAGCCCGCGAGAAGCTATATCGTTTGCTTGACGAAACGGCGAGCGATCACGAACCTGTGCTGATTACCGGTCCCCGTTCTAATGCGGTCCTTATCGGAGAAGAAGACTGGAACGCGATTCAGGAAACCCTGTATCTTCTCTCGGTGCCCGGCATGCGTGAATCCATCGCTGAAGGGTTTGCCACGCCGATTGAACAATGTGAGAAAGAACCGGGCTGGTGACACCCTGGCAGCTCGTCTTCACAAAACGAGCTCAGAGGGACGCCCGTCGTCTCGCTTCGGCCGGTCTCCGGCCCAGGGCGGAGCAACTTCTCCGCGTTCTCGCCGATGATCCCTTTCGGAGGCCGCCGCCGTTTGAGAAACTCCTCGGGGATCTGCGCGGCGCATACTCTCGCCGCATTAATATTCAGCACCGCCTCGTCTATCAGCTCATCAAGGACGAGCGTACCGTCAAGGTGCTTCGCATGTGGACCCATTACGAGTAAGCGGACCGGGCAACGGTGGCGTGTGGCGCCAGTCTGCTGAAGTGACAGAACCCCCGACAACCATCGCGCACGAGGTCGAACGGTATCTCCTCACCGGCGAGTGCGATCCACTTTACTCGCTTTGGCCCGGCAGTTTCATGGAGCGCGCAAACCGCGCCCACGAGGAGCTTCGCGGGGCGCTCATCCGCACGGTCGGACGGCTGGCTGACGGACTGCGCCACCATCCGCTGCCCGAAGCCACCACCACTGCTCTTACGCGCGCCAAAGTCACGCTCATGGTGCGGGGCTTGTTCCCACGAACCGAGCAACATGCCGTACTTGCAACGCTTGAGCCGTCTGTCGTCTTCCTCACGAGCGCGAACATTGAGCGTCTCCTGCCTGGGTGCAGCTTCGACAGCTCGGCGTGGACGCTCGCGAACCCACACCTGGCAAATCACGGAGCGGAGTTGCTTGTGGAGAACGCGCAATCGTTCACGAGGCAGCCCACATTTTCCACAACTGCAAGCGCGCCACCATGGGCCTCTCCGAGACACGAACGAAGGAGTGGTTGCTCGACATCGGGAGGCCAGCCTCGTCATCCTGGCCGCTGGCCCGGACTGGCGTATCTTAGCCTCGTGCAGCTTGTCCCAGTCCAACGACCCGACGTATAAATTCTTTGCCGCCAAGCCGAGATCCGCCTGCCAGATCTCACCGGGACACGGGTGCATCCAGAATATCCAGATCACGAACCTGGTCGGCCGTTGCCGGCTTCCATTGATGAAGTTTGGCGTTCAGCGTTTCGAGCCGCCCTCGTTGCCGCCGTAATCAACCCACTCCGGGCGTCTCTTCATCTCCGCATTGTCCATCCCGGCGGGCAGCGTCCCTCACTCCCTGCGGGAAGCCTGCATGCCTGCGCGCGCCCCACCGGATTTTGTAGTAACATCGGTGTCGCAACGGGAGCGGCGCGCTGCCCTTCGCGCGTTGAGCCGAAAGCCGTCTCCCTGCTTGCACAAGGACTGAGGATATTGCGGATATTTATGAAACAGTGGAAGCTGGTTGCCGTTCCTGCGGGATGCCTCTTCGTGATGTTATCCCTCATCCATTCACAGTCCGCACCGAACGTAGACTGGCCGGTAGTTAACGGCGGCCCCGGGGGACCGCACTATTCGGCGCTGAAGCAAATCAATGCCAGCAACGTCAATCGGCTCAAGGTCGCCTGGACTTACGATGCCAGCGATGCGCCGGGCACGCTCGAAACCAACCCGATCGAAGTAAACGGAGTTCTCTACGGCTACACCCCCGCGCAGAAGGTTTTCGCGGTCGACGCCGCCACCGGCAAGCAGATCTGGCTGTTCGGTTCCGGTGGACCGGGGCGCGGCAACAATCGCGGATTGTCTTACTGGCGCAGCGGACCCGATGAGCGGATCTTCGCGGGCATCCGCGAGTTTGTGTACTCGCTCGATGCGAAAACCGGCAAGCCCGATCCCCGGTGGGGCGGCAGCGGCCGCATCGATTTCCGCGCCGACCTCCGCGACGGTCCCCAGGGCACGACCGGTGCGCTGGCGTGCGCCCCCGTCATCTACAAGGACCTCGTAATTTTCGCCGGCCGCACCAGCCAGGTGCTGCCTGCTTCGCCCGCGCCCGTGCGCGCCTACGATGCGCGGACCGGCAAACTGCGGTGGCAGTTCAACACCATTCCGCACCCGGGAGAGTACGGGTACGACACATGGCCGAAGGACGCCTGGACTTATATGGCCGGCGGTGTGAACTGGATGGGCATGACTCTCGACGAGAAGCGCGGCATCGTCTACGTGCCGACCTCGAACACCGTCAATAACAACATCGGCCGGGATCGCCTGGGCGACAATCTCTTCGCCAACTCGCTCCTCGCGCTCGACGCCAACACAGGCAAGCGCATCTGGCACTTTCAAACCGTAAAACACGACGTGTGGGACCGCGATGTCGTGTCGCCTCCCACCCTGATCACCGTCAAGCGCGACGGCAAGGATGTTGACGCCGTGGAGATCGCCACCAAGTCGGGATACGTCTGGCTTTTCGACCGGACCAGCGGCACACCGCTGTTTCCCATCGAATACAAGAAATATCCGGCCAGCGCGATTCCCGGCGAAAAGCTGTCGGAGACGCAGCCGTTTCCGACTAAGCCCGCGCCGTTCGCCCGGCAACTGCTGACCGCCGACATGCTGACCGAGCGGACGCCGGAGGCGCACGCGGCGGCGCTGGCGCGGTTCAATAAGATGGTCAGCGCCGGGCAATTCGTGCCGCCCAGCGTCGGCGTCGATACCGTTCTGTTCCCTGGCTTCGACGGCGGCGCCGAATGGGGTGGCGCGGCGTTCGATCCGGACACCGGCCTGTTGTATGTCAATGCCAATGAAATGGCCTGGACCTATGGTCTGGCCGAGACTCCGAAACCAGGCCAGGTCGTCAGCGGAAAGGATATCTATGGCACGAACTGCGCCGGGTGCCACGGCGACAACCGTGCAGGCTCCCCGCCGGCAGTTCCCTCGCTCGTGGATATCGGCAAGCGCCTGAACGCCGCCCAGTTGCGGTCGACCATTCTCAATGGTCTGGGGCGTATGCCCGGGTTCCCCGCGTTGCCTGCCGATCGCATCGCCGCCATCGTTTCCTACGTCAGAGATGGGGTGGAAGCGACGGTTCCCATCCCGGCGGACGCCAAGCCGGTGCCCTGGGACACACAGTACCGGTTCACGGGATTCAACAAGTTCCTCGATATCGACGGGTATCCGGCGGTCGCCCCTCCCTGGGGCACGCTGAGCGCCATCAACATGAACACCGGGGAGTATGCCTGGAAGATTCCTCTCGGTGAGTACCCCGAGCTGGCGGCCAAAGGCATTAAGGACACAGGCAGCGAGAACTACGGCGGGCCGGTGGTGACGGCGGGCGGTCTGGTGTTCATCGCGGCCACGCTCTACGACAACAAGTTCCGGGCGTTCGACAAAGCCACCGGCAAGCTCGTCTGGGAAACCACGCTGCCGTACGCCGGAGATGCGACGCCCGCCATCTACCAGACCGACGGGCGCGAATACATCGTCGTCGCCACGAGCAATGGACGACCGTCGCCGACGCACCGCAACGCGGGTCCGCCCAGGCCTGGCGGCAGTTACGTCGCCTTCGCGCTCCCTGCCGATTCGAATTGATCCGCCGGCGGGGGAGGACTGCGCGATGAATGTGCACAGTCCTTCCCGGCAGATCGTACAGCGAATTCGGGACCGGTTGCCGATAGCAAGGCCGGCATTCTCGAAGGAATCCCGAAGGCGCCAGTACTACAAATCTGCATTTTTCTTTAGCAAAAAGAGGGGAAATAGGCGTACACCGCCGTACGTCTTCCTCGTTAGCGCACGGGTCGAGCGTCAGTTACACGTACGACGCTGACGGAAATTTAAGATGCCAAAAGCACCGCTGCCGCCGACCGAGCCGCCCGTTCTGCCGCCATTGCTCTGGGCCCGGCGCAAATCTCCGGTCCGGGGGGAACCACCTTGGCTCCGGGTGGAGGCGGTGGCACAGACGTTGGCGGATCAATCGCGCCAGCATGACTGATTCGCGCGGGATCACGGTATATGCCTACGACGCGCTGGACCGCGTCGAGCGTGGCCGCGGGTGCGCCGCCTCGCTTAGCTGCCTCGTCGTAGACTCAGTACGCTTGGCGCAGCGAGCTCTTTATCGCGATCCTGGTCGACCAGTTGTACCAGGAAATGGAAGTGAGTAGAAGTCGCGACTGCTGGGCGCCCTAACGGAAAACCCCCGTGGGGCGCAGCGATCCTCTGCCGGGCTGAGGATAGACGCACTGCCCGTACGGTCCCTGCCGGCTTTGATGCGCGCCAGCAGTTTTCCGCTTCTACGACGCCCGAACCATTGAAGTGGAGCCCAGGGTGCAGGAGCGTCTGAATATGGGGAGTCTCGGTGGGCCCGAGCAGCAACTGGATCTGCTCCAGTTCGCCGCCCGCCGCCCGGCACAGCTTCGCCGTTGTCCGACGAAGGTCGTGGGGCGCGATCTTCGGCAGGCCAGCCCCGGCAACGTACGTTTTCAGCATCTGCCAAACGACTTTCTCACTCATCCGGTCGCCGGAGACCTGATCTCCGCGATTGACCAGGCCGGAACAGATGGCCCTCGGTCACGCCCGCCACCACCGTCCACGCGTCTATCGCGTTCTTCACCCACGCCGGCATCGGGATCGTCCGCACGCGCCCGTGTTTGCCGATCAAGTCGATAATGCACCAGCGGCTGTCCCGTGGCTGAACGTGCTTCATCGTCAGCGCCGCCACTTCGGACCGGCGCAATCCGCACCCGAGCAGCGTGGCAAACATGGCCCGGTCAGGCAGTCCCTTCTTCGTGGATACGTCCGGGGCGTTCAGGAGCGCCTGCGCCTGGCGGAGCGACAGCCAGTTGCCGACGCGGACCCCGTGCGACCTGACGCCCTTGATCCGGGCTATCCCCGACGCCAGTTCCGGCGCCAGCAGCCCGTTATCGGCCGCCTCGACCGCCAGCTTGCGAACCGCCGTGATACGGACGTTGATCGAAATCGGCCCGAGCCCGCGGGCTTCGAGCGCCACCCGCCAGGCGGTCACGGTCGCCTTCGTGAAGCCCGCGGGCCGCGGCTCCTGCCCGTACCAGGCGCTAAATTCATCCAGCCCGAGGTTGTACACGCGCCGTGTGATCGGGGAGGAAACGCTGTCGAGCACCAGCGACTTCAATCTCCGCCATTCGGAGGCCCGGTCAGCTGCCTCCAGTTCGTTCATCTGTTATCTCCTTTAGTTCCAGATATTTGGCAATATCGGAAGCTAACAGGACATTAGCTCTGCTGGCGGCGGACATCAACTGAATAAGCGAAGGCGCCGCGAATCGTTAACCCGCTGATACGGAACCTTGACCTCCTTTTTCGACGATTCGCGCATTTCAGGGTGAAGCCAGTCAACGACTGGTTATCTCAAGAAAAAGGAACATTGACTCCCATGCTTACTCTTTTCGCGTTTCTCGTCTCCCTGTTCTCGCCGGCCCCAACCCCGGCCGCCACCACACCGACGGCGGCAGCATCTACCGCCGCTA